>NZ_VTSX01000017.1 GCF_008329705.1 Chryseobacterium sp. SN22 | reverse complement strand
TGTTTCAATAGATCCATAAAAATCTCCTTTGCTATATTGTAATAAAGCCATATTTATAAGAGCCCTTGCTACACCCAAAGAATCCTTTTTATCTAAGAAATCATTTTTTGATAAATTAAAATAGTAGAATGCTGAATCTGAGTTATTCTGATCTCTAAATGAAGCAGCCCTCTCAAAATGTTTATTAGTTGGAGGTTGCTTGATAACTATACTATCTTTGTTACAAGAAATAATTGTAAATAAGATAATTAATATTAATGAATTTTTCATGGGAAATGTTTACTGCAAAGTAATAAAAAAGGACAGATCTATGCAATCTGTCCAAAAATAATTAATTATGGTTTTGTAAATGGCGGAGGTATTTGTCCGGTATTTCCTCCTACTGGTCCACCTGTTCCTGGGTCCGTTCCATCTCCAGGATCTGTCCCTGTCCCAGGATCCATTCCCGTTCCCGGATTGGTGGTCTGAATGGTTACTGTTCCGTTATTATCATTGTTACATGATTGAGTATTGGCACTATTATTCCCGAATGCTAAAGCGATTAGCATCAATATTAAGTCTAACATTTTTAAAAAATTTTGAAGTTGAAATTGTTTTTCTTCCTCTCACGAAGTATTTATCGCGAGCAGTACACTGTTAAAATTTCGAAGCGCTTCTTAAATTTTTTGGGAAGTAGACCTTCAAAAACGGAAGAGAAACATCTGCTTCCCAACCCGGATATTTTCTTCCGTTTTATCTGGTAGTTTTTGAAATCAGTTTCGTAACTTTGGTTTTGTCTTTTGTTTTAATTGTTTGTTTCTCACTGATTTCTGATTACAAATTTCTAGTAATTCTTACAGGCGTCACAGACAAATAATAGACATGAATAGACATGAAAATGGACAGGAAGAGCATTACGGAAATCCGTAATGTAGAATGATAGAAAATCAAGTATTTTGTATTACCCTTAAAAAACTAATTATGTCCAAAATTAAACTACTACTTAATGAGGTATTTCAACAAGCAAAACTAGACTCAGGTAAAACCAAGAAATACCCCTTAGCTCTTTATCTGAAGATACATCTTGAAACTTTTAATGTCTATTTGGATGAAAAAACATTTGTCAGGTATTATGACGCTTATGTTTTAGAAAAAGGAAAAGAAACAGAGCCTGATTCTGATACTTTGAATAAGTTAAGTCATTATTTAGGTTACAAAGATTTTACAGATTTTTCCAGAACATTTGTAAAAAAAGATGATGAAACTAATAAAACGACAGTTAAAATAAGTGTTGATGACGATGAAGAATCTTTAGCAGAAAAGCTTTCAAAAATTGTGATCAATATTACCAACGAACAGTATTTTAAAGTACCGGATTTCCTAAAGAAGAATGGGATGGGTATTGTTGAAATGGTTTTTTTAGTGTTGCTTGTAACCGGCGGAGTCGTATTTTCTAAAGATAAAAAATCAGTTTTTGGATTTTCATCAATTTGGAATGATCCTGCCATCGAAAAACCCTATATGTATTGGGACAAAGACCGTTATATAGCCAGCGACAGCAGTTTTATAAACCCTCAGACTGATGTGGTGCCTATGGATCCAACTAAATTTGTCTATCAGAAAAAAATCACGAGGCCGGACACGCTGACGATTGAAAATGCGGTGGATAAGGTTTGGTATGATAAAAGTGACAATCACGTTGAGTTCTTTACCAATTATGGAACACATCCTGAAAATGGAAAGACCTTAAAAGCCGCTACTCCACATATTGTTGAAACCTACGGCGGTGAAAATGCAAGTCTTGAACTGGCCGACAATTAAATTTCTTTACAATGATTTAAACTTTACTTAAAACAATTCACCGGATATTCCTTTATTTTCGTCTTTTTTTAAGGATGAATAAAGGAATATTCTCATTTTTAATGCTGGCTTGTTCCCTGTTTCCGGCGCAGCAAAAGCCGGTGCAGATTGCTTTTCTCTCCGATGTGCATTTCCAGGACCTGTACGGAAGCTTTTCCGATCAGGGTTTTAAAGGGATCACCAATCCCAAAACAGGAAAACCCACGATCCTCAGGACCATGGATTCGCAACTGCATTCGACCCGGATTTTTAATGAAAACTATTTTGCCTTTCTCAAAGCCCTGGACGATATTGCGGCAAAAGGAATTACCATCGTAGCGATGCCCGGCGATTTTTCGGATGACGGGCAGGCGTATAACATCCGTGGATTGCATCGCATTTTAGACCAGTATTACAAAAAATACGGCATCAATTTTTATCTCACTACGGGAAATCATGATCCGGTAGGGCCGTTCCGGCAGGAAGCGGGAAAAGATGATTTTCTGGGAGAAGACGGGAATCCTTTGGGGATTTACAGCCGGGAATATAGAGGAAAGGCCAACCGTAAAATCATTACCGGAGACATTGCCGAATCCGGATACCTGGAAATTTTGCACGAACTGAAAGATTTCGGTTTCTATCCGAAGAAAGAAAACTTGTTCTGGAGCACACCTTTCAGCTCCGGGTCTGTTGAAAATTATTCCTACGAACAAGCATTGGCGAATGCCGGTTACGATAAAAGAAAGTACGAAGTCACCAAAGGATTTTACGTTCCGGATCTGAGCTATGTCGTAGAACCGGTAAAAGGCGTCTGGCTGCTGGCCATCGACGGCAATATCTACATTCCGAAGAACCTCAGCGAAAATCCGGGCAACCCCTCCAATTACAAAGGCGCAGGCATCGGGTACAATAACGTCTTAACCCATAAAAAACACCTGATCGACTGGGTAAAAAGGATTACCTCGGAAGCGAAACGAAACGGCAAAACGGTGATTGCCTTTACCCATTATCCGATGATCGATTTCAATGACGGGGCGACCGGTGAAATCAAAAAGCTGCTGGGCGGGAAAAAATGGCAGTTGGAAAGGGTTCCCGATGAAGAAGTGGCTCAGGCTTTTGCAGAAGCCGGACTGGCTGTTCATTTTGCCGGGCATATGCACATCAACGATACGGGCATTAAGAAATTTAAGGAGAAAATGCTGGTGAACATCCAGGTTCCTTCGCTGGCGGCTTATCTCCCGGCGTATAAAATCCTGACTATCCAATCCCCTGATCGGATGGAAGTCACCACAGAAGTTTTACATGATGTCCCAAACTTCAACGAACTGTTCCCGCTTTATGAAAAGGAATATCAAGCTTTACAAAAGGACAAAACAAAAATCCTCTGGAATAAAGACATCCTGAAAACGAAATCCTATCGCGATTTTATGCTGTTTCACCTGAAAGAGCTGGTACGCCTGCGGATGATCCCCGATGACTGGCCGGAAGATTTTATAAAAAAAGCCGGAAAAATAAGTGGGGAAGAGCTGTTGCTGCTGGTCCAGACCAAAGCGCAGTTAAAGGAAAAAGGAATTGATGCTAAAGCTTTCAGGCGATGGAATGTTGAAGATCTTCTGCTCGATCTGTATAAATTCCAGTCAGCGGATGAACTGGCAAAAAATGATATCCCGAAAGAAAGGCGCAAACAGTACAGGCTTTTGGAGGAAGTCTACGCAAACAGCAGGGCAGAGGATCCGTTTATCGTACAATTAAAATCCGTTTTCAAAATCTTTTCTCAACTATCCTCGGGAGATCCGGCAGACCATTTTGAAATCGATCTGGAAAAGCAGGAGATCAGAAGATTGTAATTAATCTCCGCAGATCTTTGCATTTTAAATTTCCTGTGCTGAAGAACATTGTGCCATTTGTGCTTAAACCAACGTCATGTCAACCCGGAAAGTTATATCTCAATCCATTTAAATTTCCTGTGTTATTGCGAAAAATTTGCGCCATTTATGTTTAAAAATCAGAAAAGACCGCCGGTGATCCGGCAGCCTTTTCCATTATAAATCTAATCGTAAAAAATGTTCTATTTTCCGGTTACCGGATTTTTCCTTTCATACCTGTTGTTGTCAAAGCTGATTTTATAGTCTGACTTAAACAGTTTACTTGGCTGATAATAATCCGTCGTGATCACCTGCGCCCCGCTTTCTTTCGCCTTTTCAAACCTGGAATAATCTTCTTTCCTCGCTTCCATGGTATCGGCATCAGCACGTGTCCGGACAATGTACCCTTGTTTTACCAGCCCGATGATTTCCGGACCCGGGTCGTTTCTGAATAAAACGGCTGCCTCAGGAGCTCCCGGCGCTGAATCGGTGAAAATCATTCTTCCTTTCAGGGACGGATGGCCCTGTATGTACAGATCCCGGTTTTCGCTGTTGTTGTCGAGGACGAATAAGAATTTTCCTTTGGCATCTTTCACTTTCGGCCATTGCTTATCCAGAACGGCTGCGTTCAAAGTGGGATAAGAACCGCGGATGTCGTCAGGAGTAATGATCTTATTCTTCCCCAGATACTTTTCAAGTTCACCATCCAGCTCATCGAAAAGCTTTGATGTATAATGTTCCGGTTCGGTTCCGTATCGGTTGGCCTTACCGTCTTTCGGTTCCAGCGTAATAAAGACCGGATCATGATCGGGATGCGCATCCGACCATTTCTTCAGGTCTTTCAGGCAGTCTTCAAGCGTATAATATTGCGTCTGGTAATCGATGTCCGTAATATGGATCATTTTATACCCCGGTTTCTTCATCTTCCCTTCCGGATCGAAAGGCTGCGTGGTTTTTACCAGGTCTAAGATTTTCGGGTGGGCATATTTTCCGCCTTTGCGGTCGGCATACACATCAATTTCAAGGTTGCGGAGCCCCAGGTCAAGCTGCTGCGGGATCGGGATATGCTCATACTGAATTCTCGGAAGAAGATTCAGCGAATCTCTTTGGGAAAGGTATTCATAGACTTCCGGAAGGATGGCTTTTTTGTAGGAGTTATGGGAACCGATCACCTGGATCTCGTTGATCTTCAAATCGTCAAGCTTCGGCGCCTGTGCCCGGAGAAGAACGGAAGAAGATAAACATGCGCTAAAAAAAACTGCCTTTTTCATGAATCAGAATTTGTTTCAGCGAAAATAGCAAGTCTTTTTGCGACGGCACTTATACAGTATGTTAAGTCTTTTTTACGGTTGTGTAAATTGCAGAAATGCCCTGCCTGTAAGTAGTTGACGATGAAGGCCGTTCCATTATCTCAAAAACGGACATTTATATTTATTTGATTTTAAGATAATATTAGGTTAAAATCATTTCCGCCCAAACGCTTTTACTTTGTACCCCGAAAATAAAAACTAACGCGGCCTGAAATAAAAACCACTGTTGCGGCAACAACAGCGGCTTTTGATCAAGCAATGTAACGTCTTGCAATTACTTTACTTAATGATATGTACCACAAAATTAATTCTTTTACATTTAAAAAACTAATTCCGATCGCATTGATTTTCCTGGTTTCCCATCAGGTTCATGCAGAAAGGCTTCCGGCACATTATACCGTAGCTTCAGAGGTGAAGGAAACCATCACAGGAAATGTAACCGATCAGGACGGTTCGTCTGTAGAAGGCGCGAAAGTGACGGTTGTAGAGACGGGAGAAACCGTTACCACCGACGCTTCCGGAAACTTTACGGTTTCAGCTGCCATCGGGCAGACCCTTTCGATTTCCTATGAAGGATATTCGACACAGCTAGTGAAAATTTCGGGAACCACAGTTTCAGTAAGTTTATCCTCAAAAAAAAGTGCTGCTGCTATTGAGGAAGTGACCCTGGTAGGATACGGTTCGCAGAAAAAATCTGATCTTACGGGAGCGATCAGCCAGCTGAAGGCCGAGAACTTCAAAGAAGGGATGAACATCTCCGTAGACAACCTGATGCAGGGTAAAGTAGCGGGGGTACGTATCGTACAGACCAGCGGCGAGCCGGGAGCAGGGGTAAATGTTTCCATCCGGGGAATCGGATCCATTAGAAGTGGAAGTACACCTTTATTCGTTGTAGACGGTGTTCCCCTGAACAATGACCCGGTAAGTGCCCAGAGCCCGAACGTGGGATTGGGAAATGTACAGGCTAAAAACCCCTTGAACTTTTTAAATACCAACGATATCGAATCCATCACCGTACTGAAGGATGCTTCTGCAGCGGCAATCTATGGGGCAAGAGGTTCCAACGGGGTAGTGCTGGTAACAACCAAAAGAGGGAAGAAAGGCGAGCCGATGTTTACCTATGATACCTATCTGGGATTCTCTTCGGTGATCAAAAAGCTGGATTTGCTGACGGCCGGTGAATACAGAGCGGCAGGAATCAATAAGCTGTACGACCACGGCGGAAATACCGATTGGCAGGACGAAATTTACAGAAATGCCGTTTCTTCCAATCATTCGGTTTCCTTTTCCAAAGCCACGGATACCGGAAGCTACTTTGCCTCCGTTTCGCACATGGACCAGGACGGCATCGTGCTGAACAGCAGCTTTAAAAGAAATACGGCCCGCATCAACGCAGAAGAATCTTTCTTTGATAATAAAAGGCTGAAAGTGAAGGTAAACCTTACCGCCAGCGATATCAAGGAAACCGGGATCCCGAACGGCGGCAACGCAGGATCCGACGGGCAGCTGATCATCCACGCGCTGATGGCCAATCCTACGCGTTCCGTATACGATGAAAACGGAAACTATACCAATTTCAACATGAACGCGCATTACAATCCCCTGTACCTGTTGAGCGTTTACAGTGATAAAACCAACACCTTCAGGGTCTTGGGGAATACGGAAGCCACGTTGAGAATCTTACCGGGGCTGAATTATAAATTCAATCTGGGGATCGATAAAACCATGTCGGAAAGAAATACCACGATGTACCCGAACCTTACCGACAGAACGCCGAAAGGTATTTATGTACAGGCTAATCTCGATGCTTACAATGTACTCCTGGAACATTACCTGACATATGATTTTACGCTGCAAAGGCATAATTTCAGTTTACTGGGCGGTTTCTCCTATCAGAAATTCAAAAATACCGGAACGTATTTCGGTGTGAAAGATATTTCGGCACAGGGATCGGGAATTGCTCCGGAAATCAATCCCGGATATTCGGGAACCGCATTTGTCCCGGGAGCCGGCTATGCCCAGGAAAATGAACTGCAGTCGTATTTCGGAAGGGTAAATTATAATTTTGATAAAAAATATTTAATCACGGCCTCCCTGAGGGCGGACGGTTCTACCCGTTTCGGGATGAACAACAAATACGGATATTTTCCTTCGGTGGCCGTGGGCTGGACGGTTTCCAATGAAAATTTCCTGAAAGGGAATGCGGTCATCAACGAATTAAAATTAAGAGGAAGCTGGGGACAGACCGGGAACCAGGAAGTACCGAACAAGATTACCCAGGCGAGTTCTTCACTGACCCAGGCTTCAGGATACTATCTGTATAGTAATTTAAATCTCATCAATGGGGTTTCCATCAACAGAACGGTAAATCCGGATCTTAAATGGGAAGTGGTGGAGCAGACCAATATCGGGGCGGACTTCAGCCTCTTCAGAAACAAGCTGTACGGATCATTGGAATATTACCATAAAACGACAAAAGATCCGATCCTGAATATTCCTTCAAGACCACTGAGTCCTACCAGCAACGTATGGAGAAATGTGGACGCACAGATTGTAAACAAAGGTTTTGAATTCTCTTTAGGTTCGGAAATCATCCGAAACGAAAACTTTACCTGGAATTTTGATGTAAACGGAGCTACCGTAAATAACATGGTGGAAGATCTTCCGGTTTCGGCCATTTATTCAGGAGAGGTTTCAGGGCCGGGACTTTCCGGGGTTACGGCAAATATTTATAAAAACGGTTATGAAGCCGGATCTTTCTACATGTACAATTACCTTGGGGTAGACGCCAACGGAAAATATATTTATGAAGACCTCAATGGCGACGGAAGAATCGATCAGAACGACCGGAAAATCTTCGAAGGCGCCATTCCGAATTTCACTTTCGGGATCAATTCCTATATAAAATACAAAAATTTTGACTTTGCCTTTTCATTCATCGGACAGACCGGCGGATATCTGGTCAACAATACGGCACTGGATTTAAACATCAACAACCTGGCATCCGACCGGAATGTGTTGAAAAGCTTTTACGAATCAGGTGCCGGCTTTACCAATCAGCCCCAGTTGTCTTCCCTGTATCTTGAGAAATCAGACTTTATCCGCCTGAATAATGTAAGGCTGGGATATACCTTCAATATGGATCAGCTGAAATTCCTCAAAAGCATCAATCTGTATGTAAGTGCACAGAATGTATTTACCATTACCGACTATACGGGCTATGATCCTCTGGTAGATACCAACAAGCAGGTAGGCGGAAACCAGTCGCTGGGGATTGATTATACGACGTATCCGTCTGCGAAAACGTTCATTTTAGGAGCAACTGTTAAATTTTAATCAAGTTAAAAGAAATTATGAAATCTAAATTTTTAAATATTAATATCCTTGTTTTATCTGTGGCTGCATTCGCTTTGGTAGGATGTACCAATCTGGATGAGAAAGTAATCGATGAGGTACTGGGCGCTGAAGTGGCCGATCCTGAAGCAGCCCTGGCTGCTGCTTACAGCCAGCTTGGCGAAGGAACTTTTGTAGACCATGGCGGCGTTTTCGCCCTGCAGGAATATTCTACCGATGAAGCCATTCTGCCAACCAGAGGAAGCGACTGGGGCGACGGCGGAAAATGGAGGGCCATGCATGAATTTACCTGGGATGCCAACAATGATGTGGTAAAAAATACCTGGAACCAGCTGAATTTCGGGATCACCAAATCGTTAACGGCAATAGCCAGCGCCACTAAAAGCACAGGGGCAAACAAGGCGCTATTTCTGGCTGAAGCAAAAGGTTTGCTGGCATTTTATACCTATACGACCATCGACCTGTTCGGGCAGGCGCCGTACAGGGATCCTGAAAATATTAATGCCCCGATCCAGATCCGGAAAGCGGAAACCACCATCGATGCTTTAATTACGGAAGTAGAAGGGCTGATCCCTAACCTGGCCGATATTAAAACCCAGAATACCCACGCCGGAAGATTTACCAGACAGGCAGCGTACGCACTGCTGGCGGATATGTATCTGAACAGGGCCGTTCTGAAAAATAAAACAGGCAGTAAATTTAACTTTACAGAGCAGGCCATTAATGGAGGCGGAACCGATATGGATAAAGTGATCCAGTATTCCGGTTTGCTGATCAACAATTCCCTTTTCAGTCTAGAATCCAATTATTTCCACAATTTCGACATCGATAACGATACGAGTAAGGAAATGATCTTTACAGTGGTTCAGAAGAAAATCGCCAATTCGGATAAAGGTTCCGATAATGACCTGGCCTATATGTCCATGGAAAGGATCCAGAAACCGTCGCCGGATAACAGAGGAACAAACGCCTCATGCGTAACCCCGGAATTTTATTATTCGTGGGACGGAAACCATAACGATCCCCGTTTCCAGCGAAGCTATCAGTATTCGGACGGAACATGGTTCAGGAATGACGGCACCGATGTAAGCGTACCGTCTACCAGCAAAGTGGAAGGAACAGGAAAACCGTGGTTCCATTTCAACAGAGGCCTGCAGGTAGGGCAGCAGTACGGCCCTAAGATTGTCAACGGAAATTTTGATATGACGGCAGACGGCAGAATTAAAGTTTATAAACTCTTTACGGAAAAAAATACCACCCTGGCCGCAGATTTTACGCCCGATCTTAATTTTGATAATCCTTCGGAAGCGGTTTTTACCCAGGCACAAATCAACAGAGGGGTAAGAAACTTCAAATTTGAATTTGATCCCGGCTATGGAAACAACGGGACAAGCGGTGTCGATGTTCCTCTATACCGGTTGGGAACCATCTATATGATGAGAGCGGAAGCCTATTTCAGGAGCGGAAATGTAACTGCTGCCTTAAATGATGTTAATATGCTCAGAACTAGCCGGACGAATGACGCTTTAAAAGGCAATGCTGCGGGAGTTGCCCTTGCTTCTCTGGATGCCAATACTTTATTTAAGGAATCGGGTTATGAGCTGTATTGGGAATTATACAGAAGGAAAGCCATGATCAGGTTTGAGAAGTTTGATCTTGCAGGAACGGCAAAACCGGTTTCCCAGCCCTACCGGAGAATTTTTCCAATCCCTCAGGCCACCATTGATGCCTCAAAGGATTTTACCCAGAATCCCGGATACTAAGACGGTTATTTCTTTATAACGATTATTTTTGTAAACAAAAAGCGAAGGGATCATTCTCTTCGCTTTTATTTTTAAATTGATGCAGGATTACTCTGCATTCAGCATACCCAGTTCTTCATAATGCTTTTTGAATTTCTGGATTTTCGGCCCGACGACCGCGCTGCAGTACGGCTGTGTAGGATTTTCATTATAATAGCCCTGGTGGTACTGTTCTGCCGGCCAGAACTTATCGAATTGGGTAAGTTCGGTCACATAGGTTCCTGCCCATTTTCCGGACTGTTTTGATTTTTCAATCGCTTCTTCCGCTTTTGCCTTTTCCGCCTCGTCTTTATAATAGATCACGGAGCGGTATTGGGTGCCGATATCATTCCCCTGTCTGTTGAGCTGGGTAGGATCGTGAAGGAAAAAGAAAACATCCATCAGCTGCCCGTAGGAAATAACGGCAGGATCATAAGTGATCTGTACCACTTCTGCATGGCCTGTTGTTCCCGTACATACTTCTTCGTAGGTGGGATTGTCTTTATGCCCTCCGGAATATCCTGAAACGGCCGATTGTACGCCTTTCAGCATATTGAAGCAGCTTTCCACACACCAGAAACATCCGCCTCCGAACGTGATCTGTTCTAAATTATTGTTGTCCATTGTTGTTTGATTATTGTCGTTAAAATATTTGTCTCTTCAAGGGATAGGATGGAGAAAAAACCTATCAAAAATAAGGAAAAGTTTTTCAATTTCCGCGCCATCCTCCGATCCAAACCCAAATGGTAATGATAGATCAGACAAATTAATAAGTCTTTAGACAATAAAAATTTGCATACTATTTTTTAATGTACAGGATTTTTTTTCATAAAGTACCGTTTCAAGGAAGCCAAGGATGAATCAGCAAGCTGATTGATAAAGCTGGCGTTTGCTTTGCGCAGCAGATCTGTATGCCTTTTCTGCCTGAAATCAGCAGGATGAAAAATTCATCTGGTGTTTAAAAAATTCTGCAAACAAAAAAGCACCCTAAAAGAGGATGCTTGTATTATGTAAATAGATTTCAATTATTTTTCCCAAACCAGCGCACTTGCTCCTAAAATGGCAGCATCCGCTTCGTCCAGTTCACTGAAAACCAATTTTACTTTATTTCTGAAAATAGGCAACAGGTTTCTTTCCATGTGGAGTTTGGTAGGCTTCAGGATAAAATCGCCTGCCTTGATCACGCCGCCGAACAGCAGGATGGCTTCCGGTGAAGAGAACATCACAAAATTAGCCAGGGCTTCCCCCAGTTTCTGTCCGGTATACCGGAACACTTCCATGGAGATCGGATCGCCTTTGAGAGCGCATTCGTGAACGGTTTTGGAATTGATGGATTCTTCAGGATATTGATTCAGGATGGATTCCGGGAATTCGGCTCTCATTTTCTTGGCGGTGATGGCAATCCCTGTTGCGGAGGCATAAGCTTCCAGACAGCCTTCGGAGCCGGTGCTCCAGTGTTTTCTTCCACCGGGTTTCACGATGGTATGTCCCAATTCTCCGGCAAAACCGTCATGTCCGTAGACAAGCTTTCCGCCGGCTACGATTCCGCTTCCTACACCAGTGCCCAGGGTAATCATGATAAAATCTTTCATTCCGCGCGCTGCCCCGAAAAGCATCTCTCCGATAGCCGCCGCATTGGCATCATTGGTAATGGTGCACGGAAGACCGAACCTTGCTTTGATAAGCTCTGCAAAAGGGATGATACCTTTCCAGGGAAGGTTAGGCGCCTGCTCGATGGTTCCCGTGTAGTAGTTGGCATTTGGAGCACCTACTCCGATCCCGTCGAAATTCTTTTCATTTCCATGGTTATCGATCAGCGGAGCCACCGCTTCGTATAGGGCGTCAATATAACCTTCTACGGTAGGATAGGCATCGGTCCGGATGTTTCCTTTTTCCAGGACTTCCCCCCGGTGGTTTACGACTCCAAATTTGGTGTTTGTCCCGCCGATATCAATTCCGAGCGCAACGTGTTTTGACAAATCTACTAATGACATTCTGTTCTAAAATTCTAAAAGGTTAAAATTATAAAAAAGATTGTATTAATGGATTATTAACTAAATAATTATTGAAAAAAAATTTCAGGCCGTTTTTACAGATTTCTTTTTCCTTCTTCCCCACCAGATCATAAAGCCGGTGACTGGTAATGAGGCACATATAAGGCTTACGATGAAAGCAATAATCTTTGTGGGAAGTCCCAGAATGGATCCGACGTGGATGTCGTAGTTGGCACCGACCGTCTTTTCACCGAAATTTTTGTCTTTCATATCGTGGGTGTGAAGCAGTTCGCCGGAGTTTTCGTCAAAGATCAGGCTGCTGCTTTTATGGTAGGAATAGGATAGGTGCTTGACATATACTTCAAAATGCGGATGTTCATGGTCGTCCATATGTTCGTGGCCCAAATCGATAGAGAATCCATAAGAATCCGGATATTTTGCCTTAACGGTATTGCTGATCTTATCCAGGGTTCCTTCTGTTCTTAATTCGATCGGTGCTTTCGTTTTGATCGAAGAGAAGTCAGGATAGGCCGTTTTCCCGCCTGAAAACACAAAGTAAATGGCGCCCTGCACAAAGAGAAAAGCATAGAATAATCCGGTAATGGAAAATATTAAGGCAAAGATAGAAGCATAAAAACCTAAGACGTTATGTAAATCGTAGTTCTTTCTTTTCCAGCTTTTTACATTTTGCCATTTGAAAGAAAGCCGCTGTTTTCGGGCCGCTTTGTTCTTTGGCCACCAGAGAACAATCCCTGAAATCAGCATGATGACAAAAATGATAACCGGAATTCCTACCAGGTAGGTTCCCCACGATTGTTTCAGCAGATAGCTCCAGTGGATCATCTTGACGATCTGGAAGAACCCGTTTTTCTCATTATAAGTCCTCAGAACCTCTCCGGTATACGGATTGACGTAAGCGACTTTATAAATAGGGAATTCGTCGAAATAATTCCAGCCTTCCGGGTTGTGTTCGTACCAGTAGAACAGGTAAGACATTTTCTTGTCGATCGGGATATTTACCCAATGAACGGGGTATTTTTCCTTCACCTGTTTCACCACTGCTTTTTCCAGCATCCGGATCGGAAGGACCTGTTTCCGGTCTATATTCTGCTCGTTGTGGTAGATCACCTCTTTCCGGGTGGCATTTTCAATTTCATCCTTAAAAACATATAATGCTCCCGTAATCGAGATAATGAAAATTAAAAATCCGACCCCAAGACCAAGCCACAGGTGCAGTTTCCCGGTCCATTTCTTAAATGCACTCGGCTTCTTCTTATGATGATGCTTTTTTCTCATATCTTCCTTAAGTCGGGCAAAGATAATATTTTAATTTTTATTTAGAATATTTATAATTAACGAAATTTCACTGGTGCTGCTTTTCTTTTAAAACCAAAAGAAAAACAGTAAAATTCTAGTAGTAAAATGCAAAAGCACAGGGAATTTATTTCTGATAAAGTTCTGATGGAATATGGATAAAATCAGTTTCAGCGTTAAATTCCCTGCGCCTCTGCGCTATTTTAAAAACCGTTAAGGCAGTCTCTAAAATTTATATTCTACCAAGAGGGTTCCCCTCATTCCCAATGCATTCACGAAATCGCTGTCCCGTGCTGTCCACCACGCAATGGCCGGTTGGTAAGATTTATTGAACAGGTTTTCAATTCCTGCAGAAACCTTCCAGCTTTTATTAATGTCATAACTTGACTTAAAGTTGAAAACTGTGTATTCCGGAACCCTGCCTTCGCCATAAGTGTACAATCCCGTTTTGGCGTTCGGCTGGAACCGGTCCTGTCCGAATGCGTGAAGCATATCCAGTCCGACCGATAGGCCATGGATGGGACGTACCTGTACATAAGCCAGGACTTTTGGCGCCGAAATCCGGCTGTTGTTTATTTTGGTTGAATAATCGCCGTCGTCTTTCGGAGAAGTGATTCCTTCCAGCCAGCTGTAGCTTCCTCCGAAATTAATCCACTGTACCGGACTGAAGTGCAGGAATCCCTCAACGCCGTACACTACTTCCGGAGCCCTTTGGATCGTCAGTGAACGGTCCGGACTCTGGATGAAGGTCGCCCCCAGCTTGGAAGTGCTTACGTAAGATGTGATTTCGTAATTCAGCCATTTGGTAATCTGCCCGGTGGCGCCCAATTCATAATTGTTCACGATAATAGGCTTGGTCTCCAGTTTACTGATGGTATCAGCGGTTGAAGTCCTCAGGATTCTTCCCAGCTCATTGATGGAATAAGACTGTGAAAAGCTTCCGAAAAGATTAATCTGAGCATTGAAATTATACCGGAATCCGATATTTCCTACCAGGGCATTATACTCAAGATCACCGCCCTTTACAAAAATACTGTTGGTAAATGTACCGTCGTTTTTGATTGTGGAAAGGGTATTGAAATCGCCGACCTTCACTCTGATGTTTTCATAGCGCAGGCCTCCTTTCAGGATCAGCTTTTTAAATAGATCAATCTTCACAAGCATAAAAGGAGCAATGTTGGTCATATCCATATCCGGCGTCCAGTACCGTCCGTCTTCCAGCTTCTGTACGGTTTTGTCATTTAAAATATCGGCACCGTACAAAACCTCTCCCTGGGAATTTTGGGTATTCCAAAGCTGGGTATCAAAATTAAAGCGGGCCCCTTTTTTCTTTGAAATAACGTTGGACTGGCCGCCGTTCAGAAAGGTATCGCTATATCCGTACACTGTCCTGAAATCCTGCAGGTAAAGGTTGACATTCAATGAGGTCCCTTGCCACAGGTTCCGGTTATCATAGCTGATTTTGAAATTGTGGTTTCTGGGTGTTCCCTGTGGCGTAAGCTCCTGATTTTTGGAAGATCCTTCTCCAATAGTAGGCGTAATGCCGTATTTCCCGGTTTTTAGGCCAAGATCGAGTTCGGATTTTGAAGCATATCCGATGTAGGAAGCTTCTATTCTTTGGTTGTCATTCAGGTTATACCCCAGCTTCAGCATTCCGTTGTAATTGTCCATTTTGGCCGTGCTGTATGTCGGGCTGAGGCTGACGCCGTCGGCATCCTTTATATATCCGGTTCTTTCATAGGCCAGGGATGCGGCATAATCAAATTTTGAAGTAATTTTTCCCGTTAAAAACTGGCTGGCACGGAAACCCAGCGTTCCTCCGTACAACTGGCCGGTAATCCCGACCTGCGATTGCCCGGAAATCCTGCGGTCGCTATTGGCTCTCCTGGTGATATAATTGATAATTCCTCCGTCTGATCCGTTTCCGTAAATGGAAGTTGCTCCTTTGATCACTTCGATTCTTTCAATGACGGATGGATCGATCGACCGGATGTCTCTGGCGCCGTTCCGTAAAGGAGTTGATTGCGGAATCCCGTCGATCAGGACAAGTACCTGCCTCCCTCTGAGGGTCTGCCCGCTGTTGGTGGTTGTTCCTGAACTGGGTGCCAGACTGGGAACGGTATATTGTAAAATATTGCTGATGTCTGAATTGACGGTAAGCTGTGACTGGATCTGCTTCTGGCTGACGATCGTCACCGAGCCCGGTACTTCTTTGATGCTTTCTTTTTTTCGCGAAGCTGTCAGCACCACCTCGTCCACATCTTTCATCTGTAAAGAATCCTTGTGTTGTGCGGTAACGGTAATGGCAGCTAAGGCAGCTGCCGATAAAATGATTTTCTTCATAATGTCTTTTTGATTCCTTTTTTCTTCCTTTTCCCCAGCCATACCAAAAATCCGGTGACCGGCAGTGAGGTGCAGATCAGCCCTGCAATAAACCAGATGATCTTACCGATGATCCCGAAATAAGATCCGGTATGGATGTCGTAGTTGGCGTGGGCATATTTTTCTGCCGTGTTTAGTTCCTGATGGGGTTTATTTATCAATAGTTTTCCGGAATATTTATCAAAAGCCAGCTGGTTTCGTACGGCAAATCTTCCGTCTTCCCCGTAAACCGTTACCGGAATATTGTTTAAGACTTTTCCTTTTTTATTTTTTCCATTCAGTGGGATTCTGAAACTTGATGAGGCAGCATAAAGCAGTCTTGTTTCCTGAGCCGTAAGATCAAAAACCGCGTTGTTTCTCGCAAGTAAGGAATCTGGCGATTTCACTTCCTTTTCTTTCGGCAGTTCTGCTGAGCCGGATAATGCCAGGTTAAAGGTATTCTTCACCCATGGATAAGTAAAGTAAATTCCGGATATGCTCATCAGCAGGGCGATAAAGGATGCGTAAAACCCGAGGATATTATGAAGATCATAGTTTTTACGTTTCCAGGTTTTCACATTTTTCCAGTCGAACCAAAATCTTCCTTTCCGGGCTTTTTTGTTTTTGGGCCACCATAACACAATTCCTGTGATCAGCATGATGATAAAAAGCACTACCGGAATTCCCACCACATATTTTCCCCAGTCGGTTTTTAAAAGCAGGCTCCAGTGAATCGATTTCAGGATAGGGAAGAGGTCATATTTCTCATTGTAAATCCCTAATATTTCACCGGTGTACGGATTTACATAAACCAGTTTGTTGATCTTTACTTCATCAAAATAATTCCATGCTTTTTTATCCTTCTCATAATACAGGAATTCGTAAGCCCTGTTTTTGGCTATAGGAATCTCCACGGAGCTTATGGGATATTTCTCATTTACCTCCAGGGCTACCTTTTCCTTCAGGACTTCAATGGGGAGCGGCTTCTGCGTAGCTGTTTCAGTAGGTACGAACATGACTTCTTTCCGCAACTGATGCTGGATTTCATCCTTGAAAACATACATCGTTCCCGATAATGAAACAATGAAAACGATCAGCCCAACGGACAAGCCAAACCACAGATGCAGTTTGGCAGACCATTTTCCGGCAAAAGAAGGTTTCTTTTTATGATAATGCTTCTTTCTCATGAGAAAAAAGTTAACCTCTGAGGGTTAACTTTAGTTATTTAAAATTTATATCCTATTGAAAGCCTGAAATTCCTTGGTGCTTCTGCCTGGTAGTAGTAATATCCTCCGTAAGCGTAATAGGATCCTGAGTATAGGTATCTATTAAATACATTGAATACATTTAATCCTACTCTGAACTTTGTATTTTCCCAGGATAAACCGGCATCAAATTTTGTATAATCGTTTAGGTTCTGTGTTCCTTCACCACCCCAGTTCCAGGTACTTCTGTCGCCTAAGAATGTCCCTCCGAAAGAAAGCCCAAATCCTTCTAGTGCTCCGTCTGTGAACGTATAGTTTAACCATCCGTTAGCAGTATGCTTTGCATATCCTGGAATTCTCATCCCTACGGGGTTAGCGGCCGGATCGTTAGACTCAGTTATTTTATTTTCTGTAAAGGCATAATTGAATATAGCATTAAACCCTCTGACAATTTCTCCTTTTAGATCAAATTCAACTCCCTGAACTCTTGATTTACCCAACACAATAGAAAACCTCTCTCCTGGAAGATTGTTTGGATCATTAATAAGTTCGTTATTTTTATTAATGTTGTAAAGAGAAAGGGTTGTATTCCATTTTCCACCGAACCAATCTCTTTTTACCCCTATTTCCATATTATCTCCGGTAATTGGGTTTGCACTTCCTCCACTTCTCAGAAAGCCTGCCTGCGGTACAAAAGCCTGATCATATAATGCATATACTGAAGTATTTCCATCTACTGAATAGCTTAATCCTACACGTGGGGTAATTCTGTTTGCTTTTTTATTTGTACCATAGTCATTCTGGCTCACGGTTGTATATCTGGCAGCTAAAGTTACTCTTAACTTATCATCAAAGAAACCTAATTCATCCTGTAGATATAATCCTGTATAATTTTGATTAATAGTTCCTCCCGCACCGGCTCTTTCAGAAAGAGGTCTTGTTTTGTCAAAAGCACGATAACCTGTTGGATTATTAGGTCCGAAATAAGTACCCTGCCCATTGATATCGTAATTATTTGTGTTTACATTATACCAATAACTATAATCGGCAACTGTGTTTCCTGGATCTGTAGCTGTTGCAGCTCTGTAATCACCATTTGCATTAAATTTATCCAGATTGTAACCCTGGCTCCAGTCAGCCATATATTTTTTGCTTCCAAGGTCCAGGCCTGCCAGAATTTTATGCGATACAATCCCAGTTTTTGCATATCCGTTTAAGAAAACCTGTCCGAATTTCATTGTATTATCTGCTTCCCAGTAATTCAATTTTCGAATCATATAACTGTTTTCAAACCGATCTGGCCAGATATCACTTCCCATAGTATATTCATTTACATAGGTTAATTGAGAAGTTAGCTTCCAGTTTTCGTTGAATTTATGTTGGAGATTAATGTTAACGGTATTATTGTCAACTTTCGTAGGATCCAAGCTTGGATCTGTAATTGTATAATTAACGGGTTTTGTTCCATATCCTTCAAAGCTATAAACATAAGCGGAGCCTACTTCGGACATTTTCGCTTTCTGATAGATGTATTCTGCTGTTAAGGTAGTTTTGTCAGATAAATTTACTTTTAAGGAAGGATTGATGATGTAACGGTCGTTAAATTCGTAATCCCTGAAACTGTTTCTGTTCTGAGCCATTAGATTTAATCTGAACGCTACTTTGTCGGTAACTTTTGTATCAATATCTGCCTCACCTCTGTACATATTGAAGCTTCCCATTGTTATTCTTGCAGAACCGTTTAAGGATTGCCCAGTAGGCTTTTTAGTTACGATATTATAAATTCCGCTCGGCTCACCGTTGGACATTAAGAATCCTGATGGACCTTTAATAAATTCGATATGGTCTACAAAAGACATATCCTCAGATAACGGACCCCAGTTTGAAGTTACGTTTACCCCATTCATGAAGGCTGCAGCTCTGGAACCTCTCATGTTTACTCTGGTATACATATCGCCCCAGTGCTCCAGCCTTTGAGCTCCGGCAACGTTTCTTAAGACCCCGTCGCTCATGGTAGTGACCTGCTGATCTTCCAAAGCCCGGTTGGTAATGATTGAAATATTCTGAGGGATTTTGATCAGTTCCTCATCCAGACGGATAGAAGAAGATCCCTCTTTCTCCACATATTTCTTATAATACTTACCGTTTACAACAACTTCTTCGATATCATTCGACTTAATCGTATCTCTTTCCTGGGCAAAGGTTAGCATAGAACTTAATAGCGAGGCGCAGATCAGTACATTTTTCATGAAACTCAAATTTTTTGCAAATATATTGTTTTTAATTATTCTAAATAAATTAATAACTTGATATTTATCATAGATTAATATCTTATGAATAGTAAAAAACCGCTCCAGGTTATCCTGAAGCGGTTTTTGGTATGGTAAAAATTATTATTTCTTATGCCGGAATTTCTCCTTTGTACAAAAATGAAATAATTTCTTTGTTTAATTTATCGATCATTTCGGTGAATAAATGGAAAGATTCCTGCTTATAGATCACCAACGGATCTTTCTGTTCGTATACGGCGCCCTGTGAAGATCTTCTCAAATCGTCCATTTCACGAAGGTGTAGCTTCCAGTTTTCGTCGATGATGGATAAAGTGATATTCTTTTCGAAATCATTGATCAGGCTGTCGCACTGCGTTTCGTAAGCTTCCTTAAGATCGGTAACGATGGTCATCGTTTTATGCCCGTCTGTAAAAGGAACCTGGATCATTCTGAACATCGATCCCTGGTTCTGGTATACATTCTCAATAATCGGGAATGATTTCTCCTTCAGCAGGTTCAGTTTCATCTGGTAATCTTCCTGAGCAGCTTTGAAAAGAATATTGGTAAGATCCTGGACCGTTTTGTTTCCGAAATCGCTTTCCGAAACAGGGGAGCCCATGGTGAAATGCTTGATCACTTCAAATTCAAAATCCTTATAATTTCCATTGGCTTTTCCTTTTGCTGCGATGGAATTGGCCACATCGAAAATCATGTTTGTGATATCGTACTTCAGGTGATCTCCGAATAAAGCATTCTTTCTTCTTTTGTAGATTACGTCACGCTGCTTGTTCATCACGTCATCGTATTCAAGAAGCCTTTTTCTTGTCCCGAAGTTGTTTTCCTCTACTTTTTTCTGTGCCCTTTCAATAGACTTGCTGATCATGGAATGCTGAATCACTTCACCTTCCTTATGACCCATTCTGTCCATCATTTTGGCAATCCTTTCAGAACCGAATAAACGCATCAGGTTGTCTTCCAGAGATACATAGAACTGGGAACTTCCCGGGTCTCCCTGACGTCCCGCTCTACCTCTCAGCTGTCGGTCTACCCGTCTGGAATCATGTCTTTCCGTACCGATAATGGCCAGACCTCCGGCTTCTTTTACTTCTTTGGAAAGCTTGATGTCGGTACCACGGCCTGCCATGTTGGTTGCAATGGTTACCACGCCCGGCTGTCCTGCACCGGCAACGATCTCCGCTTCCTTTTTATGAAGTTTTGCGTTAAGAACCTGGTGTGGGATTTTTCTAAGCTGTAAAGCTTTTGAAAGCAACTGCGAGATTTCAACCGAAGTTGTTCCTACAAGCACCGGCCTTCTTGCTGCCGTTAGTTTTTCGATTTCTTCGATAACGGCGTTGTATTTTTCGCGGTTGGTCTTAAAAACCAAGTCCTGTTTGTCATTTCTTAAAATCGGACGGTTGGTAGGAATTACCACTACATCCAATTTGTAAATTTCCCAAAGCTCACCCGCTTCCGTTTCTGCAGTACCCGTCATCCCCGCAAGCTTGTTGTACATACGGAAATAGTTCTGAAGGGTAACGGTAGCAAACGTCTGGGTAGCAGCTTCAATCTTCACGTTTTCCTTGGCTTCGATCGCCTGGTGAAGACCGTCTGAGTAACGCCTTCCTTCCATAATACGTCCGGTCTGCTCATCAACGATCTTTACTTCACCGTCGATAACCACGTATTCATCATCTTTTTCAAACAAAGTATACGCTTTCAGCAACTGGCTCATGGTGTGAACCCGCTCTGATTTTTCACCGAAATCGGAGAACAGTCTTTCTTTTGCTTCAAATTCTTCCTCTTTGGATAAATTTTTAGCTTCCAGTTCGGCGATTTCAGTTCCGATATCCGGAAGTACGAAGAAATTCGGATCGGAGTTTCCTTGGGACATGTACTCAACCCCTTTATCGGTAAGGTCTACCTGGTTATTCTTTTCTTCGATTACGAAATAAAGATCTTTATCTACAATCGGCATATCACGGTTGTTGTCCTGCATATACTGCGCTTCTACTTTCTGAAGCAAGGCACGGTTTCCGCTTTCCGATAAAAATTTAATCAATTGTCTGTTTTTAGGAAGGCCTCGGTATGCCTGAAGCAATTTGAATCCTCCCTCTTTATTTTTTCCTGCAGCGATTAATTTTTTCGCTTCATTGAATATAGCGGAAACGGTTTTTTTCTGAACCTCAACGATTCTGTCGATCGAAGGCTTCAAAATGTCGAATTCCTGACGGTCTCCCTGAGGAACCGGTCCTGAAATGATCAACGGCGTTCTTGCGTCGTCTACCAATACGGAATCCACCTCATCGACGATGGCAAAGTTCAGCTCTCTCTGCACCAGCTCGGATGGGGAAGTTACCATGTTGTCTCTCAGATAATCGAAACCGAATTCATTATTTGTTCCGTAAGTGATGTCTGAATTGTACGCTCTTCTTCTGCCGTCTGAATTCGGCTGGTGGTTATCAATACAGTCGATCGACATTCCGTGAAACTGGTACAAGGGTCCCATCCATGCGGAGTCCCTCTTCGCAAGGTAATCATTTACCGTTACTACGTGAACCCCTCTTCCCGGAAGGGCATTTAAGAAAATAGGAAGCGTACCTACCAGGGTTTTCCCTTCACCGGTTGCCATCTCGGCAATTTTTCCACTGTGCAGGATTACCCCTCCGATAAACTGAACATCATAATGTACCATGTCCCAGTTTACAGGGGTTCCGGCAGCATCCCATGAGTTTTTCCAGACTGCCTGATCTCCCTGAATTTCTACAAAATCTTTTCCGGCAGCAGCCAATTGTCTGTCCCAGTCGGAAGCCGTTACACGGATTTCCCCATTCTGTGCCCATCTTCTTGCGGTTTCTTTTACCAAAGCAAAAACTTCAGGAAGGATCTGGCCCAAAACTTTTTCTTCAATTTCATATGATTCTTTTTTCAGGGCTTCGATCTTCGAGAAAAGGGCTTCTTTTTCATCCACATTTTTCGAATTCTTAATCTGTTCCTGGATCTGTTCTATCTGAGCTGTGATTTTGCCGGTTGCAGATTTAATATTTTCTTTAAACTCAGCAGTTTTTTCTCTTAAACCGTCATCAGACAATTGCTGAATCGCCGGTTCAACAGCTTTGATTTTTGTTACAACTTTTTTTACTTCTTTTAGGTCCTGCGCTTTTTTGTCTCCCAAAAACCCTTTTAGAACTTTGTTTAAAAAACTCATAAATTTTTTGCTTTATGCTTAAAAGAATAGCCTTTAAGCGTTGAAATAACACTTAACGTGTAAAAATGATATATAAAAAAGGGCAAAAAAAGCTCTAAGCATGGCCTAAAGCTTATTGCTTTTTAATTAATATTCGTCTTCGTTCCAAAGATAATCTTCGTCCGTAGGGTAATCGCTCCAGATTTCATCAATCGCATCATAAATTTCTCCTTCATCTTCGATGGCCTGAAGATTTTCCACTACTTCCATAGGGGCACCGGTTCTGATGGCATAGTCGATAAGTTCTGCTTTAGTCATTGGCCAAGGTGCGTCACTTAAGTAGGAAGCTAATTCTAATGTCCAGTACATAATTTTTTAATTTTTGCAAAAGTATAAAAAACACTTATATTATATGCTTTTTTATACCTGATTTTCAATTCTTTTTATTAATTTTTGTTCACTGTAAGCGGCAGGGGTCTTTGCAGGCCTCCTGTGGCGTACTAGAGGTCATTTTCTCAAAAACCATTCCACAAATTTTTTTATGCCATTTTGGAAGTTTGTGTCAGGTTTATAGCCGATTAATGTCCGTGCTTTTGTAATGTCAGCATTGGTTTTCAGGACATCTCCGGGCTGCATTGGCAGATTTTTCCGGATGGCAGATTTTCCGACGGCGTCCTCTATGGCGGCCAGCATATCAGTCAGGTTAATTACCTCACTTTCTCCAAGATTAATAATTTCATATATCCCGGAATTGTTTTCCAGATACCGGATGGATCTCAGGATGCCGTCGACAATATCATCGATGTAGGTATAGTCTCTGGCTGTGGTACCATCCCCGTAGAAAGGGATTTCCTGACTTTCGGAAATCAGCCGGGTAAATTTATGGATAGCCAGATCGGGCCTCTGGCGGGGTCCGTAGACCGTAAAGAACCTCAGTTGGATCATATCGATTTTATACAGGTCATGATAAACATGTCCTAAAATTTCGCCGCATCTTTTGGTAGCGGCATAGGGCGAAATAGGATGGTCTACATTATCGGTTTCGGCAAATGGCACTTTTTCATTGTTTCCGTAAACACTTGAAGAAGAAGCACAGATGAATTTCTTAATATTAAAATCCCGGCAAAGTTCCCAGAGGTTCATCGTTCCCCTTACGTTCACTTCTTCATATTCCAGAGGCCTTTCGATGGAAGGACGCACTCCGGCAAGCGCTGCCAGATGGATTACGGCATCGATCTGATGTGCTTTGAAAATTTCCTTCAGCCCGTTCCTATCGCGGATATCCTGATAATAAAAACGGTAATGTTCTGACTTTGAAAGAAAAATTAATTTATTGATGTCTTGTTCCTTATCCGAATATTCAAAATCCGAAAAATAAAGGATAGCCTCTAAAGTATTTTGAATCTTTATACGATAATTATAGAAATCGTCAAAATTGTCAACGTTTATGACAGAATGTCCTTTTTTCAATAATTGTTCTGTTAAGTGAGAACCAATAAAACCGCTTCCGCCGGTGACAAGATAATTCATCCGTATGTTTTTCGTGCTACAAAAATATAAATTTACTTCGGGAAAAATATAATCATTAAATTTACTTAAAAAAGTAATATAAAATTAATATGCAGTTTCAAGGGCAAATTTTAAAGATGACGAGCTTCCACGACAAGCCGATTCAATATTATCTCAATCTTTCGGGTGATCTGATCCATATGAACGAACTTTTCGGGAAGGAACTTAGTATAAGGCATACCGGTTATCAGTGCGTACACTGCCATGAAGATAAAACCATCTACCGGATGGGTTTCTGTAAAAACTGTTTCTTTGAGAGCCCTTACGCCAGCGATACCATCATCCGTCCGGAACTTTCTACCGCCCATCTCGGAATTGCGGAACGGGATTTGGATGTAGAAAAACAAATTCAGTTACAGCCTCATACGGTTTATCTGGCTTATACGGGAGAAGTAAAAGTAGGGGTTACGAGAAATACGCAGATCCCGACCCGGTGGATCGACCAGGGTGCCACTTTTGCCCTGCCGATTGCCAGAACCGAAAACCGTTATGAAGCGGGAATGATCGAAGTTGCCCTGAAACAGCATGTTCCGGATAAAACCAGCTGGAAAAAAATGCTCCAGGATGATTTTGAAGGAGAAATAGACTTGGCCGATTTTCAGCAGAAGATAAAAGAGTATTTTCCTGAAGATTTTCAGAAGTTTTACAGCGAAGGTGAAAACCTCTGGACCTTCGACTATCCTTACGATAAACCGGAGAAAGTAACTTCCTTTACCCTGGATAAGAAACCGGAGTTTTCCGGAAAGTTAACCGGGATCAAAGGGCAATACCTGGCATTTGACGGGGGGCATTTTATTAATGTAAGAGGGCACGAAGGCTATGTAATTGAATTGAGTATAACGAATTAACCGGATCTCAAATTAAACCAGATCACAAATTATGAAAAAATGGGTCAGAAAATTATTAATTAGCCTCGGAATTCTGTTAATCATTATTTTACTGGCGAATTTCGGGCTTAATATCTGGCTTAAGACCCAGCTTCCCAAATACGTTAAAAACAATACCGATTATAAAATCTCCTACAAAAGTCTGGAGGTTGATCTGTTATCGGGAAACATTCTGTCAACAGGAATTACCGTTAATAATAAAAATCCCCAGAACATCAATGTGATTGGTCTCCAGGGAACAATGGACACCCTGAAGGTAAGCCGTTTTGGGATCTATAATGCTTTCTTCAATAAACAGATCACCTCATCGGATTTACTGCTTTCAAAACCCAATCTGAATGTAATTCTTGCCCGGCCAGTTGATACCAGAACAGGAAAGAAGAGAAATCCCTTTCTGTTTGAAAACATCAGGATCAACGAAGGAAATATCAGTGTTTTCAGGTATACAAAACAGAAATTCTTTTCAGTAAAAGGCCTCAGCCTGTATGTGGAAAATCTCCAGATGACGGAGGAGGGCGTTCAGGACAAGCTGCCCGTTGTATTCGATCAGTACAGCATAAAAGGAACGGATTTTTTCTTCCGTCCGGATGATGTTTACGCGTTGCAGATCGACAGGGTTGAAACAAACAACGGACAGATGTCTATTAATAAGTTTCAGCTGACCCCGCTTGTCACTTTTGAGCAGTTTAAAAAATATTATCCAAAAAAAACTCAGCTTTTTCAGTTCAATGTTGAAAGAATACAGTTTAAGGATATTTTACTGGCAAAAAATAAAATTTCTTTAGCCAATGCCAATTTTTACAATCCCGATCTTTTTGTATATACCACCAATGCCGTTCCTATTAAGGCTAAGAAACCGCTTAATTTAGAACTGAACCTGCAGGATATCCGGTTAAACAATGCTACGGTACAGGTGATGAAACCTGACGGCAGCAAGCTTCTGTATGTCCATAAGGCCAACCTGAATATCAACCAGCTTCATTTTGATAAGGAAACCCGTGAAGAACTGATCCCGGTAGGATATAAGGACTTTCAGTTTTCAGCCCGGGATATCCTGTACTCCAATCATCAGGATTTTAATGTAGAAAGCTTCACTCTAACACCAAAAAAGGGAGAACTTAAAACAATATCCGTAGTTCCGAACGGTTCAGCCGATGGAAAGACATCCATGGACCTCACGGTGGATTATATAGGGTTTGCCATAAACCAATGGGATGTTGCCGATAAAAAGATGAACCTCGATATTAAAGAAGTGCTGGTCGACCGGGTAAAAGGAGGTATCAAAGCTGGAGGAGCAAATAGCAAAACCGATAAGCAGGGAAATATTAAAGGAATTCAGTTTCCTATCAATATCAGGAAAGTAACGCTTAGGAATTCGGATATTACCTATGACAAAAACAACCAGCCGTTAACTTTAAATCACCTGAATGCAACGGTTAATGATATTCAATTGAATGCTAAAGAGAGCCGGCCGGGAATGGAAGTAAGAATTAAGAGCTATACGGTAACTTCCGATAATTTTTTATATAAAACCCGGTTTTACCGCATGACTGCCGGAGCTCTTAAGGCGGATCAGAATACCGTCAATATTTCCCGGTTTGCCATGAAGCCTCTCGTTTCGAGAGCACAGTTTATCAAAATGATACCGGTGGAAAGAGATTTGTACGATATTAAAGCCGCACAGATTACGGCCAACGGAACCTGGGACCTGTTTTCTGATCAGAAGTCCATCAATGCTTCCAATGTTACCATTCAGTCGGCGGATGCCAATATTTTCAGGAGTAAAATCCCGGCAGATGATCCTAAAGAAAAACCGCTGTATTCCAGGCTGCTGAGATCCATTAAAATACCAATGGTCGTTAATAACCTTAATCTGAGAAATTCCCAGCTGGTCTACGAAGAAGATACGCCGGAAAGTGCAGGACCGGGAAAACTGACGTTCAGTAATTTTAATATGAATGTAAAAAATCTGAATTCTGCCAAAATGAAAGGCAAACCGACCCGGGTTGACATTAAGATCAATTGTTCCTTTATGAACCTGGCGCCACTTTCCGTCAACTGGAATTTCGATGTAGCGGACCAGAGGGATATATTTACAATTTCAGGACGTACAACCAACCTTCCTGCAAGAGGCATTAATCCTTTTATCCGGCCTTATCTGCATGTAACGGCTACGGGTACCATTCAGGAGATGCTTTTCAATTTCAGGGGTGACCCGAAAGGGCTGAACGGACGTTTTAACCTGAAGCATAAGGATCTTAAAGTCGCTATTTTAGATAAGGAAAACCGTGAGAAAAAGGGCTTTTTAACGGCTGTTGCCAACCTTCTGGTGAAATCCGATTCCGGGAAACTTCCTGAAGATGCGGAAATCGAAGATGTGGAAAGGGATCCTACCAAATCCTTTTTTAATATGTTTTGGAAAGGAATCGAGCAGGGGTTGAAAAAAACACTGATCGGGATTAATATTGATACGTCTAAAAAAGGAAAGGATGATGAGGGGGCTGCAACGACAAAGTCGTCCTTAAAAGAAAGGGTAACCAAAAGCAGCGGAGCACAGGAAAAAGAAAATGCTTCACAGCCGGTAAAGGAGAATGAAAAGAAAGGTTTCCTGAAAGGAATATTCAAGAAAAAAGAAAAATCCGGAACTGAGTAATTCCGGATTTTCTATATAAAGGATACGTTTTGCTGCTATTCAAAGTCAAATTCATGACTTTCCAGGATGGGTACTGCTCTTAAAAATTTATCAAAGTCTTCTCCCGGATAATTGCTTTCTGCACCGTAAGAATCAATAATCATCCCGATATTTCCGGTGTCATCTTTTACCACGTATAAAACCGCATTATCATCAGGAGCACTTGGTCCCTCAAAACGGTAGGTCTTAACAATGGTTAATTCATCCGGCTGATAAATCTTTTCAGAATTCTCGAATTTCATTTCACAGTTTTCATTCATCCTGAACTCGCGGTGAACGCCTCTTTGGGCCAGTTTAGTCATTACCTGGCTTAATGTAGTCATCTTATCAATATTTCCTGTACTGTCCATAATAATTTTTTTCTGTAAAACTGCAATAATTAAACCATTGCTCCGCAAAGCATGGTATTCCGTCCTGATTGAATGGATTAATGAGTAATACGATGTGTTAACAAAATTTATAATATAGACGGAATGTTGGGTATACTTTTTGTAATAGCTACTCATACATAAATCAGACAACATATGAAAAAAGAAGTCGGAGTTTTGCTGGCAGGAGGAGTGGGTCTTTTGGCAGTATTAAGTATCATCGGAATAAAGAAAATATTACACAGAAAAGATAAAAAATACAGTGATGCCTATTCTGATTATTATCGTCATTTTGAAGGAAAAAACTACGATGATGATGATCATGGCATTGAATTCTATGCATTGAAGTAGTTACAAAATATATCCTTATCATGTAGATCCGGCACTATCACAGTGTTGGATTTTTTTGTTACAATTTTTAACAATAAAACATTCATTTTCCGGAAATTACCGGTTAATTTTACAGTTGGAATGCAGAACGGAAATATCATAAAAGGTCAGGGCGCACAGCGAAATGTAATCAACCGTTTCGAGAGGTATACCTATGAGCCTGAAGATGAAGATTTCGAAACAGTAAAGACTTCATTTACCGAAGTATTCCCAAAAACAATCGTCAATCAGGTAAAAAGCGGAGATCTGCCGATGGAATATTCCATGAATCCGTACCAGGGCTGCGAGCATGGCTGTTCGTACTGTTTTGCAAGGCCCACTCATGAATACTGGGGCTACAGTGCCGGGATTGATTTTGAAAGAAAGATCATGGTAAAGAAAAACGCGCCGCAGCTGCTGGAAAAATTTTTTCAGAAGAGAGGTTACCGGCCGGCACCGATTTTACTTTCCGGAAATACCGATTGTTACCAGCCGGCAGAACGGCAGTTTGAGATTACCCGGAATCTCCTTCAGGTTTGCCTGGATTACCGGCATCCCGTTCATGTTCTTACCAAAAATGCATTGGTGCTGAGAGACGCAGATCTGTTAAAATCCCTGGCAGAGCAAAACCTTGTTTCGGTTTCACTGAGCATCCCGACCATCAACGAAGAGCTTCGGAGAAGAATGGAGCCCCGCACGAGTTCTACCAGGAATAAATTAAAAGCTATTGAAATCCTTTCCGAGAATAAAATCCCGGTAAATGTAATGGTGGCACCGGTTATTCCCGGGTTGAACAGTGATGAACCGCTGTCTGTCTTAAAAGCTGTTTCTGAGGCGGGTGCACAAAGTTTCGGGTATACATTGGTAAGGCTGAATGATTCAGTAGAGCCGGTATTCGTCAATTGGATCGAACATGCTTTTCCGGACCGCGCCCAAAAAGTTTTAAACCTGATCCGTTCAATGCGTGGCGGAAAATTGGGTGAGAAAAGATATTTCGACCGGCAGAAAGGAGAGGGAAATATTGCCGAAATGATCCACAATACATTCAGAATCGGCAGGAAAAAATTTTTTGACGGAAAAGACTTTCCGAAACTTTCAACCCAAAACTTTACGGGAGCAAAAGATCAGCAGCTGAGATTGTTTGATTAGTTTCTTTTTTTCAGATAAAAAATAAACCGCTCCCAAAGGAACGGTTTTATCATGTGCAGATGAGATCTACAGCTTAGATCGAATCATCCGGGCATTTGAAATCATCGCTGCAGGTTGTGCAGATAACGGTATTGCCACAAGCATATACACAGAATTCCGGCTCTTCGATCCTGATGCCCCCGGCTCCTTTAATGTTTTTTAACTGGCTTTTGTCTAGTTTTTTTAAATTTTTCATATTGTTTGAGTTAAAAATTTGATACTATGGCAAAGATAGTCAAAAATTTAATAAATCAAACTGGTGTGGTATATTTTGTTTCTAGACTTAATATAAAATTCATATTAATGTGAATAAATTGAAGTAAAAGTTTGATACTTACCACAAAAATATTTATTTTTAGAAAAAATAGCGGAATCCGAAAAGCTGAAAGAGTAGGAGTATCAAAATCAGTAACTATGAAAAATTTCAGAAAACTTTCAAGAGAAGACAAGAAGAGCATTTCTGCAGGAGCACCACCTGCATTTTGTTTTGAAGGCGACGGCCCCGGAACGGGAGGCTGCGGTGCAGGAGAGATCTGTTCCGGCGGAAAATGTGTTCCTTATTCTCCGGATCCCGGTGGCGGTGGTCCCGGAAATCCTGGTGGCGGTATTACTTATACCTGTATCTGTCCGTGGGGAACAGTGGTTCAGACTACACCATGCCCTGAATTTTATTGTATTACAGGATAAGGTCTGAAAATTTATCCTGAAAAATTCATGTAAACTTTATAAAATAAACCGGGCCCAAAGGCCCGGTTTTATTTTATTTTTTGATCAGTCCCAATTCGATTAATCTTTCATGCAGGAATTCTCCTGCCGTTGTATCTTCGTACAGCTTCGGATGATTTTCATCCACACAGTTTTCAAGCGCATTTAATGACATGGAACTTACCGGGTGCATAAAGAACGGAATGGAATATCGGGAAGTTCCCCACAATTCTCTTGGCGGGTTTACCACACGATGAATGGTAGACTTCAGTTTGTTGTTGGTATGTCTTGAAAGCATATCCCCAACATTAATCATCAGTTCGTCCGGTTCTGCGATCGCATCGATCCATTCACCTTTATGGTTCTGAACCTGAAGACCTTTTCCCTGTGAACCCATTAATAAGGTAATTAAGTTGATGTCTCCGTGAGCCGCTGCTCTTACCGCATCATCCGGTTCCTCAGTGATCGGCGGATAATGGATCGGTCTTAAAATAGAGTTTCCTTCGGCAATCTTGTCATCAAAATAAAATTCATCAAGACCCAGATACAGCGCCAATGCCCTCAGTACATACTGTCCTGTTTTTTCCAGCATCTGATAGGCTTCTTTGCCTACTTCATTAAACTTTGGAAGTTCTTCAACGATCACGTTGTCGGGATACTCGTCTTTGTACTTAGAATCTTCAGACACGTATTGTCCGAAATGCCAGAACTCTTTCAGGTCTCCCTTTTTAAAGCCTTTTGCCGTTTCTTTACCGAAGCCGACATAGCCTCGCTGTCCGCCGATTCCCGGAATCTCATACTTCTGTTTTGTTTCCGTAGGCAGTTCAAAAAAGTTTTTTACCTCTCCATACAATTCCTCTACCAATTCGTCATCAAGAAAATGGCCTTTTAAGGCTACAAAACCAATTTCTTCATAAGCTTTTCCGATTTCATTTACAAATTTCTGTTTGCGTTCCGGGTCACCCGAAAGGAAATCACGCAGGTCTACACTAGGTATTTTGTCCATTTTTAGAAATTTACGAATGGCTAAATTACAGATTTTTAAATTAATTATTTTAATGATAAGATACACAAAACTCTTAAAAAACATTCAGGATTAGATTCTTGATAATCTTCTAATTTTATTTAATATTTATAAATTAATTTCCAGAATATTTTTCCTTCAGCTTTTTTTGTTCTTCTAAATACTGATTCTTTTCTTGAGGAGTCATAAGCATGAATTTTATTTCTCTAATTTCTTTCGTAATTTTTTTTAATTCATCAAATTTAAATTGATTATTGGAGATGTATACATCGGCTTCCTGCTTAGTTTGAAAATTAAAATTTGCAAGTAGTGTTGAATATTCTTCTTCTCTTTTTAGAAGATTTTTCAATTTATTTTTTAATTCTTCTTTATTTTCCATATTAATTATTTTTCTACAAGTATAACTCTTTTTATAGGTACCCAAGGCTCATATGGATTTGGTGCAAATCCAACTTCTTTAACAATGAATTTCGTATTAGATTTAAATAAAACCTCTCTCTCTATCTTTAATGTTGAGAGGTCTTCAATCAATCTGCCATTTTTACCTTCAATACGTAATAATAGGGTTGCGCCTCTATGTTCAATACCTCTCTCAATAGCAGTTTCTGAATAAGTAGTTGAAGTAAATTGTTTATTTTCAATTATATTGCCAACCTTATATATTTTTGTAATTTGTTCTTCAGATAACGTTTCAATTCTATACAGAAGTTCATTTGATTGATATTTTGGTAATTTATCTAAGGCTTTATTCATTAGTTCCTTCTGTATTTTAAATTCTTCAGTCATTTCAATTTCTCCTCGTAATGCTTTGTTAAAGTTTTTATAACCGGCATTTGTAGTATAAAATCTTAAGATGGCTTCTTCTTCCAAAGATAAATATTTTGCCATATACCTTGTGCTGGAAAGCTCAACTAATATTTTTTGAAAAGCTGGATTTTCTCCTAAAACCTTTAAATATTTAGAATACCTCAATTTTGAAGCTAAAGAAGAAAAACTTCTAAAAGCAGTTGCTTCAAACTCGGGTAACAATCCGGCCACAATATTTTCTAAAACCGTCCATCGGTCTTCATCTAATTGTTTTTCAGTAAAGTAATTAGCAACAATTGTCGGTATAAAATAATTTTCCTTATTGTCTGATATTTTTAATGGAGCAAAGGCATCATTTATACCCAATGTTTCAGAACTACTTTCTGAAGGTGCTTGGTTTCCATTTTCATAAGAATGAATAGTAAAACCGACTTCAAATTTCTTCTCTTTTTCTAAAAAACCACTCCAATAAACAATTCTGTTTTCAACAACACCATTTTTTAATGTGTCTTTCATTTTGAGATAATAAGAAATTGCAGTTTGATAATCAGAATCATTCCATGTATTAATTCCCACTTTTGTTAATGCAATAATAAAATCTTCAAAATATTTAGCTTTGAGCTTACCTAGAACTTTTCTTACTACCTCAAGGTTATTATTAACCTGCGTACTCCACCAAATACTTTTCTTTACACCTTTTAACAGATTAATAACTGAAAAGTTTTCATTAGTCCCAGAAGTATCGATAGCTTTTTCAGATAGAGATACAAAATCTTTCCAAAGCATTTCATCTGTAAGAGTTTCCAACACAAAATCAGGAATGTTTTCATATAAAGAATCAATAATATTAGGGTTACCTTTTGCAGCTGCAAAAAAATCTCGATAATAGCGGATAATAGATTTTTTTATTGATTCAACACTATAATCCCCTTTGACAATTCGTAAAAACTCTATAAATGTGCTTACATCGGATGTAAATAGTTTAATAGCTACATACTCATCATTTAATTTAAAGTCAGCAGGATTGGAGGTCTGTTTGGTTATAGCATCTTGAAATTTCTTATCTTCTCCGTCCTTATAAATAAAGTTTAGATTATAAATGACTCTATAATTGTCAAAATAGATTCCAAAATTGTAAGAATTACTTAATAGATTCTTTCTGGTATTCAATTTTGCCAAGTCAAAAGTTGCCTGAATTTCTTGCTCTCTTTTTTTATATACAAAAGGTTTATTATTTCTAGTATTGCTAAGTACAGGAATACCGAATGAAGAAGAGCCTGCATAAATAGTTTTGTTTTCTAAGAGGTAAATTTCAGGATTAAATAAAAATCCTTCTGTCAACCCTAATTTTTCTTTCAAATGTTCTGCAAGGAGTTCATAATTAATTCCTCCGGTATAAAAATCCTTAGATAATTCATCATAATCTTTTGTTGTAGGTTTGTAAAAAGCGCTATTTTTTCCAAAAGGTGTACTTAGCGCATATTCATTAGAAATTTCATCAAATGTTTTGGTGGTTCTTATTTCTGCGAAAGGGTCTTTTCCTTCACCTAATATTCCTTTTTTTAAATCATCTATGGAAATGATCTTAAATTCAGAGAGATCATCCCTCCAATCATCATCAAATAATTTTTTCATAAGCTGTACTTTTACATTAATATTTTGTTTAAACGTTCTAAAAGCAAAGCTAAATCCCAACTGCGTCAAAACTTGACGTATTTAAAATTAATTTAAGAAATCAATAAAAACCTTAATTTTGTACTATGAAAAAATATTCTTCCAAAAGAAGTATTCAGATACTCGCGCACCTTCTTCAGCAATACGGCATTTCAGATATTATCGTTTCTCCCGGATCCAGGAATGCCCCTTTAGCAATTCATTTTTCAGAGATCGACAGCTTCAACTGTTACAGCATTGTGGATGAAAGAAGTGCAGCTTTTGTAGGAATGGGAATGGCGATGAGCGAGAAAAAGCCGGTGGCACTTACCTGTACCAGCGGTTCCGCAGCAGCGAATTATTACCCGGCGGTAACAGAGGCTTTCTACTCTAACATACCGCTGCTGGTGCTTACGGCAGACCGCCCGATGGATTATGTAGACATCTTCGACGGCCAGACCATCCGGCAGAATAATCTTTTTCATCAGCATTCCTACGGTGATTTCCAGCTGATGGAAGACGGCAAGGAAAATGCGGAAGATCATAATTTCGGCATTATCAAAACAGCGATCGAACTCTGTATCGAAAAGCAGGGTCCGGTACATATCAATATTCCATTGGAAGAGCCTCTGTACGAGCTAATCTCCGAGCTGCCGACGTTTCCGACAGTGGAAAGAACCATCCGGCAGAAAGAATACGAAGTACCTTCCAATCTGATTGCCGACTGGAATACGTCCCAAAGAATCATGGTCCTGGTAGGAACCAAAGACCACAGTCCCGAATTGGAGAACCAGCTGACCCAGTTGGTAAAAAACCATACGGTCGTAGTGCTGAGCGAAGCCAATTCCAATTTATACCACGAAAAATTCTTCAGGTATATCGACCGCTATGTTTTCAATTTCACGGAAGAGGATTTCAAAATGTATGCGCCTGATCTGCTGATTACGGTAGGCCAGAACGTGGTTTCCAAAAAAGTAAAACAGTTTTTAAGAAAGGCAAAGCCGAAGCAGCACTGGCATCTTGATCCGGTGTGGCAGCCGGATACGTATTTCGCTTTAACGGAAAAGATCGAAGTGAAGCCGGAGGTTTTCTTTTCAAAGCTCTTGAATTTCATTAATCTTGAGCCGAGGCCTTATTACAATCTCTGGGATGTCCTGCGGGATAAAAAAGATGCAAAACACGAACAGTTTTTAAGCAGGGTTGATTTCTCCGATTTCTATTTCTTTTATAAAACCACACAGACCGTTCCGGAGAACTATAACATCCATTTCAGCAACAGTTCGGCCATCCGGTATGCCCAGCTGTTTGATTACGGAAAAAGGAAAATATACTGCAACCGGGGAACCAGCGGGATCGACGGCTCTACCTCAACAGCCATGGGATTTGCTATCAAAAATGCCAATCCGACGCTGCTTATCACAGGTGATTTAAGCTTTTTCTATGACATCAACGGGCTTTGGAATCCATACATTCCGCCGTTTGTGAGGATCATCATCTTTAACAACGGGGAAGGAAATATCTTTAAAATTATTCCGGGACCGGGAAATGCCAACCCGAATACGCTGGATGAGTTTATTGCTACAAAACACCACAGAAATGCAGAGCATCTGGCGAAACACTTCGGGTTTTCGTACACCAAAGTGGATGAAGAAATAACCTTAGACCGCGTGCTGGAGAATTTCTTCAAGCCGGATACGCAGCCTAAAATCCTGGAAGTAAATACCCAGGCGATGCACAATGCCGATATTCAGAAAGCGTATTTCAATTTTTTAAAAGAAAATTAAAGATCAAGATAGTCTTCATTCCCCGGCAGGTTGATAATTCTGCCGATGGGATAGATGAAATTTTCGTCAAAATCATTTAAAGCATTAACAAGTTGAAAATGAGAAAATTCCTTCAGGTTCTGTAGGGTGATTTCCCCTTCTTTGATTTTTTTGTGCTTTAAAAGGTTCTGCCTTTGTACGCCGTTCAGCAGGTAGGCGGAAGGGGTGAACCATTCTTTGCCTTTCTTAAACAGAAGATTGCTGTATGAAGTATCCGTGATATGGTTATTCTTCACAATAATGATTTCTTCCGCTTTAGCTTTCATCTTCATTTTCTCCAGTTCTTTCCGGTCTTCGGATTTGAAAGAGTAATCGAAGCTGTTGTTTTCCACCAGCTGGAAATCGTTGAGTTCCGGAATGGCGTAAGGGATCATCTGGGTCCGGATTTTCTTATCCAGATCGTAGACGATTCTCAGTTTAAAAAGCCCGTCTCCGTCATGTTCCAGATGTTTATAAATCTTTGCCAGGTCGATGGAGCCTTCCTTGCCGAAATGGGCGAAAGTATGGTCTACACGCTTCTGGTGAAATTCCAGTAAGAAGATTTTCCGGTTTTCTATTTTTATGCTTTCAATGAATTGGGACATAGATTTTGTTTTTCATTTCCTGATATTCGTCTTCTAATCTGCTCATGTGGGTAATTCCGCCCCCGCTTTTGAAATACAGGTTATCATCTTCTTTTTCGATAAAACGGATCATCACGCAGCTGTCAGTGCTGTCTCCGTCAAACCAGCCGCAAATTCCTGTATAATAGCCTCTTTCGTAACCTTCTGCTTCCAGGATGATTTCCAGGGTTTTCGGCTTCGGGGCTCCTAAGATAGAACCGGCAGGGACCAGTTGTTTCATCAGGCTTCCCAGTTTACCATTAAATTCGGGCTTTACGGTTCCTGATATCTCGGAACTCATGGCATAAAGGTCTTTCTGCCTGGTTTTAATGAAGTCGATGTACTGAAACTTATCCACCTTTACATTATCTGCTACCATGCTGAGATCATTCCGGAGTAAATCGACCACGGTGTAATGTTCCGCTTTTTCTTTCTTATCATTTTTCAGGATTTCAGCGGCATTGTCAAGGGAAGCATCAATAGTACCTTTCATGGGATAAGTCAGAATTTTTCCGTCGATGATCTTCACAAAAGTTTCAGGAGAAAAAAATACGAAAAAATCTTTATAAAAAACTTTATATTTCGCCGATGAATGAAAAAAAATTTCTTCCAGCGTTAAATTGGTCTCAATCCTTGTTTTCCGGGTATAATTGGTGAGATAGGAATTTCCGAGGCGGATATTTTTCTGAACCTTATCAAAACCTGTTTGAAAATCTTCGAGTGTTTCGGGATATGATTTCCATTCTACTTTTTTTTGTAAAAGATGCTGGCTTTTCACTGTTGAAAAATTTTGAAAATCAATCATTAAGCCTGATTTTTCGATCTCATGCTCTTCGAAGATTTCAACATTTTCCCCAAGGAAATCAATGATGAAAAAGTAAGGAACTTTCCTGAGCGAAAGTTCGTCCATTTCCATAAATTTTTGATGATTCACTGAAAACATTCCGCAAAAGTAATTATTGATGTTTACTTTTGCACAAAATATTTTTAATGAACAGCAAATATCCGCAGAAACCGGGATTGGATTTTATATTGAAGCAGGCATTTTTCTACTGGAACAAAACATTGGTTTTCCAGCTGATGTTTTCCATCATGTATTTTGGGATTTTTCTTACCGTACTTTTTATGTGCGATATGAAATACGGAATTATGGGAGAATTTAATGAAGCGGGAAAATATATGCAGGACGGGATGAAGGTTTATATGGAACAGCTCAACAAGCTGGTCGCTACAGACCATTACCAGAATTTCTCTTTATGGATTATGGGAACCACAATTTTTCTGTATCCGCTGAACCTGGGGTTTTTTCAGATCTACAGAAAAATGGATACCGGTGAAAAGCCTGAACTCAGCGATTTATTTGCGGGGTATAACGGACTGAATTTTTTCAGATATGTTTCGTATTATATTTTCTGGTATTTTATTTACCGGTTTACTTTTCCTACGATTATTCTTGCCGTAGCCTGGGTGTGCATCACCATCTTTGTAGCACCGATGATGTTCTTTATGAACAAAACGATTTTCGAATCGCTTTCCCTCAGCTTTAAAGCTATGAAAACATATTTCCTGGAAATTCTTGTCTGTGTAATGGTTGCCGTGATTTTCAAGTATATCGGCTTTGCTTTGCTGTTGGTCGGCGGGCTGTTTACCTTTCCTTTCTGGAATGCCGTTATTTATTCCCTGTACAAAACCATATTTTCGGAGAAGGCATAAATTTCATAAGTTTTAATGTTTTAAAGCCAAAAAAAGTTAAATTTGGTAAAATCAACATTAAAAATTTAAACACCATGTCAGAATTTAACGAATTTGACCAACAGGGTTCTGTTCCGGAAAGAAATACGGGAGCCATTATCTCTCATGCATTCGAAATGTACAAGGGCGTATTCCTATATGCCGTTGTCGCCATGATTATCTACAGCATCTTAGGAGCTGTTATTCAGGCATTGACCGGGATGAATTCTGCGGCCATGCTTGAAGAAATGCGCGATTCAGGAGGCTATTCGAGATTTTCCGTATTCAGTGCACCGGGCTTTCCTTTGTATCTTACCCTCTCCGGAATTTTAGGATTGGTTCTTTCCCCATTGTACGTGGGGCTGATTTACATGATTAACAAATACAACACTAAAAATCCCATTGATTTTTCCGACCTGTTTATCGGATACCGACAAAATTTTGTAAATATTTTAATCTATGCCCTGTTGTCGGGGATTATTTCGTCGATCGCACTTTCGCTTTGTGTACTGCCTATTGTTTTTGTATATCCCCTGCTGATGCTGGGATATCCGGTTTTACTGTTTGAAAATGCTTCTGCCACAGAGGCTTTAGGAAAGTCATTCAACATTGCCAAAGAAAATTACGGTGTTTTTCTTGGCGCAACATTTGTAGGTTTTCTGCTGTCAATGGCAGGAATCGTGCTGTGCTTCATCGGAGTAATTGTAACGGCACCATTCATCTTTGCTGTGATGTATTCCCTTTATTGTGCCCATTTAGGAAAACCGAGACAAATAATTTTAAATAAATGATGAATAAAGATCAGCAAATCAGCAGTGTCAAGATCAAGCAGGTTTTTTTACTTGCGATAATTTTAATTTTAGCAGCTTTAATCTGTTTTAATCTTGCCCTATTTATCCCATCCGTTTTAGGAGCCATTACCATCTATGTCTTATGCCGGAAGTATAATTTCTATCTTCAGGAAGAGAAAAAATGGAAACCCTGGCTTGCTTCATTAACACTTATGGGTGCCAGTCTGATCGTTCTTATTCTTCCTATCTATTTTATCGGGGACCTTCTTATTGAAAAGCTTGGAAATGCCCAGGCCTATATGGAAAAGTTCAATGTTTTTCTGGAGAAAATCCACACATATATTTATTCAAAATTTAAATTTGATATATTAAGCAAAGGAAATATGGATAAGTTGAAGAACAGTGTAGGGCAGTATTCAACAAAGGCGCTCAGCGGAACAGTAAACACGCTCACCGTTGTGGCTTCCATGTATTTCATTCTTTACTTCATGCTTGAAAAGCCCCGTTTTTTTGAAAGAATCCTTTCATCAGCGGCACCTCTTAAAAGATCCAATGTATCATTGATCGGCGAAAAAATGAGAAAACTGATCCTGGCCAATGCCATCGGAATTCCTGTAGTTGCTCTTGGCCAGGGTATTGTTGCCTTGGTAGGGTACTATATCTTTGGAGCTCCAAGTCCAATACTTCTTTTTGCGCTTACCGCAGCAACCTCCATGATCCCGGTAGTCGGTGCGGCTATCGTATACGGCCCTGTCTGCATTTTTATGATTGCGGAAGGCGATATGGGAAGCGGACTCGGATTGGCTGCTTACTGTATGATCGTAGTGGGATTAACGGATAATGTTCTGCGTTTTACCCTTTTGAAAAAGCTGGAAGACATCCATCCTCTAAACACGGTTTTCGGAATTATCATGGGAATGAACTTATTCGGTTTTATGGGACTGGTTTTCGGTCCTATCATGGTTTCACTGACTCTGCTTTTGATTCAGGTATACCGCAATGAATTTTCCGATGACGACACGCCTGAACTGCAGCTGCCTGACAAGAATGAAGAGTTGGAAACCAAGATTAATTTATTAGTATAAAATAAATATGCAGGACGGAATAAACCCGGAAATATTAAAAGAAATCTGTATTGTAAAAATGCCTTTCGGAAAATACGAAGGAACAGTTCTCGCTGATCTCCCGATAAGCTATCTTGAATGGTTTCAGCGGACGGGAATGCCCAAAGGTAAGCTGGGAATGCAGCTGGCGACGGTCTACGAAATTAAATTAAACGGCCTGACCGAACTGCTGATCCCGATCCGCGCCGCAGTCAGAAATCAACGGTAGAACCTGAATGATCTTTAGAAATATTTAATCCAATGTTTTACAGAATATTGGATTATTTTATTTGGTTTTGCTTTATGATTACATACCGGGATATAGGCGGAACAGCAGCTGATATCATCTAGGAAGGCTTTTATCACTTACAATAATCCAATATTGAAAAAGAGACTGTGTAACCAGTCTCTTTTTATTTATCCCTTCAGGGCTGCAATTTCATCCCTCAGCTTAGCCGCTTTAATGAAATCAAGGCTTTTGGCAGCCATTTCCATTTCTTTTTGCTTCTGGACAATGACTTTCTCCATATCTTCCGAAGTATAACTGGCTTTGGCTTCAGCCACTTTCTGCAGAATTTCTTTTTGGGTGTATTTTTCATCCGGGAAGTCTTTGCTTCTTCCGACGAGGCTTTCCGAGATCTTTTTATTTAACGCTACCGGAACCATTCCGTGTTCTTTGTTGTACTCTTCCTGTTTGGCGCGCCGGTATTCCGTTTCATCAAGGGTAGCCTGCATCGATTTCGTGATCTTATCGGCATACATGATGGCCCTTCCGTTGAGGTTACGGGCGGCACGGCCTACGGTCTGGATCATCGACCGGCGGCTTCTCAGCATTCCTTCCTTATCGGCATCCAGTATGGCCACCAGGGAAACTTCCGGTAAATCCAGACCTTCTCTCAGAAGGTTCACCCCGATCAGGACATCAAACAGTCCTACCCGCAGATCCTGCATAATCTGGATCCGTTCAAGGGTTTCGACATCCGAGTGAATGTATCTTGTCCTGATACCGAATTTGGTGAAATATTTCGTCAGTTCTTCCGCCATTTTCTTTGTTAAGGTTGTTACCAGAACCCTTTCGTCAAGATCTGCTCTCTTCTGGATTTCCTCCATCAGGTCGTCAATCTGGTTGATGGTCGGACGGATTTCAATGATAGGATCCAAAAGTCCGGTCGGACGGATGATCTGTTCGATATAGGCGCCTCCTGTTTTTTCCAGTTCATAGTCTGCCGGGGTTGCAGAAACATAAATCACCTGGTTCTGGATGGCCTCGAACTCTTCGAATTTCAATGGACGGTTGTCCATGGCGGCAGGAAGCCTGAAGCCGTACTCCACTAAAGCTTCTTTCCGGCTGCGGTCGCCGCCGTACATGGCGTGAACCTGCGGAACCGTCACGTGGCTCTCATCGATTACCATGAGGTAATCCTTCGGAAAATAATCCAGCAGGCAGAAAGGCCTTGTTCCCGGCAGTCGTCCGTCAAGGTATCTCGAATAGTTCTCAATTCCCGAACAATAACCCAGCTCTTTGATCATTTCAAGATCGAGCTCGGTTCTTTCCTGCAGTCTTTTGGCTTCCAGCGGCTTTTCGATAGATCCGAAGAAATCCACCTGTTTTACCAGATCGTCCTGAATATTCCGGATCGCTCCGTTTAAGGTTTCTTTTGAAGTAACAAAGAGATTGGCCGGATAAATCTGGATCTGTTCGAAATTGGCTGTTACATTCCCGGAAACAGGATCAAAGCTCTGGATCTTTTCGATCTCGTCTCCGAAAAACTGGATCCTGATCGCATTATCCGCATAAGCCGGAAATACATCGATCACGTCCCCTTTTACCCGGAATGTCCCTCTTTGAAACTCATTCAGCGTCCTGGAATACAATGCATTTACCAAAGCGTGCAGCAAGGCAGTCCGGGTTACTTTTTCACCGATCGCAATCGAAATCAGGGATTTGTGAAATTCCGTCGGGTTCCCGATTCCGTAAATACAGGAGACTGAAGCAACGATCAATACATCCCTGCGTCCTGAAAGCAGGCTTGCCGTCGCAGAAAGCCTCAGTTTTTCCACTTCTTCATTAATACTCAGGTCTTTCTCAATATAGGTTCCCGAAGTCGCAATATAGGCTTCCGGCTGGTAGTAATCATAGTAGCTGACAAAATATTCAACGGCATTTTCCGGGAAGAATTCTTTAAACTCCATGAAGAGCTGTGCGGCCAGTGTTTTGTTATGCGCCAGGACCAGTGTTGGTTTCTGAACATTCTGGATCACATTGGCCACGGTAAAGGTTTTTCCTGATCCGGTTACCCCCAGCAATGTCTGGTATTTTTCGCCGATCTTAATGCCTTCGGTAAGCTTTTCGATGGCTTGCGGCTGATCGCCGGTAGGTTTATATTCTGATTGAAGTTTGAAATTCATAAAATTGGTGATGTTATCCTAACAAAAATACGAAAGAATTATTTGGCATTCACCTAAATGATGGGTCTTAATTTGTATTTTGATGATTCATTTTATGTATCATCAATTGAATAAAAAAGCATCCCGGTTTGGGATGCTCGTCTGTTTATTGAAATGACATGGTTAAAGGTAGCCTCATGTAGTAATTCACAGGCTTTCCGTCTTTTTCCGCCGGCTTCCAGACGATATTCTCGTTGGCCCTTCTGAACGATGCCAATACTTCATTATTGAAGGACTCATTACTGCCGGCAACTTTTACATTCACCACATTGCCCGTTTCATCAACGGTATACGAAATATCCGCTCTTAACAAACCTTTCGGCTTTTCAGTTTCCATCTTAGAGGCGTCAAACATTTTTGAAACTCTGTTTCTCATTTCATTGAACCCGCCCGGAAATTGGGGAAGCATGGTCGGCTCATCCTTTAAAGAAACAGTCAGGGATTCAGGGGTTGTACCGGATGCGCTCTGCCGGTCCAGATTTGTGTTTTTACCTTCTTTTGGCCGGATGGTATCCTGAACCTTTTCTTCTTTTTGGGTATTTTTAACCGGTTCTTCAGGTGTTTCAAACAGAGCAGGCAGATCGGGTTCCTCGGAATCTGTGCTGGTTTTCTCTGTAGTTTGGGCTACCGGATCGTGATCGGCCATTTTCTTCCGGGTTTCCTCAATGATTGTTTCAATCGGATGGGCATACGTTTTCTGCACAAATAATCCGAAAGCGAATATCAAAGCAGGAATACTGATGGCTTTTTTCACTTGGGCCCATTTGGACTTCTTGGTGTTCATCATAATAAATCGTTTTTTGGTGTTGTTAAAATGGAATGTATGGGTAAGGTTATAGCTTTGGCTGGAAATAATTTCATCCAGTATTAAATTCTGATAGTCTTTTATATTAAAATGATTCTTTAAGACCGATTCATCCGCCAGGAATTCATGATTCATCCGGATGGCTTTTTTATAAAAGTAAACTGCCGGATTGAACCAGGTGAAAGCTTTCACGATTTCAACCATCATAAGATCAATGCTGTGTTTCTGTTCCAGGTGGCTTTTTTCGTGCAGAAAAATTCTGTCGTCTATTTGCTGATCAGTGAAGTAGCTTTTCCCCAGATAAATCGTATTCCAAAAACTGAAAGGCGGAATGTTTTTCTCCGTTACCAGAACTTCCTGATTCTGATAAATGATCTTTTGGCCTTTCAAACTCTTGATTTTCAAAAATGAAACAATCACCCTGCTTAAAAATATAAAGGTTATGATTCCATAGATGATCAAAGTCAAATTAATAAGGTTGAAACCGTTCTGCACGGGCGTAAGATCCAGAATCTGCTGGGTGGTCTCATAGGCGGTCTGTAAACGGTTCACCGGTTTCGGTGCTTCCGTACTGATCGAAATAAAAGGGACCGTATAAGAAAACAACAGTGAAAAAAGCAGATAGATCCTGTTGAACCGGTACATTTTTTCCTTCTGTAAAACCCCGTAGTAAAATACAATCAACAGGGTGGAACACAGTATAATTTTAAAGAGGATGATCATTTTTCATCAATTTCACGGTCTATAATTTCGCGGAGTTCTTTCAGCTGTTTCTGGGAAAGTTTTGCGTTCGAAGTAAAAAACGAAGCAAACTGGGTGACGGAACTGTTGAAAAAACGGTCAATCATGGAAGACATCTCTTCTTTGAAATATTCCCCTTTCGCGATTTTCGGAAAGTATTCGCGGGAATTTCCATACAATTTGTAGCCGACAAAATCTTTGTTCTGCATTCTTTTCAGCAGCGTGGCAATGGTGGTGGTTGCCGGTTTCGGCTCGGGGTAAGATTCCAGAATATCTTTCATGAATGCTTTTTCTTTTTCCCAGAGAATGTCCATGAGGTCTTTTTCGGAATCGGTAAGTTTTATTTCTTTCATATTCTACGGATTAATAATTTGTTCTACAAATGTAGAGCAAAATTCTGAACTGCCAAATTTTTTATGGCATTATTTTTCCATCCATTCCGGGAACCACCAAATATAATTGTATGAAATTCAATAAATTTTACATTTCTGCTTTCAGTTTATTTATGATTTTATCATCGTGCAAAGATAATGCGCTGAATGCTCAAAAGCTGGGAAAAGACGGCAGCGTGGAAACGAAAGAGCCTAATTCTCCTGAATATAAACCAGCCTTTGCAGGGCAGACCAGAATAAAAGCAGTAAAAACATCAATACCATATCAAGTAGAGGTTCTGAGTAGAGACCTAGGCAAACCCTGGGGAATCATCAACCTGCCGGACGGGCGTTTTTTAATTACCGATAAAAGAGGATATATTAATGTTGTTTCAGCGGATGGAAAACAGATCTCCAAAATTGAAGGTTTTCCCAAAGTTGATGCCAAAGGGCAGGGCGGAATGCTGGATGTGGCCCTGGATCCTGATTTCAGCAACAACCGGATGATCTATTTCAGCTTTTCTGAGCCTTATGAGAAAGGGAATCACACGGCAGTAGGAAAAGGAATGCTTTCAGCTGATCTGAAAAATATCTCAGGCGTGCAGGTGATTTTCCGGGCAACCCCGACCTACGACGGCGACAAACATTACGGCAGCAGGCTGACTTTTGATAAAGACGGAAATCTTTTCGTAAGTACCGGAGAAAGATCCGATAAACAGACACGGGTTTATGCCCAGAAAACGGATAACTATTTAGGGAAAATTTTAAAAATAACCAAAGACGGGAAACCGGCACCGGGAAATCCTTTTGTGGGGAAAGCAGGATTCAAACCTGAGATTTATGCGTACGGCATCAGGAATCCTCAGGGAATGGCCATTGATCCGAGCGGAAATCTCTGGGATGTGGAAATGGGGCCGAGAGGGGGTGATGAAATTAACCTGATTAAGCCGGGAAAAAACTACGGCTGGGGCGATGTAACCTACGGGATTGAATATTCCGGGGAAAAGATAAACCACGGAACGACCCAAAAGGCAGGAACTGAGCAGCCTGTCTATTACTGGGATCCGGTGATCTCGCCGAGCGGCGTTACTTTTTATACCGGAAACATTAATGAATGGAAAGGCAACCTGATGATCGGCTGCTTAAGCGGAGAACATATCAACCGGATTGTGATGAAAAATAATAAAGTGGTTGGCGAAGAACGCCTTTTAGAAGGGGAGAATGAAAGATTCCGGGATGTCCTGAACGGAAACGACGGAAACTTATATGCCGTTACCGATAGTGGAAAACTATACAGGATTTCTAAAAAATAATATCCGAATGGATATTTTGATATAGGATTTATCAGAATAATAACTCCGGGCAGAATCTTTGATTTACCCGGAGTTCCTTTATTATGTTTAAAAACTATTAATTAATCGCTTCAGTCCTTCCGTCAGGATTTCCTGAGAGGTGGAGAAACAGATCCGGATATGTCCTTCCGCACCTTTTCCAAACCACCTTTCCGAACCCGGAACAACGGCTACTTTTCCTTCTTTTAGAACATGTTGGGCGAATTTGTCGCTTGACATTCCGTTTTCGATTTTCGGGAAAATAACAAATGTGGCTTCCGGAAGATTAGGGGTAAGAATTCCTGAATTGCTCAGCATGCTGTGCGCCAGATCCCTGTTATGCTGCAAATGCGTAAGGAAATCATTGAACCAAGGCTTTGCCCGGTCAATCGCAACACTTGCCGCGATTTGCGATAGGGTAGAGACTCCTTCGATGGTCGAATTGAACTGCGACTTCTCCGTAAAGTCATCCAGTAAATCCTGATCATTGCACAGTACGGCACCTATTCTCAGGCCAGCAATACCGAAAGACTTTGAAAACCCGAATACGGTAAAGCTTTTCTGTCTGGCTTCCTCGGAAACGGATGAATAGGTATTGAATTCCCTTTGATCATATACAATATCGCTCCAGATCTCGTCACTCATCACCCACAGGTTATGGGCTGCGGCAATTTCTGAAATCTTTTTCAGGATTTCTTTGGAATAAACCCTTCCTACCGGATTATGCGGGTTGCAGATGCTGATCATTTTCGTTTTCGGTGAAATCAGGGAAACCAGCATCTCAAAATCGATGTCGCCGGTTACGGAGTCTACCGCACACAGCCTGATGTTTCCGCCAACAGCTTCCACGGTCTTTTTAAACAGGAAATCCACAGGATCGAAGATAATGGCTTCATCTCCGGGATTCAGGACGTATTTGGCAATCAGAAACATTCCCTGGGCAGCACTGTTAACGGCCAGAACATTGTCCGGCGTAAAATTTCCCTTTTTCTCAATATTAAAATGCTCGGCGACACTTTTTTTGAATTCCGGGATTCCGGAAAAAGGGCCGTAGCTGAGATAGCCGTCCTTAATATATTCAATAATTCCGTTTTCTATTTCTGCCGACATTCTGAAATCGGGGTCAGCCGCTGTTAACGGAATAATGCCGTCCTTAAGGGTTGCCCATCTTCCGTTATAGGCTTTTCTTTTCAGGGCTTCAAAATTGATATCTTTATTTGTAAACATTTTATTTGTATGAGATGGGTAACGTATTTTTCGGTTGTTCGTGCAGCGGTAAAAGGAACTGGTCCAGTAAGGTTCTTCCGTTAGCAATATGGATGTCGATTTCAGGCCTTCTTTCTTCTTCATATTTCTGGAAGGTCTCCTGAATAGAGTTTCCTTCTTTTAAAAGATTCGTCAGGGTGAAAGAGTCTTTTAGGGCAGAAGTCACACCCTGGCTGGTAAAGGGAATTAAAGGATGGGCCGCATCACCGATGAACACCACGTTCTGATGATAGAACGGATTCAGCTTTTCAAGTTCATAGACACGCCAGATATGGGCGTTTTCGTAGCTGGAGCCTTCGATAATGGAGGAAATCAGCGGGTTCCAGGCTCCGAAATTATCGAGCATGAACTGTCTGATGCAATCGGGGGTATAATCTTCATTAATGAAATACTTGGTAATGTCGAACTGGCAGTACCAAAGGATTTTTGAAGAGGAAAGCTTCAAAACCCCAAAAGTAAGACCGCCGTTCTCGTGGTGGAACTTCAGGAAGTTGCTTTCAATTTCGCCGGCCAGTGCTTCATTTTCTATAATATTGACCACTTCATTCTCCAATACCGCTTTCATGGATTCTTCCTGGAAAATCGTTCTCCGGATGCGGCTTCTTGATCCGTCGGAAGCAATTACCACATCTGCCTCCATTTTTTCGCTGTCATCTACGGTAATTTCAGCTTTCCCATTGGTGAAGCCGTCCAGCCTTACAGTGGAATTATAGGAAATCTTATCTGCAGGAACGCCTTTGGCAAGAATTTCAATCAGCGCGCTTCTGGAAACCACAAAGACGTTATCCAGATCTTTTTCGGAGATGATTTCTCCTGACTGGTTATAGTGGATATACTTTTTAAGGAAACTTCCTTTTGAATAAAGGTCGTCGATATTAATAATGTTGGAAAGGAATTCGATGCCTTCTTTGGGAAGAATGAAACCGTGTCCTTTAAGGTCATTCGGAGTCCTTCTTTCATACAGGTGATAATCGATCTTGTTTTTTTCCAGATAATTCGCCATGCTCAGTCCGGATACACCGGCACCTATGATTGCAGCTTTGCCCATCTTTATTGGTTGTTGGTTTTTGTTTGTTGTAGGATGTGATTTTTTCATTAAAAATTATCAAATGGCGGAAAACGATGTCCGGCAAAATGATTTTAATGAAAAGGAAGTGGCTTTAGCCAAAGTTTTTGAAAGTTAATCAGATAACATCAGGATGATATTATCCCATGCAAGACACTTATTCCGGTGCTTTAAAAATATTGTCATCGGAATGAAAGCCTGCCACACCGCCGCTTACCGCAAATTTCATAGCGGAAGCTGCCGTCATACCCACTACCGGTTTGATGTTTTTCTCTTCCGTAACGATTACCCAGCCTGAAATGGCATACGAATGCGGCAGATATACCGCTACGTAATTGTGTTTGTCTACATCGGCCATTTCTTTCTGGGTTAAGAAACCGATTCTCCAGATTTCAGGATTTTCATTGGTTTTCACCCAGACCGGATCATTAAATTTTTTCTTGTCGCCTACAAAGGAAGACATCACATCTTTCGTCGGGGTATAGATATGCTTTACGCCGGGGGTTTTTTCCAGCAAGCGGTCCATGGAATCAAAAAAGAATTTGCCTACCACGAACTTATTGCCCAGAAAACCCAGCATTGCCGTTATTAAAATGGTGGAAATAAAAACCAGCCCCGGAATTTCCCTGGCTACAGAAGGGATAATGTTATCGATCGACGTTACAACATACCAGATCACGAAAATCGTCAGCCCGATCGGACCAATAATCACTAACCCCTGAAAGAAATTTTTCAGGAACAGATTGGCAATATTTTCAAACGTCGGTTTTTTCACTCTGTTTTATCCGTGGATTGTTTCTCCTTTTCCGTAAGACTGGATCACCCGGGCTTCATATTCCAGCCACTCTTCCCATCTTGCGTTTACTTTCTGCTCATCACCCAGCTGTCTGGCAAAACCAATGAACGTGGTATAATGATTGGCTTCGGAAATCATCAGTTCCCTGTAGAATACCTTCAGCTCTTCATCTTTAATATTTTCTGTAAGGACTTTAAACCGCTCACAGCTTCTCGCTTCGATCATGGCTGCAAAAAGCATTTTGTCGATAATCAGATCATCCCTGTTGCCGCCTTTCTGGATAAACTGTACCAGTTCGTTTACATAGTCATCCTTCCGGGTACGCCCGAAAATGTATCCTCTTTTCTTAATAATCTCATGCACCTGCCCGAAATGCTCCAGTTCTTCCTGCGCAATGGCCAGAAGCTCGGTTACCATTTCCGGATATTCCGGCAACATGGTAATCAGCCCAATCGCGTTGGTAGCTGCTTTCTGCTCACACCAGGCATGATCCGTCAAAATTTCTTCGATGTTCCCTTCCGCAATATTTGCCCACCTTGGGTCGGTAGGAAGTTTCAACTTAAACATGTTTTAAATTTTGTGTAAAATTAAAATAATTTGCAATACGATTAAAGTTTTATTTAGACTTAAAATTTTACATTAAAAATTATTTTCTAATTATAATATTTCATTGAGATGGTATTTTTTTTGTTAGTACTTAAAAAATCACTAAAAAAATATCAGTTATGAAAACAATCAACAACTTCAGATCAAGAGTGAATGCTTTATTATTAATGATTTTAACGATGGGAACATCTGTTTTAGCTTTTGCTCAGGAAACGACTACGACAGGAGGCGGAGCAGTAACCACAGAGCAGAAGACAACTACTACCACAGAATGGTATACAGATCCGATGTATATTATCGGAGGAGCCATTCTTCTCATTATCATTATTGCACTGATTGCCAGAAGCGGAAGAAGAAGAGTTTAATTTTCAGCTGTTTTGCTTCTCAGGAATTCCAGGGTTTTCCAGCCTGCTTTATCTGCTTTTCTTAGGCCGGCTGAAATGATGAATGCCAGGATGATATTTATACTATAAATTAAAATCATTAAAAGCCACCATGGCATACTGTCTTTTAAAGGAACCACCAGAAAGTAGATCAGAGATGAGCTGATGCCTTGCCCGAAATAGAAAAATATGGCATTTCTACCAATATAGGTCACAAAATTCTCTTTTGTGACCTTTAATCTGTTATAGAAAACGAAAAGCGTTACCAGTGAAAACAGCGTCCATATTATATAAGGTGCTTGGGGTGGAAATTTGTTTTTGCTGATTTTAAAGAAAATCTCACTTCCATAAAATGAGAATAGCCCGACCAATGCCGCCGCAACGGCTGCATAGAGAACGGGAATGGCTTTTACCGGAATCTTTTTTCCTTTCATTTTATTTCCTATCAGGAAAATTGTCATGTAAAAAGCCACATAACCTACCTGTCCGGACGGATAAATTTCAGGGAAAATATTGAATAATAGAGTCAATCCTAAGCACAGACCGATAAACCAGTTGATATGTTTCGGAAAAAATTTTAAGATAAGCACTCCGAAAACCGTCAGGATATAGTATACCTTTAAATACCAGAAGCTTCCCATCACCACAGGAAACGTATCGGCATTGGTGTACTGATGGAGATACCAATTGCCCAGATTTTCCCATTGTGGAACAGTGGAAATGCTGGTTGTGGCATATTTTGATCCAAAAGTCGAATAGAAATTCTGCAGCCATTCCAACGAGAAGAAAGTCAGTCCGAACACTTTAAAGAGATAATCCAGGAAGAACAGCAGAGTCACAAAAATCATGTAGGTAATCTGCAGTTTCAGGAGCCGGTAAAAGGTTTTCCCGATATTTGAACCTGAGGTGATCCCGCTCAGCGCATAGAATAAGGCAACATCAAAAACCAGGGAAAAGATCCTGATTTCCGGCAGGATGTAAAACTGCCCCGACCAGAATGCCGTATGGATAAATATAATGGAAAGGGTCGCCAGTCCTTTTGCAAAATCAATATAGAGGTCTCTTTTCATTGCGTATAGATGAGGTTTCAAAAGTAAATAAACTTTATGAATTTTCAGGATAAATAAAAAGAGACAGGAACAATGCCCTGCCTCTCAAGAAAAGATATTTCAAAAATGATGATTACTTTAAATTTTTAAACTCTTCAGCAGAAATTTCGCCGGTCTGAAGTTTTTTGATTTCATCCAGATAAGGTTTCATATAGGCATCCAGCTCAGGATATTTTGAGTTTTTTGCCATTTTATAAGTTCCGTTCAGTACGCCCTGATAATAATAGAAGAAATTATAATCGAAGTCCGCAGCGGTAAGGCTGTATTGACCCAACAGGAATCCTAGACGTACGGCCGATCTTCGCTGTGGCGGTGTGCCGTGGTGTCCGGCGCTGTTGGTCTGATAGTCTCCGATACTCTGGGCAAATTCATAGGCGGCAGCAATCTGCGCAAAACTGGTCTGGTTATAGCCGTTTGGTCTTCTTAAGTAGTACCCGGCGAAACCGTCGGCTTCCAGTTCATTCGGTCTTGCCGTAGATTCGGTGACGGATGGAAGCCCGAAAATATATTGCAGCTGGTGGCCATATTCATGAGCAAGGATCATCGCATTGACGATATCCCCGCCTTTGGATTTTGCATCATAATAAATCGCATAGCCGTAATAGATTTTCCCTGTAGAATAAGAGATCGCATTGTAGGTTGAATTATAATTCGAAGGATCGTTCACGAATCGCAGTGTCGGGTTGCTTCTGCCCCACATGCCTGCAATTTTCGTCATCTGGGAATTCATAAAGTTGGTATCCGTCGAATTTTGCAGCGAAGTAAGCAGTACCGATGAGGAGCTCCAGTACTGGTCTACGTAATAACATACTTTTTCAAGCGCGTTGGGCTGGTCGATTTTCAGGTTCTCCGTCTGCTGTTCAGGCTGTACGGGTGTTTCCATATTGTCGTCGTTACATGCTGATAATGAGAGTGCAGCAATGGCTCCCACTAGAATGGGAAGATGGATGTTTCTGTTCATATATAAATATTTTGTATAACGAAGTTATTAATTTTAACGATACAGCATATCACTTTATTGTGATAAATTATTCAGAACATAGTTAAAATTTTATTTTTAAAAAAGATGAGGTTGAATTTGAATGAATTAGAAAATATTTCTTATATTTGCACCTCGAAATAACTAAAAATCTTATAAACAATGTTTGCAATTGTAGAAATAGCAGGGCTTCAATACAAAGTTGAGCAAGACCAGAAGCTGTTTGTAAACCGTTTAGCAGGAGACAAAGGAGGTAAAGTATCTTTCGATAAAGTACTTCTTACTGTAAACGGAGCAATCACGGTAGGCGCCCCAGCTGTAAGCGGAATCACTGTAGAAGCAGAGATCCTGGATCACGTAAAAGCTGATAAAGTAATCGTTTTCAAAAAGAAAAGAAGAAAAGGTTACAAAGTGAAAAACGGTCACAGACAATCTTTAACTCAGATTCAGATCACTGGTATTACAGGATTTGAAGGAGCTCAGAAAGCAGAAAAGCCTGCTAAAAAGACAACTAAAAAAGCTGACGCTGAAGCAACTGAAAGCGCAGAATAATTGTAAAACCAAAAAACCTTAAAATAAAATGGCACATAAGAAAGGAGTTGGTAGTTCCAAGAACGGTAGAGAATCTCACTCCAAAAGATTAGGGGTAAAGATTTTCGGTGGTCAGGAGGCTATTGCCGGGAACATCATCGTTAGACAAAGAGGTACGCAACACCACCCGGGTGCAAACGTGGGTATCGGTAAAGATCACACTTTGTTCGCTTTGATAGACGGTAAAGTAGTTTTCAGAAAGAAAGCAAACAACAGATCTTTCGTATCTGTAGAAGCAAACGCATAATTACAGCGTTTTATAAAAAATCAAAACCTCAGCATCTGCTGAGGTTTTTTTTATCTCCTTATTCATTAAAGTTAAAATTTTCATCATTAATCGTTGTAAAGAAATATTTTGTATTTGGATTACTGTTAAATAACTAATATACTGCGGAAACTGAAGGGCAATATAGAGTTAGGTATCAAATTAAAATAAATATTATGGAGAGTCTGAAAAGATTAACTAAGAAAGAATTAAAATCAATTAAAGGTGCGCTGCTGGCTGGGTAAAGTAAGGCCTGCATCAAATTGTGAAGAACTTTATCAATACCTGACAATGGGTGAAATTGCTTGTCTCAGTGCTCCGGCAAAACCTCTGACCTGTATTGAACCCTGTTTATAAAATATCTTTTATACTAAAAAACTCCTTCGCTATGAAGGAGTTTGTATTTTAAAAGTTCACCTGGAACCCTGCTTTCACGCCGAAGGTTGAAATATCCGGCCGGTCCAGATAGTTTCCCCGCCAGTTAAAATCCACCCTGAAAATCCTTAAGTTTCCGAAACCTATGTTTTCAATCCCGAAACCGTATTCGTAATAGATATGCTCGCTGGGTGCGGAATATTTGAATCCTTCTACATTAATGGCTTTCGACGCGTCACTCAATGTTCCGTAGGCCCCTCTGATGAATGCAATTTCCCTCAGTTTTAATTTCTTGATCAAAGGAATAAAAGAAAGTATCTTTCCGTTGAAATGATGCTCCAAATGAAGCGTGGTATAGGTATCCGCTACAAACTCATAATAGTTAAGCTGTGCAAAAGTATTTTGTGCTAAGCTATACGACTGGTTCCCCGGTATTATATTCTGTAATGCCAACGGTACGGTATCGAAATTTTTTCCTGCTTCAAAGTTCATCATTAATTTACCCCAGCTTCCGATAAGAATCGGCTTATAGAATAAAAACTGTAATTTATTATAATTAAAGTCCGATCCGAATAGTCCTTCTATCCCCTTAGTATATTTTAAAACAATTGTCGGAGCAAGGGTTCCGTGTTCGGTCCTGTCCAATCCGGTTTGTGAGAATTTAGCGCCGGGCCTGGCAATCAGGCTTAGGGTGAAGTGAGAATCGTTGGTTGTTTTTCTCAGGTCTCCATTCTTGTAATACATCAGATTGAAGCCTGATGGATTGGCGGATTTAATACTCTGCATGGTTCCGTCCAGTCTGATCTGGAAGTTTTTCCAGGGTTCGATCGAGGTAAACACATTGGTTTGGTTTACCGAGCTCAAAGAAGCGTTTTCGCCTCTTGCAAAAATCGTGGAAGAAGCAAAGGTTCTGGCCATAATTCCGTCATCATTCGTCAGCTGAACCCCAAGCTGAAGAATATCTCTCCTTGTTCCTGCACCGATGGTAAATCGGTTTACCCTGTTGAACATATACCGTGCTTCAGCGCCATATTTCACCTGGTGGTCTTTAAACCCGTATGCCGTGTAAAACTGAAGCCTCCAGGGGTCATTTCGGGTAAAATAGGTTCTTGCTCCGATCCTGATCCGGTCGCCCTCCACTTCATTCTTTCCGTAAATAGAGAAAATAGGGCCTAAATCTATGGCGTTACCGATGTGATAATATCCTGACGCCAATGTTTCATAAAGCTTTACAATCCTGTTGAATTTCGGGGTCTCCTGGAGCTTATCAAGCATTTCATAAACGCCCTGTTCGCTCTTTGATAGGGAATCCGGCCTTGCTTTTATCCAATAGGCCTCGTCTTTATCAACAAAATTATCCTCGTATTCTTCTTCCTGTCTTTTAAAAACTTTATCTTCAAGAGATTTGTTAAACTGGTATTCCGAATAATCAACAGTTCGCTTGGCTACGATGCTTTTGGCTGACTTCTTCTTGGAAAAAGGGGTCATCTCGATTTCCGTAATCACCTTTCGGGGCAGGAATGTATTTTCGTCCGGATTGTCATATTCCAGTTCTGTGGAAATCCCGTTGATAAAATTGACGTTGATCTTCTGTGTGGATTTTAAAGTCGCTCCGAGGACAGCATAGCTGTCGGTATCAATATACAGATAGCCCTGAAATGCCAATACTTCCGTTCTTTTAGGTTGATAACGGATTTTATAAGCTTCTTCCCCGCGGATCGAAATGGTATCAATCAGGTTATAATCATACGTGCTGAAACCTGTTTCCCCGACCGGGCTGGGAAAGCCGATGTCAAAGTAGTTTAATGTATTGTCATAAATGTTGATATCCCGGTAAAGATTTTTTGCGGTTAAGGTAATGATCTGGTTATCCTGGAAACCGGAAGTTTTCTGCGCAACCAAAAGCTTTTTGGTTCTTTTTGCCGGCCTGTTTTCACCATAATTTTCATAAACCGCTTCGTTCAGAAACACAGGAAGCGCTAATTTTCCGTTTGCCGTGGAATCTTTATAATCGAAAATAAATTCAAGTTTATTAAAGATTTTCCTTTTCATGAAAGCACTGTCGAGGTTGTTGGCGTCAAACTGGATCTTCTCATACTCCTTGAAAGTGTACGTATCAAATTTATCGAGTCCGTTGTTTCTTTTCCGTTCCCAGACCTTCTGCATAATCGCATAGGCAGGATTCTCCTTCTTGTTTTTGTATTTCGGTTTTTCATTGTGGATAACCACTTCCTGAATACTGCTTATTTTCTCCTGAGTAAGCTTTACAAAAATATTCGAAGCGTTTTCAGGTGCTACGTCTATGGTTTCCAAAGAATAGTTTTTTCTTAAAAATCGCAGTTTATAAATAATGGTGTCGGATTGTACCGTAAAATTCCCTGAAGCAGTCGTTAATGCAGGTTTATCATTTTCATTGATAAAGATATCCACGCCGCTGATTTGTTTATTGGTTTTCCCGTCAACAATCCTGCCGCTGGCTGTGTTTTGTGCATACACCCATCCGGTAAAAAACAGAAAAAAAAACAGGGGGTAATATCTGGAGTTATTAATTAACATTTATTGTTTCTTCAAGCTATGGCATAAACAAAAAGCATGCAGATTTATTGTCCTGCATCAATAATATTTACATTTGAAAGGATGTAAATACAAAGCTGCAAAGGTAAGGAAATAAGGCTATGGTTGAGCAGCCTGTTGACAGCTGTTTTAATTAAATAAAAAGAATATCATGAATCTTCCCGGGCTAGGCTTGTATTTTGCATCATTCAGCTCAGCAATACAATTCAGAGTGCTGTTGCGATCATCACATTACAAATTTTAAATATTATGAAAATAGAAATCAAGACCCCGATTGAAAAAACGACCCTGGAATTTGAAAATGCAGAATATTTCAAAAAAATACATGAGGAAATCACCGAAGCACTGACGGATGACCTGAATGTAAAAGGTGTATATTACGAAAAAGACGGTTTCGGGACGATGTTTCCTGCTTTACTGCTGAAAAACAGCATTATTACCGTTCATACGGCGCCGGATTCATCCTCCGCTTCTCCATTCTTTTTATAACTGAAAAGCCCCTTAACCGGGGCTTAATTTTTTATAGTCTGAAACGGAATGGATTCGGGAATATTTAATTTGTTTAAAAACAGAGAGTAAGGCTGGTCGATCAGGGCTTAAATTGAATGCCTTATGTTGGAAACAAATGTATTGACAAGGGAGCTCCCGGCAGCCGGCTTTCCTCTTTCGGCCTATTCATTTGATTATTGTTTTATGCTAAAACAAAGTATGGGGCGTTTTTTCCGGTTCCAGATTAACGTATTCCAGATCGGGCGAATAATTCGGAAACTGGAATTTCTCAATAGGCTCCAGCTCCAGAAATTCTTTTCCCATTTTCGCATCAAGGGTAATAATCATCCGGTTATGAATTTCCGCCTGTACGGGGTTGGGTAGGGTGGTGACAAGTCCGAAACCCAGGTTGCCGTTTGTGTATACATCATAATATCCGGCGATGTAAAACTGCGCTTTGTCTTTCCAGAACATTTCATGCTTTGCTTTCACCGGGGTTTTTCTTCCCGGAACCGAAATGCTTTTATACTCGAAATAGGAAGAAGCAGGAATCAGGCATCGGTTCTTTTCGATTTTCCGGTAGTAGGTATGGGTATTTTCGGACTGCAGGTTTTTGCCTTTGGTCGGGGCATCGGGATTTTCTTTAACCCCCCAAAACGTATTCATCAGGACGATGCCGTTATAATTAACAACCGCGGGAATGGTCGGAGCAGTCTGTTTGGTAAATGCGTTGATGCTGCCATTCAATACAAAATTTTCCTCTTCATATCCTTCCGCTTCAAGATCCTCTACTGCTTTCTTTAAATTGACTTTTTTATTATTGAAGTTATAGCACATACAAAATTTTATAAATACAGTGCAAAATACATGCAAGCTGAGCCTGGATACCGGAATTAAGGTACATAAACAAAAAAAGACCTACATTGCTGTAAGTCTTCTTGCTCCTCCTGCTGGGCTCGAACCAGCGACCCTCTGATTAACAGTCAGATGCTCTAACCAACTGAGCTAAGGAGGAATTTTCCTCTATTGGAGTGGTGCAAATATAAAAGGAATATTGCGATTACACAAATTTTTATTTTAAAAATATGGATATTTTTCCTGTATTCATCGGGTTTTATAACTTATCCTACTATTTATCAATTAATTAAATTACTGGAAAATATTTTCTTTAAAGCATAAAAAAAGACCTACATTACTGTAAGTCTTTTTGCTCCTCCTGCTGGGCTCGAACCAGCGACCCTCTGATTAACAGTCAGATGCTCTAACCAACTGAGCTAAGGAGGAATGTCCTTTGTTTTAAGTGGTGCAAATATAGGACGAATATTTATACCTTGCAAATATTTTTATTAAAAAGTGAAAAATATTATAATTTTCCTGCAAAGATCTTGAAGATGTCACTTCCGAAAATTACTAACATCAAGCCTAACAGGAAGATAACCCCGATCATCTGTGCATTTTCCAATACTTTCTGAGGAACCGGTTTGCCCACGATCATTTCATATAAAGTGAAAAGGACGTGTCCGCCATCCAGTCCCGGAATCGGAATTAAGTTCAGGAATGCCAGCCATACGGAGAACATTGCTGTAAAACTCCAGAAAGCAGCCCAGTTGATGGAAATACTGCCGTCCGCATCTTTATCCACCGGCATATTTTTAACGATGGCAATAGGTCCGCCGACGTTTTTGTATCCCTGGATTTTAGAGTTGAACATGATTTTGAACTGCTTTACCTGCATGGTTAAAGCTTCGATGGTTCTTTCAAAACCTCTCGGAATTGCTTCCCCGAAAGAATATTTTTTATCCGTTACAACACTGGCCAGTGCTTTCTGATCTACCCCAACTCCAAGTTTACCGTCTTTATCAACAGCTGCATTGAATGTTTCCTGTTTGCCGTTTCTCAGAACCTCTATAGGGATGGTCTTTCCTTTGTTTTCAGATAGAGCATTGCTTACTTCGTCGAAAAAAAGAGTCGGTTTCCCGTTAACGGCTACTACTTTGTCCCCTTTAGCCAGACCTGATGCTTTTGACGCCGGGCTTGCCAGAGAATCAATAATCATCGGGAATCTCGGGGTAATGTATAATTTGGCTTCTTTTTGTTTTAAAACCTCTGCTACCCCTTCCTTTTCAATCGGGAAAGTCACTTCCTTCCCGTTTCTCAGTACGGTTACATGGTCGCCCAAAAGGATATTGATAGAAGCATTCTCCAGTCTCTCTGCAGGTTTGCCGTCGATATTGATGATTTTATCACCGCTCTGGAACCCCATTTTTTTACCGGCTTCCGTTACGCCGATTCCATTGTTGAATTTCGTAAGATCGGTATACATTTCTCCGTTGAAAAGAGACAGGCAGCTGTAAATGATCCAGGCCAGGAAAAAGTTTACCGTAACCCCTCCTAGCATAATGATCAGCCTTTGCCAGGCTGGTTTTGCCCGGAATTCCCAAGGCTGCGCAGGCTGTTTCAACTGTTCGGTATCCATGCTTTCATCCACCATTCCGGCGATCTTGACGTATCCTCCGAAAGGAAGCCAGCCGATCCCGTATTCGGTTTCACCTACTTTTTTCTTTACCAGAGAAAACCATGGATCGAAGAAAAGATAGAATTTTTCAACTTTGGTCTTGAACCATTTGGCGGGTAAGAAATGCCCAAGTTCGTGAAGGATGACCAGGATAGAAATGCTCAATATAAATTGAAACAGTTTGATTGCTATTTCCATTAATGCTTTGTATGTTTAATTTGCAAAGGTAACAATTCTCAAAACTATGCCAAATAAAAAAGCCTCCCGAAACGGGAAGCTTTGTCATATAAAGCGATGATATATTATAAATTAATGGAAACACCAAGACTGCCATTGTTGCCGACTTCGGCGAAAACGCCGATTCTCTCGGTAAAAAAGTATCTGGCGCCGATGTGTGCACCAAGCCCGAAGTTCCTTCCCACAACCCCTATATCAACTCCGGGATAGATATCCAGTTTTTCAGGCAGCTGCAGAGCATCTTTCAAATGGAAATTTACCCTTCCGAAAGCGAAGACCCGGTTTTCATCATCATTATCCTTGTAATTGTCAAAGTAAACATTCAGTCCGGCTCCTACGGAAATCAAGCCGTTAAGACCGTAGTCATAAGTCCCGGTAAGTCCTGTGCCGTATCCCCAGGCACTGAGTCCGGCATTGATTTTCTGATCTCCTTTGCCTGTCCAGACCTGAGCATCTGCTGCAGTACCGGCAAAAACCAGCATCAGCATAAAAACCAGTTTCTTCATATATTTATTTTTTAATTGTTATTATTCAAAGATATAATGTTGTTTAAAAACAAAACATCCTCAACAAAAATAAAACCGAAATCATTGGAAAATCGTATTTTTATGGAAGTTTTTTAACAAAGTTTATGAAGATTACAGGACTGAATCTGGATATTGTCTGGAAAAATAAAGCGGAAAACTTTCAGCGTATTGAAGAAGAATTACAGCATCAGGAGGCGGATCTCTTCCTGCTTCCGGAAATGTTTTCCACAGGCTTCTGCATGGATGCTGCGGAAGTTTCCGACCGGAACCTGGAGTCGCTGGAATTCCTCAGAAAAATGGCGAAGGAAAATAATGCAGCCTTCTGCGGAAGTGCTCCCGTAGAAGACAACGGCCATTTTTATAACAGGATGTATTTCGTGCATCCGGATTCCCATATCGATTTTTACGATAAAAGGCATTTGTTTTCCTTTTCGGGAGAAGATAAAGTATATAGTCCGGGAAAGAAAAGGGTGATTGTAAACTACAATGGGTTCAGAATATTGCTTCAGGTCTGCTATGATCTCCGTTTTCCGGTTTTCGCAAGGAATAATGATGATTACGATGTCGTTTTGTATATAGCCAACTGGCCTGAAAAAAGAGTAGGAGCCTGGGAACATCTGCTGAAAGCGAGAGCTATTGAAAACCTGGCTTTTGTTTTTGGATTAAACCGCATCGGGACCGATGGAAATAATCTGTTTTATCAGGAAAGCTCCCATTGTTTTTTTGCAGACGGAACTGAGATATCTGAGAAAAAAGGTAATTTCGTTACAGCGGAATTAAATTTAGAAGAACTGAAAGAATTCAGGAATCATTTCCGGTTTCTGAATGACCGCGATTCTTTTTCAATTGAATTATAAAGAGTAAGGCTAAGATCGAGATTCAGGAGCCTCAGTCTCAGCCTTAGCCTTTATTTAACCATATTGTTTTAAAAGCTGTGTTAAGGTATTTACATCATGTACACCGCTTTCTTTCCACAGGATCTCTCCTTTTTTAAAGATCGCCAGGGTAGGTACGCCGCGCACCCCGTACTGGCTGGCCAATGCAGGATACTGGTCTACATCCACTTTAATGATTCTGGCATTTTCGCCTACGTTTTCTTTTACGGTATTCAGTACGGAAGACTGTACTTTGCACGGCTGGCACCAGGTGGCAAAAAAGTCGATCAGGACCGGTCTTTCGGAATCAATGATTTCCTGAAATTTTTGTGACATAGGATTGGTTTTTAGTTAAAAGAAACACTTTAGTTTATAAAATTTAAATCACTTAAAATAATCCGAAGGGTACCGGATCCGGTGTCTTAAATATTTTTCTTTATAAACTAGAGTGTATTGAATTTGTTATGTAAAGGAATGATTACAAAAATAATTCCATTCCAGGTCAGATCACTTTTGACTGGCAGATAAAATCTGATGTTGGTAAGCTGCCTGTCTTTTTAATCGCTCCAAAGCCTCCTTCCACTTCCGTAAAATTCCGGATTCCATGGGAATTCAGGATGCTGGCCGCGATCATACTCCGGTAGCCTCCCGCACAGTGAAGGAAAAAATGTTCGGCATCATCAATGGTTTTTACCCAGTCGCTGATGGTATCTAAAGGTTTATTATAAGCATTGTCGATGTGTTCTGCAGAATATTCGGAAACTTTACGTACATCAATTACTTTCGATTGTTCTGTAAACTGTCGGGTAAATTCTTCGGCAGAAATTCTGTTAACCTCATCGGTTTCCTCACCACTGTTTTTCCAGGCTTCAAAACCGCCTTTCAGATAGCCAACCACATTATCAAAACCTACACGACTCAGTCTGGTAATGGCTTCTTCTTCTGTTCCTTCATCTACAATTAGGAGTAAAGGGTGTTTTACATCGACAATTAAAGTACCTACCCAAGGCGCAAAATCACCTTTCAGGCCGATATTAATGGAGTTTGGGACAAATCCTTTGCAGAAATCCACAGGACTTCTTGTATCCAGGATCAATGCTCCGGTTTCTTCCGCATAAGCTTCGAAGTCTTCTGCCCGAATTGGCGTCAGCCCTTTATCCATTACGGTATCAAGGCTTTCGTAACCGCCTTTGTTTAAAGCCACGTTCATCCCGAAATATTTGGGAGGAGCGGTAAGGCCGTCCAGCACTTCGCGGATAAAAGACTCTTTATCCGGCTGGTTTAAGGCATAATTCGTTCTTTTCTGATTACCGAGAAGGTCAACGGTTTCTTTCTGCATGTTTTTCCCGCATGCCGAACCGGCACCGTGTGCCGGATATACCGTAATGCTGTCGGCCAGAGGCATGATTTTTGTCTGCAGGCTGTCATATAAAATGCCTGCCAGGTCTTCCTGGGTAACACTGCCTGCTTTCTGGGCAAGATCAGGCCTTCCTACATCACCTAAAAATAAAGTGTCTCCTGTAAAAATAGCCGTTTCGGTCCCGTTTTCATCAATCAGCAGATAGGTTGTGCTTTCCATGGTATGACCCGGAGTATGAAGTACTTTGATCTTTATCTTTCCGATTTCAAAGATCTGATGGTCTTCGGCAATAATGGCTTCAAATTCAGGCTGGGCTGTGGGCCCATAAATAATAGGAGCCCCCGTTTTTTTGCTCAGATCCAGATGTCCTGAGACAAAGTCTGCGTGAAAATGGGTTTCAAAAATATATTTTAAAGTAACCTTGTCTTTTTCCAGCCGGTCCAGGTAAGGCGTTACCTCCCGGAGCGGATCGATGATCGCGGCTTCATTTTCGGATACGATGTAGTACGCACCCTGAGCCAGGCATCCCGTGTATATTTGTTCAACTTTCATTCTGTGATTGTATCCGTTTAATGTTTCTTATTTGAAATACAAAAATCGGGTTTATTTTTTTAATACCACTAAAAATAAAAAATGGATATTGATAGAATAAATCTATAAAGTAAAGTCTGCTCTAGATTGTAGAATACTTTATAGAAAATTTCATTCGTATCTTCAGAAATATTCTGGTCTATTTTAAACTGAACGTAGTCTGCTTTCCTGTCTCACCCGCAGGGTAATCGACCAGGTTATGGTACATTTCATAAATATGATCTTTCATTTTTCCGTTCCGGGAAATCTTCGTCATTTCTTCAAAATACTTATTTTATATCCGGATGCATCGGCCGGTCTTTTTCGTGGGCCTGGAAATACCCAAGCATTTTTTCGAGGACATATACTTCGGAATCAATTTTAATATCATGGAAACCGGTGCGTACTTCTTTCTTATCCGGGTTCTCTGAAAGGTAAACAATCTTCGCTTTTGCCGCCTCTGAAATGGCATGCACCATCATGGAATCCCTTTTACGGAAGCCGATAATATGATATCCGGAACTTTATTGATAAGCAGTGGCTTTACAGAAGCAATCTGCAGAACCCCAAAATAATTTTCAGCTTTATCCTTCAGTTCTTTCAGTTGTTCAGGAGTCGTATTGTCGCTGGAAGCCCTTATTTAAAGGTCCATCCGCCGCACTCATAATGGAAAGGAGCGAATTTTTATTGACATATTTTATCCCTTTGAAAAAATTACGCTCTCCCAATGTGTTATTGAAAACCGAATAGATGTAGCTCACTTTCAGGCTGTCACCGGAAAGTGTTCCGAAAGAAGGTTTTATCTCCACATTATCCTTGGAATTCTGATTTAGGGCATCACCGTAAGAATAGAATTCATCCCGGAGTATTTGATTGTCGATGTATTTTTTAGGATAGATATAAAGGGTAAGAACCGTTTTGCTTTTTTTTGAAGACTGCCGGATATAACTTATCCCAACATCGGTACCGGCTGCGTTATAGGAAACGATAGTCGTCTTTGAAATCCCAGCCATAGCTCGGGCAGAATGGTTTTTGTAGCAGGATAAATATAATCCCCTTTTACCTTCAGCTCGGCTGGTTGGTTTCTGTTCTGGCAAAAGGTAAAAGAGAAAATCAGGCAGAAAAGAAAAAGCAGATGATTTTTCATGGTCTGTTGTTAGAATATTTATTTCAGCAAAAGTATTCATAGAAAAAATGGTCCGGTAATAAATCTGCGAAAACCCTCTATTCAGACGTTTTGTTACTATTACATCAAATCCTTAATATCTCATCAGGTTTCTAAATGAAAACATCGGAACCCATTTGATTCCGATGCTTTATTTTTATACAATATCAGCTAGGTTAAGGCAGTGCCGGTGCCGGTATTGAGGCTACACCATTGGTTACGGCGTTCATATTATAATCAATCTGGTTATTGATCGTGGTAAGCATATCTCGACGGTAAGCACTGACGCTGAGACGTATTTCAGCGGTACGGTCAAATATACGTCCATTGTTTGGCGTAAATTTAATCCTCCAGGTCTCAACCCCCGCTGCATTCATACCTTTAAATGAACGTGCTGAATATTGAGGAATATAGTCACCCAGATTATTCGGGCGGGTAATGTTTATATTGGAGTCGTTATTTTGTCCTCGTACGATAAAGCCCCCGATAATTACATGGTATTTGCTTGTCGGGATACCGGTATCGAAATCTGTTATCCCACTTGTGCTGATGTTGATAATAGAATATACCGTACTGTTAATGGCACTGAAGGCAGAGGTTGCCGGTACGTATCTTTTGATTACGTTGTCGCTGTTATCCCTCACCAGAAAGTAAGAGCCGGCAGAGCTCCCGGTATAATTACCCGGATTCTCGAAATAAAGATTTCCGCTGAGTTTTGTATTTCCGTTCACTTCTAGGGTATGGGTCGGGGTATTGGTGCCGATTCCTACCCCATTGGTTTGGGCCGTAAGAATCAGGGACGTACATATGAGTACTATGATGGATAAAATACTTTTCATGACAATGATGGTTTTAGATTCCGCTTGGTGCCGAAGTGGCAGACGCATTATTAGCTCCGTTAAAATCAACGTTGATGATTCCAAGGTTTTTATAAAATCTTTTTGAATAGATAATGATATCGAAATTGTAGGTATACCGGTCCGTGGTATTTTGAGTATTGAGCGTAGGGTATCCTATATTGACATGCCAGTTTTGTCCTGATTCGAAAACATTTAATATAAAATGTCCTCTGTTGGTATTGGTCACAGGATTGGCTAGAGGAGAATAAATACCGTTATTCCCGGATGCAGGGATGGCCTCAAAATTGGCAATGGTGATAAAGTATTTATCTGTAGGGATATTAAGATTTACATCATTAAGATCGTCTCTGTAAATATTGGTAATAGAATAGGGCTGTACGATAAGTGGGGTATACATGTTTTCTACAGACATTACTTCTCCGCCTACAGTGTTTGATGAAGGGTCCGTTCCTAAAATCGTAAATCCTGATGCATTGTTAACATAAACTGTCGGATCAATAGTTACGGATTGGCTCACGGCCATACTTCCTGCGACTTCAAGTTTTTCGACAGGAGATGTTGTACCGATACCGACCTGAGCCATGCTTAGTACAGAGAATAATAAGGAGATCAATAAGAAATTCTTTTTCATAGGATTGATTTTATGGTAGAATGGGAGCATTGTCTGATCCTGTTGTTGTGCCGCCAAGGTCAAATGGTCCTTGTTCGGGGAAAATCTTTACGTATGTTTTAGGATATACTGCACATACAATCGTCCATACGCCGTTTGAAGTAGAAGCCAGCTGGGAATAATCTGCATAAATCTGCCATTCGTTATTCACACTTTTTACGCCATAGGATGGAATGGCAATGTTCTCTCCAAATTCATCCCGGTCAAAGTAAGCTGAAAGTACCATCAGTGAATAATCATTTGAATTGATTTTGGTATTAAAATTTTCTACCCAGTCACCCTGTACATTATTAAGAGAATAAGTAATGATACTGGCAATTCCCGGAGAATTTGGTTGTCCCGGATTGATTTTCTTTACCGTATTGTCGGATATGCTGTGGCTGAGCAGCAGGTAACGGTCCTTTTCTACTGAACTGATAGGCGGTATCGAACTGCTGCTGCCGGTCATAATTTTACTGGATTTGTAAGTTCCTGCAATATCAAGCTTTACACGTGGAGTCGTTGTATTGATTCCTACGTTCCCTACTTGAGCAAATGAAAAGCCAGAGATGCATAAAATTGCGAGAAGCCGTGTTTTTTTCATCTGAGTATTGGATAAATTAATTTTTAAGAGCACAAAGATACTTCTTTTTCATAAAAATACAAATGATTAACTATTAGTGTTTTAAGAGTGTATTTCACCTCTTTTTGACATTGAATCGACCTTTTTATTTCATTTCTTTTTGCAAAGTCCATGGCTGTGCATACTTGCGGTCTAAAAGAAAATAATATCTTCTGTGATAACTCATCTTTTCGTGTAAAATTCCATGATAAAAAAATATTTTTTTTGATATTTTCCTGATAAAAATCATATATTTCATAGGTTGTATACCACAATGTTTGAATATTTTATATACGAAGCATAATATGTTTTAATCCAGTGGTCTGTGGAAAATAATATTGACAAAAAAGTATTTTCCTGCTTGTATTTTGCAAAAAACCTATATTTATAAAATAAAAAAATCCAAATGCCAGATAAAGCACAATTTATTAAGGAGTTAAATGTAAGATATAATCCCAAAGGAGATCATATTATATTAGGAAAGGGAATGCTGAATGGGGAAGTGGTCCCGGAGGTAAATGTTACCATTCCATTAAAGACAATTAACCGTCATGGGCTTATTGCCGGGGCAACGGGAACAGGTAAAACCAAAACGCTGCAGGTGTTTGCAGAACAGCTTTCTCATCAGGGAATCCCGTCTCTGGTGCTGGACATCAAAGGTGACTTTTCAGGGATTGCCGAAGCGGGTACTGAGAATCCGGCGATTCAGGAACGATATGCCAAAACCCAACTGCCTTATCATCCGCAGGCGTTTCCGGTAGAATTAATGACTATTTCCGGCGAGAGGGGTGTTAAGCTGAGAGCGACAGTTACCGAATTCGGGCCTGTGCTTTTAAGTAAAATTTTACAATTGAATGAAACGCAGCAAAGCATCATGTCGATTGTATTTAAATACTGTGATGACAAAGGCCTGCCTTTAATTGATCTGAACGACCTGAAGAAAGTGCTGCAGTATGTTACTGAAAATCCACAGGGAAAAGCAGAGCTGTCTTCCAATTACGGATCTGTTGCATCAGCATCTCTCGGCGCTATCTTACGGGCTATTGTTGCTTTGGAGCAGCAGGGCGCTTCGGGTTTTTTCGGGGAGCTGAGTTTCGATGTTCATGATCTGCTGCAGACCAGGGACGGCAAAGGCGTGGTAAACATTCTAAGGGTAGCGGATATCCAGAGTAAGCCTCAATTGTTTTCTACCTTTATGCTTTCGCTTTTTGCGGAAATCTACATGGCATTCCCGGAAGAAGGCGATAGCGGAAGGCCTAAGCTGGTTTTATTTATCGATGAAGCCCACCTGATTTTTGACGAGTCTTCCAGAGCCCTGGTTTCCCAGATCGAAACCATGGTCAGGCTGATCCGTTCGAAAGGGGTTGGGATTTATTTCATCACGCAGATTCCCGGCGACGTTCCGGAGTCTGTTCTTTCGCAGTTGGGTTTGAAAATCCAGCACGCACTGAGAGGTTTTACGGCAAAAGATAAAAAAGAGATTTCAAAAGCGGTGGAAAATTATCCCACAACTGACTTTTATAACGCGTCGGCGCTCGTTCAGAATCTGGGAATCGGGGAAGCATTTGTAACAGCTTTGGATGAAAAAGGAATTCCGACCCCGCTGGTGCACACTTACCTGATTTCACCCGAATCGCGGATGGATGTCCTGAATGATGCGGAAATTTCCGAATTAACAGGCCGCTCCGCTTTAGTCGCTAAATATGAAAAGGTGGTAGACAACGAATCGGCTTATGAGATTCTTGTAAAAAGGATGGATGAGGCTGCTCAGGAAGCGGAAACGAGCCGTAACCAGAAAACAAAGTCGGTAAAAGAAGAACCCGGAATGTTTGAGCAGATCCTGCAAAGCAAAGCCGGGAAAACATTCACAAGTACGCTGATGCGTGAAGGAGCGAAAGCTATTTTGGGAATGCTGGGCCTGGGAGGAAGGAGAAGATAAATATTTTTACTATTTTAGCAGGATTGGCCCGTTTTTATGATCTGTTGGCACAGGTTGTGCAAATATATCGGCATACTTTTGAAGAAAAGCAGGCTTGTTATTAATCTAAAAGAATATTGTATAATTTTAAATGTATTCCATAATTGACATAGAAAGTAATGGTGCAGGTTACAGAAAAGAATGCATTATTGATATTGCAGTGTACCGGTACGACGGCCAGAAGATTGTCGACCAGTTCATCTCGTTGGTTAATCCAGAAAGCGATATCACCCCTTTCGTCCAGAAATTAACCAACATCACACCCAAGATGGTGAAAACGGCACCTAAATTCCACGAAATTGCACGCCGGATTGTGGAAATTACCGCCAATACCACTTTAGTCGGACATAATATTGACTTTGATTATCGAATGCTCCGCCAGTCTTTTCAAAGATTGGGATATGACTTTAAAATCAATACTTTAGATACGATTCCTTTAGCAAAAAAACTGATTCCAGACGAGGTTAGCTATTCTCTTGGAAAACTTGTGAAATCGCTGGGTATCCCTTTGACGAACCATCATCGTGCAGATGGTGATGCCCGGGCAACCCTGGAGCTTTTTAAGCTGCTTGTTTCAAAAGACACCGAAAACGAGATTATCCAGAAGCACCACGAAGAGACCAATGCCAAGACGTATATCAACAAAATCAAATTGCTGACCCAGGATCTCCCCAATGAAAAAGGGTTTGTCTATTTCCAGAATGAAGAGGGGAAAATTATCTTTTCGGATTATGTACAGGATATTAACAAGTTTTCAAAAAAGGTTTTTAATTCCAAATCCAAAAGATGGGAACCCATTCAGCAGGAAGTCGGGCAGATCAATTATGAGCTTACCGGAACGGATATCATTGCCAAGCTGATCTTAAATTCAAAAGGTATCAAAAAAAGGGAAGTCCTGCCTTTCGGGCTGTATTACCGGAACGGAAAATATGCAGTAGAAAAGAACAAGCTGAATAAGCAGGAAAAACCGATCCTGAGGTTCAGGTCTTTTACCCAGGGATCAAAGGCGGTACAGTTTATCGGAAAGTTTAAAGAATATGAAGAAATAGATACCTTTAAAAAGAGAATTGATTTTAAGAAACGGAATGAGCTTTGGCTCGGGCCGGGCAGGAGACTGGGTGAAAAATCATTCCTGATTATTGAAAACGGAAAAGTCCTATCGTACGGCTTTTACGAACTTTTTACCCAGATTCAGACTTTAAGCAAACTTATGAAACTGAAAATTGATCTGCTTTATCAGTCTTCAGATTTGGTGAATGAACTGCAGCTGGCCTTACTCCGCGGAGATTTTGAAACTCTACCGTTACCGAAATAGCTGTTCTGATGAGATCTTCCATTAGAAATCCTTTATTCTGGAAGTTCGGCCTCTTTTATTACAATAAAAAAGATAAAAGGGTTTTCCCGCCTGAAAGATATGGCTTCGGATGGACCGTGAATTTTGCGAATCCTCGCTCTGTCATTGCGTTCTCAGTAATTCTAATCCTTATTTTTATAATTGGGAATTGTCTAAAAAGCCAAAATAAAATTCTTTAAAATTGCTTTTAAAAAGTATTTTATTCTGTTTAAATTAAAAATTAAGCATAAACTTCTATGTTGTTGGTTCTGAATTATTAACATTTCTTACTACCTTTGTTCTTTCTATAATAACAAAAAAAGAAGTTTTTACTTATTTATTATGAATCCAAAAGAATTGTTGAAGATTGCCAATGAATTTGGCACGCCGGTGTATGTATATGATGCTGAATCTATCAAAACTCAATACGAAAAACTTACCTCTTCTTTTTCTAAACACACAAAGTTCTTCTACGCTGCGAAGGCGTTGACCAACATCAACATCCTGAAGTACGTCAAGAACCTGGGTGCTTCTTTGGATTGTGTATCTATTAACGAAGTAAAGCTGGGCCTCAGAGCAGGCTTTCCGAAAGAAAAAATATTATTTACGCCCAACTGTGTGGATCTTGCTGAAATTGAAGAAGCCATGGCCTGCGGGGTACATATCAATATCGATAATATTTCGATTCTTGAGCAGTTCGGTAATAAATACGGAAGCTCTTACCCGATCCTGGTGAGAATCAATCCGCATATTTTTGCAGGAGGAAACTATAAAATATCTACTGGTCATATCGACAGCAAATTCGGGATTTCCATTCACCAGGTCCGCCATATCGAGCGGGTGATGAAATCTACCAACCTTAATGTGGAAGGTCTTCACATGCATACCGGAAGTGAGATTAAAGATCCTGATGTATTCCTTCAGGCTCTGGATATTATGCTCGAGCTCTCCGAACATTTTCCGAATCTGAAATACCTGGATATGGGAAGCGGATTTAAAATCCCATATCAGGACACTGAAGAGGAAACCGATGTAAAAACATTGGGTAAGAAAGTAGAAAAAGTAATCGCCGAATTTTCACAGTCTACAGGAAAGAAATTCGAATTATGGTTTGAGCCTGGAAAATTCCTGGTAGGAAAAAGCGGTTATCTGTTGGTTAAAGCCAATGTTATCAAGCAGACTACCGCAACCGTTTTCGTAGGAGTAAATTCAGGATTCAATCATCTGATCCGTCCGATGTTTTACGATTCTTATCATATCATTGAAAACCTGTCCAATCCGAAAGGCGCGGAAAGGATTTATACCGTAGTCGGAAACATTTGTGAAACCGATACTTTTGCCTGGGACCGTAAGCTGAATGAAGTACGGGAAGGGGATATTCTGGTGTTCCGCAATGCCGGCGCCTATGGCTTTGAAATGAGCTCCAACTTCAATTCCCGTCTGAAACCTGCCGAAGTAATGTTCCTGGACGGAAAAGCGCACCTGATCCGAAGAAGGGACGAATTTGAAGATCTTCTTAAAAATCAGATTGAAGTGTTGTAAATTATTGTAAAAAGACCTAACTTTAAAGGTAAATAATAACATATGAAAAAATTATTTTCCTTTTTAGCAACAGGCCTCTTTGCTTTTTCATTTTCTCAAACCTATGTAAAAGTCTCTTTTGATAAAAATCAGATAGAAAATATATACAAAGGCGGACAGAAAAAATTTGAAACCGATTTGTCCAACAATTTAAGATATACGGCCAACACCTTTCAGGCAAACGGTGATTTCAAATTAAGTTTTACCATAAGTGATAAAGGTGAAGTCGCGAATGTAAAGCTTCTACCTGAACTTTATGACAAGTCATTTGAAAGAGAGGTTAAAAGAGATATTAAAAGAATGAAAAAGTATTTTGCCGGAAGCCAGAATCAGGAGGTTTCCATAAATTTGAACTTTGGCAGAGACTTGCCGCCTTCAGACGGAAGGATTGCTTTTCAGGCAAGAGAGCCTTTTGCAGGCCAGGCAGGATCAAGATAATTAAAAATAAATCATAAAGCTTTGCAGAAATGCAGGGCTTTTTTTGTGAATTGCCATAGAGCGGATTTCTTGGCATAATCTTTACAGCCTATATATCGGTCTGTTTGGATCATTCTTTAAATAACACCAAAAAAACAATAGTAATGGCTAAAAATATTGCAGAACAAATCGTAGAGATGCTGGAAAGCGCCAATGTGAAAAGAATTTATGCCGTAACGGGCGACAGCCTTAACCACTTAAATGTCGCCGTTAAAAAAAGCAGCATCGAATGGATTCATGTAAGGCACGAAGAAGCCGGAGCCTATGCAGCTGCCGCTGAAGCAGAACTAGACGGGTTTGCTGTGTGTGCCGGAAGTTGTGGTCCGGGACACGTTCACCTTATCAATGGAGTTTATGAAGCCCATCGTTCGCACGTTCCGATGCTGGTGATTGCTTCTACCATTCCAAGCAATGAAATGGGAATGGATTATTTCCAGGAAACCAACACCATTAAACTATTTGACGACTGCAGCCATTACAACCAGATGATCACAAGACCGGAGCAGGTGCAGAGAACTGTTCAGACGGCTATTCAGCATGCTATTTCCAAAAAAGGAGTGGCTGTAATCGGCCTTCCGGGAGATGTTTCAGAACTGGATGCGGAAGAAGCGACAACGTCCAATAAAATTTTCAAAACAAATCCGGTTCTCCGTCCTTCGGATGAAGAGTTAAAGCAATTGGCAGATCTCATCAACGAAAGTAAAAAAGTAACCCTGTACTGTGGGATCGGTGCTGAAACAGCCAATGCAGAAGTGGTGGAATTATCGAAATACTTAAAAGCCCCTGTAGGATATTCTTTCCGCGGGAAAATGTCGATCCAGCCGAATAATCCGAATGAAGTGGGATTGACGGGGCTTCTTGGACTTCCCTCGGCTCACCACGCCATGCATGAAGCAGACCTTCTGGTTCTTTTGGGAACCGATTTTCCTTACGACAAATTTATGCCCGTCAAAAATAAAATTGTTCAGATCGACGAAAGCCCGGAAAGACTGGGTCGGAGGGCTAAGCTGGAACTCGGGTTAACCGGAGACGTAAAGGAGACGATCAAGGCATTGTTGCCTTTGTTAAATGAAAAAACCGACACCGATTTCCTGAAACAGCAACTGGAATTCTATGAAAAAGTAAAAGAAAATCAGTTGACCTACGTAAAAGATCCGGGAACGGAAAACGGCATCCAACCCGAGTTCGTTACTTATACTTTAGACAGGTTAGCTACAAAAGATGCTATTTTTACCGTAGATACGGGAATGTGCTGCGTCTGGGGCGCAAGATATATTACTGGAACGGGCGAAAGGAAAATGCTCGGATCTTTTAACCACGGTTCGATGGCCAATGCCATGCCGATGGCCATCGGTGCTTCACTGGCCTATCCGGGCAGGCAGGTGATTGCAATGTGCGGGGATGGCGGTTTATCGATGCTCTTAGGAGACATGGCTACCATTTCCCAATATAAGCTGCCCGTAAAAATTATCGTTTTCAACAACAGGTCTCTGGGGATGGTAAAGCTGGAAATGGAAGTGGCCGGCATGCCGGATAATGAAACGGATATGATCAATCCGGATTTTGCTATGATTGCCCATGCGATGGGATATCCGGGAAAAAATATCCGTCAGCCGGAAGAGGTGGAGAATGCCATCAGGGAATGCCTGGAGTATAATGGTCCATATCTGCTGAATATCTTTACCAACCCTAATGCATTAGCCCTGCCGCCTAAAATTGAAGCCAATCAGGTGCTTGGAATGACAAAATCCATGGCGCAGCTGATGTTGGGTGGCAAAATGGAAGAAGTTCTGGATACCGTGAAAAGCAACTACAAACATATCAAGGATATTCTGTAGTCAGAAATGTTCTGGTCATCCGCTACCAGATTTTTTAATATTATTTTTGTAGAAGTAAATTTACGATTTATGAGAAGTCCTTTAAAAATGCTTACCCTGCTGCTGGTTTTTGTATCCGGTTCTGCATTTGCACAACTTAATGACGTGGAGGAAAGAGATGATAATTTTATTATGGAAAATAATAAAAACATTCTCAAGATAGATATAAAAGAACCCCTGCTTCAGGTAGCGGTGAAAGGCTGTAAAGATTTTAAAGCCGCAGAATTTGAAGATGGTATCCCGGCTTATAAAGAAATGCTGAGGAAGTATATGTACGTATACCTGAATACGGATTTCTATGTCCTGAACGGGGGTTTTACATTTATTCTGACGGTAAATGAAAAAGGTAAAGTTACCCGTATTGAGGGAATACCTAAAGTAGCCAACAGCAAGGTATTCTTTGAAGACATGAAATATGTAGTCCGGAGAATCAAAAAGAACTGGATCCCCGCAATCTGTAACGGACAGCCGGTAACATCACAGATTAAAATCAATATGAACCTGTCTTCAATTGCAACGGATATTTAAATACACAATATTTTCATCATAAAAAACCTTTTCATACTACCTTTATTGCTTCCGGTGATAAAGGTTTTTGCCTGTTCCTGGTCTTTAGGTTTAAAACAATAAATATTTACCGATAGGATATGATGCAAAAGGCAGATGGAAAATTCGAAACCTTTCATGTAACAAGGTGTTTTCTGTAGATTCTGAATTTGCCATGAAGATTAATTTTAGACATGCTGCGTGTAATTGTAATTAAAAATTCCGACATTTTAATTAAATTCTTCTCCTGCCATTCTGTCACAATATTTTGTATCTTTGTAAATTCAATATGTTCAGAAATAAAAATTCAGGTTTCAATAACTTTGAGCTTTTAGGTCCTGAACTCTAAACCGATTATCGTGCAGGAAAAATATATAGACGAAACAAAACAGGGAGAAGCTTTTGCGATTGCCGAAAAAGACGGCAATTCTAAGAAATTGTTTCTGGAAAGCTATGGGTGTCAGATGAATTTCTCCGACTCTGAGATTGTTGCATCCATTCTTAATGAACAGGGCTATAATACAACACTTAAAGTAGAAGAAGCAGATCTTATCCTCCTCAATACATGTTCCATCCGTGAAAAAGCAGAGCAAACGGTGAGAATGCGACTTTCCCAATTCAAAAATTTGAAAAAAGAGAAGCCCAATATGACGGTTGGAGTCTTAGGTTGTATGGCGGAAAGGTTGAAAACCAAGTTCCTGGAAGAAGAACAACTGGTGGATCTTGTGGTAGGCCCTGATGCTTACCGGGATTTACCGAATCTTCTGAAGGAAACCGAAGACGGCAGGGATGCCATCAACGTTATCCTTTCAAAGGAAGAAACTTATGCGGACATCAATCCGGTCCGTCTGGGCGGGAACGGAGTTACAGCTTATGTCACCATTACCAGAGGCTGCGATAATATGTGTACTTTCTGTGTGGTTCCGTTCACCAGGGGCCGGGAAAGAAGCCGTGATCCGCATTCTATTTTAGAAGAATGCAAAGACCTTTGGAACAGCGGTTACAAAGAAATTACTTTATTGGGGCAGAATGTAGATTCTTACCTTTGGTACGGAGGCGGTCCTAAAAAAGACTTTGCTAAAGCTTCTGAAATGCAGCAGGCAACGGCTGTTAATTTTGCCCAATTGCTTGATCTCGTAGCGAAAGCCGTCCCGGAAATGAGAATCCGTTTCTCCACATCCAATCCTCAGGACATGAGCCTTGATGTATTCCGGATGATGGCGAAACATGATAATATCTGCAAATACGTTCACTTGCCGGTACAGAGCGGAAGCAACAACATGCTTCTGGCGATGAACAGGCAGCATACCCGCGAAGAATATTTAGATTTAATTAAAAAAGCCAAAGAAATCGTTCCTGAAGTAGCATTTTCTCAGGACATGATCGTTGGTTTCTGCAATGAAACAGAGGAAGATCACCAGGATACATTAATCTTAATGAGAGAAGTAGAGTATGACTACGGTTATATGTTTGCTTATTCAGAAAGGCCTGGAACGCCTGCTCACAAGAAAATGGAAGACAACATTCCGGCAGATGTAAAACAGAGACGTCTGGCTGAAGTGATTGCTTTACAGGGAGAACTGTCCAGAAACAGAATGAAATCCTATGTAGGAAGAGTTCATCAGGTCTTAATCGAAGGAACTTCCAAAAAGAACGAAAACCAGTGGAAAGGAAGAAACTCCCAGAATGCCGTTTGTGTTTTTGATAAACTGGAAGACCAGAAAATTGGTGACATTGTGGACGTTTTTGTTTTTGACAATACACAGGGCACGCTTTTAGGGGAAACGGTTTCAAAATAATCATGTCTGAGGGATTAACCAATGAACAGCTTTTAAAGAATATTTCCGCATTGTTTGAAAATGCACGGAATAAAATGGTCATTGCCGTTAATCAGACTATGGTACTTACCTATTTTGAAATCGGAAGAATGATTGTAGAAGATGAACAGCATGGTGAAAGGCGGGCTGAGTATGGGAAAGAACAGCTTAAGTTTCTTTCTGAAAATTTAACGAAAAAATTTGGTAAAGGTTTTTCGGAAACAAACCTTAAACAGATGAGACAATTTTTCTTGTCTTATTCAATTTGTCAGACACTGTCTGACGAATCTGAAAGTTTAGATACAATTCAACAGTCACCACTTGCTACTTTCAACCTTTCCTGGTCGCATTATCTGAAATTGATGCGGATTAAAGATCAGAATGAAAGAAGTTTTTACGAGATAGAAAGCTATAAAAATAACTGGAGCCTAAGGCAGCTGCAAAGACAATACGATTCTGCTTTATATGCAAGATTACCGTTAAGTAAGAACAAAGCGGGACTTTTGTACAATATACCTTACCTTAGAATAACGAGCAGATTTCTGCAAGTAAATATTTTAAAGCATTGCCAAGCAAACAAGATTTTATTAACATGTTAAACTCAGACAATGGAAAAATTTCATAAATATTGCCTAAGTGTATTGTTGGTAATCATCTGCAGTAATATTTCTGCCCAGATCAGTAGTGGAAATGCTGAAAGTGAAGACTGCAAGCAATTGTACGAGCTGTATCATCAGATGTTAAATCATCATGATACGGGATCAGAAAAAGTTTGTGAAGGAAATGCCGGACAAAATTTCGGAATCAGTCAGAAACAGAACGCCATTGATCTTATTGGCAAAATTTTTAAAGAACACGAAAGCAGGACTTTTCACAAAAATACATCAGAAGCAGGCTTCTCTCAACAAGAAAAGCATACGCTAATTCTCAAAAACTTCGAAAGAAAAAGCAAAGAGCCGTTCTTTGCCCGGATTTTATATTTTAAAACAAAAGTTTCAAAAGTCAGAAATAAAGATTATTTAAATATTATAGGTTAATTATTAAAGAGAAAATCATTTAAAAAAATTAATCAGACTGCAGGAAACTGCGAAAAATAATATAAAACTTTACTTTATGAACAACGACTTACAAAATATAAAAAACCGTTTTGGAATCATCGGAAACTTTCCGGCCTTAAACCGTGCGCTGGAAAAAGCGATCCAGGTAGCACCCACCGATATTTCGGTTCTCGTGATCGGGGAGAGCGGTGTCGGGAAAGAATTTATCCCGAAAATCATCCATTCGGAATCCAAAAGAAAACACCAGCCTTATATTGTAGTGAACTGCGGAGCCATTCCGGAAGGAACGATTGATTCCGAACTGTTCGGACACGAAAAAGGAGCATTCACCGGAGCAACGGCAACCCGGAAAGGGTATTTTGAAGTGGCCGACGGCGGAACGATTTTCCTGGATGAGGTGGGAGAACTGCCTTTACAGACCCAGGTCCGTTTGCTTCGGGTACTGGAAAGCGGTGAATTTATGAAAGTCGGTTCTTCACAGGTGCAGAAAACCAATGTAAGGATTGTGGCTGCGACCAATGTCAATATGATGAAGGCCATCCAGGACGGAAGGTTCCGTGAGGACCTTTATTACCGTTTGAACACCGTACAGATTGATATGCCGCCTTTACGGGAAAGGAAAGGCGACATCCATTTGCTGTTCAGGAAGTTTGCTATCGATTTTGCAGAGAAATACAGGATGCCGGAGCTTGAACTTGAGCCCAGTGCTGTTCATTATGTAGAAAATTATACATTTCCCGGAAATGTCCGTCAACTGAGAAACCTGGTAGAGCAGATGACCGTTGTGGAAAGAGACCGCCATGTAACGGTTGAAAAGCTTGCCGAATACATTCCGATGGAATCCCACCTGCCGATGGTGGTAAACACACCGAACAACCAGAAGCAGAATGATTTCGGCAGCGAAAGGGAAATCATGTACAAAATTCTGTTTGACATGAGAAACGATATTAATGATTTAAAATCCTTAACTTCGGAACTCATAAAGAACCGCGGAACTTCGGATCTCAGCAACCAGGAGAAAAACTTAATCAACAGGATTTATACCCCTGAAACACAACAGCAGAATGTAGCGCCGAACTCATTGCTGTATTTTGAGAATAACAGCAATGCCAACCCTGCTATCCAGAATCCGACAATTATGTCGGAGCCGGAAAACAGCTACGAAGACATCGAAGATATCGAAATTGAGGAAAACAGGCCGGAATCCCTGTCTTTACAGAATAATGAAAAAGACCTGATTATCAAGGCACTGGAAAAACACAAAGGAAGAAGGAATAAAGCTGCGGATGAGCTCGGAATTTCACAGAGAACTTTATACAGAAAAATAAAACAATATAACTTAGAAGAATAAACTAAAAATTAAATTATGGTGAAAATTAATGCAAAACCGGTCAATTTTAAACTGGGTGAATACATCAGCAACGGCTTCGACTTTACAAAAAATAATTTTGGAAATGTATTTGTAGCTTTTCTGCTTTGTGTGCTGATGAGCATTATTCCTTTCTGTGGTTTTTTGGCAGTAGGCAACTTTTATCGATATTGCAGGGATTTACGGGCGGGAAGACAGGTTAGCCCCGGCGATATTTTCAATTTCGATAATTTTATGCCGTATTTTATCATGCAGTTAATCTTAATCGGCGGGATTATGCTTATTTATATCCCGATGATTGCAATGATTCCGTTAATGGCCGACAGAGATCCTTCAGCAGGACTTCCGGTGTTTTTCATCATCTATATATTTGCCATTTATGTTGTAATTTTGATCGTATGTTTAAAGGGGTTCTACATGCCGGCCCTTATATCGCTTGGCGGGGTTACGGAAATTAAAACGGCATGGAAAATGTCTCTTGCCATGACCAAAGGTAACCTGCTGACCATCTTTTTATATGCGTTGGTAGTAGGTATTTTGGCACAACTGGGAATCATAGCCTGTTTTATCGGCCTTATTTTTACAATGCCGTTAATGTATGTCTGCCATTATTTTGCTTACGAAGATGCAATGAAGCAGGTGACCTATGACGAAATTCAGGAAATTGGAATTAAAAATGAATTTTAAAATTAAAAATATCAAGATCAGACAGCCAAAATTCTGGCTGTTGCTGCTGTGCCTGGGAGTTCTGAATTCCTGCTACAGCTTTACGGGATCATCTCTTACGGACGAAAAAACCATCCAGATTAATGAATTCCCGAACAATGCACCATTGGTAAATCCTACCCTGTCGCAGCAGTTCTCCACGGACATCCAGAACCGTTTCCTGCAACGGACTACATTGAAAGGAACCAAAGAAAACCCGGATATCCTGGTGGAAGGTGAAATTACGGATTATTCTATTACGCCGACAACCATCGGTTCCAATACGGTAACCAACCAAAATACCGGTGGGGTGGTGCAGGAATCCCAGAATAAGCTGACGATCACGGTGAAAGTCCATTATGAAAACAAACTTCATCCGGATTTCAGTTTTGACAGAACATACAGTGACGAGGCTGTATTCAACAGTAATCTTTCACAATCTGAGATCGAATCTTCTCAGGTGAAAATTGCAACGGACAGAATTATAAACAAGATATTTAACGATATTGTAGCGAATTGGTAAGATGAATCATAGAGTTTTAGAATTATTAAAGGCCCCAAAAAATATTCAGTCAGAAGATCTAAATCTTCTGAAAGAAGAGATTAATTCTTTTCCCTATGTTCAGAACATCAGAGCGTTGTACCTGTATGGGGTCCATTTATACGATAAAGAGAATTACCAGCAGGTACTTTCTACCACAGCGGCCTATACTACGGATAAAAAAATTCTTTACCATCTTATTAACGGTAAGATCCGGCAGCAGCCGAAACCTGAAATAAAACAGGATACAGAAAAAACTGTTTCTGTTGAAAAGCCTTTAAAAGGTTTGTATCAGACGAAAACGACCGGTTTTCCGATCAAAAGGGAAGATGCGCCTGTAAATGCAGAACCTGAAATAAAGGAACAATCTTCAGCAGAAACTATTAAAGAACTACAGGATGCAGAGGGCCGTATTCTCCCTCCGCCGAGAGAAGAAATCAAGCACCTCTATATAAACGGAGAGCGCAACAGGATCCTTTTTGAAGGCGAAGAAAACTTCCTTGATGACGATACGGTAGAAACCATAGACCTGGAGTCTACTCTGGAATCCGGCTCAATCGTGACCCGGAAAACAGAGAAAAAAGAAGAGCCGGCTGCTGTTTTGGAAGAAAACCGGCTGTCAGAACCGGCTGATCCTGAAACTCATGAAGTACAGGCAATCGAAGAAAAAGAAGAATCTTTACCTGAAACCGCTGATGAGAAGGAAGAAATCAATGTGGAATCGGAAGAAAAAAAGAATATAGATGAATCCGGAACTGCCCTTCTGGAAGAGTCCAATCCGGATATTCAGAATAATGACTTCAAAGAGGAAGCAGAAAGTCATCAGGTAGGAAATACTCCCTCTGAAACTGTTGATAGACACACTATTGAGGACGAGGAGACAGCTACAGCCGAACCGGTTGAAGAGGAAAAAGACGCAGAAACATCCGAAGCAGACTCCCATGAAATAAAAGTTATCATGGATGCCTTGCAGGAAGATAATCCTGAAGCAGCATCAGATCATGAGACCACAGCTTATGAAGCTGAAAGCAAGGGAAATACCCAACCGGAAAAAACAGAAGAGTTTACACCGGAAACCATTGTTGAAGAAGAAAATATCAGTGCTGAATCTGAGAAAGAAGAAATTCTGGATGAATCTGAACTAAGTTTCCATGAAACGGAAGCCTTTATGCCGGAAGTACAGATCGCTGCTGATGAGCCGGAGGAAATAGAGAACCTTGAAAGCTCAGATCCTGATCCTGCACCGGAAATTTCAGACTTTACTTCTGAAAAAATTATCAATGAGGATGAAATTGCATCTGAAAAAGCAGAAGATACCGTTCAGGATAAATCCGAGCTAAGCTTCCATGGGACAGAATCATTCCTGCCGGAAGTGAAAATTCAGGCCAATGAAGAGGAAACGATAAACAAGCTTCCTGCGCAAAACCTCAGCAAGCATGAAGATGAAATGCGCCGCCTCATCGAGGAGGTTGAGAAAAAAATGAAGGAAAAAGCGGCTTCCGAAGAAAATAAAAAAACCGAAGAGCCTGAAAATACCGGTCATGATATCAGTTTTGCGGAAACCCAGCAGTTTGAAGTAACATCTGCTAAACCGGAATTACCGGAAGTCAAAGAAGAGAAAAAGGAAAATTCCGATAAAGCAGAATCTCGATTAAAAGAACAAGCAGAAGCACAGGTTCAGACTTCTGAACAGCCTATAGCAAACCCCGAAGAAGAGCAGACAGAAACCAGATCCTGGAAGCCGATGTCATTTGACTCCAATATTCCTGATTCTTTGTTGTTTAAATCTGCCGAAGCTGCTCAAACTGTTGCGGAAGTTTCAAAGGAAAAGACTGTTAAAGAAGAAACTCAGGGTGAAAACCTTAAAGAGGCTGAAATAGTAGCAGAAACAGAAACTGAAGAAAACTCAGATTTAAATAATAACCTATCTGCAGACGATCAGGAAATGCCTGAACCTATTGAGGAAGGTGAATTAATAACTCAGGTAAAAACTGATGAAGAAGAGCGTGTCATGAATGTTTCTTTTTTCGGTTCCGGATGGACCATTCCACAGCCCGAAAAAAAGGAAGCCTCTCAGAAAAGCAATGAAGCAGCTGAAAAAGAGACTGAACTCCCCGGAGAAAAGTCTTCTGAAGCACCGAAGACAAATATTTTCGACAGTAATGTTCCCGGATTTATCAATACCTGGCAGAGCTGGCTTAAAATCGACCGGACGGAAGAAGTGGTAAAAGAAAAGGCCGAGCTTAAAAACAAGGTCATTGAAACCTTTATCGAAAACAATCCCAGGATCAGTCAGCTTAAAGAAGAAAGCAGTTTTGTAATTAAAGAAAAAGGCGATGATATTTCGCATCTGATGACCGAAACCCTGGCCAATCTGTATTTTGAACAGAAACTGTATACGAAAGCCATTAAAGCCTTTGAAATTCTGATCAAGAAAACGCCCGAAAAGAAAAAATACTACGAAGGAAAGATTCAGGAGATCAAAGACTTCAGAACCAAAGGATAAAGCAGAGCTAATGAGTATTGATCACGGCTTATCATATTACTTCCATAGGCTTAGCTGTAATTTTACTGTATATTGCAGTTCTGCTTTTCCCAATTATAGGTTTTCTGGAAACTATCCTGGGAAAATTTATCCGGAAAAAATGGAATGAACAAATTGAATTGAAATAGAGGCGGCGGAAGTTTTTCCGCCGTTATTCATGTTGGCCGCGCCATAGCTTTCTTTTTTCTAAATTTCCGCCACAGTTTCCTCCCAAAAAATACAACACCGATAATCAGGAGAATGGCACAAGCAGCAGCAATAACAGGAGCTGCCATCGCCAGGAAAGCCATTATGCCTGCTCCGGCCGTTTCCGTAGTTCCTACCACAGAATTTCCCAGTCCGCCGGTTGTCGCCGTTGAAGCAGCCCGCAGCCCCGCAAAGCCAGAACTTATTGTCGCTGCCGTTCCACCGCCGGCAATTAATCCCAAAGCCCATTGCGGAAAGGTTCCCAGCTCTGCAAACTGGCTGGCAAATAAAACCGAACCTGCAACTGTAGCCATCGGGACGGAAACCGTATCCAGCAGATGATCGACAAAAGGGATATAATAAGCCAGAATTTCGACAATGGTAGCAATACCGGTGGTGATAAGTGCCGGAAGTCCTGCAAGCCACTCAAAACTTTCGTTCATGGGAATCCAGTGAAAATAGGAGGCCAGGCTTACGGCAAACATCGGGAGAAATACCCTGAAGCCGGTAGCTGCAGCCAGCCCGATACCGATAAATGCACTTAGCACATAAGAGAAATAGGGAACATGATCTAACATATTAATTTTCAGATTTATGGTTGCCCTAAGATACGAAAAGTAGAAGAAAAATTTAATATTGAATCTTATATAAAATATATAACTGATTTTGTGAAAACAGGAGCTACGGTTTTTTCTGAGCCTGGCAAAGCCTGATGAACTGGGCTTCCACTTCCTGGAATTTCTGGGGCATTTCCGAAGAAGCCCAGAAGAGCATTGCCATCGTTTGGTCGCCGAAGGCCTCTTTAAAGGCCTCTTTATTCAGCCGGTACGATTCACGCAGCAGTCTCTTGATGCGGTTTCTGTGAACCGCTTTTTTGAAATATTTTTTGGAAACTGAGACCGCAAATTTCGTGCTTTCAACAGGAGTTGCAGGTTTGTTTTTCAAAATGATGATCCTCAAATTCCCGTTTGTTCTCCATTTTCCCTTTTCGAAAAGTAAAGAGATCTCGGTATTTTTTTTGAGTTTTTCGGCTCTGGGATATTTGAAGTTTGTCATGACAGGGGTAAAGATAAGGGATAATTTTTATTTATAGCAGGGCCTCGGCTTTGCCAGGCGTAACTTATACGGTAATGGATTGCCTGATATGTCGAAGCTTTTAATACCCGATTAATCCTTTTTCATCAGATAATTAATGACTTCCGAAGCAGCATACAGTCCGAAAATAGCCGGCATATAACTGATGGTTCCGTAAAAAGACCGCTTGTAATTGGTTCCGTCAGTCATTTTCAGGCTCTCTTCGTTCTGGATTTCACCAGAAAACACACAGCGCACCCCCTTATCGATTTTTTCTTTTTTCAGCCTTTTTCGGACCTGTCTCGCAAGGTGGCAGTCTGCAGTCTTGCTGATATCGCGTACCATCACTTTGCTCGGATCGATCTTTCCGCCCGCTCCCATGGAACTTACGATTTTTATCCTCCTTTTTTTTGCGGCAATAATCAAACAAAGCTTTGGGGTTACACTGTCGATGCAATCCAGTACATAATCGAATGTTGCGGAATCCAATACTTCATCCATTCTTTCCGGATTCAGGAACTCGTTGATTTTTGTAAGGTTAAGCTGAGGATTAATATCCATAAGCCTTTCCGCGACTACTTCCACCTTATGCTTTCCTACGGTTGAATGAAGGGCCGGCAGCTGTCTGTTGATGTTGGTAATATCTACGGTGTCGCCGTCAACAATCGTCATGTTTCCGACTCCGGCTCTGGCAAGGAACTCTGCTGCAAAAGAACCGACACCTCCTAAACCTACTACCAGAACCGTAGCCTTATTCAACTTTTCCAAACCTTCTTCCTTGATGAGGAGCTCTGTTCTTTCCAACCAGTATTTATCCATTTTTTATTGTCTCTAGATTTTCTGTAATTTGTTTATTTAACTCTTCCAGCGAAATTCCCTTCAGTTCAGCAACTTTTCCGTACAATTCTTCGATGCGGAAATCATCATTGTCGGTTTCCAGAAAAATTTTGTCTAAAGGAGTAATTTTCAAAGTATTTTGCAAAGATAAATTATACAAAACCGCTTTTCCAAAACTCAGATAAAAATTATTTTTCAGCAGATCTGCTGCAATGCTGTCTTTTTTATTAAAACCGTGGATGACCATGGGTTGTTCAGCATATTTTTTAAAGGAAATCACTTCATAAAATTTCCGGACACAGTGGATAATCAGCGGCTTTTTTATTTCATTGGCCAGCCGGATCTGTTTTAAGAAAACTTCATCCTGTATTTTCTGATCCGTTTCTGCAAAGGAATCCAGCCCGCATTCCCCGATTGCAAAACAGTGGTCCGTAATATTTGCACACAGCCGGCTCCATTGGTTTTCGAATTGATCGGTATCGATAGTTTTAGGATGGATTCCGACCGAATAGGGAAAGTCAGGTGGTGTTTCTCCAGCTTCAAGATTGTAAATACCATGGGCCGTCTGTTTATTATGATGATGAAAATTGAAAAATTCCATTTTCAAAAATACTATTAATTTATATTTAATGTAAATTCCTTAAACGAACGTTTATAAATCTGTTAAAAATTCTTAACTTTACTCAAAGTGCATTCATGAAAAAAAAATTTACAGAAAAGCAAATCCACATTTTAGACATTGCCGAAGAACTGATTGCAAAAAAAGGCTACGAAGGAACTTCGGTAAGGGATATCTGTTCCAAGGCTAATATTAACGTCGCTATGATTTCCTATTACTTCGGGTCCAAAGAAAAAATGATGTCTTACCTTTACCAGTACCGGGTTCTTAAAACCAGGGAAAACTTTTCGGGGTTTGCCGATACCATCAAAGACGGAAAGCCGGAAATGCAGATGAAGGAAATGATCAAGTACATTGTTGGGCAATTGTTTAAATACAATTATTTCCACGGTTTCGTAACCCAGGAACTCCGCCATACCGATCATGTAAAAGATGAACTGATGGATTTTTACCAGCTGTTTGTTAAAAAACTTGACGAAGTCATCAAAAAAGGAGTGGCTTCCGGCGTGTTCACCTTTACTCCGAAACCGGAAGATGTGCTTACCACCATCATCGGCTCTACCTTATTCGTTATCCGCAACCGTAATTTTTATGAACTCTATGTTCCCAATAAAAATGATGAAACCTATGCTAAGGAAGCAGAGAAAAAGGTAAGGATGAATCTTTTAATGAGTGTTTTTGCAATTTTAGGATACGCAGCCGACTAAATTTACGTTAAATAATCATAAAAAAAAATCTATTGGCAAAAAAGTTATATTTTTGCAAATTAGTAAATCGGCTGTAATCCGAAAACTGTTGAATTTTTTATATGAAAAAATATATTTTAGGTCTTTTTACTGTAGCAGTAGTAGCGTCTTGCGTAAGTAAGCAGGAAAGGGCAATGAAAAGTGCGGATAAGAATCTGATCTTAAAGACGGCTAACGAAAACTTTGCTAAAAAGAAGTGGAAAAATGCTTTGGCACTTTACGACAGGCTTCCGAATCTGGTAGCGGGAACTGATGACGCACCTAATGTGGTCTTCAATTCTGCCTATGCCAACTACTATGATAAAAATTACAGATTAGCGGGAAACCAGTTCAAGAATTTTGCCATCAGCTTCCCTCAGGACAGCCGTAAGGAAGAGGCGGCATATATGTCGGCCTTATGTTATTATGAAGGATCAATGGATTACAACCTGGACCAGTCTACCACACAAACTGCGATCAACGAGCTTCAGGACTTCCTGAACAACTATCCGACTTCAGAAAGATCCAAAAATATCAACACCCTGATTGACGAATTGTCTTACAAGCTGGAGTTCAAAGCATATGAAAATGCAAAGCAGTATTATAAAATGGGCGAATATAAGGCAGCGAACGTAACGTTTGAAAATGTGCTGGAAGATTTCCCAAGTACAAAGCTTCGTCCGCAGATTTATGATTATATCGTGAAGTCCCGTTACGAGCTGGCTACCAAATCGGTTTACGATCTTAAAGACGAGCGTATCGAAAGTGCATTGGCCTTTACCAGACAGATTGAAAAGGAAATGCCGGATACCGACGTGGCCAAAACGGCTCTAGACCTCAGGGAAAAGCTGGAAAAAGAAAAGAAAGATTTTGTTGTTGTTAAAAAGAATACCGAAGCAAGAATTGCCGCTTTAACGGAGAAGCAGAAAAGACTGGAAGCGCAGAATGCGGAGAAAGCAAAAACCGAACAGCAGGCAAAAGATCAGGTGGATGCTGAAAAGAAAGCAATGCAGATCCAGAGGGACAGTGCGGCGATAAATACCCCTCCGCCGGCAGCGACTTTCAAAATTCAAAGATAATTCGTAAATTTGCGAACTTAAATAAAAAATAATATTCTCAAAATGAGTGTAAAAGATACAAAAGCAGAAGTAAATACAATTACTTACGATAAAGATAAGATTGAAGACAATGTAGGCTCAATCTACGAAGCGATTGTTATCATGGGAAAAAGAGCAGAGCAGATCAATGCTGAAATCCGTACGGAACTTCACAATAAGCTTGACGAATTTGCCGTGCACAATTCAACATTGGAAGAAGTTTTTGAAAACAGAGAGCAGATCGAGATCTCCAAACATTACGAAAAACTTCCTAAGCCGACTTCCATTGCGATTGAAGAATGGCTAAACGGTGATGTTTACTTCAGAAAAACGGAGGAAAGAAAATAAGTACGTCTTTTATGATCATGCATAACTTTAATTTAAGCATGATAAATTATAGAAAACATTCTGTAAAATATAGGTTTTACAGAATGTTTTTTTTATATAAAAAACAGGGCCTTATTTTTATTACTTTTACGGCGTAACATTTTAACGAAATATCGTGCTGTTCAATTCAATAAGCTTTTTACTGTTTTTACCGGTAGTTTTCATCCTGTACTGGTTTTTTTTCAATAAAAAATATAAGTACCAGAATATCCTTTTACTGGTTGCCAGTCTCTACTTCTATGCATGCTGGGACTGGAGGTTTCTGCTGCTCCTTATGTTTTCCATTGCGCTGGATTTCTTTTCCGGAATACAGATCGAAAGAAGCAAAACGAAGCACGCTGCCAAATTCTGGCTTGTCTTAAGCATCGGTATTAATCTCGGTTTCCTGGGCTTTTTCAAATATTACAACTTTTTTGCAGAAAGCTTTTCGGAGCTGCTCCAGGGATTTGGTTTCCAGGTAAATGTCATGCTTTTGCATATTGTCTTGCCGATCGGTATTTCCTTTTATACCTTTCACGGCCTTTCCTATATTATCGATATTTATAAAAAAAGAATTTCCGCAGAAAGAAATCCTATTGATTATGCCGTTTTCGTAAGCTATTTTCCCCTCTTGGTGGCAGGGCCTATTGAAAGGGCAACCCACCTTCTTCCGCAGATCCAGAAAGAAAGGGTATTTAATTATGAACAGGCTGTAGACGGGATGCGGCAGATCCTGTGGGGCTTCTTCAAGAAAATCGTAATCGCGGACAATTGTGCCCCGATCGTCAATGAGATCTTTACCCATTACCAGACAGAGAGCAGCAGCAATCTGGCCATCGGTGCCGTTCTGTTTGCTTTCCAGATCTACGGGGATTTTTCCGGGTATTCGGATATTGCCTTGGGGGTATCGCGCCTGTTCGGCATTGAGCTTCTTAAAAACTTTGCTTTTCCATATTTTTCAAGGGACATTGCCGAATTCTGGAGAAGATGGCATATTTCCCTTTCTACCTGGTTCCGGGACTATCTGTATATTCCTTTAGGAGGCAGCAAAGGCGGAATGCTGATGAAAATAAGGAACACCTTTATTATTTTTCTTGTCAGCGGGTTCTGGCACGGTGCCAACTGGACCTTTGTGATCTGGGGCGGCTTAAACGCCGTTTACTTTTTACCGCTGCTGGTATTCGGGAAAAACCGTGAGAATCTTGAAGTGGTCGCCATGAACCGGCTGGTCCCTTCCTTCAGGGAAATTTTCCAGATCCTGATTACCTTTTCACTGGTGTGCCTTGCCTGGATTTTCTTCCGTGCAGAAAGTGTTTTACAGGCCATCCTGTATATCAAAAGGTTATTCGGTAAAACCTTGTTGTCATTACCTGACCCCATGCCATATAAAGTATTGGCCTTTGTTGCTGTTATGATGATTATCGAATGGCTGAACCGGCGGAAATTTCACGGGCTCGAAATCCGGGAATATAATCCGTGGCTGCGGCGAGGTCTGTACCTGATTATCATTTTTATCATCCTGCGTTATGCCAATTTCGGCAGCAATGAATTCATTTATTTCCAGTTTTAATATGAAGAAATTTATTATTAAAATAGCATGCTGGCTGCTTTTCCTTTTCCTGCTGGGTTACGGTTTGTCATCCGTTAAAAAATACAAGCTCTATGGTGAATATTTTATCAGGCAGAAAGTCCGTTATTATGATAAGAATGGCGCCGGGTATAATGCTCTTGTCTTCGGCAGCAGCAGGATGTATCGCCAGGTCAATACGGGATTGCTGGATTCCGCAACTTCCCATAAGGTAAAAGCCTACAACATGGCAAGCGGAGGAACCTTCTTTTCCGAAAGCATGTATGAATACCGGCATACAAACATTCATAAAAATGTAAAGTACCTGTTTTTTGAAATTCAGGATGTACAGCCGTTTGACATCAATGCTTACACCGAGAAGTTTTTATACTGCCACGATCTTCCTACAGTAAAATTCGAACTTGAATATTTTACACACAATAAAGACTGGAATTCTTCATTTTTGTCAGTTTCCCATTGGTTTGCCAATATTTTTTACTTCAAAAAACTAGGACAACGTGATAAAACCATTAATGAATTTACAGACTACAACAACGGCTATTTTCCTTTGGAAAAAGATTACAACAGCATGGTAAGTGTAAGGAAGGCACGGTCAATTTATCTGAAAGATACTATGCTGATCTATAAAAACCGCATTGATGCCGAAAAAGGCCCGAAAAAGAAACTGAATCCGGCTCTGGTTTCCAAACTCAGACTTTTGGCAGAAGATTGTCAGAAAAAAAGGATTAAATTATTTCTTGTCCTTCCTCCATTTTCTACCCCAACAGATTTGTCGGATGTTAAGACGATTCCCCATACGAGAATCCTGGATTTTTCTTCCCGTAAGGCATTCCGTGAATTATATACTAACAGAAATGCTTATGATAACGGCCACCTTAATAGGCATGGGGCTACTTTATTTACCGAAAAACTGGCAGACAGTCTTAATCATCTCATCCGATAGCATATTTTATCAGACAGAGCATGAGAGGCAGTTTAGTCAGAGTTTTTAGACATATTACATGAAAAATAAGTAATTTAGTATTCTTAAAAATTAAAATAGGAATGGGTCTTTCCGGTAAAAAAATTCTCATCGCGATTTCCGGAGGAATTGCAGCATATAAAATTCATTTTCTCATCAGGGATTTTGTGAAAAAAGGGGCGGAAGTTCAGGTGATTATGACTCCTGATGCTGAAAATTTCGTTACCAAACTGAGTATTTCCACTTTGTCTAAAAATCCGGTCTATTCAGATTTTTACGGCAATAACGGAACCTGGAACAGCCATGTGGATATGGCCTTATGGGCTGATATAATGGTGGTTGCGCCCTGTACGGCGTCTACTTTGGCCAAGATGGTCCACGGAATCTGTGATAACCTGCTGATCGCTACTTATATGTCTGCCAAATGTCCAGTTTTTATTGTACCGGCGATGGATCTGGATATGTATGCGCATCCATCTACAAAGAAAAATCTGGAACTCGCAGAAAGCTACGGCCATACTGTTATTCCGGCGGAAAGCGGCGAGCTGGCCAGCGGATTGGTTGGACAAGGGAGAATGGCAGAACCGGAAACCATTGCAAAAACCATTGAAGATTTTTTTAAGACAGATCAGAAGGAAACACTGAAAGGCAAGACCGTACTGATTACAGCCGGACCTACATATGAAGCCATTGATCCCGTACGGTTCATCGGGAACCATTCTTCAGGGAAGATGGGCTTTTCCCTGGCAGAAGAAGCCGCTGTAAGAGGAGCCGAAGTCATTCTGATTTCCGGGCCGAGTGCTCAGAAGTCCGGTCATAAAAATATTGCATTGCATAAAGTGACTTCAGCTAAAGAAATGCTGGACAAGGTTTTTGAATTTTATGATCAGACGGACATTGGTATTGCCAGCGCTGCCGTTGCAGATTATGCTCCGAAAGAAGTTGCCAAAGAGAAGATTAAAAAAAATGATGATCATTTGATGATCGAACTGGTTAAGAACCCGGATATTCTTAAAACAATGGGTGAAAAGAAGAACCATCAGTTCTTAGTGGGATTTGCGCTGGAAACACAGAATGAAGAGGAAAATGCCAAAGCGAAACTGGAAAAGAAAAACCTGGACATGATCGTGCTGAACTCGCTTCGTGACGAAGGTGCCGGATTTAAAAACGATACCAACAAAATAAAAATATTTACCCGTACGGAAAAGAAAGAGTTTAATCTGAAATCAAAAGAAGAAGTTGCCAAAGACATTCTGGATTTTGTTGAGTCTCAACTTTTAAAATAAATTTAATAAATTTCCGTTCTCAATTTTTAATAGATAATGAAAAAATTTTTAAGTATATTTTTACTGCTCTTTATATTTAATACTAGTTTTTCCCAGGAGCTGCTGGCGACGGTACAGGTAAATTCCCAGCAGATAGGAGGAAGTAACCAGTCGGCGTACAAAGCTTTGGAGAAAAGTCTCCGGGATTTCATCAACAATACGAGCTGGACCGGAAAAAGACTGCAGAATTTCGAGAAAATAAAATCGAATTTTGCAATTGTAATTACCGAGAGAGACGGAAACCGTTTCAGGGGAAGCATTGTGATACAGGCGGTGCGCCCTGTATTCAGTAGCACTTACGAATCGCCGCTGATCAACCTTCAGGACAACCGGTTTTCTTTCGATTATGTGGAAAATGAAAACCTTATTTTCAACGAAAGACAGTTTTCGGGCAAAAACCTTATCGATGTCATCAGCTTTTACGTATATGTGATTCTGGGGCTGGATGCCGACAGCTTCCAGTCGATGTCCGGAACGCAGTGGTATCAGAAAGCCCAGCAGATTGCCCAGAACGGGGAATCCCAGAATACCTACGACGGCTGGAAGCAGATTAATGAGCCGAGAAGCCGTTCGATTCTGATCAAAGAAATTCTGAGCCCGAACTGGAGCCAGCTGCGTGCTACCATTTATTCTTATCACCGGGCCGGATTGGATACGCTGTTTAATCAGGACCAGACCCAGGGGAAAAAAGTGATTTTTGATGCCTTAATGCAGCTGAAACAATACGAAAATTCTTTTCAGCAGGCTTATTTCTTTAACCTGTTCATGGATACAAAGGCGGATGAGATCTTCAATATTTTCAATTCCGGAAACAACGGTGGGCTTGTACTGGGCGATCTGAAGAATGAAATGATTATTCTTTCGCCGAAAAATACCGAGTCCAGATGGAATAAATGGAAACAGTAAGTTAACTTGAATTCTGAAATCTAAAGTTCTATATTTGCAATAGCTAAAATAATCGCTATTATCAATGCTTTCGAGAATTTACATTAAAAACTTTGCCCTGATCGATACCCTGGAAGTATCGTTGCACAACGGATTGCAGGTCATCACCGGGGAAACCGGTGCCGGAAAATCGATTATCCTGGGAGCGCTGCGGCTGATCCTCGGGGAGCGGGCAGACGTAAAATCCATCTCCAAAGCACAGGAAAAAAGCATCGTTGAAACTGAATTTTCCTTAAATAACCAGTTCAAGAAATTCTTTATTGAAAACGATTTGGATTATGAACACCAGACCATCATCCGGAGGGAAATCCTGCCTTCGGGGAAATCGAGGGCGTTCATCAATGACGTTCCGGTAACCCTGGATATTTTAAGGGAATTGTCTTCTCAGCTGATCGATATCCACTCCCAGTTCGAAACATCCAATCTTTTTACTTCGGAATATCAGTTTAAAATTATCGACGGGCTTTCTGAAAACAGACAGACCATACAGAACTATCAGAATGAGTTTTCCGATTTCCAGAGCCTTAAGATACAGCTTAAAAAGCTGCAGACCCAGCTTTCGGATGCCAATAAGGAAAGCGATTACAAAGCCTTTCTTTTAAATGAGCTTGAAGAACTGCATCTGAACGATGTGGATTTTGAAGACCTTCAGAACCAGCTTTCCATTCAGGAAAATGCGGGGATGATTTCCGATAACCTGGCGCAGGTTTTATCCCGGTTCCATCAGGAAGAAGTGGGGATCTTTTCTTTTTTTAATGAAGCCAAAAACAAGCTGGGGAAAATTGCCGAGGTTTCCCAGAGTTTTGCCGAGCTTCATGAAAGACTGGAAACTTCTTATGTAGAATTGAAAGACATTATTTCCGAACTGGAGAATGAAGCGGAAAGAATAGAAATAAATCCTGAAAATCTGGCCCTTCTTACTGAACTGAATAACCGGATCAACGCCTTGTTCCTGAAACATACGGTGAGTAACATTACCGAACTCCGGGAAGTAAGAGACCAGCTGGCAGGCGACCAGAAAGGGGCTTCCGAGCTTGAAGCGCAGATTATCGAAGTGCAAGAGGGTATTTTTAAAAAAGAGAAGTCGCTTCAGGTGATTTCCGATAAACTTTCCAAGAACAGGAAGAAAAGCATTCCGGTATTCATAAAAAAAGCCGAAGCTTTACTTAAAAAATTAGGCCTTGAAAAAGCAAGGGTGGATATCGAGCTGAAGGAAGCGGCGGAGTTCAATCTTTTCGGGAAAGAAAACATCCAGCTTTTGTTTCAGGCGAATTCCGGGTTTCCCCTGAAACCGATCCAGACGGCTATTTCCGGCGGGGAAAGATCGAGGGTCATGCTGGCTGTAAAGAAAATCATTGCCGAAAGCGATGAACTGCCGACTTTAATTTTAGACGAAATTGATACCGGCGTTTCAGGAAAAGTAGCCGAGGAAATCGGAAACCTGATGCGTGAAATGTCTGCCGATATGCAGCTGATCGTTATTTCCCACCTCGCGCAGGTGGCGGCCAAAGGAAACAACAACTATAAGGTTGTAAAACAGGATGTCGCCGGAAGAACCCAGTCGACCATCATCCCTTTAAACGAAAAAGAAAAGCTCAATGAAATTGCCCAGCTGCTTTCCGGAAGCAAGATTACGGAGGCGGCACTGGCGCAGGCGAAGGAGTTGATCGGATAAGACTTCAAAATTCACTGATTTTTATGGATAAAAAGCAGCTTCTGGAATGGGTTTATGAAGAGATCGATTTCAAGGATGGTGAATTGAAAGACGGTAAAATAACCTGGAAAAACATTTTTGAAGCTGAACATGTGGTTTATGCTAAAGATATTGCTTATCAGGATGATAAGTTGGCATGGTATGAGAATAATGAAGTGGGCCTTGATCTGTTAAAGCTGAAAATCAATAAAAATTTTGTTTTGGAATGGAAAGTTCAGACAAATACTATGGGATTTTCCTATGGCGGCTGTCAGCTGATTGATTTTTGTGAAAATTATTTAATTGTCATTTATATAGATAAGCATGGCAAAACATTAGTTTTGATTAATACTGATAGACTGGATATGACCAGGATACACTTGAACCGATATGCTCTTGTGGATTTCAACAGAGATAAATTGGTCATAAAAAACAACAAAAGTGAAGATGCAGATTTTTCAGTAAAATTTCACAGCCAGACTTTTACAAAAGAGACTTTTAATAAATAAAATTGTTTAGAGTAATCCATGCTTGATTTCTATTATCGTTAAAACTTTGTAACATTTTTACCCTTCCTTTAACTAATAAGAAAAAGGTAACTATGTTTATACAATTCCTCAGACTAGAAATCAAAAGCTTTTTCCGCGGCAGCTCTTTAGGGATCAACCTGGCGATGAAAATTCTCCGTTTCATCGGGATTCTTTATTTTATGCTCTGCCTGGTGGGAGGCGCATTTGGTGCTTTTTACTATATCCAGGAAGAAATGCACCAGGATCCGGTAAAGGTCATTTCCAAATTTTTAATTATCCTCTGGGCGGTTGACCTGATTTTTAAATACCTCTGGCAGGAATTGCCGACACAGAACATCAAGCCTTTTCTTACGCTGAATATTTCCAAAAAGACGCTGGTGAATTATATGCTGATCAAAACCTTTCTGAATGCGTTCAGCTGGCTGAATTCCCTGTTTCTGATTACTTTTTCCGTCATTGCATTGTTCAACGGGTATGATGCTTTAGGCATGATTACCTGGCTGATCGGAGTTTCCCTGCTGTTTTACCTGAATAATTTTATCAACATCCTATTTAATGATAAAGAGGCTGTTGCGATTCTGATAGGCGGTCTGTTTGCAGCGGCTATCGGATTGGCATATTACCGTATTGTTCCGGTATTGGATTATTCGGAGCGGTTTTTCTACAATTTTTATGAGAAGCCTTATTTTATAGTGATTTCCATTGTATTGTTCTCAGGACTCTGGAAAATCTGTTTCAGCCACATCCGTAAAATCTTTTATCTGGATGAAGGCCTGGAAGCGAAAAAGGAAATCGGCAAAACGGAGAATATTGTATTCCTGAATAAATTCGGAGCCATCGGTACGTTCATCAACAATGATATCAAAATGCTTAAGCGGAATAAGGTCACAAAAGGGATTATATGGGGAAGCTTCCTCTTCCTCTTTTACGGCATGCTGATGTTCTCTTCTTCCATTTACAAAACACCGGCGATGATGATGTTTATGGGTCTGTTTGTCACGGGAGGATTCCAGTTTTTATTCGGGCAAAGGGTTCCGGCCTTTGACAGTTCGTATTACCCGCTCATGATGACACTGAATGTGCCTTACAAAGAATATTTAAAAGCCAAATGGTGGCTGATGAATATTGTGACCGGCTTTTCTATGATCCTGGCGGTATGCTATGCCTATTTCGGCTGGGACATGTATCTCACATTCTTTGCAGCAGGAATTTACAACATCGGGGTGAATTCCCAGTTTACCCTGTGGTCCGGTGCTTTTAATAAAATGCAGATCGATCTCAATTCAAAAGAAAAAAGATTCGGACAGAAGAACAGCTTTAATCTCAAGTCCATGCTGCTGCTCATTCCGAAAATGATCCTGCCCATGGTGGTGTTCGCCCTGATGAAATACTTCTTTAATATTACTGCAGGGGTAATCAGTATTGCAGTTTTGGGACTGATTGGGTTTTTATTAAGGGAAAAAATCTTCGACATCATCGTCAGACATTATAAGGTAGAAAAATACAGTACATTAGAAGCATTCAAAAACAAAGATTAAACATATGATCACGATACAGAATTTAACAAAGACTTACGGTAAAGCCACCGTTTTAAATATAGAACATCTTGAAATTACCAAAGGGGAAACTTTCGGTCTGGTAGGAAACAACGGGGCCGGCAAAACCACGCTTTTCAGCCTGATGCTGGATCTGATCCAGCCGACCACAGGCTTTGTAAGCATCGATGGAATTAAAGTCAATGAATCCGAAGCCTGGAAAAACAAAGTCTCCGCTTTTGTGGACGATTCTTTCCTGATCGGATATCTGACGCCGGAAGAGTATTTTTACTTTATCGGTGAACTGAGAGGACAGAATAAAGCATCGGTAGACGATTTCCTGAAACAGTTCCACGATCTTTTCAGTGGGGAAATTTTAAACTCCGGGAAATATGTTCGTGACTTATCGAAAGGGAATCAGAAAAAAGTAGGAATTGTGGGTGCCATTATCGGAAATCCGGAAATCATTATTCTGGATGAACCTTTTGCCAATCTGGATCCTTCTACGCAGATCAAACTGAAAAATCTGATTAAAGAATTATCCAAGCAGGATGGCGTAACCTTCCTGATCTCCAGCCATGACCTTTCCCACACAACGGAAGTCTGCAACAGGATCGTGGTGGTCAACAAAGGACAGCAGGTAAAAGACATCCGGACCAATCCGGAAACCCTGAAAGACCTGGAGCAGTATTTTGCCGATCAGATTTCAAGTCCGGTTGAAACAGTTACGGTAACGGATGATTTAAATTAAATTATTGGAATAAAAAATACCCTCGCCATTACAGCAAGGGTATTTTATTGTATGAATCTTACACTAAGTTTGTGATTCCGTAGGAATCAACGATGTTTAGCAAAGAATTTTTAAAAATAAGATTAAAACTCAGCAGCAGGTTTCCAGTCCACCACCGCTCTGATAAAGGCTTCTGCGTTTTCCACCGGGATATTCGGCAGAATACCGTGGCCCAGGTTGGCGATGTATTTATCCTTTCCGAAACGGTTGATCATTTCAGTCACCATCTTTTTAATGGTTTCCGGCGTAGAGTGCAGTCTTGCAGGATCGAAATTCCCCTGAAGGGTTATATTATGATTCGTAAATGTTCTGGCCAGTTCAGGAGTGATGGTCCAGTCAACACCTAACGCGGAAACCGGCGACTTGGCCATTTCTTCCAGGGCAAACCAGCATCCTTTTCCAAATACCACCACGTGCGTCAGCGGACTTAATGCTTCCACGATCTGACTGATGTACTGCCATGAGAATTCCTGGTAATCCGTAGGAGAAAGCATTCCGCCCCACGAATCGAAAACCTGAACGGCAGAAACGCCTTTTTCAACCTTTCTCTTTAAGTAAGCAATGGTGGTATCTGTAATTTTCTGTAACAGCAGATGGGCTGCTTCGGGCTGCTGGAAACAGAATGATTTGGCGATATCGAAAGCCTTGCTTCCTCTTCCTTCGACACAGTAGCATAAGATTGTCCACGGAGAACCGGCAAAACCGATCAACGGAATTTCATTGTCTAACTTTTGTAAAGTCAGTTCAATGGCATCAAAAACATAGCCTAAGGTATCATTCACATCCGGAACTGCAACGTTCTGCACCTGTTCCATGGTTCTTATCGGGGTATCCAGCCACGGACCTACATTTTCCTTCATTTTAAAATCGATTCCCATCGCCTGGGGGACCACGAGGATGTCGGAAAATAAAATCGCGGCATCCAGCGGAAACCTTCTGATCGGCTGTACGGTGATCTCAGAAGCAAGCTCCGGCGTCTGGCATCGGGTAAAGAAATCATATTGGTCGCGCAGGGCAATGAATTCCGGCAGGTATCTCCCGGCCTGTCTCATCATCCAGACCGGCGGTCTTTCTACGGTTTCTCCGCGAAGTGCTTTTAAGTATAGGTCGTTTTTAATCATAATATATAGTAGATTTTACTGCCAAAAATGACAATTAAAATATCAGTCTTTGTTTAAAATTTCTTTTCGGATCAGCTTCAGGACCGATTTTAAGGTGTTTCCTTCCGAAACGAAAACCGGCTGCGAAGTCTGTTTTCTCAGTTCGGCGGCCGTCGTTTCACCAATGGAAATCAGTTTCATATCTTCAAAGGAATTCCGATTTGCAAAACTACGAACTCCGCTCGGACTAAAAAACACAGCAGCATGATATTTTTCAGTTATTACCGGATTGATTTCCTCAGTGTTATACACGGTGATTTTCCGGTAGCTGATATTCTGCAATGGCAGGTTGCGGTCCAGTACATCCAGGGCAATATTCCCACAGAAATGCAGAAACTTCTCGTGCTGGCAGTGGGTAACGATAAATTTTGAAAGTTCGTCCGCGTTTCTGAGGACTTTGAAAGTGCCGAAACCATTTTTCCGCAATTCTTTTTTGGTCTTTTCACCGACGCAGTAAATCCGGTTGTAGTTTTTAGCCGTAAAATCTTCATTGGCCGTAAAGCCGTTTTCAAAGAAAGAGCTTACCCCTTTGGCACTTGTAAAGATCAGCGAATAATCTTTAAGGTCGAATGCAGGGATTTTTAATGTATTTGTCCGGATTACCTCAACACAATCCATCAGGATATCCTCTCCCAATTCTTTGGACAGGAGTGCCGGATCGATGGTTTTGGTAAATAAAATCTTCATTAAGGTTGATCTTTTAAATGCAGATCGGCAACCTGCCGTCTCACTTTATTCATGAAATCTTTTCCCGGATCCTCCTTTACGGTAAAATAATCGGGATCCGATTCTTTCCATAGCTTTGAATTTCTGAAAATCCCGTACTCCGAATGTCCGATGAGGTATTCGATTTTATATTTGCCGGTCAGATACCGGATCAGTTGCGCATTGGCTGCCACCTGAAGATCGTTAAGCGGTTCTTTCCTGCTGCCGATGTTTTCAATTCCGATGGAGCAATAGTTCAGTCCGATAGTGTGTCTCGCAAATTGGTCCGGCTCCATCAGCTGGTAGATCGTTCCGTCACGATCGACGATGTATTGCGAAGAAACATTCAGGGTGCTTTGTTTTTTTAATGTATTCCTGCCGCCTTCCAAATAGGTTTTATTAAAATATTTAAAATTGCTTTCCACATTTCCGTTGGCGGTATAATGAAGAACAATCATTTTAGGAATAATCGTCGGGGTTTTCTGAATAAGGCCGTGATGTTCCTTTAAATATTCCAGGCTCAGGCGCACCCTTTCCTGGGAATAGCTGATTGGCTTCCGGATCATTTTCGGTTCGCCGGTCTGTGCTTTTGCAAAGCCGATGATCAGAGCAACAAAAAAATAAAGGATCTTCTTCATGGCTTATTATTTCTGATATTGGTAATGTCCTGTAATTTTGAATTTGAACAGGCAGTCTTCCATCACCTGGCCTTTTCCGATATTATGAACAATCTGATACCGCTTGCCGTCAGCAGATTTCCGGCTTACTACCATTCCAATGTGCGTTAAATTACCCGGAAGAATCCAGGTAACGATATCTCCGGGAATAAATAATTCAGGTTTTGTTTCTATAGATTTTGATTTCCCGAATTTAGCAAAGAAGACCTGCAGGTTCGGAACCCTCCGGTGGTCGATATTGGTATCCGGTTTTTTCAGCCCCCAGGTTTTCGGATACTTCGAAAAGTTTTTTGCCATATCTTCATGCACTTCCTTCTGAAGATCGGTTCCCAGCTTCCGGTACGCCCTGATCACAACATCGGTACAGACGCCTTTATCAGCCGGAACATCACCGTTTGGATATGTAATAACGAAATAAGCAGGATCGTAAGTTACCTTATTCTTTATAAGGCTGAGTGCAGCATCAGAAAGTTTTTGGGCAAAAGGGTTCTGGGCTTTTAATAAAACCACGGAGAGCATGACGATCAGTATGGAAAAATATTTTTTCATCGATAATCAAATCCTTAACCTTTAAATTTTGATCTTGAACTTCGAATTCTCAGATCTGGTTCTTGATCTCTGCCATCAATTCTTTACCACCGTTTTCCAGCACCACTCTGGCAAATTTCTCACCGAAATTTTCTTCCGGATGATAAATGAAACTTTCATCGGTAGCAATACAGTTTTTGCCGTCCAGCGAGCACAGAGCGCCTTTGAAACGGATCTGGTCTCCGAAGATCTCGGCAAATGCCCCAATGGGTGCGGTACAGCCGCCTTCCAGCGTGCTCAGGAAATGTCTCTCCATTTCTACGCAGAGCTGTGTTTTTTCGTGGTTGGTAAATTCTCTTACCGCTTCGTTGATTTCGGTTTTATCAGAATGTCCGGCTACGGCAATCACACCCTGTGAAGGTGCAGGAATCATAAACGGGATCATCTCGTAATCAATGTCCATTTTCATCCGCTTAATGCCAGCCAGAGAGAGGATTGTCGCATCAAAATCTCCTTCTTCAAGCTTCTGAAGACGTGTCTGGATATTTCCGCGGATGTCGGAAAACTCCGCCTGTGGGAAATTCTTCAGCCAGAAGGCTCTCCTTCTCAAACTGCTGGTTGCCAGTTTAAGCTCATGAAGTTCTTTATTTCTTGCTGATTCTTTACGAATCAGAACATCCTGAGGGAAATCCCGCTCCAGGTAAGAAACGATTTCAAGATGTTCAGGAAGTTTGGTCGGGACGTCTTTTAAAGAATGGACGGCAATATCAATTTCGTCATTTAATAAAGCGACATCCAGATCCCGTGTAAAAACGCCGGTGATTCCTAAAGCATACAACGGCTGAGAAAGATTCTTGTCGCCTGAAGATAGGATAGGGACAATTTCCGTTAAATAATTGTTGTTCTGAAGGTGCCTCGCAACTTCTCTCGCCTGCCAGAGGGCCAGTGCGGAATTTCTGGTTCCGATTCTAATGCTTTTCATTGAATTCGTTGTTTGGTTGTTCAACTAATATTTCGTGCATTAATTTACTAATTTCTTCGGCTTTTAACGGATTGTCGATAATATATTTTGCAAAACGGTTGGTGATTTTCTGAATCATTTTATCGGAAAGTTCCATGTCCGTGATGTTTATGTATTTATTCTTTTTATAAAAATTGTGCATTTCATTGCGTTCCATATTTTTCAGGACCGCTTTAAAATGATGGATGTTTGGTGCCAGCCTGCGTTTTTTCTCCCATTCCAGGAAATCTTTCGTCATCTCTTTGATGATTTTTTCCGCTTTCGGGATTTCTCTTTCCCGTTGCTGGATGGTTTCCTGAATCTGCTTGGAGAGTTCGTCCACGTCGATCAGCGTCACATTTTTATTGTCCGTCACGTTTTTATCTACGTTGTTCGGAATTGAAAGATCGATCACCAGCGTTTCCTTTCCGTTTGGGAAATGGGTCTTGTTGACAATCGGATGCCTTGCTCCGGTGGCTACGATTAAAATATCAGTTCCGCTCAGTTCCTTATCAAAATCGGCATAGTCGATATGCGGGATCCTGTATTTTTCAGAAATCTTTGCAGCGGTTTCCTGGGTCCGGTTGGCAATCTTGATTTTTGGCTGATAAACGTGCTTTACCAGGTTTTCTACCGTATTCTGCCCGATTTCCCCGACCCCCAGCAGAAGAATGTTTTTTTCGGTAATCCTTTTCTGGCTGTTCAGGATATAATGAACCGCAGCATAGGAAACGGAAGCTGCCCCGTTGGAAATCCCAGTTTCGTTCTTAATCCTTTTTGAAATCTGAATGGCCGAATTGATGGCCCGCTCAAGATAAGGATTGGAATTCTGTCTTTCCTTCTTAAAGCGGTTGTAGGCTTTTTTAATCTGCCCGATAATCTCAAAGTCTCCGATAATCTGGCTTTCGAGGCCGGCAGCTACCCTGAACAGATGCTTTAAAGCTTCCTCTTTGGTCAGGATATTGGCAAACTGCATGAAGTCCATCAGATTGACGCCGATGGTTTTACAATATTCTTCAGCCACAAGAAGATAGTTCGGAGAAGTGGTGTAGATTTCCGTTCTGTTACAGGTTGAAACCACGAAAGCGTCCCCTAAATCTTCATTGTGAATCCGGGTGACGAAGCTCTTGATGTTTTCATCAAAAAATGCAAATTTCCCTCTCGTTTCGGTATCAGCTTTTTCGAAACTGATGGAAAGGACGGCGAAATTCGAGGTCTGATGTATGTTGGAATACTGTAACATAAGCGGGGCAAATTTACGTTTTTTTTCATAAAGCACCTTCTGAAAATGTATATGATAATTATCGTAAATAACTATTTTGGGTTGCTTCTAAATAAGGACTGCCTTTGCATAAACAGGTCTTTTTCCAGTTAAATATGTTAATGGTTTTAAGAATTTTAATACTGAAAAATTTTATGCACTTTTCAAATTTTCAATTTAGATAAATCAGGGGTGTGTTCTGGGCCGCTTTGATATTGAGGAAAATCTTGAATCTGGTTTAATTCAGGCTCTGTAAATACTTCACGTAAAAGTTAATAACTGCGTAGAAATTTTAATAAAATTTTAACCAAATTAAATGCACGCGAAATTTCTTTAGACGTGTTAAATTTATATCTTTGTACTTCCTTAAAATACCAGAAGTAAAAAGTATGAGTTTATTCGATATGTTTACGCAAGAGATTGCGATAGACCTTGGTACTGCCAACACCCTTATCATCCATAATAATAAAATTGTTATAGATCAGCCGTCGATTGTTGCTATTGAACGTTCTACCGGCAGACCGATCGCCGTGGGTGAGCAGGCAAAGCATATGCAGGGTAAAACTCATGAGGACATCAAGACCATCCGTCCGCTGAAAGACGGGGTAATCGCTGATTTCCACGCTTCTGAACACATGATTAAGGAGTTCATCAAAAAAATTCCCGGAATCAAGGGTAAATTCATTCAGCCTGCTTTAAGGATCGTTATCTGTATTCCTTCCGGGATTACGGAAGTTGAAAAAAGAGCGGTAAGAGACTCGGCACAAAAAGTAAATGCCAAAGAAGTCCGTCTGATCTATGAACCGATGGCGGCTGCAATAGGAGTCGGGATCGACGTTCAGAAGCCGGAAGGGAATATGATCATCGACATAGGCGGTGGTACTACGGAAATTGCCGTAGTAGCATTAGGAGGTATCGTCTGCGATAAATCCGTAAAAATTGCGGGGGATGTATTCACTAACGATATTGCGTATTACCTGAGAACACACCATAATCTTTATATCGGGGAAAGAACTGCGGAGAGAATCAAAATCGAAGTAGGTTCTGCCGTTGAAGACCTGGATGTGGATATTGAAGATATTCCGGTACAGGGAAGAGATCTTATTACCGGGAAGCCGAAAGAAATTATGGTAGGTTATAAGGAGATTGCCAGAGCATTGGATAAATCCATCATCAGGATTGAAGATGCGGTAATGGAAACCCTTTCTTTAACTCCCCCGGAGCTGGCAGCAGATATTTACAAAACAGGAATCTACCTTGCGGGGGGAGGTGCTTTGCTGAGAGGCCTTGCCGACCGACTGCATAAGAAGACGGGCCTTCCGGTATTTGTGGCGGAAGATCCCTTAAGAGCAGTCGTACGCGGAACCGGTATTGCCCTAAAGAATATGGATAAATTCAATTTCCTGATTAAATAATTCTAACCTTTTACGAAACACATCTGAATGGGATTTTTGCTGAGATTATTTTCAAAGAATGCACTTTTTGTCTTCTTTATATTTCTGCAAATCATTGCTCTTGTTCTGATATTCTCTAAAAATGCCATGCAGCAATCCTGGATTGCGGGCCAGTCGGCTGCGCTTAATTCATGGGTGTCCGGCTATATAGACGAAGGGGTTTCCTATCTTAAGCTAAAACAGATCAACGAAGACCTTGTGACCCAAAATCAGGCGCTGATGGTGGAACTTTATGGAAAACAGGGAGCTAAAAATCCTATGTTCAGGAAAGTTCATGATACCCTGGGCGGTGGCCAGATCTATACTTTTGTAGATGGGGAAATCGTCTTCAACAGCATCAACAGAAGAAACAATTATTTTACGATCAACAGAGGGCGGCGCGACGGTGTATTTCCGCAGATGGGTGTTATGGCTCCGAAAGGCATAGCAGGGATCGTTATCAACTCTACCGATAGTTATGCATTGGTACAGTCGGTTTTAAGTGTTAATAAAATAAGGATCAATGCCGCTTTAAAAAATTCGGGTTATTTCGGAACGCTTACCTGGACCGGAGAAAATTCCAGGGTCATGCATCTGGCAGATATTCCCAAATATGTTGCCCTTAAAGTAGGGGATACCGTAGTAACAGACGGTAAATCCGCCATCTTTCCGAAAGGCGTGATGATCGGGACCATTGCGGGTTATTCCGTTGACAATAAAACAGGCTTCTGGGATATTTCCGTGGAGCTTAGTGAAAAGATGGGAGCATTGAGTAAAGTGTACGTAGTGAAAAACCTGAAAAAAGCTGAAGTTCAGAAAATTCAGGATACCATGCAGGCTGTAATAAAAAAGGAAAATGATTAGCAGGACTCTATTTACGGACATATTGATTATGATTTTCCTGGTGGCATTACAGATTTTTGTGCTGAACAGGATCACGATCTTCGGAAAGTATACGCCGGTGCTGTATCCTGTATTCGTCATGTTCTATCCTTTTTTCAGAAACAGATTCCAGTTTCTGGCTTTAAGTTTTTTAATCGGACTTGCGGTAGATGGTTTTCTTGGGACATGGGGAATCAATGCGTTTGCAACCACTCTTATCGCCTATTTCAGGACTTTGATTTTCAGGACTTCCACTGATACTTCCACCGATTTCTTTTCCTTTCAGTCCCTTCAATGGGCGCAGTTTTTGCTCTTTTTATTTTCGAGCATCTTCTTACACCAGCTTTTGGTACAGTATATCGAGTTCTTTAAGCTGAGCAGATTTTTTGATATATTGCTTAATGTATTGGTAACCAGTGGAATTTCATTTGTATTTATTATTATCTACGCATTAATATTTAAAATCAAACAGAAAGTTTGAACACACGTTATTTAAAAATATTTTCCGTTCTCATTGTTCTCGCCCTGATTTTCATAGCGAGAATTGCTTATTTACAGCTTTTTACAGACCGGTATGCCCTTAATGCAGCCAATACATCCATTAAAATTGAATATGTCATTCCGCAGCGGGGGGTCATTTTCGACCGGAACGGGAAAATCCTGGTAGGAAACCAGCCCGCCTATGAAATTTCTTTCACTCAGGCGCTGATGAGACCGGATTTCGATACGATAGGCTTCTGTAACCTGATGAAAATATCGAAAAATGATTTTATCAGGACCATCGAGAATATTAAAAAGGAAAAATACTATTCCAAGCTGACTCCGATGACGTTTATGAAAAACCTGAGCCGGGAAGATATTGCGAGGGTTCAGGAAATTATATTCAAATATCCTGCGTTCAGTATTGTTTCCAGGCCTCAGCGCCAGTATGAAGTGTCTACTTCCGGAAACCTTTTGGGATACACCAGTGAAGTAAACGAACGGGAAATTAAAAAAGACTCAGCCTATTATTTACCGGGAGATTTTATCGGGAAAACAGGAATCGAAAAGGCTTATGAAAAGGAGCTCCGCGGCGTAAAAGGAATGAAGTACATCCAGAAAGACATCCGTCTCCGGAATGTCGGACCTTATAAAAACGGATCGCTGGATAAAGACGTGATTACCGGAAAAGACATTACCCTGACGATCGATTACGACCTTCAGCGGATGGCGGAAGAAATGCTGGTGAATAAGCATGGCGCCATTGTAGCCATAGACCCGAATAACGGAGAAGTGCTGGTTGCAGCGACAGGCCCCGATATCGATCCGAACTTATTCACAGGCCCTAACAAATCAAGAAATTTATACGCTTTATCAAAAGATACCATCTACGAGAATAAACCGACTTTCGATAGATCGTTGCAGGCGGCTTATCCGCCGGGATCTACTTTTAAATTGCTGACGGCTTTAGCAGCCATGCAGATGGGGGTGATGGATGAAAATACGATTTTCCCGTGCGGCGGCGGATTTTATTATAAAGGTAAACGAATTAAAGGCCATGGCGGGGCAGATCCGCTGATCCCTTCGATTCAGGTTTCCAGCAACTGCTTCTTCACCTATGCTTTTATTGCCATTCTTAAAAAATATCCTTTAAATCCTTCCAGAGGCGTAGATGAATGGAAGAAAATTATGAGCAGTTTTGGGGTCGGCGAATTCCTGAATAATGATTTTGCAGTAGGCGCAAGAGGCAGGATTCCTTCCGGAGATTTCTACGAGAAAAGATTTAAGGCGATGATCAAAGCCAGCGGTTCCAAAAGGACCGATTTCACAAACTGGGACGAAATGTCTACCGGAGCTATCTACAACGGGATGGGACAAGGGGACGTTCTGGTAACGCCGCTTCAGCTGGCCAATTATGTTTCTGCCATTGCCAACAAAGGCTGGTATTATACGCCGCATATTGTGAAAGGAATCGACGGAAAGCCGAATCCGGATCCGAGATTCAAGAAAAAACATTATACACTGGTCGACAAAAAACATTTCGATCCGGTTCTAAGGGGAATGGAAGCGGTGGTACTCAGAGGTACGGCACACGGCTTAAAGTCAAGTGATTTTACCCAATTGGCCAAAACCGGTACGGCGCAGGTTCCGCAAGGAAAGGATAACTCTATTTTTGTACTGATTGCTCCTGCCGACAAACCAAAAATCGTTGTGGCGGCTGTTATGGAGCATGCGGGATTCGGTGCTACCTGGGCAGGCCCTGCCGCAACGGTGATTGCAGAGAAGTATATCACCGGTGATGTAAAACGTGATTTCCTTTACAAAAAAATGGTTACCTCCAGTTTTATGCCCGAATACAAAAGGCAGTGGATTGCCGACCTGAAGCGCAAAGGCCTGTATAAGCCCAGTGAAGATTCCATGAAACAAAAGAGAATTCAGGACAGCCTGAAGCTGGTAAAAGAGCAAAAGGAAAAGCTGAAGAAAAAAACAGACGAAGAGAAGAAGAATCCTAAAAATACAAAAACGGTTAAGCAATGAAATGGGCAGAAGGGATAGATAAATTGGGTCTCGGCCTGTATTTCCTGCTTTGTGCTTTTGCCATCGCAAATATTTACAGTGTAGATCAGAAGCTTGGCGAAAAACAATTGATGTTTTTCGGGATTTCCGTATTTGTAGGATTGATCATTTTTGTCGGAAGAAGCAAGTTCTTTGAAAACATGTCGGGGATTATTTACATTGGTGGGGTGCTGCTTTTAGTCGGACTCTTTCCGTTTGGTAAAGAAATTCTCGGACAGAAAAACTGGTACAAATTCGGGAGCTTTACGATGCAGCCGGTGGAGTTTGCCAAGATAGGAACAGCACTGATGCTGGCTAACTACGTTTCCGGGCCGGAATTCAATCTCAAAAACAGAAAATCCTTACTGACAACACTGGCCATCATAGGGGTTCCGGCAGTGGTGGTACTGGCCATTCCCGATGTAGGCTCAATGCTGGTCTTCATCGCATTCTTCATTGCATTATACCGTGAAGGCCTAAGCGGAATGTTGTTCGGGGTCGGGTTTTTATTTGCCGGCGTATTCCTGATTTCACTGGCAGTGGATCCGATCTGGGTTGCGCTTGCCATTATTGTGATTGTCGGCGGATATATCGTGATGAATTATTACAAAATGTCCTGGAACGTTATCTCCATTTCAAGCATTGCCGGTTCTGTGATCCTTTTATGCGGACTGGCTTTCGGTTCGCCTTATATTCTAGAAAAACTGCCTAAGCACCAACGCGAAAGAATCGAGGTTCTTTTTAAAGGGGAAAAGGCATTCCGGGATACGTCGGGTTATAACTTGCTGTATTCTAAAACGGCCATCGGTTCCGGAGGACTTTGGGGCAAAGGCTACCGGGAAGGTTCCGTCACCCAGGGAAAATTCGTTCCGGAACAGGAAACCGACTATATTTTCTGTACGGTGGGTGAAGAGTGGGGCTTTGTAGGAAGTGCCGTTTTAATCCTTTGTTATATGATTTACATCGGACGGATCTACTATCTAGCAGAACAGCAGAAATCGGGCTTTAATCGTGTATTCGGATATTGCTTTGCCTCAATCCTTCTGATGCACTTTACGATCAATTTAGGGATGGTCATGGGGCTTTTTCCGACAGTAGGGATTCCACTGCCGTATTTCAGTTACGGAGGGAGTTCACTGCTGGCCTTTTCGATGATGACTTTTATCTTTTTTAAACTGAATTATTCGGATAAGAACAGTCTGGTATAGATGGCTGGAAGCGGGATGATGGATGCCGGAAGTTTATAATCCGGATATCTGTTACCGGGAAAGCTCAACCTAACCTTAACATATTCCCAAAATACTAATGACAGACAACTATTTCTCAGATCAGTATTTCGAAAACAAGGACTTTACACTCGAGCCTTTTACCATAGGAGAATATGAAAACTGTATATTCCGGAACTGTAATTTTGAATATGCGGATCTTTCCCGATGTAGTTTTAACGATTGTGAATTCACCGGATGTAATCTGAGTCTGGTGAAGCTGGTGTCTGCGGCTTTCCGGAAAGTGGTTTTCAAAGAATGCAAGATGTTCGGATTGCAGTTTAATGACTGCAATGAATTTGGACTGTCTTTTCAATTCGAAGACTGCCTGCTTAACAATGCTGTTTTCTATAAAACTTCCCTGCAGAAAATACGCTTTAAAAATTCCAGGTTAACGGACGTCGATTTTTCAGAAGCCGATTTATCCAATGCCGTCTTTTCCGGCTGCGATTTTTCAGGAGCAGTTTTCGACCGTACCAACCTCGAAAAAGCGGATTTCAGGACTTCGGTCCGTTATTCTATTAATCCCTCGTTAAACAGGCTGAAACAGGCCAGATTTTCGCTTTCTGAAGTTCATGGTCTTCTCTGTCATTTAAATATTGAAATTGACAGGAATAGCTGATTGGTGGGCCGGAAGAGAAAAGATTAAGGAAGAAAGTCGTATGGCTATTATAAAAAGAAGTAAAATCATTAAGTCAATGATTTTACTTCTTATATAATTTACACAGCAAAATTCTTAGATTCCATATAGGATCTTGCTTCGGCTGAAGTGTCAAATCTTAAAACTTGATAAGCAGAAAGCAGAAACTCTGTAGTAGTCTTATCAGATACATCCAGATAAAATGAATCCGCTGAATCATTATCAACATAGGCGCAGGAACCAATAGTCTGCCATATGTTCTTAGCGGAAGATTGAAATTGGCTGAGTTGAAAGTTATCCCGATTCCAAAGAAAGAAAGCAGGATTACCTTGTAATATCTTTATATCAAAAGTAATAATGTACCAGCCTTTTTTAACAGTATTGACATCACTGTTTATAAGTTTTACATATTGATTACTTGAAGTAAATGGAATTATAAACTTATTCGAACTGCTAAAAAGTCGTGAATCGGATATAATCTGGCCGTCTATATTATTAAAAGTTCCGCCTCCGAATTTTTCTATGCTTTCAAGTGAAATGGAATTGATTTTATTTATGTAATTAGAAGTTTTACCAATTCTTGGAAGAAGAATGGCACTTCTGGCTACAGCATTATAAGAATTGTTATCTACAGCAGCTAATTTATCGAAGTTAAAATTGTCAACAACATAAATATTTTCAGTGGTAGGCAAACCTTTTACGGTTGTAGGATTACGAAGTAAAATATTGCTGTTATTTCCCAATACCGTTGAAGGTGCTCCTAATACGCCGGGATCTGCCTCTACAGAGCAATCAACAGCATTTAATGTTATATTGCTTCCATTAATATAAACGTCAGTTAACCTTCCGTTATTAACAGAGTATACTGAATTTTCCCCTTCGAAAATATGAGAATGAGGATTAATCAGGGTAGAGTTTTTAGTCGAGTTATTCCAGCTGTCAATGGAGATTTGGCTGCCGGAAAAGATTTGCCCGTTAGCTTCATTCCAGCAGGAATTAAAAACTACAGGTAAAAATATATTATCTGTATTAATATAAGTAGCGATGTTATTAAGCTGAAATATTACATTATTAAAAGTAATGCCACCAAAACCATCTGTACGGTTGTGTATATAAATTCCAATTTCATTGGATGAGAATTCTCCGCCAAAGAAATATTTATTCCCGGCATGCATAACATCACCTCCACCCATTGCTTTAAATTTATTATCAATGAAATAGGCGCCATATTTATTAGAATTAAATCCCGTAGAATAAAATTCGACACCAATATTTCCAAACAAAGCTTGAATTCCTTTTTCTAAATCTTTAAAATATACGTTTCTAAAAACAACATTTCCAGAATATTCATCATATTTTGCATATTCGTTTTCATGACTTTTTGAAAAAGAAAATCCAATGCCTGTTTTATTTTTTCCCATTAATGTAAAATTGGAAAACTCCGTTCCGTATGTCCAGAATGGACCTTTACCTTGGTATAATATAGTGGCCTTTGTTATATCAAACGGCTTTAGACAAGTCTTCGAAGTACCTGCGCCGGATAAAATGATTTTGTCTTTCAGTATAACATTAATTAAATATGTTCCTTCAGGAAAATAAATATTCTTATTTATTTCTGCTGCATCCTGCGCAGCTGCTGTATCATCAGTAGAACCATCGCCTTTGGCTCCAAACCATTTTACATTTATATAGTCATTTGGAAGTACTCTTCTATAATATTTACCATCAATATTTTTGTAAATTATTCCATCAGTTCCAATAGTACTGATAAGTTCACCGTCATATGTATATACTGCCTCTTCAAAAACAGTCCACTCTCCTGTATAAGGATCATTCAATTCAATTGTATTCATTTTTTTAATTTTAATATAATTCTTTAAACTCTTGCAAGAAGTTTCTGAATTCAAAAGTAATAGGGTGGTACGTCAAAACTCGTCGTATTATATTAAAACTTACGATTATTATTAAAAATAAAAAAACCATCAGCATCTGATGGTTTCATTATTTAAATCAATTATTTAAAATTAAAAACTTGTTCCGTTGGAAGCGGGAGTCATTGTTGCCAGGTTGTTATAGGCTTCCCCGTTCTCGTTGATGATTCTTTTTCCGAACCTGTATTTTGGTCCCCAGTACGAATCATTTAGTGAAGAAATCATGACCCCTTTCGATGTCGCGGCATGAATGAATTTTATTTCCCCGTTTTCATCTACACTTTCCACGATACCTACGTGTGAAATTCTTCTTCCGTGAGAAAAGAAAATAAGATCTCCTTTCTGAAGGTTTTCTTTGTCTATTTTTTCTCCTTCTTCAGATTGGGACGCAGCAACTCTTGGTAAACTGAGTCCTGCAGCAGCTCCGAAAACGGAAAGAACGAAAGCTGAACAGTCGATTCCGTTTCTTGTCATTCCTCCGTAACGGTAAGGCGTACCGATATAGGTCTGAGCTTCCGTTAAAATGTTGTCGATGGTGGTATTGTGTTTGATTGCTTTTGCAATCTCGGAATTTTTAATAGAATTTCTTGCCTTTACCAGGGTAGCTGCTTTTTCCGCCAGGAAGGAGTTGATAAGTTTCTGCTTATCCTGTTCCATTTTGTTTGTTTCGAAAGAAGCTAGTTTGGCATCTGTTTTGTACTCTTTTGCGTAAGTTGCTGGTTTTGAAACGACGTAGTTGGTAACACAAGATTGTAACGATACTGTAGAAACGAAAGCAACTAGATAAAACAAAACTCTTTTCTTCATATATATTTGATTACCGTGTTAAAAGGATATTATATTTTCAAAAGCAATACAAAAATATAGAATCCGTATAAAAGCACCTTGATATGACAATTGTCAGGTTCTTTATTTAACACATTTTAACATATTTTTTAAGTATGTTAAAGAAAAATAAACCGCAGCCGCCTGTTTTAGGTGGGCCTGCGGTTTTTTTTATTAAGATTCTTTAACAAAATTTTCCTCAGATTCGTTGGAATAAGACTTTGCAAAAGGTTTATTTCAAAAAAAGGGCTTATAATATCTGTTAATAAACAATTGATTACAAGCTGTATTAAATAATTTAATTCTACTATTTGAAGTTGGTGAATTGATTTTGGATGAATCTTAACATCGTCGATAAATCATAAAAACATTCTTTGTACGGAATTAATTTCAAACCATAAAAAAACTCCCCGGTGGAGCCGGAGAGTTTCACTAATATGGAACTTTACAAATGTTACTTTGTAAATAACATTTCTCTGTATTTCGTCATCGGCCAAAGCTCGTCATCCACCATCATTTCAAGATCATCAGAAGCTTCTCTGATCACATCAAATAAAGGTTTTACCGTATTACAGTACTCTTCTGCCTGCTTCTGGCTTTCCGTTACGGCTTTTGCTGCTTCTCTGGCTTTGATCAGATCTTCAACGCCTAATTTGATTTTAGATACGTTTTCAGAGATATTTGTAATCAGGCTCATCTGTTCTTTCGCTAAAGACCTGAATTCGTTTTCTCCGAAGATTTCTTTAAGGCCTTTTACGTTCTCGATCAGTCTGTTCTGATAGTTCAGCGCGGAAGGAATGATGTGATTTCTTGCGATATCACTCAATACTCTTGCCTCAATATCGATAACGGTAGAATATTTTTCTAATTTGATTTCGTTTCTGGCCTCAACTTCACGGTGCGTGAAAATTCCCATCTCTTCATAAAGCGCCAGGAATTTTTCATCCATTTCCTGCTTCAGGGCTTCAGGAGTTGTTTTGAGATTGTTCAATCCTCTTTTCTCAGCTTCTTTCGCCCAGTCGTCGGAATATCCGTCTCCTTCAAACATAATGCTCTTGCACTGCTTGATGTATTCTCTTAATATATTGAAGATCGCTTCGTCTTTTTTAAGACCGGTTTCAATTAAAGCATCCACTTCTTTTTTGAAGTCGCTTAACTGTTTCGCTGCGATGGTATTCATTACCGTCATGGATTCTGCACAGTTGGCAGAAGAACCTACGGCTCTGATCTCGAATTTATTTCCGGTAAATGCGAACGGAGAAGTTCTGTTTCTATCGGTGTTGTCCAATAAGATTTCAGGGATTTTTCCTACGACATTCAGTTTTAATTCTGTTTTTTCTTCAGGGGAAAGTTTTCCGCTGGTTACTTTTTCAAGCTCTTCCAATACGCTGAACAGCTGGCTTCCGATAAATACGGAAATAATGGCAGGCGGCGCTTCGTTGGCTCCCAATCGGTGGTCATTGCTTGCAGAAGCAATACTTGCTCTTAAAAGATCAGCATATTCGTGAACCGCTTTGATGGTGTTTACGAAGAAGGTTAAGAACTGTAAGTTTTTCTTAGGGTTTTTACCCGGACTTAAGAGGTTTTCCCCGGTATCGGTCGCTAAAGACCAGTTGTTGTGCTTTCCGCTTCCGTTTACGCCAGCAAACGGTTTTTCGTGGAAAAGAATATGGAAATGGTGTCTGTGGGCGATTCTTGCCATAACATCCATTAACAAAGAGTTGTGGTCTACGGCAACGTTTACTTCCTCAAACATCGGGGCCAGCTCAAACTGGTTCGGCGCCACCTCGTTGTGTCTTGTTGTCACCGGGATTCCGAGTTTCATGCATTCGATTTCCAGCTCTTTCATGAAGTTCATTACCCTTGTAGGAATAGAACCGAAATAGTGGTCGTCTAACTGCTGTCCTTTGGCAGGGGAATGTCCCAATAAGGTCTTACCTGTTAATACAAGGTCCGGGCGGGATTGGTATAATGCGGAATCAACCAGGAAATATTCCTGTTCCCAGCCTAACGTAGGTGTTACTTTGGTTACGTTTTTATCGAAATACTGCATCACGTTGGTAGCAGCCTCGTCTACGGCATTCAATGCTCTTAAAAGAGGGGCCTTGTAATCCAATGTTTCTCCGGTATAAGAAATAAAAATCGAGGGGATGCATAAAGTGGTCCCCATGATAAACGCCGGGGAAGTAGGATCCCAAGCCGTGTAACCTCTTGCTTCAAAAGTGTTTCTGATTCCTCCATTCGGGAAAGAAGATGCATCCGGCTCCTGCTGGATCAACAGGTTTCCGCTGAATCTTTCGATGGCTCTTCCTCCTTCAATCGGGGTGAAGAACGAATCGTGCTTTTCGGCAGTGCTTCCTGTAAGCGGCTGAAACCAGTGCGTGTAGTGGGTTACCCCTTTGCTCATCGCCCAGTCTTTCATCGCTACGGCTACCTGGTCTGCAATGTGTCTCTGGATTTTGGTTCCTTTTTTCACTGCATCCATAATAGAAGTGAAGGCTTCTTTCGTTAAATATTCTCTCATCGTCTCTTCTGAGAAAACATTCTGGCAGAATAATTCTGACAATTTTACGGGAACTTCAACGGAATTATCTCTTCTAAAGTCCTTGAATGGTAAAGTTTCTAACGCTTTGAATCTTAAAGTTGACATATTAGGTTTGATTTTTACGTGGCAAATTTACGAAAAAATTAAATCAAAAATATTTTTACCCTAAAAATTTAAGGGGTTGGTTTAAATTTAACAAAAAATTAAACAAAGATTTGAAATTTTGAGAGGGGTTATAGGGATGATTTTGAATTTTAAGTTCGATTTCATTTAAATTTAAGGAATCTTATGTAAATATCTGCTTAATGTAAGGATAAAAGCGGTGGCTGATGCAACCAAAGTCCGCTTTTTTATAAAGGATTATACTCTTAGCCCTGATTGCAGCGGCATCCTTTTTCCGGAAGGCCTTTGGTGCGGCGAAAAAGATACAGCGGAAAGCAGGTTCCCGGCTCCTGAAAATGGCCGGATGGTCGTCATGAATGATAAAAGCGGTAATGGAGCTTAAAAGATTGGAATACTTAATTGCCGGAACAAATAAAGGATTGCGTTCCATACCTTATATATTATGTTAAGCGACTTATTAAAAGTTACTTAAAATAAAGTTGGGCGGAGATTTTGTATATTTGTGTGAAATTTATTTTATGACAAATTCTAGAGCAAGAGAAACAACGGAAGCAATTGAAAGATTGTATATTTCTATGAGACACCTCTTTTACAGAGGTTTTTTTAAACCTGCCGGTGTTTCGGGGGAGACGATCAGAAGTTTGTTGAAGACCATTAATCCTGAGATTTACGGAAGCATGAATATTCCGAGCAAGCTGGAGCTGGACGGGCTGATGTATGTGCTGGACAGGCTTCCGGAAGGCATTGAAGAATGTGCTTTTATTCATCTTACCTCGGATGAAGGGTTTGATAAAGGAAGTTTCGAACCGATTGTTCCCAAAAAGAGAAGAAGAAACTGCTACCGGATCGACGAGCACCAGATGAATATTGAAGTTCTTTTGGGCCGTTCCGAGATTTATGACATTCTTACCCACCTTACCTTTTTATTTATAGAAGCGGACAAGATCCGCAACCTGGCTTTTGCCCAGGACGAAAACTGGAAACCGACCCGCGCTTTCAAGATCATCGAAGAAGTGGTAAAAGGCGAAAAGAAATTCAGCAGAAAAGAAAAGGAGGTAGCCCTGATCCATCTGTCTTCTTTAATAGGAAGGACGTTTGATGAAACGTTAAGGGCATATAATACTTTTGGGGACGACGATAATCCGGACCGTCTGTTTAAGATCATCTACAACCTGGCGAAAGTAAGCCTGGAAGATGCCAAGCAGACCAGGGAGCGGGAAATTCATTTCAGCTCGATCCTCAGAGAAAGGGTGGGGCATCACTATTTCGGTGAAAAGTGGGCCCATAAAGTGAAGGAGGTTCTGTATGAAAACGATCTTCACATGCGTCCATTGCATATCATCTCCGCCAATATGCACTCGGTAAAAAACATGCTGTACGGGAATGATGCCCTGAAGAAAAAAGATTCCAAAGAAGTAGATTATAAGCTGTACGGCGAAATCTCCGATAAGAAGGATCTTCGCGAAAAGGTGTCCAAATATGCGCTGGATGAAGGAATGATCTACATCAATGATAAGAGCGGAAGCAATATCGACGTCCAGATCATCGATCTGAGCAAGACTAATCTTAAAAATACGCCTTTCAGCGATATCAAATACGGCGGAGACGATGTGATCATGGTTTTCGATTATGCATTCGGGGAGCAGGCTTTTGAAGTAATGGACGAATTGCTGAGGCCTTTCGAACATAAAGGGGAAGTATATATGATGAAAGTAAAATCGGTATCGATCATGGGGAAAGCGGGAATCCTGGCCGGCGGAAAAGGCGATATCATGATTCCGACCTCCCATATTTTTGAAGGTACGGCCGATAACTATCCTTTTGAAAATGCTTTGAAACTGGAAGATTTTAAAGATGACGAACTGCTTGCTTTTGAAGGGCCGATGATTACCGTTCTGGGGACCTCGCTGCAAAATAGGGATATCCTTTCGTATTTTATGAACACTTCATGGAAGGCGATCGGTCTTGAAATGGAAGGTGCCCACTACCAGAAAGCCATTCAGGTGGCCTCAAAGATCAGACACCACATTACCCCGGATCTGTTTGTGATGTACGCTTATTACGCTTCGGATAATCCGCTGGAAACCGGAAGCACGCTTTCATCGGGAGGATTGGGATTAACCGGTGTGAAACCGACTTACCTGATTACCTTAAAAATTCTTGAGAAGATTTTACGCAGCGCAAAGAAAGAGCTTTTCGCTTAATTTAAAGTCTGAAAATATTTATAATCCTTCAAGGTTTTTAAAACCTTGAAGGATTTTTTTATTTCCTACAGATTATACAGATTTTCACGGATGATTGCGTATAAAAATATGCATGACCTTTATAGAAACTGGTCTGCCATCTTAACCGAATACGTCATTCACGAATAGTGAAAAATAATTATCTTTAAAAAAATTACAACCAATGAGTACCGTATTACAATTAGCCAAAAGATTTCGTGAAGTATTGCTGGATGGTGTCTGGATCGCCAATACCAATTTTAAAGATCAGCTTTCTGATGTAACTTGGGAGCAGGCGGTAACACAAATCGGTTCGCTGAATACCATTGCCATGCTGACTTTTCATATCGATTATTACATTGCCGGATTAATTCAGGTTTTTGAAGGCGGCAATCTGGAGATCAGGGATCAATACAGTTTTGATTTTCCGCCGGTTGAATCGCAGGAGCAGTGGGAATCATTACTGAATAAACTTTGGAATGATGCCGGGAGATTTGCTGTTTTATTGGAGCAGACGCCCGATGCTAAAATGAATGAAGTTTTTGTTGATGAAAAATACGGAACCTATTTAAGGAATATCGACGGAATGATTGAGCATGCGTACTATCATCTGGGGCAGATTACTTTAATCAGGAAGCTTTTGAGCTAAAACACAAATTACACGAATATCTTCACAAATAACACGAATTTTATTTGTGTTTAAATAGTGTAAAGATTTGTGATAGCCGTGTTCAAATATCTGATGCAGATCGAGAACTGAGCAGATGTTTGAGTTAAAATCTGCAATATCATCGAGAGAATTAAATACGTTAATCCAATCCAAAACCTCAATAATAACTTCACATTTGAGGTTTTTATTTTAAATACTTACCTTTAGAAAAATAAAATTTTAAATGAAAAAATCGGTTGCAATCCTGTTTGCGTTTATCATTTCACAGTTTCATGCCCAGCAGGGTCCTTATTATCAGCAGAGTGCGAAATACAAGATGGATATTGATGTCAACGCTGAAAAATTTACTTATGAAGGAAAACAGACTTTAGATTATAAAAACAACTCGCCGGATGAATTGGAGGTGGTATATTTCCATCTGTACTGGAATGCCTTTAAGCCTGGATCGATGATGGATCAGCGGGTAGCCGGACAGGGGAAAAACGGAGATTCCAGATTGCAGAAAGACGGGGTTTCAAGGCTGGCTGCGATTCCTAAAGACCAGGAAGGGGCACAAAACATCCACTGGATCAAACAGAACGGAAAGACCCTGAAATATGAAATCCAGGAAACCGTGATGAAAGTATATCTGGCAGAACCGGTTAAGCCGAATTCATCTACTACCTTTACCCTCGAGTGGGATGCCGTCATTCCGCAGCAGATCAGACGAAGCGGAAGGAACAACCGGGAAGGTGTCGATATGACGATGACCCAATGGTATCCGAAGATTGCGGAATATGATTACGATGGTTGGGCAACTTTCGATTATATCGGGAGGGAGTTTCATGCCCCGTTCTCTGATTTTGACATTACGATTAAAATCAATAAAGATTATGTCATCGGAGCAGGCGGAATCCTTGAAAATCCTGCGGACGTAAAAGGTTATGACGCCAATGCCAAAATAAAAGCCGATAAAAACAAAGCCACCTGGAAATGGACGGCGAAAAATATCCTTGATTTTGCCTGGGCCGCCGATAAGGATTATATTGTGAAAAGCTTCGATGTCCCGCAGGGCCCGAAAGTTTTTCTGGTGTATCAGAATAATGACAGGACAAAAGTATGGGAAGAGGCGCAGCCTTACCTTACGAAATATTACCAGCTGATGAACGCCCATTTCGGAAAATATGTATATCCGACCTATGCCTTTATTCAGGGCGGCGACGGCGGAATGGAATATGGGATGTGTACCATGATTTTAGGAGAAGCCAAAGATATTGAAGGATTGATGGGGCTAATGGCCCATGAAGGCGCTCATTCCTGGTATCAGCAGATGCTGGCAACCAACGAGCCGATGCGCCCGTGGATGGATGAGGGGTTTACCAGCTATGCGGAAGGGTATGTAATGAACCAGCTGTTTCCGCCGGCCCAAAAACTTCCGAATCCGTTTTTTAATTCGATCAATGCCTACCGGAATTTCGTTAAGAAAGGAATTGAAGAGCCTGCGGTCTGGCTGGGCGATCACCACGATAACGGAACTTCTTATACCTATGCTTCGTATGTAAAAGGAGAGTTGTACCTGGTGGAATTGGGATATATTATGGGTGAACAGAATCTTGCCGAAACCCTGAAGCAGTATTATGACCAATGGGCGCTGAAACATCCCTCTGACAGGGATTTCCTGCATATTGCACAGAAAGTTTCGGGGATGGATCTGAAATGGTTCCAGAATTACTGGATCAATACCACCAAAACCATCGATTACGGCATCAAGGATATAAAGTATGACGCCAAATCCACCACCATTACTCTGGTAAATAACGGGCAGGTTCCGATGCCGATCGATTTCAGCATCATGACAGCCGATAAAAAGATCGTGAATTACCAGATCCCGATGAACATGACGCATACCTGGAAAACAAAAGATGCCTTCGGAGATTTCAAAACGATGCCGTACTGGCCGTGGACACAGAAGGAATACACCATTACGGTTCCGTACACAAAGTCCCAGCTGTCGATGATAGGAATTGATATCAGCCAAAGGCTTGCGGATGTGAATCCTGGTGATAATTTCGTTGAAGTGAAGTAACTGAACGTGAACCCGAAGTAAAATCGGGATTAACAGGCTGGAAGAGGGAAGATGGATGCCGAAGTTTATTTGTCAATACTACTTTTAGAGGTATGCAGTATCAAATGGACTCGTTGGTTATTATATAAATAAGAAATCTGTTTAAAATCCTGATTTACCCATTTGAATTCTAATCTTCTATTTCAATAAGCGACCGGAAACAAATTAAATACGGTCTGGTTTACGTTAATTTAATCCTGATAATATATTTAAATCCCCGGAGAAATTTTTCTCCGGGGATTATTTTTATAACTTTCTTTCAAAGCTTACTTAATTCCAAATTGTTTTACCATCCAGTGGTTGGCATGGTTTTTCAGGAGATCGTTTTTTAGGGCTTCGTCATTCGTACTTAAATAAACATACATCTTCAAAGGAACCGAATCGGGATATTCTTTTAATCCCTGTAAAGCTGCAGCCTTTGCTTCTTCTTTTTTATTTCCGCTTTCTAAAGCTTCATACTTATAAATATAAACGATAGCCGGTACTTTTCCGTAGATATTTCTCATTTCATCTTCCAGCAGTTTCATGGTTGCCATTTGGAATCCGGCGTCCGGTGTTTTCCCGACGGCCGCCGTCTGGCTGATATGCTGTTGGTACATCAGAAAAAGCATCAGGATATGCAGGTTCTTCGTATCCGGGTCTGATACGAACTTTTGTGTTTTTTCTATGGTTTCTGTATTCAGTTCGTCATTTTCGGCCTGAAGGGTTTTGGCATAAAACTCGTCAAGGAGATTGTATACGGTCTGGTCGCTGCCGTCGATCTTTGATTCCTTTTTAATTTTTTCAAAGACTTCTTTTGCCGCCGCCGCCGTCTGCGCAGGTATATTCAGGCCGATAAAAAGTAAAAACAAGAGAAACAGCTTTTTCATGAGATGCAGTTGAAATGATTTCAGTTTTTAAATATAAATAATTGTTTTTGAATAGAAGGTAAAAGTATAAAGTATCGTTTTATTAAAATCATTAATTTTAACGCTTCAAAACGAACATAAGATTTCGGTCTTTTTAAAATAGATGCATGAATTCAATCGTAATCAACATAGGCAACAGCAACATCCGGTTCGGGCTCTTTAACGGCGACAATTGTGATATTTCCTGGGTAATCAATACAAAACCATACAGAACGCCGGATGAATTGTATGTTCAGATGTCGATGCTGTATCAGACGTATAAAATCGAACCGAAGGAGATCCATAAAGTGATCATCGGTTCTGTAGTTCCGCCGCTTACCAAAGTAATGAATGCGGCGATTAAAAAAATTCATGACCTTGATCCCGTAATTGTTGACAGGACGACACCCTCCGGCGTTGTGGCAAAATCCAAGCAGATGGGAACGGATATTTATGCCAATCTCGTGGCTGCACACAATATGTATCCCGACCGGAAAAAAATCGTGCTGGATTTCGGGACTGCACTTACGGCAAGCTGTGTTGCAGAAGATGGAGAAACATTAGGCGTGATTATCGCTCCGGGAATTGTAACGGCCTTAAATTCCCTGATCAGCCAGACCGCCCAGCTTCCAAGCATCGAACTCGTAAAACCGAAAACTGTGCTGGGGCTGGATACTGTTACCTGTATGCAGAGCGGGATGGTGTATGGTTTTCTCGGGATGGTGGAAGGATTTATCAACCGGATTAATGATGAAGTAAATGATGATTGCTTTGTGGTAGCGACAGGCGGCGTTTCCCATGTTTACAAACCGCTTACCGATAAGATTCATGTGATGGACCGGCTTCATACTCTGAAAGGATTGTATTTTTTGGGGAAAGATAAATAAAAAGCGGCCTTAAGGCCGCTTTTTATTTTATAAGATTCCACCGCAAGGCTCACATTCAATTAATGGATATACCCAGGTTCCGTTTTCATCCTGGAAAGGCATGTTTCTGCATCCAACCTTTCTTTGCCCTGTATTAGGATCTACATAAAAACACTGGTCTGGTCTGATTCCGCCGTTAATTTTTGCCGTTTCTTTTCTTGATAACTTTCTCATAGTGATTATTTTAGTTTTAAATCTCATCAAATATAATCATTAAATCAATAAAAAGGGATTTTTATTAAAAATAATTTTAATATTTATTATTACATCAAATAATAGGTGTCAATATGAAACAAATTAATGGTAAAAATTATAATTATCTCCTCGATTTAAAAAAATCTTTAACAACTGCTGAACATTCGTTTTCCATAATTCCTGTAACGATCTCTGTTTTCGGATGAAGGCTGAGGTGCTTGCTGATAAATCCCCGCTGCTCATCCCTTGCCCCGATAACGACCTTTGAAATCTGTGCCCAGGCCAATGCCCCGGAACACATGACACAAGGCTCTAAAGTTACGTACATCGTGCAGTCCTTCAGATATTTACCGCCCAAAAAATTAGCGGCTGAGGTGATGGCCTGCATTTCGGCATGAGCCGTGACATCGTTTAAAGTTTCAGTGAGATTATGTGCTCTTGCAATCACGCGGTTGTTGGAAATCACGACACAGCCGATCGGGACCTCATCTTTTTCAAAAGCTAATTCAGCTTCCTGAAAAGCCATTTTCATAAAATATTCGTCGGAAAATACCATAACTATTCAATATTCATCGTTAAAGGAAGCTTAAACCGGTACCGGACGGGATCCCCGTCGACGATGGCCGGAGAGAATTTTTGAGAAACCGAATAAACTGCAATTTCCGCCTGCCGGTTAAAGGTGAAATTCTCACCTTCTGCCTGCACGTTGGTAACGCGGCCATCTCTTTCCACAATAAATCCCACATTGGCTTTTACGGTTTTGGTGTCGGAATATACCCCTCCCAGATAAAAAAGATCTGCCACCTCTTTGCGGAGCTCGTTGATTCCGCCGGGATAATCTGCGGCTTTATCGATGACCACGGAATGAGACGGTGAAACCACTGCAGGTAAAGTTTTATTGAGTAATTTTAATTTATCCAGGTCTTCCAGATTTTTTGTTTTCAATAAGGCACCGGTAAGTGCCACATTTTCGATGCTGTCCATCTTTTCCATAAAAAGCAGGTAATCCTGTTTAATGGAAGCTTTGTGGAAATTATTGGTTTCCGCATCGAACTTTTTCCTGAATTCTTTTCCCAGCATGGAACGGTGCTGGTTATAATAATTCTTAATCAGTTTGAATTCCTCGGTCTGCTGTGCAAAACAGAGCGATGAAATAAAGCAGAACAAGTACAGAAGGAGAGGCTTCACTTTGGTATATTTATGTAAATGTAATCAAAAAAATCACAATCTTACCAGTTTAATCCTCCAGGTAACGGTTCAGGGATTCCTGCAGGTGCCTGCGGATTTCCTCAACTAAAATCTTAGGTTCCAGGACCTGTACTTCTTTTCCGTACGAAAGGATTTCCTGCATAAAGTCGTACGTCGGATGAAGAAAGAATTCAAAAAAGATCTCTTCCGGTGTTTCCCTGGTTTCTTTCTGGGACTGGTGAAGGGGGAAACTTCTGATATATTCTCCCTGATGCCTGCTGCACCGTAATACAATAGTCTGCGGATGCTGCTCAGCCAGGTTCATGACTCCGAAGGCGTTTTTAAAGTGTTCCCTGAAATTGTATTTGTATTTTTCCCTGAACTTGTTTTTCGAAACATCGAGATAGTTGATCCGGTCGAGCCCGAAAGATTTCAGCATCTTATCCTTGGTGTCTACCGCGATCAAATACCAACGGTCCTTGGATTCCTTTAATGCCAAAGGATGCACTTTCCGGGAAGACATTACCTTGTTTTTATAGTTGTAATGTTCAAACAGGACGATTCTTTTATTACGGATGGCAAAGAAGAGATCGTAAAAATGTTCTACGCCCGTCGGTTTTCGGGTTTCGAAAAAAATCAGGTCTGAAAAATCGGGATGAAGGTTTAAAGCGTTGCTTACCTGAAAAGATTCCAGCAGTTTCTGGTTGTACTCATCCACTTCCATTACCGGCCGGCTTTCGATATAATACCGGTTGTCGCCTTTTTTCTTGTTATGGATGGAAAGATTAAAAAGATTCGCAATCTCCCGGATGTCCCGCTGCAGGGTACGGATGGAATAGCTCTTGATCTCGGCATCCTGAAATTCAAAAGAATTAAGCAAATACTCTTCCAGCTGCGGATAAGCAGCCGGTGAAGTTTCCAGTCTCTTGATAATGAGTGCGTATCTGGTCAGGTAAAAGTCTTTTTTCATGCTGAAATATTAATGTTGCCACGTATGTCTGTCTATAAGGATGAAACACGGGCGTTTCATTGCTAAAAGTTTATACCACAAATATATGAGGTTAATGCGACAAAACTTGTCGTATTTTATTTTTGTTTAAAAAATTAACAATGGTAGTCGGTATTACCGCAAATAGAACATCATAATGTCGGTTTATAATCTCTTCCGGTTTTCCATAACCGGGCTTTACATATTGCATTAAAAACCTGCTCCGGCTGTCGGTATTTTGCAAATGGTAATTCAAAGGATGAGACCTTAAAGTAGTATTGGTATGGTGATCAGGTCCCGACAGCTGCAGAGCAGGAAACTTAATCAGGAAACTTTTTCTTCAGGCATATTGTTTTCAAAGTCCCGGCGGAAAAAGTTTTCGATATCGTTAAGATATCTTTCAGCGTCTAATTCGGCATTTTCAATGTCGATCCATTCAATTGTGTAATTGTCTTCACTGAAGAATATATCGGATGGGTGATTTGGTTTTTCCATGTTTTTCTTTGGTATTAATTTCAGATAGGTTTATTGTGCTACTTTGTTTTCATAATCCAAAGGTAGAAGCGGGAAACGTCAAAACTTGACGTGTTATTTTTTATTTTAAAATTTCCTGATAAAGGTAAAGGTGACACCTAATTTTTTTTTCTGTAATAAAAAAACTGCCTCACAAGGAGACGGCATCTGTTTGTTCCGGGAGCTGATCCGAATTAAGCTGAATCAGCAATCCTTTATCAGTAACTTTTATGGTTTGTAAAATTTCATCCTGAAAAGAAAAAACGGTTTCTCCGGAAGCATTTTGTTCCTGGTAGGTCTTGCCCAGCAATCCCTGTTTTACCTAGTCTTTTGCATCAGGCTGTGAAGAGGAAAATTCCAGACTTACTTTATTCAGATTGTAATAATCTTCATCCTCTATAAAATAAATACTCTTGATATCAGCAGCCTTACGGAAACATTTACCTTCGATACATTCTTCTTTTTGCTCATCCCAGCTCAATTCAGCTCTTATATTGGAATAATTTACAGGATATTCCTTCTTGAAAATATAAATTAAAGTAGTTATAAATTCTTTAGTGCTGCAATTCATAATATATTCAAGAAATTCGTCTTCGTAGGGTAACATTTCCACATATTTGGGGTCGTCATATACAGTTTTATCCAGAGCCCATCTGTAAATGTGTTCGTAATAAAGCCATTCTGTTGATTGGTGATCTATCATTTTTTTAATTTTTCGTGTATTTTGCTTTTCTTCTCAAAAATGCAAGCAAATAAATTGAACAAATTTAATATCCTCTCTGAGCAAAAAGTATAGAGCGAGCAATTAAATCATCGATAAACTGACTGAAGGTGTCGCTAAGTTGTATGATTACATTGGGCTCATCCTCAAGTGGTAAACCAGACAGGGGGATTTTCTGAATTTTCATCGAGATAAATAAAAAAGAACTGCTGAAACCCATCCTTTTCCGAAAAAACCCAAAACGGCCTTTTTATAGGAATCTGGAATTCCTGCAAAGATTTTTCTAATTTTTTTCTTACATCATCTTTTGTCAAAACAGCTAAAGAACCATTCCCGTCAGCAAGCCTTAATCCTCCGGAAGAATCGCCAGCCAAATAAAGATATTCTTTAAATGCAAGAGGAAATTTTATTCCAAATCTATTCTCTACGTTCTTAATTTCACTCTCGGAAACACCCTTGATCGTATCCCAATTTATAGTTCTATTATTTTCCAGTTTTTTTAAAAACTTAATTTCCATGGGGTTTTAATTAATGATCTCTAGTTTTTGATAAAGATGATTCTATTACAGATGAGTAATAAAACTGTAAGAGATTAAGCGTTTAATATGTCTCGGCAATTAAGTAAACTAAATTCCATTTTTTTTCTTTAGTTCAAAAGTGAATTTATTAAGACAAGACAACTTTAAGACATAAATTTTATGCTTTTTCCTGAAAA
>NZ_VTSX01000016.1 GCF_008329705.1 Chryseobacterium sp. SN22 | reverse complement strand
CTTTAAGTATGTAAATTATCATTTAAAGCTTCTTATGGGTAATTAATCTAAACAGATTATATGTGGAAAACCTATAGTTTATTTTCATATACAAATGTAAATTGTGATTTATTCTCTCAATTTTCACACTTATTTTAGCCTGTATTTTTAGAATTTAATAATGTAAAGAGGCTTCTTATATGCCCGTTTATATTCTTATAACAAATTATACAAAAAGAGGTCCAAATGGTACTAAAATGTCGTTTAAGAATTCATTTTACAGATTTAAATAGCCTCTATACGCTCTGTATAGGCATTTATTTACCTCCTCTATCGCTATTATACAAAAGCTCGAAATTGATCTTACAACCCGCAGCAAAATTAAAGGTATACTATAGATTTTAGTGTTTAAACCGAAAAAACTTATCAATAAGTTATCGACGATTTTACTCTATTTGTATTAATTCAGGTATTTAATACTAATAAACTTTTGTAAATTAATTAATAAATCTCTGATTAATAGCATTTTAAACTGTTTACAAATGTATCTAATAGGTATTTACATTTGTGTATTAGTTTAATTTGCATTTGTAATTTATATTATTTACATTTGTAACATAGTTTAATATATGATTATGGGTTTAAACGAGAGAATTTCAAAGGTGATCGAGTATTCCAGATTTACTCCTTCCGAGTTTGCTGATGAGATCGATGTCCAACGGTCTTCGATTTCGCATATCACTTCCGGCAGAAACAAGCCGTCTCTTGAGTTTATCATAAAAATAAAATCACGATTTCCGGAGCTTCTCTGGGACTGGCTTGTAACCGGCGAGGGAGAAATGCTTAAGTCAGAACTACCGGAAGAAAAACCGGCCGCTGCAGAATCTGCAGAAAATTCCGGGTCGAGCAATCCAAAGCCCGCTTCTCTACCCGACCTGTTCGAACTGATAAATAAAGATGAAAATTCCGGAGCTGCAGAAACTGAAATGGCAGAGTCGGAACCGACGCCCCGAGAATCGTTCACACCTCCCCAAAGTACGGCTCAGGAAAAAATAACGGATTCTCAGCCATTAGCAAAACCCAATGAGCAGATCATAAGCCAGGCTATTGAAAACCAGCAAAGTAAAATAAAACGTATCGTTATCTTTTATGATAATGGAAAATTCGAAAGTTTCGAGCCATAAAAAAAACCTGATCATAGGATTGATCAGGTTAATTATTATAAAAATAATAAGCTCTTATTCTTTTACCAGCTTTGTTACTTTTGCCAGTTCACTGCCTTTTATTTTTAACATATAATTTCCTTTAGGCAAATCTGAAACATTATATTGCTCAGTGCCTTTTAAAGTCTTAAGTATTCGTCCGGACATATCAATAACTTCCACTTGTGTAATTTTGATTTTTTCAGGGTTACTGATCCTGAATACGTCTTTTACAGGATTAGGATATACCTGCATCCTGTTATCATATTGCATGACTTCGTTGGTACCTAAACTTCCTGTTGAATACGTAACAATGAATGGCATATCCATAGGATAATCCGGTGCACTAGCCGGGTTACCATCATCAATTATGGAAATCCATGACCCGTCAACTGCATTATTCTGTTTAGCATTCCAACCAGGTAGACCTCTTGTTCCTGAAATGGTGACAGGCGGAAAAAATCCTGCACTTGCAACCGTTACATTCTGCAGCTGGTATTTAATCCAATACGTACCAGCCGACAGAGTAACGGGTGTGCTGCCATTAATTCTCCAGATTCTGCGTGTGGTTCCCGGCGCGGAGGCTACTGGCACTGCACTGTTAAAAATTCGGTATGCATTAATTTGTGTACCGGATACATATCTATTGGTTGTGTCATCACCAAAAACACTTACCGCTCCTGCTACCGAAGGATCTGAACTAAAGATATTCACCCTCATCGTATTGAATGGTGACGTAGTTCCGTTATATCCTGTCTGGTAGGCGAAAACATCGATAGAAGTAATGTTCCAGGTTTGTCCCGCAGGAATCGTAAAGTCATCTGCAATAAAGAAGCTGGCTGTTGTAGAACTGTATGTTCCCGCATATCCTGCACTGGAATTCGATTCTGTTGTATTGCCTGTATTATTCTGAACTTCAGACCATGTGTATCCAGCCGGTGCAGCAACACCGCTTTTAGAAGTGGCACCCGTGCTCAAACCTCCGTTATTATAGGTTTGTGCGAATGTAAAGTTAGCCATCAAGGCGACAGCAAGGCATAGATTTTTTGTCATAGTTATCTTTTTTATTGATTTAATCAAATGTAGATAATTATAATCAATTCAACAACATAAATTAAAATTTTTTGCATTATATACACCTCAAAAGAATAATCAATAGATATAATGAATATGGCATAAAAAAGCCTCACAAATTTGTGAGGCTCTTATATGCTTGAATCAATACTTATCTGTTGCGGGTTCTTCTGTCCAGTTCCTTTTTAATCAGACCAAGTTCTCTTCCTGTCTGTCCGGCAACCGAAGTATTCTCCTGGGCTCTTCTTGTCAGGTACGGCACCACATCTTTTACAGGTCCGTAAGGAAGATATTTAGTGGCATTATACCCTTTATCGGACAGATAGAATGTAATATTGTCGCTCATACCGTACAGCTGTCCGAAATATACATGAGGATTACCGTTTTCGAGACTTTTGGCTTTCATTTTATCCATCACCAACTCGGAAGAAACTTCATTATGAGTCCCGAAAAATGCGGAAACCTTATCAAGATTATTCATTACAAAATCGATTCCGGCATTGTAGTTTCTATCGGAAGCTTCTTTGTTCGGCTGTATCGGATCCGGATATCCCTTTTCCACAGCTCTTGCCCTTTCCTTTTCCATATAGGCACCACGAACGATTTTGTAACCGATAAAATATCCCTTTTCTTTTGCCCTTTGCAGGTTGGCTTCCATATATTCCAGTCTTCCGGTTCTGTACATCTGGATCGTGTTCCAGACGATCGGTTTTTCCCGGTTGTATTTTTCCATCATGTCTTCACACAGATGATCTGCCGCATCCTGCATCCAAGTTTCTTCGGCATCTACCATTACTTTCTTCCCGTGTTCATGGCAAAGGCTGCATACCTCATCGAATCTCTTTACCACTCTTGCCCATTCCTCCTTCTGGCTTGACGTAAGTTCCGTATTTTTACCAACTGCTTCATAAAGATCAATCCTTCCGAAGGCTGTAGGTTTAAATACGATAAATGGAATAGCAGGATTCCCCACAGAAAACTTTATGATGTCTTTGATCTCTTTACAAACCGCATCAAAAGTAGCTTCATCTTCTTTTCCTTCAATCGAATAATCAAAGATGCTTCCCACGCCTCTCCTGAAAAGCTGCTTAACCACCTTCATACTTTCCTCACGGGTTTCCCCTCCGCAGAACTGTTCAAACAGAGTCTTTTTCACAATTCCGGTAACAAAAGGGAAATTATTATGAACGGTGAAATTAAGAACGGAAGTTCCGACTTTGGTAAGAGAAGGCTGCTCGATCATCTTGAACATCCAATACGCTTTTCTTAACTGGGCATCAGATTTATCTGCAAATGCTACTTGAGTATCGTTAAAAATGGGCATTACTTGTATATAAATTTAGGTTCTGCAAAGGTAATAAAAGGATAAGGTATTCTAAAGAAATTTTTCTACAATTTACCTTCCAGCCCGTTCAGGAGCATGGCAATAATCCCGATAAAAACCCAGATTCTTAAAATATTGAGGGTGACGAAATTATTTCTCCTGGTATGGTTCAGCAAAAGGTAAACACATGCTATGAAAACAAACAGACCCGCTGTGAAATAGTAGGCCATAAATCCCGAAATCCCGGTTTTCAGGATCAGTTTCATGGATACGGCCATCGTAACAATCAGGAGGGAAACAATAATGATTTTCGCATTTTTACTTTTGAAGTAATTCGGAATGGTGGTATAGCCAAACGCTTTATCGACACTTTTTGTCAGCGTATCTTTTACAATATCGATGCACAGCAGAATCAGGAACAGGAAAACAGCCATCAGCAGGACTTTCTTTGAAAAGGTCTCATAATAAACCATCATTCCGAAGAAGGGATATAAAGTCAGGCTGACAAAAGTAAGGTTATTGATAATAAGCATCCGGCTCAGCTTATGGCTGTAGAACCACATGAAAAACTGGTAGACCACAAAAAACAGGAAAACCCTGTGCGAAATCATCCAGGCAACGCCTAAAGAAATAACGCTAAGGATCAGATAAACATATAAAAAATATTTCTGTTTGATGAAACTCTGCAGCCTGGTCCGGAATGGCTTTACGATATGATCCTTTTCAAAATCGTAAAACTGGTTGATGATTCCCCCTGCAAAAATGGTAAGCACCGTACAGAAAATAATGCCGTGGACCTTGAAGTCAAAGACGAACTTCCTGAAATTTTCATCCTGGTTAAAAAGGAAAAATGTAGAAACATAAAGGGCAAACGTAAGCAGAATAGCAATAAAAAAGCGAGCTCCCAGAAGAAAGCCCACGAATTGTGAAAATCTATAAAATAGAGATTTCGGAATATCGAATTTCTGTTGGAAGGTTTCTTTTTCAGAATTCATTCACAACTTTTTAGAATCTGTAGATTACTTCTTTCTGGAAGCCGTCAAGCATTTTTTCTGCTTTCTCATAGTCTTTGGTGAAACCTAAAATATAGCCGCCGCCGCCGCTTCCGCAGAGCTTCAGGTAATAAGCATTGGAATCGAGTCCTTTTTTCCAAACGTTGAACAGGCTTTCCGGGATCATCGGACGGAAATGTTCATATGCCCAATGGGATAATTTTTTCAGGTTTCTGAAAAACGGATTCATATCCTTTTTAAGAAATGCCTCAATACAAGCATTGTTATAACGGATAAATTCTTCTTTAAGGGTCTTGCGGAAACCTTCAGTCTTCATTTTTTCAAAGAAAATCTGAACCATCGGCCCTGTCTCCCCCGTCATTCCTGAATCGATCAAAAAAATCGCTCCTTTTCCCGCTTCGCCGGCAGGGATGGCTACGCGGTCTACGCTTTCTTTGCTTTCGATGAGAATCGGAAGGTTCATGTAGCAGATCAGCGGATCTATTCCGGAACTTTTCCCGTGAAAATAACTTTCCATCAGACCGAAAACCTTACGGAGGTTTTTCAGCTCTTCTTTGGAAATATTTTCAGGATCGTGTTTTGAAACGGAATACCGTTCAAAAATTGCGGCCACCAAAGCACCGGAGCTTCCTACTCCATAGCCCTGGGGAATATTGCTGTCGAAAAATAATCCTGCGGCAATTTCTTCCTTAAACCGTAATACATTAAGCTCAAAGGTTTCGGGAAGATTCAAATTCTGCAGGTAGTCTGCATATTGTATAAGATGCTGATTGGATTTCTTTTCAAATTCTGAATCCAGTGATGAGAACTTGAGGGTACCTTTATAAAAACTATAAGGTAACGTCAAACCCTGGGAATCTTCAATAATTCCGTATTCTCCGAACAAAAGGATTTTTGCGTAAAATAAAGGGTTTGTCATTTATGTAAATAAATTTTTTTGCAAATTTAAAACTATTCTGTTGAATACAAGCAAATCCCGAGCCGAATTCTAACAAATTTTAACAGCTAAAATGTTTTAAGATTTTAACTAAATTATAAAGCCCTGCTTTCTATTATAAAGTTACTAAAAAAGCCTGACAAAATCAGGCTTTTATTATAGAATCCGTAAGATTACTGCTTCATCAGTTTTTTGGTTATTTTCTGTTTCTCTGTCTCCACCGTTACTACATAATTACCGGTCTGCATCGAAGAAATATTGACATCCAGTTTGTTTCCTTTTAAAGAAGATTCAGACCTGATGAGCCTTCCCGCTTCATCATAGATGCTGAATGACTTCAAGGCTTCTTTTGAGGAAATGGTCAGGATATTTCTTGCAGGGTTCGGATAAATGCTCACGGAATTATCTTTGGTATTCACATCCTCCACAGCAAGTACCGCACAGGAAAAGTTGGCCTTCCAGCCGGTATCATTCTCCGCAGGATCAGAAATGAAACGTACAGTGATTGCTCCCGAGGGATGTGTTGAAGTAAAAGTCCCGGGTAAAGTGGTGCCCGTAAGACCATTCCCGTTTGGAAACATGGGTGAACTTGTAGACGGACCATTATAGATATACATAAAATCATATCCCTCCTCCAGGCCGAACTCCGTGAAGCCCATGGTCAAAGCTCCAGAACTTGGATAAAATGTCTTTACAATCGTCTGGTTATCGTCATAATTGCCTGTTGTTCCGCCCGTATCGGTAAACGAAGCTCCGCCGCACCAATCGGCATCCGTTAAAAACAGCTGGGTTCGTTGGTAACCTGCCGAACAGTCGGTCCCGACGGATAATAGATAATACGTTGCCGGCTGAAGGCCCGATAAACTTAATGACTGGGTTGATGACGTTCCGCTGCTTACCTGGGTTCCGTCGAATTTCGTAACCTTATATTTCCATGACGTTGATGTTGCATCCGTAAAGGCCGCATTGGCAGAAATCTGGGTGATGTTGGATACCAGCAATCCTGTTATGGTAGTACCACATGCGGTGGTACAATTGGTTCCCAGGCATGCTTTGGATTCTACGGTATTTCGGATCAGGTTGCCTGGCTGCGGACCGAAACCGTTGGCAAAATTGATGCCTACTCCTGAAACAAGATGGCAATAGCTCATAATAGTTCCTTTTACTGAAGAAGAAGGAATCGGTCCTGTCGGGCAGTTGCCTTCCGGATAACCCGCCTGGGTTCCGCATCCGTCGATGGCTGTTGAATTTCCGTTCCATGCGCAGGCGTGGGTGTGGGGCGATCCTAAGCTGTGTCCCATTTCATGGGTCATGGCCTGGATGGTCCATGAATAAACCGGAACGTTGTTGTATGTTTGGGACGCTCCTGAATATGCATGTCTGTATGTGGTGCAGAGAGAATTAACGTAAGCCACGCTTGTCGTAGAAGGCTGGTTGACCAAATGTGCCAGATCACCGTTGAAGGTTTGCCTGTTTGTCCTGAAGCTTGCCAGATTCGCGTTCGGAGTTCCGGTATAAGGATCCGGAGTTGTCCAGATATAAATTTCGTTCAATGCGATTTTGATATCGTCATTGTTATACAGCGTAGAAATGTTATTATGGATGGCCGTCAGCCAGTTCGTCGTTGTCGTGATGCTTGATCCGTTGTTGATATAAGGCGTATAGCAGATTTCGTAATAGATCCTTACACAATTCTGGGTTAAAAGCTTTCCGGTATTATTCTGTGATGCCGGATCAAAAGAAATTTTCTGCTGCCGGTCGTCCGCCAGTTCGTCTACTCCGCACACAAAAGGATTCAGGCCGGTAAGTTTCCCATCGGAATAGCTTACAAAATCTGTAGAATTTTTAACTTTTCCGACAACGATATTTCCAAGTTCCGGTGTTGAAGCGACGCCTACGATATCGCCATCAAAGAAACTGAATGCCGCAACCGATTGGTGGTTGCCCTTTACAATCCCCTGATAGTAAGCCCCGGGAGTATAATTTGCAATCTCTCCTTTGCCGGTGGTCACTTTAAAATCACTGGTCAATATCTGATTTTTATAAAGCTCCACGGTAATCAACTTTCCGTCGAAGGGAAAAGAAATTTCAAGGTATTCCGGTTTTTCATACACCAGTTTTTTTAATTGTTTAACATCTAAATTTAAAACTGAAATATCGGTGGCCGATCTCTTATATTCGGCTAACCGATCAGAAGCGGTATTGAGAGTAAACACTTCAAATTTTTCAAAGTTTTTCTTCTGCGCATGAAACTCTGAAATTTTTTGTGCTACCGGCCTTATGCCTTGGGAAAAGCCGAATACCGCTAACTGAAGAATACAGAGGATTATAAATCTCTTTATCATTTATCTAATTATTTAATATTGAAAAATAAGAAAAATAATCCTCAAAAAGTTAAAAAATTCATATTATTTCATAGCAATTACCAATAATAAATTAAAACAAACAGATATTATGCTTGATGAGAAATTATAAGGAGAATAAAAAAGGCATCAACTAAGTTAATGCCTTCTTATTTAATAAAATTGGGTCGGATCAATGTTTAAGTACACCATTTTTTACAAATCTGATCAGAATGGCTCCAATAGCGAAAAATGCTGACATGGATATAAATGCATACTGCATATTGTGGAATTTCTGAATAAATACGGTGAAAATAAGCATTCCACAAATAATTGCTAATTTCTCAAGCACATCATAGAAACTGAAATATGTGGTGTTTTCCATGGAATTTTCGGGCAGCAGCTTAGAATATGTAGACCTGGACATTGCCTGCAGCCCCCCCATCACCAGACCGATAAGTGCTGCAAGACCGTAAAACTGCATCTGCAGATTCGGATTTTCCTTATCCAGGGAGTAGGCTGAAAGACAACAGATGATCCAGATGATTACCGCAATGGTAATGACATTTTTGTTTCCTATTTTCCTGGATAGCTTAGAGAACAGGAAAGCACCGAAGATGGCAATAATCTGGATTACAAGAATTGTAATAATCAGTTTATATTTATCGACCTCTTTCGGGAAAATTACCGTACTTCCGAAAGGAACCGCCATTAAAAAAATGGTCTGCATCCCTACACTGTAAAAGAAGAAACTTGATAAAAAGAATTTAAGCCCTTTATCTGAGAACAGCTTGTTCCCTACACTGAAAAGTTCTTTAAAGCTTTCCTTGGCAATGTCTTTGTAAAAACTGATATTGTCTTTAAGCACTTCGAAAAAACCGCCCTGCTCTTCGTGTCTTTTGAAAATGTTCTTGTAATTTAAAAGCACTAGGTCTTTCGGAAGTTTATCTTTTACATCTCCGAATTGAGGAAGATGTTTAAAAGTATACTGTGAAAAACCAAACCACCAGGCCCCGGTAAGCAAGAAACTGATCCTGATGTAAATTTTGGTTTGTTCCGGACCTTTCGCCACCATCTGAATCAGCAACAGGCAGATGATCAGCAGGATGACTGATCCTACATAGCCGTAAATATATCCTTTGGCAGACAGCGAATCCTGTTTTTCAGGCGTGGCAATATCCGGAAGAAAAGAATTATAAAAGACAAGGCTGCCCCAGAAACCTACACTCGCCGTAATGCTGAACAGCAGGCCCAGGAAAACATTAGACATTCCTGTAAACATGGCCAGTCCCATACATGACGTTGCACCGAGGTAACAGAAAAACTGTAAAAATGATTTTTTGTTTCCGATTGTATCTGCCAGCGAAGACAAAAACGGTGATAAAAGGACCACCAGCAGAAACGATATTGCGTAAGAGAAACTGAGGACGGCATCGGGTTCGTAAGTCTCTCCGAATACCCGGATCATATGCCTTATGGGAACTTCCTGTACTTCCTTCGCTTCTGCAACGAATTCTTTTTTGTTGTAAGCCGTTGTCAGAATGGTGTAATAGATCGGAAATATAGCAGATGTTATTACCAGCGAGTATACCGAATTGGCCCAGTCATACACCGCCCAGGCTTTCATGATCTTCGGGTTATTTTTTATGTTTTGAGGTTCCAGATTCTCAGTTTCAGACATTTCAAATAAATATTTATAAGCACAAAAATAGGAAAACCATTGAATATTCGGCGTTTTTTATTTTATTCGGGAAAAATTTTATTATTCCGTTAAAGTTCGGAAGCCTTTTTCTTCTGCTGATTTACCAAGTATATGGATCTGCATTTGTCGGGTACGGATGTTAATTAATTTTAAATCAGTTTTAAAGAAGCAGAAAACAGGCTGTGCTATAATTCAGATGATCATAATTTGAATACACTTTAAATAAAGGCTGCCGCCCTAGCCCTGATTGCAATGGAAATCCTTTTTTGGAAAAAAAGATTGCAATGGAAAGCAGGATCAAGCTCCAGATAAAAATTCAGACAGGCTTCATAAAAAAATCCGGAAGCCTGAAGACTTCCGGATTTCACTTTATCTGTTAAAACTTACTGCATGTTTTCAATAACCATTGCAGAGGCGCCTCCGCCTCCGTTACAGATAGCAGCTGCTCCATACTTTCCGTTATTCTGTTTCAATACGTTGATCAGAGTAACGATGATTCTTGAACCTGAACTTCCCAGCGGGTGACCGATGGCTACCGCTCCTCCGTTTACATTCACTTTGGAAGCATCAAGTTCTAAAATTTTATTGTTCGCCAAACCTACTACAGAAAATGCCTCGTTGAACTCGAAGAAATCGATGTCAGAAACTTCCAGACCTGCTTTCTTAAGGGCAATCGGCAAAGCTTTCGACGGTGCTGTGGTAAAATCTTCGGGGGCCTGGGCTGCATCGGCGTAAGAAACGATTCTTGCTAATGGCTTAAGGCCCAGTTCTTCCATTTTTTCCTTTGAAACCAGGATCAGTGCAGAAGCTCCGTCATTCAGGGTAGATGCATTGGCTGCCGTTACGGTTCCTTCTTCTTTTTTGAAAACCGTAGGAAGGGTCGGAATACGGTCGAAATTTACGGTTTTATATTCTTCATCTTCGGCAAATACAACAGGCTCCCCTTTTCTCTGAGGGATTTCTACCGGTACCACCTCATCAGCAAATTTCCCTTCGCTCCAGGCTTTGGCTGCTCTTCTATAAGATTCCATGGCGAAATTATCCTGCTCTTCTCTGGAAATACCGTAATCTGCTGCACATTTTTCTGCACAAACACCCATATGTACTTTGTTGTAAACATCGGTAAGACCATCCAGCACCATCCCGTCCTGCATTTTTACATCACCTAATTTGGCAGCATTTCTTGCATTGTAATAGTGCGGAACCGAAGACATATTTTCCATTCCCCCGGCTACGATAACGCCTGCATCACCTGCCTTGATTGCCTGTGCTGCCATTGAAACGGCTTTCATTCCGGAAGCACATACTTTATTTATTGTAGTAGAAGGCGTTTCGTTGGAAAGACCTGCCCCGATGGCCACCTGACGTGCCGGAGCCTGCCCTTCCCCTGCCTGTAAAACGTTTCCCATGTAGATTTCCTCAACCTGCTTCGGATCAAGACCGATTTTGTCTAATGCCCCTTTTACGGCAACTGTTCCCAGCTTCGTAGCCGGAACAGCGGATAAACTTCCCAAAAAACTTCCCATCGGCGTTCTTACTGCGGAAACGATGAATACTTCTTTCATTTTATAATTCTATTTTTTATTTAATTATGATGGAATCCTGTGATTCCCGTATTATGATTTTACATTATTGTTTCTGGTGAAAATAATGATCAATGCTCCTGAAAACTCTACAATCCAGCCCCATCGCAGCTTTACGATGCCAGCCAGCTTATCCTGCCACGATTTGAAAGGCATAAAGCTGAAATACTGGGACGCCTGAAACCTTACGGCAAATAAAGTAAAGAGGAACAGAAGAACCAGCAGAATAGCCGAAATCCTTGTTATTCTTACACTGTTATTTATGATTCCGAACAAAGCTGCAGCAGATAGCACCCAGCATATAACCGCTAAGGAATGATCCAGCTTCCAGTAGTTCCAGTTCCCGATAACCGGTACATGAACCAAAGGCAAAAAGCTTCCGGCCACCACCAAAATCAGACCTAATAACTGAATATTTTTCATGTTTCTTAAAATGCCAAAATACAAAAAAAAACACACTTTAAAAGCGTGTGTTTTAAAAACAGTTATTTTATTTTAACATATAATTAATATTAAAAAATCAATAACAAAATTTAATAATTGATAAGAAAAAGGAACCATCATTATCAATTTAAAAATATACGTTCATGAGTTCAATTCCGATCTGCAATCCGTATTTGTTGATAAGATTCGCATTATTGTTAAATGTAGGGGTAAAATCTTTCTGAACGAATACATTGATTCCCCCGTATCCGATGCCGATTTTTCCTCCAACGATAACATCATTGACGCCATGGCTCAGAGTTTCCCTTTCTACAATTCTCCTGCTTACGTCATTGGAATACCGGTTGTAAATAGTACTGGTAATCCGGACATTGCTGTATACTCCGGCAGTAACGCTGAACTGTTTTGACCTGTTATCCAGATACCTGATTCCGTTATGATTTATATATTTAGGATTTAAAACAAATCTTAATTCGAGAGGAATATGGAAATAGTGGTTGTAGAGATAAGTATCCTTCAGATTTCCTTTTGTGAAGTCGGCAATGCCTAAGGTGTGATTTTCCTGGCTGAATACCCTGTCGTATTTTGCTTTTCCACCGTCCCAACGATAGCCAAACCCAAGCCTGTAAAACACAGGGCTTTGGAATTTTCCCAGCTGGCTTTCATATCTTATAACAAACAAAGAAGAATTGAACACCGTATTCTTAAAATCGGAATTTTTATCAAAAAGACCGAAGGGCTTATCTTTAGCGGTGTACCCTGTTCCGGTAAGGGCAACCATATACTGCCAGCCGTGAAGGTAATCTGCCGGCACCTTTTTATCTTCATATAAAGTAAGTCTTAAACCGCCTAATCCCAGTAACATCTGATTTTTATGTTGATGAAGAGAGTCTTTTGGATTCAATACGGCATTTTTCACTATTTCGCGGGTCGCTTCCTCGAATTCGGATTTCCGGGTCTCTATTTTCTCGTTGATGGCCTGTTCGTATTTTGAGGCGATTTCAGTCCGCTGCTTTTGCTTTTCATCAATGGTGATCTTATGATCTTTAAAATTTTTATCAATGGCATCAAGTTCCTTATTCATGTTTATCTTTTCAGCGTAAACAATGCTATCGACCTTTCTTGAATAATCTTTCATGGAAGGGCTCAGGTAAGGATTCTGCTGTGCATGCATATGGGAACAGGCGGCCAATGCCGTTAAGAAAGCAATTTTTGTTTTCATGTATTATATTTTATCGTTAAGCGTATTTAAGCACTGCTCATGAAAGGAACAGATAATGAGATGAATATTTTAAAATTTATTTGGTGTCCGTGTAGACAGTAACTCCCAATACCGTTATATTTTCAACTTTAGGCTTATCAAAATCGAAGATTCCGAATTTTATGACATCGGTACTTTGAGGTTTTGAGGTTTTATCAAACTCTCTTCCGAGAAGAAGTTCATTGGCACTGATATACGTTGTTTTCGTTTCCGCTGCTACCGCAACTTCCGGTAAAGAAGAAATTGTATTTTCAATTTTTACGGGTACGACCTGGGAAATTATGGGCTTCTGTACCGCAAGGTGCTGTATGCTGACCTGCGGAATTTCAGGCTGACCCGTTTTGTTTTCCGCTTTTGTTTCTGCATATTTTCCCTTATGTACGGCCAATGCTTTTATTTCTTTTTCCGGATTTGTTACCTTATCAAAGAGGTCAGGATTTGGAAATTCAGGATACCTGATGCTTTCCGATCCTTTGTTTATGGCATAACCGCTCTCCTTAGAATCAGAATCATTTTGATTATCCAAATAAACCATCGTTCCGAAGGACATCAGCAGCAAAACAACCGCTGCATATTTCCATCCGTTAAAAGAAACTTTTGATGTTCCTTCAGGCATTGCCTCCAGCTTATGGTCCAGCTTTTCCCACAAATCGGCAGAAGCCTTGACTTCCATTTCCTCGTAGCCCGATTTCAGTTTATTTAGCATACTGTTTTTCATCTTCTTTTTGTTTTAAAAAATCGGTAAGCCATTTTTTGGATTTGCTCAGCTGGCTTTTGCTGGTGCCTTCGGAAATATTCAGGATCTTCGCAATTTCGTGGTGCTTTTTCTCCTCAAAAACATACAGGTTAAAAACAAGTCTGTAACCATCGGGCATTTTAGAGAAAATCTCTTCCATATCAATTTCCCCGCTTTCTTCTTCCCATCCATCATCTGCACTTTCCAGATCGCTGATCTCGACATCGGAATACAGGATATTTCTATTTTTCCTGATAAAACTGATCGATTTATTTACCACGATTTTTCTCAGCCAGAACGGAAAGCTTTTCCATTCCCTGCACTCATCAATTTTTGAGAAGCAGGTAAAAAAGGAATTCATCAGGATATCTTCGGCATCATGGAGGTTGTTTACGTAAGAATTGGCAATAGCCAGCATTTTCGCTGAAAGCAAGTCGTAAAGCGCTTTCTGCCCTTTACGATCATGCTTTTTTGCCAGCTTAAAGTTCTCTTCCAAGTTCCTCATGGTTCTGTTTCTATCTATAAGACGCGGTATTTTTCAAAAGGTTGCCTGAAAAACAAAAAAATTGCACCTTTTATGAAAGTGCAATTTTTTATGTTGATAATCACTGGAATAAAATTAATGTTTTATTTCTGAAATTTCTGCAGGATTATGCTTGTGCCTGAACAAGACCGCAAACAGAACCGCCAGAATCAGTGCATAGGCAGCAAAAGAAAGCCAGATGTTGTGCCAGTCTTTTACCATCACCACTGAAGATAACGATCCGTCCGGATTCACCACCGCATTAAAACTTTTCTTCAAAATTTCCAGGAACGTCGGATTATCCGGAGTGGTTTCCAGATACGTTGATAAGGAAGAAGCCGTGGTAAACTGATGGGTGAAAAACTTATCGATTGCCCAACCGGCCGCATAGCTTCCGAAAACAGCCCCGAAACCGTTGGTCATCATCATAAATAATCCCTGTGCCGAAGAACGGATCTTCCGGTCGGTGGTTGTTTCCACAAAAAGGGATCCTGAGATATTGAAGAAGTCGAAAGCCATCCCGTAAACGATACACGAAAGGATAATCAGTCCCAATCCGAATCCTTCCGGTACGCCGTAAGCAAAGAAGGCAAACCGTAAAACCCAGGCGATCATCGACATCAGCATCACTTTTTTAATTCCGAATTTTTTCAGAAAGAATGGAATCGCAAGAATAAACAAAGTTTCCGAAACCTGAGAAATAGACATGATGATGGTAGACCGCTGTACGACAAATGAATCCGCGTACTTCGGAAAGTGCTCAAATTCACTTAAGAAAACGTCTCCGTAAGCATTTGTAAGCTGTAATGCCGCACCTAACAACATCGAGAACAAAAAGAACAGTGCCGTTTTGTAGTCTTTAAACAATTTGAAGGCATCCAGTCCGAGCTGTTTTGATAAAGGAGCATCCTTATCAATTAATTTCTGCGGCGGACACTTCGGTAAGGTTAATGCATAAATTCCAAGCAGAACGGCTACTCCTCCCGCAATATAAAACTGCCCTTCGGTTGCCTTATTGCCGGTAAGATTGGTAATCCACATGGCTACGATGAATCCGATGGTTCCCCAGACACGGATCGGCGGAAAATCTTTTACGACATCCAGATCGCTGTTTTTAAGAATGGTATAGGAAATTGAATTCGCCAGCGCAATTGTGGGCATGTAAAAGCACATGGCCACCAGCATCACGGTAAAGAATGAACCGGGATCGGCAGAATGCGGTAAGATAAAAAGTACAATCCCGTACAGAATATGTAAAACCGAAAAAATCCGCTCGGCATTTACCCAACGGTCGGCAATGATTCCGGTAATGGTCGGCATAAAAATAGAGGCAATCCCCATGGTTCCGAAAACGGCCCCAAACTGAGCACCGTCCCAGTGTTTCGTACCAAACCAGAAATTCGCCATCGTAATCAGCCAGGCTCCCCAAACGAAGAACTGTAAGAAGCTGAGGATGGTCAGACGTAGTTTTAAATTCATTTTATAATTATAATATCTCTTAGTCGATTTTCTTTTTTCTCCGCCTGATTTCTTCCTGAATTTCCAGCGCGGTATCATAATCTTCTTCTTTCACCGCCTCGTCCAGAAGCTTCTGAAGCTCTTCCATGGAAACGGATCTTAAATTATCTTCTTCCTGCACAGTTTCCGAGAACGTTTCTTCTTCTTTGGAAACATCTTCAAGCTCAAGGAGGATCCCGGCTTCACTAAGTACCTGCTGGGTAGTAAAGATCGGCGCATCAAAACGGACGGCCATCGCTACGGCATCCGAAGTCCTTGCATCAAGGATGAGTTCTTCATCCGTCGCTTTATTTTTAAAGTTGATATTTGAAAAGAAAACACCGTCCACGATCTGATAAATGATCACCGAAAGGAGTTCGTAATTGGCAGAAACGATAAATTTTGTGAAAAGGTCGTGCGTAAGCGGGCGAGGCGGATGAATGTCTTTCTCAAGACCGAGAGAAATGGATTGTGCCTCGAAATTCCCTATAACAACAGGTAATTTAATATGTGTTTCTTCATGTTCCAATAATAACGCGTACGCCCCGGATTGTGTCTGGCTGTACGATATTCCGCGAATAATTAACTGTTTATAATCCATAGCTACAAATATAGATTAATTTTTCAAAGTTTTTTTCACTTTTAGACAAAAATAAAAGCCCAAAAAAGGGCTTTTATGAGTGAATTATCCTGATTGGCAAATTGTAAATTTTATTTTTATAAGTGAATTTGCTTTGCCGGTAATTGTTTTTAATTAAAATAATACCAAATTGGCAGGCGAAGCAAACCGACCCTTCACAATTGACCTTGATTATCCTTTCAGAGCTTTAATTTTCTCCGTTAATGCCGGAATAATCTGGAAAGAATCTCCTACCACTCCGTAATCGGCTGATTTGAAGAACGGTGCTTCAGGATCGCTGTTGATTACGACAATGGTTTTTGAAGAGTTAACTCCTGCCAGGTGCTGAATAGCTCCGGAAATTCCTACAGCAATGTAAAGATTTGGCGCAATCGCTTTCCCCGTCTGCCCAACGTGCTCGGTATGAGGTCTCCATCCGATATCCGAGACCGGCTTGGAACAGGCTGTTGCCGCTCCTAAAACATTGGCCAGATCCTCGATCATTCCCCAGTTTTCAGGACCTTTTAAGCCTCTTCCTGCAGAAACCACAATTTCAGCCTCCTTAAGATCCAGTTTTCCTGAGCTCTGCTCGTGGGAAATGACTTTGGTATCTTCATTAGCAACCGAAAGGTTTTTCACTTCTTCCGAACCGGAAACTGCATTTTCCTTAACTCCGAAAGCATTCTGGGAAACGGTAACAATTACTCCTGTTCCTTCTGCTTTGGCATGCATAAACCCTTTTCCTGAGAACGCTCTTCTTTTCACCTGGAACGGCGAAAGGCTTTCCGGTGCTTCCAGTACATTGGTAATTAAAGAATAGCCGTTCATAATCGCCATCATGGGTGCAACAGACGATGCATCGGTGGTGTGAGGAAAAACGATGATGTTTCCGTTTGCCACTTCGCTTACCGCCTGTGCGTAAGCTTTGGCGGAGAAATTTTTAAGACCTTCGTCTTTGATGTTGATGACATTCGATGCTCCATATCTGTATAATAAATCTGAAGAATCGGTAGGGTTTACAGAGATTGCCGTTACGGTATCTCCGGCCTGGTCTGCTATTGCCTTAGCATAAGACACTGCTTCAAAAGCCGCTTTTTTGTAAACTCCGTTTATATTTTCTGCGTATACGAATACTGCCATTTTAATTTTGTTTAAAGTTTAAGGTTTAATGTTCAAAGATCCGAGATTTTTTCGGTTGATATTTTAAATTTAAAAATACATATCCAATTTCTTGAATCTTTTACTTGGCTCTTTTAAATCACTTTCGCTTCTTCGTGAAGTAATCTTACCAATTCATCCAGGTTATCGGGAGAAACCATTTTCACGGCTGCTCTCGGCGGCACACTGTCATAAGATACGCCCTGAACTTTTACTTCGGATGAAGAAGGCTCCACTACCTGCAAAGGTTTTGTTCTTGCCGACATGATCCCTCTCATGTTCGGGATGATCAGTTCTTTTTCATCTACCAGACCTTTCTGTCCTGCGATCACGGCAGGTAATTTAACGGAGATCGTTTCTTTTCCGCCTTCAATTTCTCTTACGGCAGTTGCTTCGCTTCCGTTTACGTCCAAACCTACGGATGCATTTACAAAAGGCTGATTCAACAGCTGGGCAAGCATTCCCGGAACCGAACCTCCGTTGTAATCGATGGATTCTTTACCGCAAAGGATCAGATCATATCCTCCGTTCTGTGCAACTGCAGCGATTTCTTTCGCCGTGGAAAAGCTGTCTTTAGGATCAAGGTTCACTCTTACCGCATCGTTCGCCCCGATGGCCAATGCTTTTCTGATTACCGGTTCTGTAACCGCATCTCCTACGTTGATTACCGTTACCGTAGCACCCTGAGACTCCTGCAATTTAATAGCTTTCGTCAGTGCAAATTCATCAAGCGGGTTGATTACCCACTGGATTCCGTTTTTGTCGAATGCAGATTTATCTGCCGTAAAGTTGATCTTGGAAGTAGTATCCGGAACACTACTGATGCAAACTAATATTTTCATATGTTGTTTAATTTTTATTTGCCTTATGTTACCTTAAGGCTCCATACGTGCTTTATTATTCTCTTGGTATAAAAGCGGATGATTTTTATACCGGGATTTTTATTAAATTATGTTTTGCTAATATAAATAAAATATATATTATGCATGCATAATACTTATTAATTTATTATTCAACGCATTAGATGTTTTCAGTTGCCTGGTTTTGTTGCCCTAAACTCAATCTTGCTCGGCAAAACCCGCGGATTCATTTTTAAAATATCCAAGACCAGATTTCCCATGTCTTCCGGCTGAATTTTCCATGCATCCTTTTCGGAAGGAATATTCCCGTTGAAATTTGTGGCTACGGAACCCGGCATGATCACCGTAGACTTGATGTTGTATTTCCGCAGATCAATCATTGCTGCCTGGGTAAAGCCCACCACTCCGAACTTTGAGGCGTTGTAGCCGGCACCGTTCTCAAAGAAATTGGCTCCTGCCAGGCTGGCCACCGTGATGTAATACCCTTCCGTTTTCTTCAGTTCTTCCACTGAAGCTTTTAAAGTATAGAAAACACCGGTCAGGTTGGTTTCAATCATATCGTTCCATTCTTCTGCGGATAGCTGGTCTACCGGCTTAAAAACCCCTAATCCGGCATTGGCAATCACAAAATCCAGTTTCCCGAATTTCTCTTTCACAGATTGTACCGCCTTTTCTTCACTATCCAGGTTTTTAACGTCGGATACAATTCCCAAAACGTTTTCCGAATATGGTTTCAGTTCCTGTTCGGCTTTTTCCACATCTTCTTTTTTTCTTCCCGAAAATGCAACGGATACCCCGTTTTCCAGCAGGATTTTAGCAATTCCGAAACCGATTCCTTTGGTTCCTCCGGTAATATAAGCGACTTTATTTTCTAACATCGTATTTTGGATTTAGTTCCTAAAAATAAGAAAAACGCTCCAATTGGAGCGTTTTTACCAACTAACATTTGTCAGTATTTTATTTTCTGATGAATTTTCGGTGCAAATTCAATCTTTTTTGTTTAAATATCAAAATCAGATCCATTTTAACGGTCAGGATTATGATAAAACAGTTTCCTATTTCGCATAATTCTCAAAAAACAAAGGAATACTTTCAATTCCCTTGTAGAAATTGAATAATCCGTAATGCTCATTCGGAGAGTGGATGGCATCTGAATCGAGCCCAAAGCCCATTAAAACGGATTTGGCGCCTAAAACCTGCTCAAACATAGCCGTAATCGGGATGCTTCCGCCTCCTCGGTATGGAAGGACTTCTTTTCCGAAAGCAGTTTCCATCGCCTGTTTTGCTGCCGTGAACTCTTTGGTATCCGTCGGCAGGACGTAAGGCATTCCTCCGTGGTGTGGCGTTACTTTTACTTTTACGTTTTCAGGAGCGATTCTCTTCAAGTAAGCCGTAAATTTTTCCGTGATTTCTTCCGGGGTCTGATAAGGAACCAGACGCATGGAAATTTTAGCGGATGCCTTGGAAGGAATTACAGTCTTCGCTCCTTCCCCGGTGTAACCGCCCCAGATACCGTTGCAGTCCAAAGTAGGACGGATCGAAGTTCTTTCCAGGGTTGTATATCCTTTTTCCCCTTCAACACCATTCAGGCCGATGGATTTCTTAAATTCTTCCGGATTGTCTTTCAGTTTATTCATATCGGCCCTGTCGGAATCAGATACCGTTTCTACATTGTCGTAGAACCCGTCTATGGTAATGTGCCCGTCTTCGTCGATCAGTTTGGCAATCATTCTTGAAAGTACGTGAATCGGGTTTGGTACGGCACCTCCGTAAAGTCCTGAGTGAAGATCCCTGTTCGGGCCTTCGATTTCCACTTCCACATAGCTGAGGCCTCTTAAGCCCGTGGTTACCGTAGGCTGCTCGTTACTGTAAATATGGGTATCGGAAATCAGGATACAGTCGCAGGATAGTTTTTCTTTATTTTCGTTAACAAAATCTCCCAGGCTTACCGATCCTACTTCTTCTTCACCTTCCAGGATAAATTTAACATTGCAAGGAAGCGCATTGGTTTTCATCATCGCTTCAAAAGCTTTCAGGTGCATGAAAAACTGACCCTTATCATCCGCAGAACCTCTGGCAAATATCGCCCCTTCCGGGTGAAGTTCCGTCTTTTCGATATACGGTTCAAAAGGAGGTCTGGCCCATAATTCCAACGGATCAGCCGGCTGAACGTCGTAGTGCCCGTATACCAGAACCGTAGGCAGGTTGATATCTAAGATCTTTTCCCCGAAAACGATAGGATATCCTTTGGTCTGGCAGACTTCCACATTGTCAGCCCCTGCATTTTCCAGGTACGCTGCTACAACATCCGCACATTTCAGAACGTCATCTTTATAAGCCGGATCCGCAGAAATAGAAGGAATTCTCAGTAATTCAAACAATTCATCCACGAAACGCTGTTTGTTTTCGCTGATGTAATTTAAAGTCTCTTGCATTGTAAAATATTATTTTGTTAAAAGTAAAAAATTTGCCCCGCCGGAACAAACAAAAACAGATAATTTTCCTCAGGTTGGTATGAGGTTACTTTACATCAGTGTACAAAAAATGTCCTGCGTTTCCGCAGGACATTTTTATATTTTCTGATCATTAATGTTCAGCCTTAGGATTTTGGGATCCCTGTGGAATAGGAGTCGCATCCGAATGTTTTCCGTCTTCCACTTTTTGTGTTGGTGCTCCGGCAGTATCGGTTTTCGTTGGCGTCTCATGCCCGTCGTGCGCATCCCCTCTGTATTTGGAAAGGTTATCCTGCTCACCGCTGGTCTGCTCGTCGTCGGAATACCGCTCTACCCCTTCTTCCAGCTTGATAACGTCTTTATTTCCGCCGGCCTGGATTTTTTTACAGCTTACCGCCACCGTAGCAAGGGCTAAACATATCACTAATTTTTTCATATGGAAAATTTATTTTTTAAAGTTCATCCGGAACGCTTCAGAGCAGCCGGGTGTCTGTTTCCGGCAGCAGGCGTTCCTACTTACGTTTGATTGCCCAAAATTAAGAAATCCTACATTTTACGGCAACATTTTTATATGGATTTTAGAATTATTTTTCCTTTTTTGGACTGTGTAAAAATAAGGTAGTTTTCGCCGCCGTCTTTCAGGTTGTACTTTTTCCTGATTTCTTCCGGTTTTAAGGGATAATTTTTCGAAATGATATTAAATTGGCTTTTCTTCTGAATCTGTTTAGCGTCAATGGCTTCCATTTCAAGAATACGTCCCGGAAAATCCAGTATCTTCAGGTCAGAAGTATAAAGATGGGTATTCGGATGCAGTTTTTTCAGTCCGAATTTCTGGGAAATCAGATTAAACATCCCGGCTTTTAAAATGGTGTTATTCGGAAGGTAGATGAACTTTTCCGGTTCTCCGTATTCTGCGGACTGATTTTCTGCTGAGCCGAATTGAAAACGAAATGTGGGTTCTCCGCTCTCCAGGTTTACACATTGGCAGCTTATTTTGTTTTGGCTTTCCTTTGATAAGAATACCACCACTTCTTTTACATCGTTTTTTAAGGCGATGATCTCAATCCTGAAAATACCGGGTAAAACCGAAACAAGGTATTTTAAATCGATGAGCGGTGAGAGTTTAATCACTACGTTTTTCGAAATGGAAAGCAGTTTTTCCTGAATTTCCAGAATATTGGGTGAAAGGTCTTCCAGCAAAAAAACTTTGTTTTTTTGGATATCCCTACGTGCCGGATCCAGATAGACTGTATCAAATGATGCATCGTTTTCTTCCAGGAAATCTTCCAGCTTCCGGTTGATAAATGTGGCTTTCCTTTCCAAAATATTCCAGTTGTGCTCCACCATTTCCAGAAGCTCCCTGTTTTGCTCAACCAGGGTGATTTCGTGAAAGTTTTTGGATAGGTAATATGCATCAATCCCGAATCCGGAGGTAAGATCGATGAATTTATTCCCTTTTAAAATTTCCGATTTGTAAAGTGCTGTCTTTTCTGAAGAAGACTGTTCGAGACTGAGCTGTGGCGGAAAAACAATCCCGTCTTTTAATAAAAAAGGGAATTTTTTCCGGGCTACCTGTTTTCCTTTGATCTGCTGCACGATTTCATGCATGGAAACTTCAGGAAAAGGAGACTTCTTTAATAACAAAGCATGCAGATCTGTATTGAGATTTGCATTGATGTATTGCTGGATATTTTGATCTACTACTTTATTAACCACAGATTTGAACGGATATTTTTTTGTTAAACGGCACTTAATTTTCAATTAGCAGACAATTCAGCAAGACGATTTGGATTACCTTTTATAAAAAATATAGTCCGTCAGAACCGGATCAATTCCATCTTGCCTCAGGAGGGAATTGATTTGTCCGCGATGATAGGTCGAATGATTGATTGCCTGAAAAAGCATTTCAAAGACCGTATTTTCGAATTTTATCCCTTTTGAATTTTCGTACTGAACCTTCTGATCAAAATCAAACTTTTCCACAATTTCAATACTCCTGTTAAAATTCTGCTGATTAATATCATTCAGACTTTCAAATGGATTGATCTGCCATACTTCGCATGGACTTTCGCCAGAGATCCTCGAATTCCAGATTTGCTGGGCATTAAGGGTATGATTGATCAGACTGATTATTTTCGGATCAGCTTTCTCCATATTCTCCGTAATAACAGCAATCATTTTTCTGTTAAAATAACAGGTATATTCAAATAAATCAATCAGTTTTTCGGTCATCTTATCTGAATTATAAATTTTGTTTAGCTAAAATGAGGCTTACTCAGTCATTTACACTCACTCAAACATTTCGGCCCAGCGAACAGCTTTAATGTCTTTTTCGCTGTATAATTCTTCAATTGGTCTTTTCGCTTCCAGTTTAGGATACAGGTTTACACCGATCAGCTTTATTTTTCCTTCTTCCACCCATTTCTGTTCTTGTACGGCATGGTCATAGATTTTCTTCTGGATAATTCCCTGTTTTAAAAGCTGCAGGTAGCCTCCGGTTTCTTCAATCTCTACAAAAAAAGCCCATGCTTTTTCTGCAATCTGTCGGCTAATATCTTCTACATAATAGCTTCCGTTAGAGGCATCTTCAAAGACATTGATAATACTCTCGTAGGCTAAAACAATCTGTTGTTTGAAGGAGATTTCTTCCGAATTTTCGGTGCTTCGGTCAACCAGATAATTATTGCTGAATACCGCATCAGCACCTCCGATCATGGCTGAAGCCAATTCCAGGGTAGAGCGGATCAGATTATTTTCCTTATCGGAAACGGCTTTATTCCGGAAAGAAGTTTCAGCAAAAATATAGGGAATTTCATCCAGACCATATTCTTTGGAAAGCTGATTAAAAACAATTTTAAATGCCCTCAGCTTTGCCATTTCAAAGAAATAGTTGGGTCCGATGGCAATTCTGAATAGTAATTTGTTTAGAATTTCCGTACCATAAATTTCCACCAGTTCTTTTGTTTTGGCCAGCGCAACCCCGAGTTGCTGATAAATCGCCGCTCCGGCATTCTGATGAAGGGAAATATCAACGCAAATATTTCTTCTGAACTGTTTGGCCAGCAATTCTTTCACCAGCTGATCATCAATCACCGCCTTTTTCTCATCAAAAACATCGATTAACGAAAAATACTGGTCTTCTTCTTTCGGGCTGATGTGTCCGGCCAGGTCTGTATTATTTACAAAAATGGTTTTCTGTTCAAGATTCTCCACATTCCGATCCAGTAGAAACGCGAATACATCGTCTACCAGGCTTTCGTGATAATTTGCCACCAAGTGGGTACTTTCCTCGATTTTAGGCAGGTTTGCCAAAGGCTGTTCCACAGATTCGTAAAAAGGTTTCACCTGAATTCCTTCCAGGTTTTCTTTTTTAAGAACGGAATAAATATCATCGGTCTTAAGCTGTTTCTTTACTAAATTTTCCCAGGCGTTGTCTGACATGGCGTAGTGGATTATGGTAATGGGTAAATTGTGAATATTTAATTGGCAGTATTGCTTGCAAGTGAATAAATGAATCTTGAAATACCTGAATTGGCAAGCGAAGCGAATTGAGCATTCATCATTTCCAGTTTAGCTATTTTTTTGCAACTTTTGTACTGTCTACCACCAGAATAAAGATTTCTTCATTCGGTTTTTTCATGAAATAATTTTCGCGGGCGTATTTTTCCTTTTCAGATTTGTTGTTCATCAGCTTTTTATAGAACGCATCATTTTTTTCATATTCGGTTTTATAATACTGAAGCTGCTCTTCATATTTATTGATTTCGCCGTTGAGCTCGTTAATTACAAGGAAAGAAGTTTTGTCAAAGAAAATCATCCAGACCAGAAACAGGCAGATGGTAATGGTATATTTATTCAGAATATACTTCTGAATAAGCTTAAATGTTTCAGACTTCGGCTGAATGTCCCTGATCAGTTTATTTTCTTTCATGACTAATGTTTTCTCAACGAATTTTTAATAACAGTTGTTAAAAAGTCGATGGCAACAGAATTCTGCCGCATGTTCGGGATAATCAGATCCGCTTCATTTTTTGAAGGCTCGATAAATTCCTGGTGCATCGGCTTTAAAGTCGTCTGGTAACGGTGCAGCACCTCGTTAAGATCCCTTCCCCTTTCCTGCGTATCCCTCCTGATCCTCCTGATCAGCCTTTCATCGGAATCAGCATGTACGAATACCTTGAGGTCGAATTCTTTCAGCAGCTCCTTGTTGGTCAGCACAAGAATTCCTTCTACTACCAATACGTTTTTAGGCTCTACCGTAACATGATCGCCGGTTCTGGAATGTGTTACAAAGCTGTAAATTGGCTGCTCTATCGGCTGGTTGTTTTTTAATGCTCTTACGTGTTTGATCAACAGGTCGAAATCGATGGACTTCGGATGGTCATAATTCAAGGCTTCCCTTTCTACCAGGGTAAGGTTATGGTTATCATGATAATAATTGTCCTGTGAAAGGATGTTCATTCCCTCAATATCCAGCTGCTGGATAATTTTGTCCACCACCGTCGTTTTACCGGATCCGGTACCTCCTGCAATTCCTATTACAAGCATTCTTTTTGTTCTTTTATAGTTTTTACAAATATACTATTTTATTTAAAAGCCTGAAGCAGGTGAAGCAAGATAGTATTTTTTAAGGACTGAAATTAATCTGTTTTAAAAAGTAAGTAGATGGATTTGATTAGCTGGCGGCATCAGAAAAGATTTACGTAAAATTTTGGGGAACATTTCCGTTCGTAGGGGGTATTTCGACAAGCTCAGCATAAACTATTCGCTTTTATACTAAATAAATTTTTATTGATCTTAAATAAGCTCTGAACACTTATTTTTTTAACTAAACTCAATAATATTTATTTTATTTTCAGCATAGGAAATTTCCGGTATCCGGCTTCCCTCTTCCATCCAATAATCGATCTTATCCTGAGCTGCATTAACCCTAACAAAAATCCGGCAATGTTGCCGGACTGTACTATACGATTTCGCTGGTTAATTCCCTTGAAAGTAATTTTTCATGCATGGGTTTCAGGAGATCCAGCGAACCTGTTTTTACGGTACATTTGCCTTTGAAATGAACCAGCAAAGTGCATTGTTCCGCTTGTTCCAAGGTATGTTTACAGATTTCAATCAAAGAATCGATGACGTAATCAAAGGTATGAACATCATCATTATGCAGTACCAGTTTATAGACTTCATCCGTCTCTTCCAGTACCAGAACTTCTTCTTCATACTTCCGTTTCGGGTCGTCGTAATCTTTTATATGGTTGTAAAACATATTGTTATTCATTTAAAAACAGATTAAACCTCTCCTATTTTCTCCGCTAGGTCATTGATGTTATTGGGTTCCTCATACACCAGTTCTACAAGTTCCACGCTTTTGTTATTCATTTTCAGAATTTTAAACTGATAATTCTCAAGCTCAAACTCCTGGTTTTCCTCCGGGATATCTTCCAACGCGTGAAGAATGAATCCGGCCAGGGTATTGTATTCGCTTTCTTCCGAAAGGGCAAGTTTCTTCGGTAAGAATTCATTGATTTCATCTAACGGCTGCGTAGCCTGTACCCAATAGGTGTTTTCGCCGATCTTATCCACGATTTTCTCTTCGTCATCTTCTTCATCCTGGATTTCTCCTACCAGTTCTTCAAGAATATCTTCCAGGGTAATAATTCCCTCGGTTCCGCCGAATTCATCGATGACAATAGCCAGATGCTGCTTCTTCTGCTGGAAAATTTTCAGTAAATCTGAAATTTTCTTGCTTCCTACAACAAAGAAGGCATCTCTCATGAGTTCCTTAAGATCATCATGGTTCAGCTCGCCTTTTCTTTTCACGAATTCCCTGATAATTTCTTTGGTGTACAGGATGCCGATGATGTTATCGATGGAGTCCATATATACCGGAATCCTGGAATAACCGCTGTCCATGATTTTATTGATGATCTCATTCACGTCCTCCTCAAAATCAATAGAAGTAATATTCTGACGCGGAACCATAATTTGTTTAGCTGAATGATCCGTAAAATCAAAAGCATTTTTTATAATCTCGTAGTTTTCCTCTTCGATTTCCCCACTGTCCGCACTCTGCTTAACCAAAAGCTGAAGCTCCTCGGTGGAATGAATTTCATGCTCCGACGCCGGATGAATTTTCACCAGCCTTAAGAAGGTATTGGACATCAAGTTCATCAACCAGATAAACGGTTTGAAGACAGTATAGAAAACCCTTAACGGGATGGCTGTCGCCATGGTGGTCGCTTCCGATTTCCTGATGGCAATGGATTTCGGGATCAGCTCGCCGAAAACAATGTGCATAATCGTAATGAGAACAAAACTCGTAATTACCGAGATTGAAGTAACGGTAGCCTGACTGAGCTCAACGTTAAGAGAATCGAAAATATTTTCAACAATATGGTGTAAGGCGCTTTCTCCTACCCAACCCAGGGCAAGGGAAGCCAAGGTGATTCCAAGCTGTGTGGCCGAAAGGTATTCATCAAGATGCTTGATGATGTGTTCCGCCTGCTTGGCCATAGAGTTCCCCTCTGCGGCTTTCAGCTGGATCTGTGAATAACGAACTTTAACGATTGAAAATTCTGCGGCTACAAAGAAGCCATTAAGTAAAACAAGTAATAAGGCCAGCAAAAGCCTGACTATGTCCGAATCCATTTAGAAGTGATATAAATTTGTTCCTACAAATATATACAAAATAAAAATAACAAAAAAAGCATCGTGGTACACGATGCTTTAATATAAATACTATGGTAAAATAATTATTTATGAATTTTTCAAAGCTTCAGCTCCGGAAACGATCTCAAGGATCTCGTTGGTAATAGCTGCCTGTCTTGCTTTGTTGTAGAAAATAACCAGATCATTTTTCAGTGCCTGGGCATTATCGGTTGCTTTATGCATGGCTGTCATCCTTGCTCCGTGTTCGGAAGCTACCGAATCAAGAACTGCTTTGAAAACCTGAGTCTTAATGGACTTAGGAATCAGATTGTCAAGGATTTCCGCTCTGCTAGGTTCGAAGATGTAATCTGTTTCCACCTGAGGTTCTGTAGTTTCAGGCATTGAAATCGGAAGAAGCTGTTCGGTGGTTACTTCCTGCGTTGCTGCATTCACGAATTTATTATAAATTAAATAAACTTCGTCAAATTTACCTTCTCTGAAGCTGTCCATTACCGCTTCTGCCACATGGGAAACCGCTTCAAAGCTCAGCTTATCGTAAATTCCGCTTTCGTTGGCATATACCGTACGGTTTCTTCTTACTGCATCAAAAGCTTTTTTACCGATAGAAAGTACTTCTACTTCGTATTGGGAATTGTTCTGAAACTGAGTGTTCAGTTCCTTAACGATGGATGAATTAAAAGCTCCTGCAAGACCTCTGTTTGAAGTAACGGCGATGAAAAGGATTCTTCTCACCTGTCTTTTCTGAGCATAAACCGAAATCTGGTCGGGATCCGAGCTTGAATTTACATTCTGGATCAGTTCCTGAAGTTTCTCAGAATAAGGTCTCAACATCACGATGGCGTCCTGTGCTTTTTTAAGTTTCGCAGCGGAAACCATTTTCATGGCACGGGTAATCTGCATCGTTGATGAAATTGATGTAATTCTGCCTCGTATTTCTTTTAAGTTTGCCATTATTTTGGTTCAAGGTTTAAGGTCTGAAGTTTAAGGTTTAAAACTTTGAATTCTAAACCTTAAACATTGAATTTTTAGTTATATTTAGAAGCTAGGTCGTTAGCTGCCTGCTTAAGAACGCTGGTGATTGAATCATCAATTTTTCCTGCTTTGATAGCTGCCATCGTATCCGGGTGCTTGGATCTCAGGAACTCGATGTATTCAGTCTGGAATTCTTTTACTTTTCTGATCGGAACGTTTCTCAACAGGTTTTCAGTACCTGCATAGATCATCGCTACCTGGCTGTCTACCGGAAGCGGAGAGTTAACCGGCTGCTTTAACAACTCTACGTTTCTTTCCCCTTTTGAGATAACCGCCAAAGTAGAAGCATCAAGATCGGAACCGAATTTAGCAAACGCTTCCAATTCTTTGTATTGCGCCTGGTCTAATTTAAGCGTACCGGAAACTTTTTTCATTGATTTGATCTGAGCGTTACCTCCTACCCTTGATACGGAGATTCCCACGTTGATCGCCGGACGAACCCCTGAGTTGAATAAATCAGATTCCAGGAAAATCTGTCCGTCGGTAATGGAGATTACGTTGGTCGGGATATAGGCGGAAACGTCACCTGCCTGAGTTTCGATAATCGGAAGTGCCGTTAACGATCCTCCTCCTTTTACGATCGGCTTCAAAGATTCCGGTAAGTCGTTCATCTGGCTTGCAATGGTATCGTCAGCGATTACTTTTGCCGCTCTTTCCAATAATCTGGAGTGAAGATAGAAAACGTCCCCAGGATAAGCTTCACGGCCCGGTGGTCTTCTCAATAGAAGAGAAAGCTCACGGTAAGCAACCGCCTGCTTGGACAGATCATCATAAACGATCAAAGCCGGTCTTCCGGTGTCTCTGAAGAACTCACCGATAGAAGCTCCTGCCATCGCAGAATATACCTGCATCGGAACCGGATCTGAAGCGTTAGCTGCAACGATTACGGTATAAGCCAAAGCTCCTTTGTCTGATAAAGTTTTAACGATTTGTGCTACGGTAGAAGCTTTCTGCCCGATTGCAACATATATACAGTATACAGGCTGGCCTGCATCATAAAATTCTCTCTGATTGATGATCGTATCAATCGCCACAGTCGTTTTACCGGTTTGTCGGTCACCGATGATAAGCTCTCTCTGTCCTCTTCCTACAGGAATCATGGAGTCGATGGCCACGATACCCGATTGTAAAGGCTCAGTTACCGGCTGTCTGTAGATAACTCCCGGTGCTTTTCTTTCCAATGGCATTTCGTATAAATCTCCTGTAATAGGACCTTTACCATCGATCGGGTTACCCAGAGTATCCACTACTCTTCCCAACATGCCTTCTCCTACTTTAATCGATGAGATGGTGTTGGTTCTTCTTACGGTGTCTCCTTCTTTTACTAATTTACTTTCCCCCAATAAAGCAACCCCTACGTTGTCTTCTTCAAGGTTCAGTACAATACCTTCTACATCACTAGAAAATTTCACCAACTCTCCGTATTGTACGTTTTCTAACCCGTATACACGAGCAATACCATCACCGATGGTTAAAACTGTACCTACTTCCTCAACGTTTGATTGAGTATCGAAGTTGGCCAATTGCTGTTTTAAGATCGCAGATACTTCTGCCGGATTTATTTCTGCCATTGTATGGTTGTTTTTTTCTTAATTTAAATGAAAATCTTTCTTAATGATGTTAAGCTTGGATTTTACAGAAGCATCAATCTGCTGATCTCCCACTCTTAAAATATAACCTCCTAAAATCTCAGGCTTTACATTAACCTGCAAATCAAAGTTGGTCTTAAGGTTAACAAGATTGGATGCTCTTAAAATCTGCTCAAGGTTCTCTTTCGACAGCTGAGCTGCCGTCGTAAGCGTTACGCGCTGTACTCCGTTAATATCTTCAACCTTATTGATGAATTCCTGAGCGATATTTTTCAGCTGGTTTTCACGACCGTGCTTGATCACCAGGGTAATCAGGTTTTGAGAAGATTGTGATAATCCCTTAAAAATCTGGCTTGCTACCTCTACTTTCTTTTTGGAATCGATGTAAGGCGTCAGGAAGAATTTGTTTAAGTCTGCAGATTCTTTCATCAGCTTTACCACATCTTTCATTTCAGAAAATACAGTAGCCGTCTGACCTGATTCGTTGGTAAAATCAAGTAAACCTTGTGCGTATCGTTTAGCTACTTTAGATGTAAGCATTCTTAGTTAAGGTTTGATTTGTTTAAATAATTCTGAACTAATTCGTTTTGAGCTTCGCTGTTGTCAAGCTTCTGTTGAAGGATCGATTCCGCAATGTTCACTGATAAAGTACCGATCTGGGATTTGATGTCTGCCATAGCAGCATTTTTCTCAGCGTTGATGGTTTGCTTAGCAGCTTCAATCATTTTATCGCCTTCAGATTTAGCAACATCTTTAGCTTCACCTACGATTCTATCTCTGATTTCTCTGGCTTCTTTAAGGATGGCATCTCTCTCGACTTTAGCCTCACGGATGATTCTATCGTTATCCTCTTTCAAAGTTTCGACCTCTTTTCTTGCCAATGTAGCCTGATTAAGAGCATCAACAATAGAAGTTTCTCTATCGTTAATTGATTTTAAAATAGGTTTCCAAGCAAATTTGCCTAACAATAATAACAATGCCAGAAAGATAATTGTTTGGATAATAAATAATCCTGATGAAAACTGGTGAATTAATTCCATTATATAAATGTATAAATAATTATTACTTTTTTTCTTAAATAACCACTATCTGTAACCAACCGTTACAGATAGTGGTTTTAGTTTAATTAGTTTACTGCAAATAGAGCAGCAAACGCAACACCTTCTACAAGGGCAGCTGCGATAAGCATAGCTGTTTGGATTTTTCCAGATTGTTCAGGTTGTCTAGCGATAGCTTCAAGAGCAGCAGCTCCGATTTTACCAAGACCGATACCTACACCTAGTACTACGATACCAGCACCTACAATTTTAGGGATTTCCATAATATATAATTTTAAAAAATTTGTTTCTTACTTTATTAAACTTAATTAGTGAGCCGCATGGTGTTCGTGCTCGTGATCCTGTACAGCCATTCCGATAAACAGGGCAGATAACATCGTGAAGATATAAGCCTGTAAGAATGCTACCAATACTTCCAAAAGATAAATTACCAATGTAAGGAAAGGGAATGCAACTCCTGCAACTACATTTTTAAATACATAAATCAATCCGATCAAACTCATTACAACAATGTGTCCTGCCGTCATGTTGGCAAAAAGTCGGATCATCAATGCGAAAGGTTTTGTAATGGTTCCTAATAATTCAATCGGCAACATGATCAGTTTCATCGGTACTGGAACGCCCGGCATCCAGAAAATGTGTTTCCAGTAATCTTTATTAGCAGAGAACGTTGTAATAAGATACGTAAGGATAGCCAGGAAGAATGTCATCGTAATATTACCGGTAACATTAATCCCGAAAGGCATCAATCCTAAAACGTTCAGGAATAAGATGAAGAAAAATACCGTTAAAAGATAACCGATGAATCTTTTATATTTATGCCCGATGTTCGGGATAGCAATTTCGTCTCTTACGAAGATCACCAAAGGCTCCAGGAATCTTGCTGCTCCTGTAGGAACCTGAGATTTTTTATAAGACTTTGCCATTCCTGTAAACAACAATAACATGAAGATTGAAGTCAATAAGATGATCAGCACACTTTTCGTAATAGAAAGATCCAATACCTTTTCTGAAGTTACATGACCTTCTTTATCGAAAGATAAATTTCCGGCTACATCTGTCTTATAAATTTTTTCGTGGTGCAATTTATAATAAGATCCGTCTACTTCCGTTGTTTCTCCATGAATAAAACCTTCCTTGTTGCTCATGAAAGAATGAAATCCGTTATCATAAAAAATAACAGGAAGTGGAAAACCGATATGGTGACCTTCTTTATCCACCATCAATGTAAAGTCGTGAGCATCCAACAAGTGATGATCGATGTACTCTTTGTTTTCTTTACTTACTTTGTCTTTCTCTGAAAGCTCCGTGTTGGCAGAACCTGCCTCGGCAGTAGCCTCACCATGCTGGGCAGACACTAAGTTTAATACAAAAATACTGTAGAATAAAACTGCGAATTTCTTAAACATTGATAGGTTTTTTTCGTTGTGCAAAAATATAATATTTTTTCTGGTTTACAATAAATAATTTTACTGTTTTTTATCATGATTAATCAGCTTAATTGCATAATAGGTAAGCAGTGTGGTAAGGATAAAATACGGAATAATAAAATGGAATTTATATCCCGGAATTACCTCAAAGTTCAGTTTTTTCCTAATCAGGTACATCAGACCGAATTTTAAAAGAATAAGCCCGATTACCGATAATCCTAAAAATTCCGGCGCTACCCTATTGATCAGAACGATAAGCGTTACCATCATCATAAACATCACACTCAGGAACAGATAAAACTTTACAATGACAATTTCGTCCAGATGGAAAACGAATTTCCATAAAGCGAAATGAACAAGGAAGGTTAGAAAAAACAGGACTGTTACCAGAATGTTGGGATTGATCTTCATTTTAAATTTATTTTTAACCTAACAACCATTAGGCTAATTTTAATTTATGGCAAAAATAGGCTTTTTCCCCCGGATTTCATCATCATTTGATTTATATCATCCCTGTAAATTGCATCTTATATATAATATTACCTTCCCGACCGTTTATAAATACCAAAAATTCCTTATTTTTGCAGACCTATAATTTACAATAAATATGTTCAACAGTTTACAGGATAAATTAGACAAAGCGCTGCACAATATTTCAGGACGTGGAAAAATCACGGAAATCAACGTAGCGGAGACCGTAAAAGAGATCAGAAGAGCGCTGGTGGATGCCGACGTTAATTATAAAGTTGCAAAAGACCTTACCAAAAGAGTTCAGGATAAAGCCTTGGGACAGGATGTTCTTACCTCGCTGACGCCGGGCCAGCTGATGACCAAGATCGTTCATGACGAGTTGGTGGATCTGATGGGAGGCTCTCAGGAAGGCATCAACCTTTCCGGAAAACCTTCGGTAATTCTTATTGCGGGTCTACAGGGTTCCGGGAAAACGACTTTCTCCGGGAAATTAGCCAGTTATTTAAAAACGAAAAGAAATAAAAAGCCTCTTTTGGTTGCCTGCGACGTTTACCGTCCGGCGGCGATCGATCAGCTGAAAGTTTTGGGTGGCCAGATCGGCGTTCCGGTTTTCACGGAAGAAGGTTCTATGGATCCTTCAAGCATCTCACAGAACGCCATCAATTTTGCGAAATCGAATGGCCATGACATAGTAATTGTCGATACGGCGGGACGTCTGGCGATCGATGAGCAGATGATGAATGAAATCAAAACGGTTCATTCTACGATTAAACCGAACGAAACTTTATTTGTTGTAGATTCCATGACCGGTCAGGATGCAGTGAATACGGCAAAGGCATTCAATGATGCTTTAAATTTCGACGGGGTTGTGCTGACGAAGTTAGACGGTGATACCCGCGGTGGAGCTGCTTTAACGATCCGTTCCGTAGTGGAAAAACCGATCAAGTTCATCTCTACCGGTGAAAAAATGGAAGCTTTGGACCTTTTTTACCCGGAAAGGATGGCCGACAGGATCCTGGGAATGGGAGACGTTGTTTCCCTGGTAGAAAGAGCGCAGGAGCAGTTCGACGAAGAAGAAGCCAAAAAACTTCATAAAAAAATCGCCAAAAACGAATTCGGTTTTGATGATTTCCTGAAGCAGATCAACCAGATCAAGAAAATGGGGAACATGAAAGACCTGATGGGGATGATTCCGGGGGTCGGAAAAGCGATCAAAGATGTCGAAATCAGTGATGATGCCTTTAAACATATCGAAGCGATCATCTACTCCATGACTCCGGAAGAACGGAGAAGACCGTCAATCATCAATACCCAGAGAAAAAACCGGATTGCCAAAGGTGCCGGAAGAAAAATCGAGGACGTGAACCAACTGATGAAGCAGTTCGACCAGATGGGCAAGATGATGAAGATGATGCAGGGCCCTCAGGGAAAACAGATGATGCAGATGATGAGCAAAATGCCGAATATGCCTGGAATGGGCGGAATGTTCGGAAAATAACCACCGAAAAACAGTTAAAAAAATATTATTATGGAAATTAATGAAAAACAAGGGAACTACAATTACAACCAGGGAGCTCCTTACAAGTCTGAGAAAAAAGTAATTGCAGGGATCTTAGGAATTTTACTGGGCACACTGGCTATTCACAAATTTTACTTAGGCTATACCAAAGCAGGAATCATCCAGCTGGTATTAGGGATTGTAACCTGCGGAGTGGTTGGAATTATCGGTTTTATCGAAGGAATTATTTATCTTACCAAATCTGATGAGGAATTCGACAGGACGTATGTTCAGAACCAGAAAGAATGGTTCTAAGCTCAATTGAAATAAAAAATAAATCCGGCTCAGTAATGGGCCGGATTTTTTTAGCACTTTGTCAAAGTTTCAATCTTTGACAAAGTTTTTTTATTTATCAGATTTCTGAGCTTTGGCTTTGATGAAATAAGAAAAACCTACATTTACACCAAAAGTGTTTACGTGCGTTTTAACATCGGTATCCATAAATGTTTCTTTGTTGGAAAACTGATCGTAAGAAACGCCTAAGTTAATCCCTAAAGACTGAGTAGCCATATACGTCACTCCTCCTTTTACTTTCCATGCCAGACCGTCTACTGTTGTTTCATCCGAGCTGGAAACACCCATTGCATTGATTTGCTCTTTGGTTTTTGCAGATGCATATCCGATCCCTGCGCCTAAGAAAGGAACAAACTTGCTGTCGTTTGCAAAATAATAAGTAGCCGTAGGCATTACAGAAAAGGTTGTTGTAGTATCCTTTGCTCCATCATACTTCGTCATAGTACTGGTAAGCCCCAGATCGATTCCAACGGCCAATTTATCGATAACGAAATAACCGACAGAAGGCGTTAATGAAAAAGTGCTTACTTTTGGCCCGTCTGCAGACTGACCTGCTACCTTCACCTTAGTCGTTACATTATTGAATCCGAAACCGGTATTTCCACTGAATACCCAGTCTCCTTTGGTCATTTGTGCATTTGACAAACCGAAAAGTGCCACTGCACCTGCTAATAATAATTTTTTCATAAAAATTTAATTATTTAAAAAAGTTTAGTTTTATTGTAGATTTATTTTGCAAAAATATATTTCACCCCGAAAGAGACCGCAGACAAATTTAGGCCGAAATCGTAGTTTTTACCATCACGGGCATCAATCTCTTTGGATTTAAGATTCTTATAGCCAAACTCCCCTATCGTTGCTTCGACAGACCAGTTTTTATTCAGGAAATAATCAAAACCCGGTTTTACATTAATTCCGATGGAAGTATATTTACTGTCATAAGAGACCGCTTGTTGGTCCACGGATCCGGCAGAACCGTAGATATTGGTGATCAAAGCATGTTGATTGATTTTTCCGAATTCTAAAGGAATCTGAAGCTGCCCGAAAAAGTATAGTTTTTCCGATAAAGTCCAGTACTTCCTTACAAAAGGAGCTACCGTAACGGCACTTGTTTTTCCTGTATAATCAATAAACGTAGTAAGAAATTCACCGCCAAGGGTTTGGGTGTAATCCAGTTTGCCGACGGTATATCCCAGACCGGTACCAATGGCGAGATTCGGAGCGATGAATACGCCGGCCGTCGGAATGATTTTGAAAGTCTGATCGGTAAAATCCGAATTTGCGACTTCCGTCTCGGTATAATTTACCTGTCCGGAAATGTAGACGGTTCCTGTTTTAATCTGAGCATTTGAAAAGCTGTACAGCAAAGCCACACCGGCGATTAATAATTTTTTCATGATAATTAGTTTTAAAAAAAATGGTTAAGTGAAAAAAGCCCTGAGTTAAAAAACTGAGGACTTTTTCATCTTATATAATTTGTTTATTACTTGGCAAAAACATATTTAACTCCGAAAGTTACGGTAGATAAATTTAAACCAAAGCTGTAATTGTTGGTAGCATCACCATCTTTCGGCTTATAGTTGTTGTATCCGAATTCTCCGATAGTCGCTTCAATAGACCAGTTTTTGTTAAGGAAATAATCAAGACCCGGTTTTACCGTTACTCCGATCTGAGTATATTTTGCCTCAGAAGAAGAAGATACCGTAGTTACAGAAGATCCTGAAGTACTTACTGTCGTATTTTCAGTTTCAGTTTTTCCAAACTGCATAGGTACTGCCAACTGACCGAAGATATACAATTTATCTCCTAAAGTCCAGTACTTTCTTGCAAAAGGAGCCACCACGAAAGCAGGCTGCTTTGTTTCATTGGTTGTTACCACGGTAGTTCCAGGCACCATGAAATTGTTTACAATATTCGTATCTTTCTGAGTCTGGTATCCGATTCCTAAACCGATTGCAAAATTGTTGCTTACAAAATACCCAACCGTAGGCAATACGTTGAAGTTTTCCGTCTTATTGTTTCCGTTGTTTCTCTCTTGTTGAGAATAACCTACAGACCCTGATAAATAAGTAGTTCCTGCTGCAATCTGAGCGTTAGATAAACCGAAAAGTGCAATTGCACCCGCCATTAATACTTTCTTCATTTTTTTAAAAATTTAATACTTTCTGACCGCAAATTTACAGTGGTAGTCGTGAATATTAAAATTTGTTAATGTGATTAATATCATTGTCCCGTCCTTCTGATTTGCGGAAATAAAATGTATTAAACAAGGCAGTTTATATTTTTTACAATTTTTTAAATAAAAAAGTTCCGATTCTGCAACCGGAACTCATTATATTTAATTTTAAAAATTTTACTTCAGGAAGAAATTTACCCCGAAATTCACTGCTCCGAAGTTAAATCGGTCGTCACCATGCCAATGCGGGCGAGGTCCGGGACCATGATCTTTATATCTGCTGCCGATATTCTGGAATCCCAGGTACAGTTCAACGTTCTTCATCTGGTATCCTACCCTTGGAGCTACATAAAGCCCGCTGTTGATGTAGTTTTTGGTGGAAATTGCAGCTCCCAGGTCCAGTCCCACAAAAAGAGGAACTTTGTTAAATGTATATTTACCTGAAACGGCAAGGGGAATGAATCCGAAATCTTCCACATTGTCTTTTCCGAAAAAGTGGGAGTACCCCGTAGTTGCGCCAATATCCAATCCTTTGGTAATATTCCACATATACGCAGCGTCAATTCCTAAAGTTACACTGGCTGCATCCGCTGCATCTCCAAGGGGAGCACCTACATGGCCGCCAAGCCTGAAACCCTCCTGAGCCTGCACAAGCCCTCCGAATAATGCAAAAACACCTGCTAATACTAGTTTTTTCATTTCAATAAGTTTAAAATTAGAATGTATATTTTATTAATTAAAATCCTATACAAAGCAAAAAAGCGATACAAATTTTGTACCGCTCTGTTATTTTATTTTAAATAAATTCTTAGTTGCCTCCGAATTTAAAACCAACACCTACCTGTAGAAAGCTGTTTTTTAAAGTTTCGTTTCCTTCCGGTTTTTTAATAAGATTAGAAACACCAAGATTGTATCGGGCATCAAAGAATAAACCATTTTCCAATGTATATTCTGCGCCTACAAATGGAGCCAGATTTAAAGTGTTAACATCATCCTTTACATCTCTGGATGAGCTTTCAGATTCAGAAATAGTTTCTCCCATACTTGATCCTGTTACAGAAGCGGTATAATCCACTTTTGCAGAAGTTACAATACCTACGTTAAGACCTAAGCCAAAAGCCAAATTTTCAGTTGCATAGAATTTAGCACTTACCGGAATCTGTACAGTTCCTAATTTCCAATCCGTTTTCTCAGTACCTGTAACATTTACACCATTCTCGTTATAAGATACAGATTCTTCCTGTTTACCTCCAATAGGAGAATATAAGACTTCACCCTGTAATGCAAATTTATCACTGATTTTATATTCTGCTAAAAAACCGGCGTAAAAAGTAGATTTTGCATCAAACTTATAAGTTTCACCGTCACTTTTACCTGTAAGCATTGACAATGAATAACCTGCTTTAGGTCCGAATCTGAATTCCTGAGCTTTTAGGCTCAATCCCATAACAGCGACTGCTGCAAAAAGTAATATTTTCTTCATGATTGAATAGTTTTTAGTATTCGGGGCAAAAATAGTATTTTTTTTTAAATATCAAAATGATATTCTTTTCTATGGCATAAAAAATATGCGGAACAACTTTTACTGTTCCGCATCCGTATTTATATTCTGAGTGAGAATTATTCGTTTCTGTTTTTTTTATCCTCGGCATTGTAGGCCAAAATGATTTTTTTAACAACAGGGTGTCTTACCACATCCTCTTCCGTTAAATGCACAAATCCTATCTCCTTTACATCCTGAAGGATTCTCATGGCTTCTTTCAGTCCGGATTGCTGTTTGGGCGGAAGATCGATCTGCGTCGGGTCACCGGTAATGATGAATTTGGCGTTCATCCCCATTCTCGTTAAAAACATCTTCATCTGGGAATGCGTAGTGTTCTGTGCTTCATCAAGAATTACAAAGGCATCATCCAGCGTACGTCCTCTCATAAAAGCAAGCGGAGCTACTTCGATTACTTTTTTCTCGATAAATCCTTCCAGCTTTTCATGAGGAATCATATCTCTCAAGGCGTCATACAGAGGCTGTAAATACGGATCCAGTTTTTCTTTAAGATCTCCGGGCAAAAACCCCAGGCTTTCCCCTGCTTCCACGGCAGGTCTTGTCAGAACGATTCTCTTTACCTGTTTTTCCTTTAAAGCTTTTGCAGCCAGGGCAACACTGGTATATGTTTTCCCTGTTCCTGCAGGTCCGATGGCAAAAACCATGTCTTTTTTCTCCGTCTCTTTCACCAGCTTTTTAAGGTTGGTGGTTTTTGCTTTGATGATCTTGCCGTTTACCCCTTTTACAATGATGTCCTGATCAAAAACCAGCTGCTTCTCGTTTTCGTCTTTGATATTCAGTATATTTTCAACATCTTTCAGGCCGATGGAATTGTTGTTTGAAATATAATTAACGATATCATCCAGCTTTTTCTTAAATATATCCAGAGCCTCCTGATTTCCCATTGCAAAAATAAAATGATCCCTGCCGGTAATTTTAAGGGTCGGAAAAGTTGATTTGATTAAATTGAAATATTGGTTATTCACCCCATAGAAGATCTTCGCGTCGATGTCCTCCAAATCATATGTTAATTCAAACATGCAGTCGTAGTATTAATTTTAGATTTTAAATGTAATGCTTTTTTTGAAAACATATATCAAATTCTTTTCCATTATTTACCGGGCTTTCCTTTTATTTTAAATAAATTTGCATTTCTATCATTTTATCAGCTATCCATGCCAATCATTACCCTTACTTCAGATTTCGGAAATTTGGATTACAGAGTCGCCGCTGTAAAAGGCAGTATTCTTTCTCTGAACCAGGAGGTTAATATTGTCGACATAACCCACGACATCCAGGCTTTTAACCTGATACAGACCTCTTACATCGTAAGAAATGCTTACAAACATTTTCCGAAAGGCACCATCCATATTATTTCTGTAGACAGCTTTCACAACCGGTCCAGAATAAATATTCTGTACAAATCCGACGGGCATTACTTCCTCGCAGCAGATAACGGAGTACTGAGCCTGATTTTTTTTGACATTAAACCGGAGGCAATCCATGAAATTACTTTAAACAACCGGTTTGACGATATCATCAATTTCACATCCACGGATATCTTTGTTCCTGCAGCAGTACATCTTGCCAATGGCGGCCTCCCAGAAGTAATCGGCCGGAAAATAGATGCCGCCAAGCAGCTGTTGTTTCCGAAACCCGTCTACAATGAGTCTGAAAAGATCATCATAGGGGAAGTAACATACATTGATAATTTCGGAAACATAATCTCAAATATCAACAAAGATTTTTTTGAAACCATTAATAAAGGATATGAAAATTTCACGATAAAATTCAGGAACTTAGCACTTTCGAAAATATTTTCGAATCATACGGAGGTGGTATCCGACTGGGAAAGGGAAACCGAATTCCACGGCCAGTCCGCAGCCATTTTCAATGACAGCCAGCTTCTGGAACTCACGATTTATAAAGGCAACAAAAAAAACGGGGCAAAATCATTGTTCGGGATGAACGTAGGCGAGAATATTTACATTGAATTTTTCTAAAATTTAATATTTCATAAAAAAATCGATTTTTTTTATATATTTGTCAAAATCTAAAAATTAAAAATGGCAGAATACAAATTATTGCTTCCTTCCATGGGAGAAGGTGTTATGGAAGCGACAATTATCACCTGGCTGTTCGGCGAAGGCGATACTGTAAAAGAGGATGATTCCGTAGTAGAAATTGCAACCGACAAAGTAGATTCAGACGTTCCGACACCGGTTTCGGGAAAAATCGTAAAGATCCTTAAACAGAAGGACGAAGTTGCAAAAGTGGGTGAAGCCATTGCTATTTTAGAAATTGAAGGAGAAGGCGGAAACACAGTTTCAGAAGAAGCTCCGGCAGAAACTGCGACAGCATCTCCTGATGCGGAAACCCTGAAAACCATTGAAGAACCGCTGAAGGTATCGGCTTCTACAGAGTTTTCGGGAGACCTTTACCTTTCTCCGCTGGTAAAATCCATTGCACAACAGGAAAACATTTCCGAATCTGAACTGAAGTCCATCAAAGGAAGCGGTCTGGAAGGAAGAATTACCAAAGAAGATATTTTAGCTTACGTTAAAAACAGAGGCAACCAGCCTGCACCACAAGCGGCTCCGGTACAACAGGCAGCTCCTGCCCAGCAGCCGGCACAGACTTCCGCTCCTGCGGCAACCATTACGGCTGCTGCCGGCGACGAGATCATCCCGATGGACAGAATGAGGAAAATCATCGCTGAAAACATGGTAAAAGCCAAGCAGATTGCTCCTCACGTTACCTCCTTCATCGAAACGGATGTTACCAACGTTGTAAAATGGAGAAATAAAAACAAATCCCTTTTTGAAAAAAGAGAAGGTGAAAAACTAACTTTTATGCCGATCTTTGTGAAAGCGGTAGTAAAAGCCATCCAGGATTTCCCAATGATCAATGTTTCCATCAGCGGTGAAAACATTATTAAAAAGAAAAACATCAATATCGGTATGGCCACTGCCCTGCCGGATGGAAACCTGATCGTGCCTGTAATTAAAAATGCAGACCAGCTGTCTCTTTCAGGATTGGCAAAAGCGATCAATGACCTGGCTTACAGAGCAAGAAACAAAAAACTGAGACCTGAAGATACGCAGGGCGCAACCTACACGATTTCCAATGTCGGAAGTTTCGGAAACCTGATGGGAACACCGATTATTCCCCAGCCGCAGGTGGCGATCCTCGCGATCGGTGCAATCGTTAAAAAACCGGCTGTTCTGGAAACTCCGGATGGTGACGTGATCGCCATTAGAAACCTGATGTTCATGTCCCATTCTTATGACCACCGGGTGGTAGACGGTTCCCTGGGAGGAATGATGCTGAAGCACGTTCACGATTACCTGCAAAACTGGGATCTGAACACGGAAATATAAGTAATGATAATAACAATCGGTAATGAGTAATTTTTACCTGTGAAAATAGGAACCTTCGGATTTTTCCGGAGGTTTCCTGTTTGAGATCCGGTAAAATAATTTTATCTTCAAATTAAATGATTTGCAAAATGGAACTTGATTTCAGAAAATTAGACGCTGCAAAACTTTTTGACTTCTCTAAAGAACAGGAACAATTGATTTTCGAAATTTATGACCGGTTATTCAGAATTTATGATCTATCGGTGGTTGCGGTAGAGGACTCTCCTTTTCACTTATTTAATTCCGGTGAAGAAAATTCTTTATTCAGTCCGAAAATCTGTTATTTTATTACGGATAAAAATAAGAAAAGCCCGTTTTACCTTTTCCTTGTCAGCAAAACCGGCACTACGGTAAAAGGTGCCCGCACAACAACTTTATATGACAGCCTGCAAATCTGGGGCATGAAATTACTGGATGATGATTACGGGTTTATATCAGTCAACAAAAAGAAATGGGCGGATAAGATAGCGGGTATTTTCAACCGATTTACTGTAAACTTCAGAGACGGGGAATTCAATAATTTTTATGTACTAGGCAGCGACAGATTTAAAACGATGGCTTTTTTAAGTAAAGCCCGTCAAGAAATCATCAAAGCATTTTCCGATGAAGATTTTAAATTAGAAATCAAAAATAACATCCTGAACTTCGGATTGCCTAAAAATCTTACGGTAGCTAACGCCTTATATGTAGCTGAATTTTTAGAACGGGTGTAATAGGATGTCTTTTCTAATACTTATTCATAAATGATTATAATTTATCCGAGATATAATTGACAATCACAAAAGAAATAAATATTAATATAGTATTTTCTCACTATAGTAAGAAATAAACAACATTAATACTTTATTATTTTTACATTTCTGTTAATATTCAAAGTTTCTGTAAAATATTTTCAAAACCAACAGAACCAGAATGTAAATTATTGATATTTCTACTATTATGCTTTTTTCTTATATTTGACGGAATCCAAAAATTAATAATTATGCGAAAAAAACTACTTCAGTCCGTATTAATGGCTCTGCCGTTATTGAGCTTCGGCCAGGTCATTCTCAGTGAAAATTTTAATGGTACTGCTATTCCTTCTACCTGGACCATACAACAATCCAATGCCAATGAAACCTGGAAAATAGCTACCGTCTCATCCGGCAGTGTTGCGGCGGTTGATTATGATGATACTCCGGGACAACAAAACGAATGGCTGATTTCTCCTTCTATGAATCTTGGTAACGCCACCTATTACTATCTTAAATTTAAAGCGGGCCTGAGCTATTACTGGTCGGTCGATCCCAGTAATAATTACGATGCTTTGGTGAAGATCTCCACTGATAACGGAGTTACCTGGACCCAGGTCTGGTCTGAAAACAGCTTGGGAACATTTACCAATTATGAGATGAATCCTGTAATGATCGATATCAGTACTTACAAAAATAACCCGAGTGTAAAAGTCGCCTTCCAATACGTAGGTCTTGACGGAGCCGCTTTGTATATTGACGATTTTTCGGTGGAAGGTTCAAGTTCCGCTCAGCTGAATTACTGCGGACCGCTGGTCTTTGACAGCGGATTTGGAGATAATGATGAACCGATTACGCTGGTAAATTTTGCCGGGATAAACAATATAACCGATTCCGAAGCTTATGTAGGAAATTACCATGAATTCTTCTTATCGCAGACTGCTAATGTAACAGCAGGCCAATCCTACCCTATTACTTTAAAAGGCAATACGGAAGGAGATTACGAAAACAGTTTTGCCGTGTTCATTGACTGGAACCAGAACGGAGTGCTTAATGATCCCGGGGAAGTCTATGCGGTAACCCAAACCATCTACGGATCCACCGGGGAAGATGCCGTCCAGGCTGTTCACTCCATCACGGTTCCCGCAGGTGCACTGCCAGGAAATACGAGAATGCGTGTGAAAAAGATCTTCGGTATTATTGATGATGAACCAAGCCTTATAGACCCTTGTGCTGGTTCCGATTACGGACAGGCAGAAGATTATACGGTGAATGTTGTAGCATCGGCTCTTGCTGTTAATGAAGCCGGTAAAAAAGATGCGGCATTCACAGTATACCCTAATCCGACAAGCGATGTTTTAAATTTCGATTCCAGAATAAAGGTAAAATCTGTAAATGTTGTCGATTTATCTGGAAGAGTTGTAATCAGCGCTGAGATTAATCAGAACAAATTCAATGTAAACTTATCACCATTGCCTGCCGGAACCTATATGGTAACTGCACAGACGGAAAACGGGTTACAATCTGCAAAAGTGATTAAAAAATAATCTTAATCACCAGTCATAACAAAAGGCCTGCAATACAGATTGCAGGTCTTTTTGATCTAATAATACAGTTAATGTTTTTAGCTATAATCTGCAGGACTTTCTCTGGATCCGGCACGTTTTCGCCACCTGATAACCGCTATCTTTAGAAATGATGTATCAGAGGCACCTAATCTTCCTTTTCATGAGTGGAAGATTATTAGTTCAATACATTTATAAGCAGAAAGACGATAAATAATACTTAAAACTTGTATAGTTTATAAATTTATACTACTTTTGCACCTCGAAATAATTAATAAATTCATTTAACATTATGAACAATTACGAAACTGTTTTCATTTTAACTCCCGTTCTATCTGAAGCTCAGGTGGAGGAAGCAGTGAACAAGTATGTAGATCTTATTAAAGAAAAGAACTGCGAAATCGTTGCTAAAGAAAACTGGGGATTAAAAAAATTAGCTTATCCGATCCAATTGAAAAAGAACGGATTCTACACTTTAGTGGAATTTAAAGGCGAAGGTTCTGTAGTAGCTGATCTTGAATTGGCATTCAAACGTGACGAGAGAGTGATCCGTTACCTGACTACAAAACTGGACAAGCACGCTGTAGACTACGCTGTAACAAGAAGAGCAAAAGTAAAAGCAGCTAAAGCTTAATTATTAACCCTATTTTTTTAAAAGACAAGACATGGCAATAGACGAAATGGCTAAACAAGCCTCAGCTGGAGGAGAATCTGAAGTAAAATTCCTTACTCCGCTTGATATTAATACAAAATCTGAAAAGAAATATTGTAGATTCAAAAAATACGGAATTAAGCACGTAGATTACAAAGATGCTGATTTCTTATTACAATTTGTAAACGAGCAAGGTAAAATCTTACCAAGAAGATATACCGGAACTTCCTTAAAATACCAGAGAAAAGTTTCTGCTGCAATCAAAAGAGCAAGACACCTGGCGTTACTACCATACGTAGCTGACTTATTAAAGTAAAAAATATTACAATCAGCCATTAGCTTCGCGCTTTTGGCTTTTTGTTGCTGAATACATCATTAATTCTAACTTGATTTTAGACTTCTAAAATCTAAAAAAGGACAACAACAATGAACATTATCCTAAAAAAAGACGTAGAGAACTTAGGTCTTGAATTCGACACGGTAAACGTGAAGCCTGGTTATGCAAGAAATTTCTTAATTCCTCAGGGAATCGCGCTTTTGGCTACCCCTAAAAACATCGCAGCTCTTGAAGCTACTTTGGAAGCAAGAAAAGAAGAAGAAGCTAAATTAATCGCTGCTGCAAACGCTGTAGTGGATCAATTGAAAAAAACTTCAGTTACAATTCCTGCAAAAGTAGGTTCAGGTGATAAATTATTCGGATCAATCAACAATGCAGATCTTTCTGCTGCTTTAGAAAAAGCAGGAGTATCTGTAGAGAAAAAATACATCAAGATTCCTGGTAACACGATCAAGAGAACCGGTAGAGTTACCGCTAACATCAGATTGCACAGAAATGTTGAGTACAACTTCGAATTCGATATCGTATCTGACGCTCCGGTAGAAGCTCCGAAAGCAGCTCCTGCTAAAAAAGAAGAAACTTCTTCTGAAGAAGCTTAATCATACTTTTATAGTATTTTTACATATCATGCTGTCTCTTTGAGGCAGCATTTTTTATTTAATTATTCCTTACTTCGATAAATAAAAGCACACGGTACAGAATACAATCCCAAACATACCCAATGAAAATCCTATCCCCATCTGTGCTTCCGTTAGTTCATTTTTTCAGTACTTTTGGTTCATTATTCTCGCAAATACTACTGCATCTATTAAAAAAGATCAGCGAAAATAACCTTGGTTTAAAATGAATTAATAACGTATAATTAGTTATGAGGAAAATTTATCTATCGGGAGTCCTGGTATTTGGAAGTATGGCATTCATACAGGCCCAGTACGAAAAAAACGTAGGAATTAATATTGCCACTCCTACCGCTACCCTTCATCTTAAAGGAAAAGGCTCTACTAACGCCACACAGAGCTTAAAAATCGACAATTCCACAGGAACCAACCTTCTTACAATAAATGACGACGGAACGGCTTCAGGCGCTTTTCTTTCCAACAGCGGAGGGAGCAATGGGAAAAATGCTCTGGTAAAAACCACAGCCGAATCTGCAGGAAGCAACTGCACAACGGGCGGTATGAAAATTGAAACCGGTACCGATAACAACGCGAATGGGATTCTGGATACTTCTGAAATTACAGATATCCGCTATGTCTGCAACGGGGCCAACGGACAGGGTTTTTCCAGCGGATCTGCAGGTGCCCAGATTTACCTCACGTCTTCCTCTTCTCCCTATGCACCGCAAACCCCAAAAACCATGACGGGAGATATAAGCATAACGGACGATGGAGTTACTGCCATTGCAGATAATGCCGTAACGACAACAAAATTGGCTGCCCAGTCGGTAAGCATCGGAAAAATTTCCGCTACAGGTACACCCGGTTCTGCTACTTTCCTCAGGGGAGACGGAACCTGGGCTGCAGCGGGAGGAGGAAACTCACTGCCAAGCCAGGCCAACAATGCCGGTAAGTTTTTAACGACCGACGGGTCTGCTCCTTCATGGGGAACGCCGGGCATTTCCAATACCCCCTTCAAAAGGGTAAGTATAGGCAACGGCAACAACGGTTATACGGTGTTACTTTCGGATCTGAACGGAATCGTTCTTTTCGACTGGTCTGCCGTTACTACTTCTGCAACCATCAACCTGACATTTCCGTCACCTGCAGATGCGGGATACGGAGCCCGGCTGAAGATTTCCTACACCTCTTTCGCAGGCGGGACTAACTGGGCCAGTAATGCGCAAACGCCTTCCGGATCCTTTTACGGAGGATTTTCCAAAGTACCTGCCAATACTTTTGTCTCCGTTTATTTTACCTCAGGTTTCTTCTGCGACGGAACCAACTGGTATGAAATACCTGAATCATAAAACATAGAAAAATAAAGCCGGGAAAATTTCCCGGCTTTATTTTTATGATCTTGGAGTCCATGTATTGAAGAACTCCTTCACTTTTTCAAGGCTGTATCCTTTTCCTTCTTCCAGCACATCACTTTGCTGGACGTGGATCATTTTACCGTTCTGATCGAGGATAATGAAAACCGGATAACCGAATTTGTCTCCCGGATTTCCATATTTCGCGAAAATCTTTTCATTTTTATTTTCCGGAGAATAGTTCAGGTGGTAGTATTCATAATTCTCATCTACGATCTTTTTCAGTTCGGGTGTTGTCTGTACAAACTGGTTGAATCTAAGGCACCAGATGCACCAGTTTCCTCCGGCCTGAATCATGATGTTTTTCTTTTCTTTTTTTGCTTTTGCGACTAAATTCTGAAGGTCTTTTTCAGCATCCGCTTTCGGATCGTAAGGTTTTGGGAGTTTCGCTTTTTCTTCCGATGCCTTTTTCTTTATATCCGGTTCTGCCTGTTCGGTTTTCACAGGCAAAGCTTTATCAGTATCCTTGGATTGAGGTTTATCTTTTAGCTCCTGGGAAAATGCTACAAAGCTGAACCCCAGAAAAGCTGTTATCATTAATTTTTTCATACTATAAAATTAAAAAAATAATACTTATTGGCAGCAAAAATAGAACCATAATTTTATTATGCGTAAATTTGCCTGTTTTATGAATTTTCTTATTAAAATATTAAATCTTATTTCCAAACTCCCGCTGAAGGTTCTTTATATGTTTTCAGATATTATCTTCTTTCTGAATTATTATATCGTAGCCTACCGTAAAAATGTTATTACCCAGAATCTGAAGAATTCTTTTCCGGAAAAATCTCCGGAAGAGATCCAGCAGATCAAAAAGAAATTTTATCTCAATTTTTCCGATTATCTGGTGGAAACCGTAAAATCCTTTACCATTTCCGAAACGGAATCCCGGGTAAGAATGCAGCATATCAACCAGCAGGTATTCCACGATGCCAAAGCAGAAGGTAAAAATGTGATTATGCTGGCGGGGCATGTTTTCAACTGGGAATGGATCAACGCGATGGCCAGGTTTATTCCGCAGGAGCATTGCCACCCGGTATACCGGAAAGTAAACAACGATTTCTGGGAAAACCAGATGAGAAAAGTACGCAGCCGGTTCGGAAATGAAGCCCTGGAAGCCAACGAGGTGATCTTAAATATCTTCAGATCCAAAAACGACGGGAATTCGGCTTATATGTTCGTTGCCGATCAGACGCCGCATTTTTCCCATGTCACTTACGGACTGGAATTTTTGAACCAGAGAACGCCCGCTTTTATCGGCTACGACAAGTTGGCGACCAGAATGGATCTTGCTTTCATCTATTGTGAAATGAAAAAGGTGAAACGCGGCTACTATCAGGTGAATTATCACCGGATTTATCCCGACGGGGAAAAGTTTACCGAAAATGAAGTGGTAAAAAAATTCCATAAGCTACTGGAAAATACGCTGCGCAAACGTCCGGATAATTACCTCTGGTCGCACCGGAAATGGAAATACCAGGATTCTATTAAAAAATTTGATTCAGAAAAAATATAGCTTCTCATGCCGAAAAAATTAGCGGTTGCCATTTTAAACTGGAACGGAAAGGGCTGGCTCGAAAAATTCCTGCCGGATGTGGTCCGGTTTTCCCGGGATGCCGATGTTTATGTTATTGATAACTTATCGACAGATGATTCCGTAGAATTTCTGCGCACTCGCTTTCCATCGGTTACAATCATTAAAAACGATAAAAATTACGGCTTTGCAGGAGGTTATAATGAAGGTTTGAAACAGATTGACAATGAGATCTACTGTCTTCTTAATTCGGATGTGGAAGTTACGGCAAACTGGACGGAACCTGTTCTGGAATTGTTTGAAAGAGATCCTTCCATCGCAGCAATTCAGCCTAAAATTTTAGCCTACAACCGTAAAACCTATTTTGAATTTGCTGGAGCGGCAGGCGGGCTGATCGATAACATCGGGTATCCTTACTGCCGAGGAAGGCTGTTTGATGATGTAGAGGAAGACAACGGCCAGTATGATGACGAATCTGAAATTTTCTGGGCTTCGGGATGCTGCTTCTTTATCCGTTCAAAAGATTTTTGGGATCAGAAAGGTTTTGATGAGCGGTTTTTCGCCCATCAGGAAGAAATCGATCTCTGCTGGAGGATGATCAATTCAGGAAGAAAGATTTTTTACACCTGGAAGTCCAAAGTGTACCACGTAGGCGGCGGTACGCTGAATAAGCAAAGTCCTAAAAAAACATTCTTGAATATCCGGAATAATCTTTCCATGGTTTTAAAGAATGCTCCTTTCCCACAGCTGGTGGGTATCATTTTTCTGAGGCTTTGCCTGGATGGGCTTGCAGGTATTTATTTCGGCATCAAGCTTGGATTTTCGCATTTCATAGCGGTCCTGAAGGCGCATTTCAGCTTTTACGGATATGCGGCAGGAAGCTGGAAACGCAGACAGAAACATCAGAAAAGCAAATTTTATCAGACAGAATGGATTATTTTTAAACATTTTCTGGGAAAAAAATAAGTTCATCTTAAATTAAAATAAAGATTATGGATTTTTGTGCCATCGATTTTGAAACTGCAACTCACGAGAGAAACTCTGCGTGTGAGTTGGGAGTGTGTATTGTTCAGGATTCTAAGATTGTCGAAACCAAGACCTGGCTCATTAAACCACCAAGCTTTCCGTATTTCAGTCCGTTTAATGTCGATGTTCACGGAATTGTTCCTGATGATGTTAAAGACGCGCCTACTTTCGATGAGATCTGGTATGAGGTGGAAGAAATGATGTACGGTACTTTGATGATTGCCCACAATGCCGGTTTTGATGCGGGTGTTTTACGGGGATGCCTGAACCACTACGGAATGTTTACTCCAAAAATGAACTACCTTTGCAGTATTCAGCTGGCTAAAAAATCATGGGACTACCTGCCGAAGTACGGACTGAAACCTTTGGCAGAATACCATCAGATCAGTTTTAACCATCACCGTGCCGGTGCTGATGCGGAAGTCTGTGCAAAGATCTCTTTGCTTGCTTTTGAAAAGCTGTTCCTTACCAGCAATGAAGAAGTATCGGATTTTATGAAACTGAAAATTAAAAAACTCTGATTCAGCAGGTTTTAGTCAGCTTATCTCTAAAATGTAATTTAAATTATTTACAGAAAAAAAACAGATTGGTTGGTTAATCAAGATTCGAAATAACTTTTGTTGGGTAAAAGATAATGTTATTTAATACTAAAGAATTTTAGTTATATACTGAAAACTGCCAGCACCCATCTTGTTAATTACTCAGCACTTCAGATAATAAATTGAATTTCGGAATATCGATCTCAAAATTTTCCTGGGTTTCCATATTTCTAACCAGGTATTTTCCGCTCATATTACCCACACCGGAGCGAAGCATCACATTGGAAAAATAAGTAAAATTCTCGCCGGTAGCGATCTCCGGAGTAAGACCAATTACCCCGTCACCGGTAATTTCGGTATATCCGAAACCGACATCGAAGATCAGCCATTTTCTTTTAATGATTTTTATCGGAAAACTGCCATCATTTTCAATCGTAATATGGTATTTGAAAACGTGTCTGTTTTCAGAGGGGTAACTGTTTTTGCTATCATATTCAGGAACTACTGAAACTTTGATATTGGAGGTCATTTTTGAGAACATCATCTTAGTATTTGATAGATAGGATACAAAAATCTCGCCTTTTTGAGACGAGATCTTAATTTATAGGGTAATTGTTTTTTAATCTTACAATCCGAGACCTTTTCTTTCGTCTCCGTTCATTAAGATTCCAACCGGGTTATCAATAGCTTCTTTTACCGCTACCAGGAATCCTACGGACTCTTTTCCGTCGATAATCCTGTGGTCATAAGACATCGCTACGTACATCATCGGGCGGATTACCACCTGCCCGTCTACCGCAACCGGTCTCTGGATGATGTTGTGCATTCCCAGGATCGCAGATTGGGGAGGGTTGATGATCGGTGTAGACAACATAGAACCGAAAGTACCGCCATTGGTAATGGTAAAGGTACCGCCCGTCATTTCATCAACCGTGATTTTTCCGTCTCTCACTTTGATCGCAAGGTCTTTGATGTTGGCTTCAACACTTGCAAAAGACATATTTTCCGCATTTCTCAATACCGGTACCATCAATCCTTTAGGACCTGAAACCGCGATTGAAATATCACAGAAATCATAGTTTACTTTGAAATCACCGTCGATGGATGCATTTACATCCGGATACATCTGCAATGCTCTGGTCACCGCTTTCGTAAAGAAAGACATAAAACCAAGCCCTACACCGTGTCTCTGGGCGAATTCTTCTTTATATTGCTTTCTCAATCTGAAAATCTCGGACATATCAACTTCGTTGAAAGTCGTCAGCATTGCTGTTTCATTTTTCACGGAAACCAGTCTCTGCGCGATTTTTCTTCTAAGAACTGACAGTTTTGTTGTGGTTGTAGAACGGGAACCTGTAGCCGTTACCGGATTTCCTCCCATTGCAGGAACGGCAGCCAGTTCAGCATCAGATTTCGTTACTCTTCCATCTCTACCGCTTCCTGAAACCTGTGAAGCATCCATTCCTTTTTCGTCAAGGATTTTTTTAGCTGCCGGAGACGGAGCTCCTGTAGCATACGTTTGAGTTGCAGCCGGAGCAGGTTGTGCCGCCGGTTTAGGAGCTTCCTGTGGCGCAGGCTGAGCAGTTTTCGGAGCTTCTTCCTGTTTTGGAGCTTCCGCAGCAGGAGCTTCCCCCCCTGCAGGTTTTGCAGCATCCATATCGATCAGGCAAACCACTTGTCCTACCTGTACCACGTCTCCTTCTTCAGCTTTCAAAGTGATGATCCCACTTTGTTCAGCAGGCAATTCAAGAGTTGCTTTGTCTGAATCCACTTCAGCAATGGGCTGGTCTTTTTCCACATAGTCCCCATCTTTTACAAGCCAGGTTGCAATTTCAACTTCTGTAATGGATTCGCCCGGTGAAGGAACTTTCATTTCTAAAACTGACATATCGTATTTTTTATTTTTTTATTGATTATTATTTTTTATTAAGCAGTTACAGGTCTTTTTACCGGCGTATCATTTCTGTCGAATACCCTGTTGATTACACCATTCTGGTTTTTCTCAAACATTTTATGGCTTCCCGGAGCCGGAGCACCGCTCGGTACCGGAGCGATCACCTGGATTCCCGTGTCCCTGAAGTTTCTCAGGATATAAGACCATGCCCCCATGTTTTCAGGTTCTTCCTGAGCCCATACGATTTCTTTTCGGTTTGAATATTTTTCAAAAATGGCTTCGATGGCATCCGTCTGAAGAGGATACAGCTGCTCGAATCTTACCAATGCTATATTTTCAGCATTCAGTTCTTCCTTTTTAGCCAGCAATTCAAAGTACAGTTTACCGGAGCAAAGTACCAGTTTTTCAATTTTTGCAGGATCTGCATTAAGATCATCAAGGATCGGCTGGAATCCTCCGGTTGCAAAATCTTCAAGCGGGGAAACCACCTTCGGATGCCTTAACAGTGATTTGGGACTCATCACGATCAATGGCTTTCTGAATGCCCATTTCAGCTGTCTTCTCAACAGGTGGAAATAGTTGGCAGGCGATGTAATATTTGCAACCACCATATTTTCATTTGCACAAAGCGTCAGGAATCTTTCAAGCCTTGCTGAAGAGTGCTCTGCACCCTGACCTTCCGAACCATGAGGCAACAGCATCACCAGACCGTCCTGGATCTTCCATTTTTCCTCTGCCGCTGCAAGATATTGGTCGACGATGATCTGGGCTCCGTTTACGAAATCCCCGAACTGCGCTTCCCAGATGGTCAAGGTATTAGGCGAAGCCATGGCATATCCGTAATCAAAGCCTAACACCCCATATTCTGAAAGGTGCGAGTTATAAACATCAAACCGGCTTTCGGAAACGTGTCTCAGAGGGATATATTCTTCTTCCGTATCTTCTGTTTTTACGACCGCATGTCTATGGGAAAATGTTCCTCTTTCCACATCTTCACCGGAGATTCTTACGTTATGGCCTTCTACAAGTAAAGTTGCATACGCTAACCATTCTCCAAGGGCCCAGTCTAAGGAATTGCCTTCAATAGCTTTGATTCTGTTTTCGAACAGTCTCGTGATTTTATTCAGGAACTTTTTATCTGCCGGAAGCGTAGACATCTTAAGCGCCAGTTCCTTCAGTCTTTCAAGATCGAATTTCGTATCCACGGCTTCCTGAACTGCTCCTCTTTTGGCAATCGGATAATTCGTCCAGTCATCAGCCATGAAAACATCCATTACGTTTTTCTCGATTTCTTTGGACGCGTCGAAATCTTTATCCAGCAGCGCCTTGAATTCAGTTTCCATTTTAGCAATAACATCATTGGAAGTAACGTTATCTTTTAACAACTGATCTTTATAGATTTCTCTTGGATTCGGGTGCTTGGAAATTGTTTTATACAAATTAGGCTGTGTAAATCTCGGTTCATCCCCTTCGTTATGACCGTATTTTCTGTAACCCAGTAAATCGATATATACATCTTTACCAAATTTCGCTCTGAAATCGGCTGCAAAGTGAATCGCATGGACCACCGCTTCCGCATCATCCGCATTTACGTGCATCACAGGAGATTCCGTAACTTTTGCAACATCTGTACAATACGTGGAAGATCTTGCATCCATGTAGTTGGTCGTAAAGGATACCTGGTTGTTTACAACAATATGAACGGTTCCACCTGTTCTGTACCCTTCCAGCGTCATCATCTGAGCCACTTCATAAGCGATACCCTGGCCCGCCAATGCACCGTCACCATGAATGATGATCGGTAAAACTTTAGAATAATCTTTGTATTTGTCATCAACTTTCGCACGGCAGATTCCTTCCACAAGGGCAGCTACGGTTTCAAGGTGCGACGGGTTCGGTGTTAAATTGATAGAAACTTCTTCACCGGAAGCCGTTTTGATCTTTTTGGATGAACCCAGGTGGTATTTAACGTCTCCTGAGAATACGTCTTCTTCAAATTCCTTTCCTTCAAACTCGGAGAAGATCTGCTTGTACGATTTTCCGAAAATATTCGTAAGCACGTTGAGCCTTCCCCTGTGAGCCATTCCTAAAACCACTTCATCCACACCTAACTGGGAAGATCTGGTGATCAGCTGGTCCAAAGCAGGAATAAGGGTTTCTCCTCCTTCCAGGGAGAATCTTTTCTGGCCGACAAATTTTGTATGAAGATAATTTTCGAACGCTACTGCCTGATTTAATTTTAATAAAATTTCCGTTTTTTCATTCGCTGAAAGACTTGGATGGTTTTCATTCACCTGAAGCCATTGCTTGATGAAATCTTTCTCTTCTACATTGTTGATGTGCATGTACTCTACCCCGATGGAATCGCAGTAAATGTTTTCAAGGTGGGTAATAAGTTCCTGTAAGGTAGCAGGTCCTTTCATTCCGGTTTCAACCGCACAGTTGAATTTTGTATTTAAATCCGATTTGTCCAGACCGAAATTTTCGATGTCCAGGGTCGGGGTATAATGTCTTCTTTCCCTAACAGGGTTTGTCTTTGTAAACAGATGACCTCTGGTCCTGTACGCCTCGATCAGGTTGACTACTTTAAATTCCTTTCTGATGTGTTCGGGAACCTCACCATTTGAAGCGGCCTGTGCAGCCTGCTGTACCACAGGAGCTGAAGCAGCCGGAGCCTGAACATATTGAACGTTATCTTCGTCTCCGTAGTTCTCCAAAGCAAAATCGAAGCCCTGAAAAAAGGCTTTCCATGATGGTTCCAAAGAGTCCGGATATTTTAAGTACTGCTGGTATAAATCCTCAATTAACTGAGAATGAGCTGCGTTTAGGAATGAAAATCTGTCCATTATTACAGTTTATCTGTTATTAAAATTTGTTTGTCGAATTAAGCTTCAAATTTAATAAAAAAAACCGACTTGGAACAGCCTTTAAACTATTAAAAAAAGTATAAAATATTTTATTACTTAAATACTGATAATGAGAGTTTCATATTGACATCCTGGTCTTCCATAGGGCGTTCTATGAAAGTCTGACGAATATCATTAAAACGCATCTCGTCTTTCTTGGCTTTCTGGATTAATTGTTGTATCGCCTTCACCCTTCCGGTATAATTTCCCTTGTAATACATCACATAATTCCGGGCCGGATTAAGCGTTCTGAAACTGAAATTGTTATCCGTAACGCCGAACTTTTTAGACAGCGGAATTCCCAGGAAATAAGACACTTCTTTGTCTTTATAATTATCGGCATCAGTAACCAGAACCGGATAACCGAATTCATCATCTTTTTTACCTAAATCCATCGTGGTATAATTATATATTTTATTATAATTCATCACGATATTTTTATACAGCGCATCTTTTTTGTTGGAGGCACTTACATTGATCCCGAGAAGCAGTTTCTCTTCTTCGTTTTCAACCATAATGCTGTCATATTTGATGGCCGCCATCTGGTTATCCTTCTCCACTTTATTGCCGAGAACATTTTTCAGATTGGTCATGCTGTTGTCTATATTTTCAGCAAAGCGGTCTTCCGTCCAGAAATTCCCTACCCTCTTTAAAACGGATAGTTTCGGGGTATGAACCACCCAGGTAATTTTCGTTTTTTCCGCAGATAGAGCTTTGAATTTAACATCCACTACCGTCGGGCTTTCATTACGGTCTTCGAAAAGCTGGTACCGGAGCGTTTTATTCGGGTTTTCATAACGGATGAACATTTCGCCATCGGTATCGTTCTGAGGGTCAACATAACTAATGGAACTTCCCTGTCCTTCATAGGGCGTATAATAATCGATATCGACCGATTTGGAACTCGTAAAGAAGTTGTTCCAGCGCGTAAAATGCTGCAGGTTATTGAACTGTGAAAAGACTTTCTCCAAAGGGTAATCGACCTCTTTCTCTATCTTGAAGTCCTTGCTTTCATCCACAAAATAGTACATCGAAGCCGCATAAGCCCCGATCAGCAGAATAACAAGCGCCGCTATGATCTTAAAAAAACGCATGACACAAATGTATAGAAAATAACAAGAGTGACCAATATAGGGGCCACTCTGTTTTAAAATTATTTAAGAATAAAAAGCGATTTGATAATGAATTCCAATGCTTTTATCCAATATGCGTTCCCGCTCTCAGCACCGCTCCTTTCTTCACGACGATAATTCCATCCTGAACCGAGTGTGTTCCGTAATCGCCATCCTGGAGATGTTTTCCTCCTATAATTCTTACATTGTCTCCGATGTAGCAGTTTTTATCTAAAATAGCTTTTTCAATGTAGCAGTATTTTCCGATTCCCATATTCGGCTGGCCATTGTCATCGTTTTCAATGATTTCGGCCGTCCCCTGGTAAAAGTCAGAACCCATCACATATGAATTAACAATCGTGCTTCCTTTGTCGATTCTTGTCCGGTTTCCGATTACGGAATTTTCGATCTTATCGGCCATGATGATACATCCGTCCCCAAAAACAGCCTTGCTTACATAAGAGCCGTTGATCTTCGACGGCGGAAGCATTCTCGCCCTGGTGTAGATCGGGGAAGAGGAAAACAGGTTAAACTGAGGAAAGTCCTGGCAAAGATCCAGATTGGCTTCGTAGAATGACTCGATGGTTCCGATATCAGTCCAGTATCCTTCGTATTGATAGCTTAAAGTGGTATATTTACCAATGGAATTCGGAATAATGTCTTTTCCGAAATCATCTCCCGCGCCTTCATCAAACATCTTTTTAAGGATGCTTTTGGTAAAGATATAGATTCCCATAGAAGCAAGGTATTCTTTACCGGCATTTTTGTTTTCATCGGAAACTTCTGATTGCAAGCCGTCCAGCATATCGTAGCCCGGCTTTTCGACGAAGGAAGTAATATTTCCTTCATCATCGGAGCTCAGGATTCCAAAACCGGTAGCGTCTTTTGCATTAACAGGGATCGTTGCAATAGTTACATCACCGCCTTTTTCAATGTGGAAATCCAGCATTTCCTTAAAGTCCATCTGGTACAGCTGGTCTCCGGAAAGAATCAGGATGTATTCGTAATCATACTTTTCCAGATGCTTCATCGACTGGCGTACGGCATCTGCCGTTCCCTGATACCAGCTTTCGTTTTCTACATTCTGTTCCGCCGCAAGAATATCTACGAATCCTTTGCTGAAAATATCGAAGTGATAAGAATTTTTGATATGCGAATTCAGTGAAGCTGAATTAAACTGCGTCAAAACCAGGATCTTATTCATTCCCGAATTCAGGCAGTTGGAAATAGGAATATCGACTAAACGGTACTTTCCGGCAATCGGTACAGCCGGCTTGGACCTTGAATAGGTAAGAGGGAATAATCTCGTTCCTCTTCCGCCTCCTAAAACAATGGATATTACATTGCGATTCATATGTACATTTATTTTTTAATTCTTATAATTCTAATTTCTAAGCGGCATCAGGTATTCACAGGCTGAATAGAAACTAAGTTTTCAATGGTATAATGTATCAGTTCCTATACAGGTTTATATATTTTTCCGCCGAGGTTTCCCATGAAAAATCGAAATTCATATTGGCATGAATCAGGTTTTCCATTGTTCCTTTCTGATTGTAAATCATCAGGGCCCTGTTCATGGCACGAAGAATATCATCTACTCCCGGGAAAATAAAATTCAATCCTGCTCCGCCTGTCGAAATATCATTTACCGTATCCCGCAATCCTCCCGTATATCTTACGATAGGAACCGTACCATATCTCATGGAATACATTTGGTTCAGTCCGCAGGGCTCAACTCTCGATGGCATCAGCAAAAAGTCCGCCGAAGCATATATTTTATGCGAAAGATGTTCCTTATATCCGAGGTCCAGCGCAAAATTGCTGTAAATATAATCGTACTCTTTCAGCTTATTTTCGATATAGGCATTTCCGGATCCCAAAATCATGAGGTTTAAAGCGCCGTGAGTCTGTGTGATGCTTCTCCAGACAACATCCGGAAGGAAATCTGCCCCCTTTTCCGTAGCAAACCTTCCGATAAAGGCAAACAAAGGCAGTTCCGGCCTTAGGCCATATTCTTTGCAGAGCTTTTCTTTATTCTTTTTCTTCAGCGCTACAGCATTTTTATTGTTAAAATTAAAATCCAGCATCGGATCGGTTTCCGGATTCCAGACTTCCGTGTCGATCCCGTTGATAATCCCGTAGGCCTTTCCAAACTCTTCGCGCACCAGGCTTTCCAGTCCTCGGAAGCTTACAAAAAGCTCTTCCATATATCCCTGGGAAACCGTGGTGAAAGCGTGGGAACATTTAATCATACTGGCCAAAGGATTAATCAGCCCTTCCCAATCCATCAGTCCCCATTTGTACCGGTCGAACGACGGGATATAATTGGCCATTTCCCAACTCATCATTCCCTGGTATTCTCCGTTGTGAATGGTAGCAATGGTTTTCACACCTTTTAAAAAAGAAAATTCCGGGCAGTGTTCTACCATAAATGGAATCAGTCCTGTATGATAATCATGGCAGTGCAAAACGTCCGGGCGGATCTGCATGGCACTGAGCCAGTGAAGAACGCCGTGCTGAAAACCGATGAACTGAAAGTTTTCGTCCTGATAACCGTAAGGATTATCACGGTCCAGCAATCCGGGGATTCTTACCATATACAATTCAAACCCCAGCACATCCGATTTTTCCTTTAAAACCTGTACCTGCAGCATATTTGGCCCCTGGTGGATGAACCCATCAAAAACTATGTCAAACTCGTGGTCGTGAACAAAAGATTTGTTATACCAGGGCATAACCACCTTCGCATCAACCCCTTTAATTTTATTCTGATATTTCGGCAAAGCTCCCACTACATCGGCCAGGCCGCCAACTTTTGCTACCGGATAACATTCCGTGCTGATATGAAATACTGTCATATTCTTGCTGTCATTTATTGTTTACTATTCTGAAGTTTTTTTACTTGTTTTTTTACTGTTAAAGGGATGCAGCTCAAATATAAAAGCACAGCCATTTTCTGTGTATTCCAACATAAACTTATCAAATTATCCTTTCCAGAAACTTTTTAAGATCATCGCATTTTCTTTCTGGATCGTTTAGTATCGGAATCACCTTTCTTATCTTTTATTTTTCTTGCTTCCGTTTTGCTTATATTCTTTTCTTTCCTTTTTAAAATTACCCCGGCCAACGGTGGCAGTTTAATGCTGATCGACTTCTGATAGTTTTTGTATTCTTCCTGATCCTCCCTGAAAATATCGGGTTCAACGCCGCTGCCTGCATACTTTTCGTCATCGGAATTGAAAACAGTCTCCCACCGACTCTCTGAATCGACACCGATCTTATAATCCAAAACCCTTGGTGTTAAATTCAGAATAACCATGAGGACATCCTCTTTCTTTTTTCCTTTTCTCAAATAAACGTACACCGAATTGTCCGTATCATCTGCTTCGATCCATTCAAAACCTTCCGGGCTGAACTGGTTTTCATAAAAAGCCGTTTCTTTGCGGTAAAGGCGGTTCAGTTCTTTTACCAAGGTCTGCAATCCTTTGTGAACAGGAAAATTCAGCAGATGCCAATCAAGGCTTTTCTTGAAATTCCATTCGCCGGTCTGTCCGAATTCATCGCCCATAAAAAGCAGTTTTGCCCCCGGGTGCGTAAACATGTAGACGTACAGCGCGCGGAGATTGGCGAATTTCTGCCATTCATCACCTTTCATTTTGTAGATGAGACTGGCTTTTCCATGTACCACTTCATCGTGAGACAGCGGCATCATGTAATTCTCATTATACATATACATGGAAGCAAAGGTTAGCTTATGATGGAAAAATTTTCTGTCGATGGGGTCTTCCTTAAAATAAGCAAGCGTATCGTGCATCCAGCCCATCATCCATTTCATTCCGAAACCTACGCCGCCGTTATGAACAGGTTTGGTAAGCATCGGAAAGTCGGAGCTTTCTTCTGCAATGGTGATGATGTTATCACCGAATTCTTTATATACTGCGGTATTGAATTCCTGAAGGAAAGCTTTGGCCTCCAGGTTGACGTTTCCGCCATAGATGTTCGGTTCCCATTCTCCTTCGTTCCGGGAATAATCCAGATGAAGCATGGAAGTTACCGCATCTACCCGCAATCCGTCGGCATGATATCGTTCCAGCCAGAACATCGCATTGGAAATCAGAAAAGATTTCACTTCGTTTCTCCCATAGTTGAAAATATAGGACTTCCAGTCAGGATGAAAGCCTTTTCGCGGATCCTCATGTTCATACAAATAAGAACCGTCGAACCTGTGCAGACCGTTGGCATCACCCGGAAAGTGCGAAGGCACCCAGTCTAAAATTACCCCGATGCCATTCCGGTGAAGTTCGTCAATCAGAAACATCAGATCCTGCGGCGAACCGAAGCGCGAAGTTGCGGCATAAAAACCGGTAATCTGATAGCCCCAGCTCGGATCATACGGGTATTCCATTAAAGGCATAAATTCGACATGCGTAAAAGCCATTTCCTTCAGATAGGGAATAAGTTCTGCAGCAAGATCACGGTAATTCAGAAATTTCTCCGGATTGTGTGCATCCCGCATCCATGATCCGACGTGCATCTCGTAGACGGAAATGGGAGCCTTCAGGGTATTTTTTTTCCAGCGGGTGTCCATCCATTCTTTATCCTCCCAATCGTACCAGGTAGTGGAAACGAGTGAGGCTGCCTGGAGATTCTGCTCCCAGCTTAAGGCGTAGGGGTCGCTTTTTTCCAGAATTTTACCGTGAGAGGTCTCAATGGCATACTTGTACAGCGTTCCCCAGGTAAGGCCGGCAATGAAGCCTTCCCAAATTCCGGAACCATCCCAGCGGGGAAATAAAATATGATCTTTATGATTCCAGTTGTTAAAATTGCCGAGTACCGAAACTTTTTTGGCGTTAGGCGCCCAAACTGAAAAGTAAATGCCCTGCACTCCATCTTTTTCAGCTGAGTGTGCCCCAAATTTGTCATAAAGTTTATAATGCTTACCTTCTCTGAAAAGATAAATGTCCTGATCTGTAAATAGAGTGTATGTTTTAACCGAATTCATTACGGTTTTAATTTAATTTTATATTTTTTTCTGAAACTACGGAAAATACCGACAACAAATATTAATTATAAGTGAATTAATTATTATGTTAACCTGCCTCTAATGCTAGTTTCTATCAAATATAAAGCTTTTCAGCCAGTAATTCCTTGATTCAGGAAATTATTTGCGGTAAAAAGATTTTTTATAAATTTATCCTTTAAAATTTAGCAGAGATACTGATGAAGTTTGAACTTTATACCGCAGAACAGGATGAACGAATTATTTACGTTACCGGGAATTTCAATGGCTGGAATCCCAGGGATCAGCGTTTTCGGCTCAGCTCAAAAGATGCCCGGCATTATTCCATTGAAATTGACGATCAGCTGCTGCCTGGTCTTGTGGAATATAAATTCACCAAAGGCGGTTGGGAAAACGTAGAACTGGATCATCACGGAAATATTACCCCGAACCGGAAAGTGTTGAAATCCTCAGGAACCATTTCTGACACGGTAGATAAATGGAGACTAAACTGGGGACCGTTTAAGGATGAATACTTCCCTATTGTCGAAATAATTTCGGAGAAATTTTATATTCCGCAGCTGGACCGCTACCGAAAAATATGGGCTCTTCTACCCTATGATTATCATATTTCCGACAAGAGTTATCCCGTGCTTTATCTGCAGGATGCACAAAACCTGTTTAATGAAGGCAGCGATTACGGAAACTGGGAAATTGATAAAAAGCTTTCCGTACTTTCGGAATACGGACGCGGCGAGGTCATCATTATTGCCATTGAGCATGGAAGCGAAGACCGGATCAAAGAATACATCTTTGACAATGATCATGTGGCCAACGGTTCGGAAGGAAAGAAATACATCCGTTTCATCACAGATACTTTAAAACCTTTCGTAGACCGGAACTACCGCACCAGAAAAGACCGCGAGCATACAGGGATAGGCGGAAGTTCCCTCGGTGCCCTGATTAGTATTTACAGCGGTTTTCTTTATCCTGAAGTCTATTCCAAGCTTTTGATTTTCTCTCCCTCACTTTGGGTGGAACCGAACAATAATTTCCCGATGATGAATTTCAGGGTTCCCTTTAAAACGAAAATTTATCTTTACGGCGGCGGGCAGGAAGGTTCTAAAATGGTAAAGCGAATCCACACCTTTGAAGAATCTCTGAAACGCTGGGAAGAGAACCGTCTTTTCGATTTTGAAATAAGGACCAGCATCAATCCGGAAGGCACCCACAGTGAATTCTACTGGTCCCAGGAATTCCCGAGAGCCATCGAATGGTTATATTACAACAATATTGAAAACCCTGTAGAGGTAAAACCAAAGCAGGACAGCATTAAAAATTAATATCATGAAGCTCATCAACAAAAAAAATAAAAATTATACCCAGGTATTTCATCTTTTTACGGAAGAAGATTGGGCGAAATCCGACAGAAATTTCCACAAAAGCATTTCCGCTTTTTTTACCGGGAAGAGGCATGAAGTCTTTATCCATGTCCATGAGGAAGGAACTGCTTACTTTATCGGCCTGGGAAAACCGGATCTTCAGAATTTTGAAATCCAGCAGGTAGCAGTGAAATTTTCCCAGACTTACAAAGAGAAAGTGCAGGCAGTACCGACCCTGCTGCTGGCGGACTTTATGAACGAAAGGCAGTTTGAAGAATTTATAAAAGGCCTGCTGGCCGGGACTTACCAATACCCTTTCGAAAAAAACCACGCTTTCTGGAACCCTAAATTAGAGCTGCATTTTGAAAATTTAAGCCAGAAAAAGTTAGACTATATCGGTAAAAAAACCGAAGCCATCAGCAACGGGCAGGCCGCCTGTCAGGAATGGCTGAACAAACCGGCCAACCTTAAAAAACCGGATATCTTCAGTTTGTATCTGAAAAATTTAGCTAAAAAATATGATATCAGATATACGGCATTTAACAGAAAGAAATGTGAGGAACTCGGCTTGGGAGCTTATCTATCCGTTAATCAGGGAAGTGCATACGATGCAGCCTTTACCATTCTGGAATATAAAACGACCGTTAAAAGCGCTAAAACCTTCGGGCTGGTAGGAAAATGTGTTCTGTTTGACACGGGAGGCGTGTCTTTAAAAAATCCGGATAATATGCATTATATGAAATCGGATATGGGCGGTGCAACAGCTGTTCTGGGAACACTGATTTACGCTGCGGAAATGCAGCTTCCGGTAAATATTGTAGCGGTTTTGCCGATCACCGACAATGCCATTTCCGAGAAAGCTTTTCTTCCAAGCGATGTGATTACCGCTTACAACGGAAAAACTATCGAGGTCTTAAACACCGATGCGGAAGGCCGGATGATCCTGGCAGACGGACTTTCTTACCTGGCGAAAAATTTTAAAACCGATTTCCTGATTGATCTTGCCACCTTAACGGGAAGCTCGGTACGGATGTTCGGCGATACCTGCGGGGCAATGTTTTCAAACAATGAAGAACTAAAAAACCTTCTGCTGAAAACCGGCGACAGGACTAATCAGCGCCTCTGGAACCTGCCGCTGTGGGACATCTGGAAAGACGATATACAGTCTGATGTCGCCGACCTTAAAAATATTTCCATAAAGCCAATTGGAGACTGTATCATAGCGGCAAAATTTCTGGAACAGTTTATTGAAAACCATCCGAAGTGGGCCCATCTGGATATTGCCGGAGTTGCTTTCGGAAGTGTAGGCTATGCAAAAGAAAAAGCGGCAACCGGATTTGGCGTGCAGCTGCTGGCAGATTTAATCGAAAATTATCACTAAAAATTAGTTTATTACAAAAATTCTCTGTATAATTGATATAGCATTTTCAAAAGTGCATGATATGTTTATTTTTAATACTGAATAATTAATAAAAAATCATTTTTATTTTTGAAAATCCACCAAAAAACTAAAAACATTATATGGAGGAGAAAACTATAGTGTGTATCTCATGCTATTACAAGGGTTACGATTTCATGGATGAAATGAAAAAACTCGGTAATAAAGTCATCCTGATAACATCTGAGAATCTTAAAGAGAAAAACTGGCCCTGGCATGCCATCGACGAGGTATTCTACATGCCTGAAATAAAACCGTCGGTATGGAACCTCGATCATCTCGTTCAGGGATTTTCTTATCTGATGCAAACTAGGAAAATACATGCTGTAATTGCCCTCGATGATTATGATGTAGAGAAAGCTGCACTTATCCGTGAAACCTTCAGGATCCCGGGAATGGGACAGACAACGCACCGCTATTTCAGAGACAAGCTGGCAATGCGCCAGAAGGCAAAAGATTCCGGCATCAATGTTCCTGAGTTTACCGCTGTTTTCAACAATGATGAGGTCAATGCCTTTGTCGATACGGTTCCTGCGCCCTGGGTTCTGAAACCACGCTCAGAAGCTTCTGCCTCAGGAATCAGAAAGCTGACTTCCAAAGACGAGCTTTGGGAAGCTCTTAATAATTTGGGAGAAGAGCGTCACCTTTTCCTGCTGGAAAGCTTTAAACCCGGTGATGTCTATCATGTAGACAGCCTTACCTTCAACAAAAAAATCGTTTTTACCTCCGCTTCAAAATATCTTGCTCCACCGATGCAGGTTTCCCACGAAGGCGGCGTTTTCAGAACCAAAACTCTGGGCCGGTATTCAGATGAATTTCAGGCACTGGAAAAGTCCAACGCCAGCGTTCTTTCCAATTTCGGACTGATGAACGGTGCTACCCACACCGAATTTATCAGAAGCAAAGAAAACGGAAAATATTATTTTCTAGAAACGTCATCACGGGTGGGTGGCGCGCATATCCCCGATCTGGTAGAAGCTTCGAGCAGCATTAACATCTGGCGGGAATGGGCTAAAATTGAAGATGCCCTGCTGAGAAAGAAAGATTATAAAGTTTCAAGACCAACCGGGTACTATTCAGGACTGATCGTTGCACTGATCAAAGATCAGCATCCTGATTACAGCATATTTGAATGTGAAGAAGCTGTAAGATTCCTGCCGATTGATTATCATGTGGGCATCGTCTACAAATCCAAGGATGCGGATATCATACAGGAACGGCTGGACAAAGCCACTGAAAAAATCCAGGCTAAAATGTTGAATATTCTTCCTCCGAAAGATAAGCCCACCTCATAACTTTTCAAATACGAATATCCCGGAAACAACAGAAGCCGGTTTCATTTTTAAGTTTTGCCATCTATTAAACAACAGCAATCAAAGGTTTTAGAACCTTTTAAATCCAAATAACAAAAATGCCGAAAATAGAACATACCGATTACTATTCACATATCTTAGGAACCAACATCAAAGTTGAGGTAACAGGACATTACGGCTATCCGATCATTATGTTCCCGACTTCACAGGGGCTTTATACCCAAAACCACGATTTTCAGCTGAACGGAAGCATCAACTGGTTTGTCGAACAGGGAAAGGTAAAGCTTTACAATATCCAGACGATCGACAGCTGGAGCTTTTATGACGAAAGCATTCCGCCACAGCAGAGAATCAGGAATTACGAAAAATATATGCAGTTCCTGCTTAAGGAATTTGTGCCTTATATCCAGAAACTCCATCATACCCACCGTATTGCCGTGGCCGGAGCCAGTTTCGGAGGGTATCATGCTGCTAATTTTGCCTTTCGGTTTCCGGATGTCGTGTCTCATTTATTCTGTCTTTCGGGAGCTTTCAGCATCAGGAATTTTATGGATGGTTATTCTGATGATCTGGTGTACTTTAATTGTCCGAGGGAATTCGTAATGAATGATGAAGCCTGGAAATACAAACACATGCACATCGTTCTGAGCACCTCCGATCAGGATATCTGCAGAGATAAAAATGAAGAAATGGCAGAAATCCTGTCTTCCAAAGGAATTGACTTCTGGTATGATGAAAAGAAATGGATCAGCCACGACTGGCCCCTATGGAGAATGGTGTTCCCGACTTTTATCGGGTCATTTTTCTCTTAACGTTTTTAAAATATTAATTTCAACGCAAAGTTGGCAAAGATTTTTTTACTACTAAGTGTTTTTTAAGTCTATAAAGGTGCTTTGAAAAACTCAGTATAAACTTCACCGAAAAATGCAGTGTTTTTAAATGAGATTACAGCATCCTTTATTGAAAACATTTTATTTGTCATTGCAGTAAATCAGTCCAAGGACATATTTAATTTAATTAAACAATAAATAACCCAACATTAAAAATACATTATGGCTAAAAAAGTAGGAATTTTATTCGGGATGGAAGATACGTTTCCCTGGGCATTTATCGATAAGGTAAATGAACTCGGCAAGGGGGAAATCGTTGCTGAACCGGTAAACATCGATAAGCTTGAACAGGGTGTCGATTACGGATATGCAGTCATTATCGACCGGATTTCACAGGATGTTCCTTTTTACCGTGCTTATCTGAAAAATGCAGCACTGAACGGAACGTATGTCATCAACAACCCTTTCTGGTGGAGCGCCGACGAAAAATTTTTTAACAATGCTTTAATGAGCAAGCTTGGGATCCCGCTTCCGAAAACCGTCCTGCTCCCTTCTCACGAAAGGCCGGCGAATACGTCGGAGACATCTTTCAGGAATCTGAAATTTCCTCATGACTGGGATTATATTTTCGATTATGTAGGATTTCCGGCATACATGAAACCTCACGACGGCGGCGGCTGGAGAAACGTTTACCGTGTGGAGAGTCCGGAAGACCTATGGGCAAAGCTTGGCGAAACGGAGCAGCTGGTGATGATGGTACAGGAGGAAATTATTTTTGACGATTATTACCGCGTGTATTGCCTGGGCCAGAAATACGTCCACATCATGCCTTACGAACCGAGAAACGAACCTCATCTGAGATATGAAACGACGCATAAAATCGAGGGCAAAGAACTTAAAAAGATTTTGAAGACCATCAATGATTACACGCTTAAAATGAATAAGGCCCTAGGCTACGATTTCAACACGGTGGAGTTTGCCGTACGCGACGGAATCCCATATGCCATTGATTTCTGCAATCCGGCTCCCGATGCCGACCGGAATTCGGTGGGCGAAGAAAACTTTGCCTGGATCGTAGAGCATGCCGCCAAATTAGCCGTGGAAAAAGCAAAAGAATATGTTCACGGAAAACCGAATATCTCGTGGGGAACCTTCGTTAAAGATTCTGTAAAATAAGAACCTCTAAAAACACGAAAAAAAATGCATCAGTTTACTATCGGAATCGAAGAAGAATATCAGATCATTGATGTTGAGAGCAGGGACCTGATTTCTCATGTTTCGAAAATTATCGAAGGCGGAAAAGCGGTTTTAAGTGAAAACTTAAAGCACGAAATGCACGAATCCATGATCGAGATGGAAACGGGGATCTGCCAGAATATCCAGGAAGCTAAAGCAGAACTGACGAACCTGAGAAGGCATCTCATTAAAACGGCACACGAACAGGGGCTCCGTGTTTCCGGCGGCGGAACGCATCCTTTCTCCAACTGGGAACACAACACCATTACGGACGGGGAACGTTATAATAAAATCGTAGATGATATGGGCGACGTTGCGCGGGGAAATTTGATCTTCGGGCTTCACGTCCACATCGGGATCCCGAACCGTGAGGAAGGGGTAAGAATCCAAAATGTAATGCGGTATTTTCTGCCGCATGTCTACGCTTTGTCTACGAATTCCCCTTTCTGGATCGGAAGGAATACGGGTTTCAAATCGTACCGTCAGGAAATCTTTGTGAAGTTCCCGAGAACCGGGATTCCGAGCTTTTTCAATTCACTGGCGGAATTCGACAGCTATGTGGATCTGCTGGTAAAAACGGGAACCATCGACAATGCCAAGAAAATATGGTGGGACCTCCGGGTGCACCCGTTCTACCCGACCATTGAATTCAGGATCTGCGACATGCCTTTACGGATCGATGAAACCGTCTGCCTCGCAGCCATTATGCAGGCCCTGGTCGCAAAGATCTACAAACTGCACCAGCAGAACCTGAGCTTCAGGAGCTACCGAAGGCTGTTGCTGAATGAAAATAAATGGAGGGCTTCCAAAAGCGGCATCGATGCCCACCTGATTGATTTCGGCAAAGAAGAATCCGTTCCTTATCCTGATTTATTAAAAGAGCTGCTGGAATTTATCGACGATGTCGTGGATGATCTGGGATGCCGTAAAGAAGTGGAATATGCCTGGACGATCCTGGAAAACGGAACCGGCGCAGACCGGCAGCTTAAGATATTCCACGAGACGGGCGACCTTACCAAAGTGGTGGATTATATGATCTCCGAAACAGAATACGGAATCACCCACAGCGAAACGGCTTTATAATATTTCGGTAACTTTGCAAAAAATTAGGTGTATGAAGGATATACGGATTGCTTTGCTGGACATGAACAACAATCAGATAAACCAGGGATTTAAAAATATTAAAGAAATCTCTGAGGCCTTTCAGCAAAACACAGAAGAGCATGTACATATTGAAACATTTGATGTAAGATTTAAGAATGAAATGCCGGCGGTTGGGGATTTCGATATTTTCATTTCCTCAGGCGGACCGGGCAATCCGCACCGGGAAGGCCTGGAATGGGAAGACCGGTTTGCCGATTTTCTGGATGGTATTTTAGAGCACAACCAGTCGAATGGCCGGAAGAAATACCTGTTCCTGATCTGCCATTCTTTTCAGCTGGCCGGCATCCATTGGAAACTCGGAACGATCAACAGAAGGAAGTCCTACTCCTTCGGAGTGATGCCAATTCATAAAACCGAAGAAGGCGAACAGGAGTTTCTGCTTAAAAATTTACCCAATCCTTTTTACGGTGTGGATTCCAGAGCATTTCAGTTTATCGAGCCTGATTACGCCCGTTTTGAAGAACTGGGCATGCACATTGTCGCAATTGAAAAGTTCCGTCCCCATATCAATCTTGAAAGAGCGGTGATGGCCGTGCGTTTTTCGGAAGAGATTTTCGGAACCCAGTTTCATCCTGAAGCCAATCCGGCCGGAATGATTGAAAACCTGAAAATTGAAAAAAACAAAGCAGCCATGATCGAGAATTTCGGAATGGAAAAATACCTGGAAACCATCGACCGGATTGATGATGACGATAAAATTATTCTGACGCAGGCGCAGGTTCTCCCAAGATTCCTGGACCTTGCGAAAAATAACATTCTGAATCAGATACGCGCCACCGTTTAATTACAATCAATAGAAAATATCTTAAATCGGGCATTCACTGTCCGATTTTTTAAATCACAAAAAGAAAAAATATGATCCCAAAATACAGAGAGCAGTTCAATCAGGAATTTTCACCGGAAAAATATGCCCAGCTGAAAGAAATACTGAAACAGAAAAGCGGTATCGAGCCTGCATTCAGGATATCCGAGAGTCCGCTGTTCCTGACCAAAGAATTTGAAGCTAAACTTCTGGATGCCAGCGAAAGCATTATCGACCAGATCAAAGCTTTACCGGCGGAAACTTTACAGAAAGCCATCCCGGCAAACTGCCGCGTCCCGAACGACACGGACCAGCCGCATTTTTTCACCATCGATTTCGGGATCTGCAGAAGTGAAAACGGCGAAATAGAACCGCAACTGATCGAGCTTCAGGCCTTTCCTTCCCTGTATGCTTTCCAGAGGATTTTTGAGGATACTTTTTGTGAAGTCTACCCATTTCTTTCGGAAATCAGGAGTACGATGCCCGATGAGGCTTTTAAAAATTATTTAAAAGAACTGATTGTAGGCAACAAAGATCCTAAAAATGTCATTCTTCTTGAAATTTATCCCGAAAAGCAGAAAACGGCGATTGATTTTGTCTTTACGGAGCAGCTGCTGGGCATTAAAACGGTTTGCCTGACGAAAATAAAAAAAGAAGGTAAAAAATTGTTTTACGACAACAACGGAAAACTGACGGAAATCAAGAGGATTTACAACCGCGTTATTTTCGACGAGCTGGACAGGATCCCGGATCTGAAAACGGAGTTTGATTTCCGTGAGGATGTTGAGGTAACCTGGGTAACCCATCCGAACTGGTTTTTCAAGATTTCCAAATTCCTGGTGCCGCTTTTACAGCACGAGTTTGTCCCGAAAAGCTATTTCCTGCATGAATTTCCGGAACATGGAAACCTTGAGGAGTTTGTACTGAAGCCGTTATTCTCTTTTGCCGGCAGCGGCGTGAATTTAAATCCGACCCGGGAAATCACCGATGCCATTGAGGACAAGGAAAACTACATCCTGCAGAGAAAGGTACGGTATGAACCGGTTTTTGAAGATATTCACGGAGATTTTTCCAAAGCGGAGATCAGATTATTGTATATTTGGCGCGAAAAAGACGAACGACCGATCCTGCTGGAAAATCTGGGAAGAATGACCAAAGCCGCCATGGTAAACGTCGACTTCAATAAGAAGGATGCCATCTGGATCGGAAGCTCGAACGCTTTTTTTGCAGAAGAATAATTTTTAAAACTGATATATTATGGAAGAAAGCTCAGCTTTTCAGGAGTTTGAAACGAAAGGAAATTTTACAAGGAGAAGAAATTTATTACCCCTGTGGATCAAAATATTTTTATGGTTCTTTTTGATCGGAGGCTCATTCGCCGCTATTTTTTTAATTATCGGACCATTTCTTACTAAGATCGACTTGTCACTTTACGGAATTACCGCCGTTCATCCTTATACTGTACCGGGAATTATTACCACCTTGCTGTTAATATATAAAGGAATTGTTGCCTACGGGCTTTGGTTTGAACAGAAATGGGCAGTCCAGGCTGCTATTATCGATGCCATTACCGGTATTGCCGTCTGTATCATCATGATGGTTATTGTTCCGTTTACCGTTCCGAATATCAGTTTTACGATACGGCTGGAATTGATCCCCTTGTATTTTTATCTGGTTAAAATGCGGGAAATAAAATCAACCTGGGAAAATCTTTAAATATCAAACCTCCGAAAATCCGGAGGTTTTGTTTTATTGTGAATTCAGGATGCCCAGTATCTGCTTAAAACATAAAACCTTTCTTCGTACTCAATAACAAAACAGTTATCATACAATGATTCGATCTTTTGGACCGAAGCAATTTCTTTCACGAAAACAGCACTAATTAATCCCGCAAGAGTCCGTGCATAATCATCAAACCGGTTTCCTGACCGCTTCCCTGTTCCAAATGCTCTGGCTATAAATTTCAGAAGTTCATCTTTATAATGAGTTATCGGAATGAGTACAGGCTCGCTTATTTTCTTTTCCAGCAGATCGTCCAGCGAATTCCTTTTATAAAACTCCAGCCCTTCCCGGTAGGTATCGTCCCAAAACTATTCGTACAGATACTGATCGATAAATAACAAAGCGCCTTCAATACGGCTTAGTTTATTATCTTCATTAAGCATGCTTTTCTCATAATCTACAGAAACCGGATACGTTTTATCTCCGAAATAGCTGACGTTTTCATAGGGATTATTTATCTCCCAACAGTTTTTGAGATCCTTCCGCGAATGATTCATTTCGCTTTCCAGATAAAATTCTCCTCCCGAATTCAAATCATCCCTTCGTACATAACCATCGGTAGTATCATCAACAATATCAAAATGTTTAGGGGTTACGTAGCCGATAGTAAAATTATCATCAGCAATGAGATAAAACCGCTCTTTATTTATATGAAGACCAAGCGCTATTACCAGATACTCGTCCAGATTTTTATAATTTGGCAGATCTTTTTTAAACCGTACTTTCACCTTTTTGTTTAATCATATTCAAAATTCCGGCGGCATCTGAGATGCCGCCGGAATTTGTTGTATATCCTATTTTGTTTACTGAACCTTATTGTCTTCCATCAGTTCCCTTGCCTGGTAATCCTGGACCAGATCAATGGCATTAGAAATTACATCGCTCAGTGCGGTAATGAAAGTTCCTTCTTCCGCCATGCCCATAGCGTGTTTCAGGGCTTCGATTTCTTTAGGAATGATCTCGTAGCTCACATCCCTTCCGGAAGACTGCATGCCTTCAATAATCAGCCCGTTGATCTCGTCTTCTGTTCTGCCGCGAAGGTGCTTTTCATTGCGGATAATAATATGGTCGAACATTCTTCCCGCAATTTTTCCGCATTCACGGATATCATGGTCCCGCCGGTCACCAACGCCTGAAATGATGCCGATTTTCTTGGTAGATTCCACATTTTTCAGGTAATCTTCAATCGCTTCGTAACCGGCCGGATTATGGGCAAAATCAATTAAAACCTTAAAGCTTTTGAATTTAAAAACATTTAATCGTCCCGGAGTAAGCTGTGCGCTTGGGATGAAAGTCCGCAGGGAATTTGAAATATCTTCAATTCCGAAACCGTGAAGATAAGATGCCAGACTGGCAGCCAGTACGTTTTCAATCATGAATTTCGCCTTTCCTTCCATCGTAATCGGGAAATCTTTGGCTTTTCCGATCCTGATCTTCCAGTCGCCTTTTTTAATCGTTACAAAACCTTCTTCATAGACACAGGTAATTTTTCCTTCCTTCGCAAATTTCTTAATATGCGGATTGTTCTCATCCATACTGAAAATGGCAACGTTGGAAGGCAGATCGTTAATGATCCTCATGGAATATTCGTCATCGGCATTCATCACGCTCCACCCGTTTTTCTTTACACTGTCGAGAACCACCCTTTTTACTTTAGTAAGATCTTTCAGGTTGTGGATGTCATTTAATCCTAAATGATCCTCCTTAATATTGGTTAAAACCCCAATATCACACTGGGAGAACCCTAATCCGGAACGCAAAATCCCGCCTCTGGCCGTTTCCAGAACTGCAAATTCAACGGTAGGATCTTTCAGGATAAATTCTGCGGAAAGAGGGCCGGTGGTATCCCCTTTCGTCAGCATCGTATTCTGGATATAAATACCGTCTGAAGTGGTAAAACCTACCCGGTACCCGTTGCTTTTAACGATATGGGAGATTAATCTTGTGGTTGTTGTTTTCCCATTGGTTCCCGTTACCGCAATAATCGGTATGGTAAACGGTTTCCCCTGCGGGTAAAGCATATCCACCACCGGGGCAGCTACGTTTCTCGGCAGCCCTTCGCTCGGAGCCAGGTGCATTCTGAATCCCGGGGCAGCATTCACTTCAATGATGGCGCCGCCGCTTTCTTTCAGAGGCTGGGTAAGGTTCTCCGCCATAATATCGATTCCGCAGACATCAAGGCCGATAATTTTTGAAATCCTTTCTGCCATCGTAATATTTTCCGGATGAACCATATCGGTTACATCAATGGAAGTCCCTCCGGTAGAAAGATTAGCCGTTGATTTTAAATAGACTATTTCGCCTCTCTGAGGAACGGTTTCAAGCGTGTAATGCAGTTTTTCCAGCAGTTCCGTGGTATCTTTATCGATCAGGATTTCCGTTAGGACGTTTTCGTGGCCATATCCTCTTCTCGGATCTTTATTTTCTTTTTCGATCAGCTGCTGAAGATTCAGTTCGCCGTCTCCTACGACGTGTGCAGGAACCCTTCTTGCAGCGGCCACCATTTTATTGTTGATGACCAATACCCTGAAATCGTAACCGGTAATATACTTTTCGACAATGACTTTGCTGGAATATTTTTGGGCATGCTCCAGACCAGTTTTTGCAGCTTCCCAGTCGTTCACATTAATTGAGGAACCTTTTCCATGGTTGCCGTCCAAAGGCTTGATGACCACCGGATATCCTATTTTTCTGACTACGGCATCCAGGCCTTCTTCATCGGTGATCAGGTCTCCGATCGGAACAGGGATCGCCGCGTCGTGCAGCATTCTTTTTGTTAACTCTTTATTACATGCAATATCTACGGCAATGGAGCTGGTATTTCCGGTAATGGTTGCCTGGAACCGCTGCTGGTTTACGCCGTACCCCAGCTGAACCAGAGAATTTGTTCCCAGACGGATCCATGGAATTCTTCTTGAAACCGCTTCTTCCACAATACTTCCCGTAGAAGGGCCGAGGCGTACCCTCTCCCTGATCTCTTTTAAAGTTTTGATACAGGCACTCAGGTCATATTCTTCTCCTTGAATCAGTGCTTCGGCAATGGCGACAGACTGTTCCGCCGCATAGATTCCGGCATTTTCTTCGATATAGTTGAATACGACATTATATACGCCCGGTGTTTTTGTTTCACGGGTTCTCCCGAAACCGACATCCATTCCCGCAAGTGTCTGGATTTCCAACGCGATATGTTCGATCACGTGGCCCATCCAAGTTCCCGTCTCGATCCGGTGGAAAAACCCACCTTCCGTACCTTCGGAACAGCGGTGAGAAAATAAGGAAGGAACAAGCTTTTCAATCCTTTCTCTGAAGCCTTCTATTTTATTGGTAGGGAAGTTTTCCATTTCTTCAAGGTCCAACCTCATCTGTATCAGCTTCTTTCTCCTGATACTCCAAATATTCGGGCCGCGCAACGCCTGTATCTTCTCAATTTTCATAGTCTATTTGCATTTTTAATAGTTAACAATAACTGCATTTAGTATCAAAGATAATGCAAAACCTTAAATGAAACTATACCACAATTAAACATTTGTAAAAAATAAATGAAAATCTTAAACAAATAGTGAATCGCGATGATTAATTTCAATACAAACGAATTTTTCTACCTATTAATAATTTTCTAACTTTGCAGCCTATGACTAAACCAGTTGGAAAATTAATTGTGATCGGGGGCGCTGTTAATAAAGGCAGTTTTGCCGAAACCGATTTTGATCAGAACATAGAAAAAAACCTCAACTTTTTTGAAAGAGGGATTCTCAGAAAAATCATTAACGAATCCAAACGCAAGGAAGATTCGGTTATTGAAATTATTACAACGGCCTCTCAGATTCCGCAGATTGTAGGATCCGAATATAAAAAGGCTTTTGAATTTCTGGGTGCCCGGAATGTCAATATACTGGATGTCCACAATCGGGAAGAGGCAAACTCGGATGCCATTGTGGCAAGAGCGAATGCAGCTGACGTGGTCATGTTTACAGGCGGAGACCAACTGAGGCTGACTTCTATTCTCGGAGGAACAAGATTTCATGATACCATTCTATTAAAGTACCAGGAACAGGATTTTATTTATTCCGGAACATCGGCCGGAGCTGCGGCAGCTTCTGAAAACATGATTTATCAGGGAAGCAGTTCTGAAGCATTGCTGAAAGGCGAAATTAAAACCACACAGGGCCTGGGATTAATTGATAATGTAATTATCGATACGCATTTTGTACAGCGGGGAAGAATCGGAAGGCTTTTCCAGGCAGTTGTGAATAATCCGAGAACATTGGGGATCGGTCTGGGTGAAGATACCGGGCTTTTCATTCACAACGACGTTATGACGGCGGTAGGCTCCGGACTTGTAATCCTGGTAGACGGAAGGTTCATAAAAGATACCAATCTTACCAACATCAATCTGGGAGAACCTATTTCTATCGATAACTTAACGGTTCATGTATTGTCTATGAACGACCATTACGATCTGACAACAAAAACACTGACGATTGAAAATTCACAGTTCAACCCGATTCCGCAGGACCGGTAATTATAAATGATAATTGATTAATTGGAAATTGTTCGTTATCATTACATGCCAATAAACCATCAATCATAAAATATATGAAAATAATCATCCACGGCGGCTTTTTCTCAGAAAGCGACCAGAGCCACGAAGTGAAAACTGCCAAACAGAATTCTCTTAAAGCGATTGCTGAAAAAGCATTTGAATATTTACAGACTCATTCGGCCTTTGAAGCAGCAGCCTACGCAGTTTCTCTACTGGAAAATGATGAATTGTACAATGCAGGAACCGGCTCCCAGATTCAGGGAGACGGAATCATCCGGATGAGTGCAGCCATTATCAATGGGGAAACCGAAAAGATGAGTGGCGTCATCAATATTGAAAATGTAAAAAACCCGATTCTTGTAGCGAAAGCACTTATTGGCGAAGACGACCGGGTCTTAGGCGGAAGCGGAGCAAAAAAATATGCAACTGCACATGGCTTTGAAAACTACTCTACTGAAATTCCCCAGAGAAGAAAAGAGTATGAAGAAAAACTGAAGAACGGCGGAAAAGGAACCGTGGGCTGTGTAGCCATTGATCAAGATGGAAAATTAGCGGCAGCTACTTCCACCGGAGGGAAAGGTTTTGAAATTCCGGGACGGATTTCCGATTCTGCAACAGTTGCCGGAAATTACGCCAATTCTTTTTGTGCGGTAAGCTGTACCGGCGTAGGTGAAGATATTGTAAGCAATGCCACGGCGGCTAAAATCGTAACCCGCGTTACGGATGGGATGAATTTGGAAAATGCATTCACTAAAACTTTTGAAGAATTAAAAGCGATTAACGGTTTTGCCGGAGCCATCGCTATTGATAAGGCAGGAAATATCTTTCATCAGGACTCAAATCCTACCATGGTCTTTGCCAGTTTTGACGGACAAAATTTTGAAGTGTTCAATTAATTTTAACATTATTTTATAAGCCGGTCATTTTTTTTGGCACGTATTTTACATAATGATTACTATCAAACTTTAATATTAACATTTAAAAAATAGAAATCATGGGAAATAAAACGAAAGGTTTATTAGCATTAGTAGGTTTAGGAGCATTAGCATACTGGAAATACAAAAACTCTTCTGATGAAGATAAGCAAATGGTAAAAGATAAAATCAATACCGCTAAAGATAACCTGAATAAATGGAGCAACGACTTTAAAGACAAAGCGAACAATGTGGCGTCTCAGGTTAAAGACAGAGCCAATGATGTAGCCTCTCAGGTAAAAGACAAAGCCAATGATGTAGCTTCTCAGGCTCAGGATAAAACTGAAGATCTTAAAAACAGAACTCAGGAGGTTGTAAGCTAAACAAGTTTATTTTAACATTCATATACAAAAAGTCATCGTAATTAAAACTACGATGACTTTTTTATGGCTTCAACAGCATATACCAATGGGATTTTGTTGCCCAACTGCGGGATCCTCCATTTTCCTTTTTCAAATTCATCTACATGCCGGAAACAGGGATACGGCGACCAGTCAAATTCTTTAAACTGCGTGATTTCCACCTGATTCAGAATCAGGTTCTGAAGCACATCGGCAAGGGAGTGATTCCACATGACATAATCCTGAACAAGATCTGCCGACTGATCGGCATACGTTCCTTCATAGGTTTCGATGATCGGCTTTTTGTTAAAATAATTATACTTTACTCCTTCGAAATCGTCGTCAAACATCCAAACAACCGGATGAAATTCTGCCATTACAAATTTTCCTCCCGGCTTTAAAAACCGGTTGATGATTTCAGCCCATTTTTTTAAATCGGGAAGCCAGCCTATAGTGCCGTAGCTTGTAAAGACGATATCGAATTTCCGGTTCAGAATATTGGGCAGGCTGTATAGATCGGTACAAATAAATTCTGTGTCCGTTCCCGCTTTCCGGGCCAGATCTTTTGCAGCTTCAACCGCTTTATCAGAAAGATCGATTCCGGTAACCTGAGCACCGAGTCTCGATAGAGAAATGGAATCCTGCCCGAAATGACATTGCAGATGCAGAATACTTTTACCGGAAACTTCTCCCAAAAGCTCCAGTTCAATAGAATTTAAAGATGTTCTTCCTTTCAGAAACGCATCCACAAAGTAAAAATCAGATTTCAGATGAGGTTCTACTTTGGCATTCCATGATTTTTTGTTGATTTCCAGATAATTTTCCATAATTAAGTTTTTAATTTAGTTCCCTTGAATTATATAATTTTTCACCAATAATTTTCTTTCAGGCATAGAAGAGTCTTCAGGCCGGAACCATACTTCTACCCTGCTCCCGTAATAATTTCCCCAGTCACCTTCTTCGACGGTAAATACCTTATCGGATTCAAATTCTTTCAATTCATCAGCCGGATTTTCCACTTCAAGCCGGGAATCCTTTTCAACCTGTTTTGCCGAAAGAATTCTGTTGGTCGTAAGATCAAAAAATTTCAGGTACACTTTTCCTTTTTCGATCTTATTGAGAAATACTTCGTATTTATAATGTCCGGGCTGCTGGTAATTGTATAAAATAATATCTTCGCCTTTCACCTCGACCAAGGGTTTCTCATCAAGCCCCTTAAAATCCAGCGGCATATTGACTTTTACATTATTGGGATTTACAATATCGCCTTTGTATTCTTTATACGGGCTTTTCGGCGTAAGTATGGTAAAAAATACAGCAGCAATAAAAGTAAAAATAATGGAAAGCAGGATCTGGATAAATCCTTCTCTGTAGTTCTTTTTAAATATTTTGGAAATGCCCAGCAAGATGTAAACCAGACCCGTACCTATCGGAATGATAAAACAGATATTCCAGATTGTTTTTGTTACGGGAAGTATCCACAGCCAGAACCAGCAGAAGATACTGATGGAGGTAATAAAAAAAGGTGCAGACCATTTTCCGTTGATGATTTTGAGAATAAATGTTTTTATCATAATGACGTAACTGATTTTCTTTTTGAATTTTCTATTTATTTAATTGTTTAAGCTGATTGAGTCCGACAGTTTCAAAGTCTTTCGAGTAGTTTCTTTTTCTGTTCGGTAAACTCTTGCTCCGTTAAAACGCCCATTTCTTTTAATTTTCCCAGCTTTTCCAATTGCTGGATGATAACTTCTGCCGATTCTTTTTTTTCGTTAAATGAATTTTGAGGGATCGTTTCATGACTGCTTGTCCGATGAAATGGTGATTCCTGATCCGGAAGATTATAAAGATTGAAAGAAGAAGCCTGAATGTGTTGTTGTTGTTGTTGTTGTGAAGCGGATCGGCCTGTATTGCCATTCAAATAGTTATTGAAGGCATGGCTGAAGTTTCTGCCGTCGCTTTTATTATGAAGCTTGAATTCTGCTGAAGCACCGTTTTTAGAAATAATTCTGAGGGTTGAATAGAAAAGGCTTTCCACATGATCAACAGACCGGATATTGTGATATGGGTATTCATCGATCTGCACATTTCCCAAAAGCTTTTTATCGATGAAAACCACTCTTTTGTAGCTGGAAAAAATAAGCCCTTCTATTTTTCCGGGAATGGTTAGTGCTTCTGCAATGGCAGTAAGCTTTTCATTCCTTTCTAAAATATTGACCAGTTCTTTCACTTCACCATTCGCCAAAATACTTAATCTCGCATTCAGAGCAACAATCTGATCCTGAATTTCATCAAGCCTCGTCGGTATACCGCCAAATCCGAAAGTCGGCGACTCTGTATTCTGAAAACCTGAAGGATTTTCAGATATACCAATTTTTCCCTGAAGAATAATTCCTCTGATTTCAGGAAGAAAAAATTGGTTGAGATTATTAATGACATCTCTGTTGAGGGCAGCAGCCTGGTTCAGACAGCTGTTGCATAACCAATGGCCATCTGCCAGTTTATTTTCACCTGCCGTATCCATTGAAGTTAATGGGTTACCACATAATCCGCAAATCGTATTCATACATTATTAGTTTTAAGTTTTTCAGTTACAAATTACAAAATCATTTTGTTTTACAGTCTTTAAAGAAAAATAAATAATAGTCAGGTGGATCGTCGATGGTAATATCGACCGGAAGACTTTCCTTCATCCAGCTTCCATTATCCAACCATTTAAAGTTACTTTATCTAAACCTCCCTTTTAATGTTTTCCTCGATCACAATGGAAGTATAAAGACTGTATATTTTCCAGCCTAAAGATTCATATAAAAGCTTTCCATGTTCTGTAGCCACCAAGAAATTTTCCGAAACTCCTTTTGATACAGCAATACGACGAAGTTCATTTATCAACTGCGTAGCGAGTCCTTTCCGCCGGTGGCCTTTTTCCGTTTTTATGCGGTCATAAATGGCAAGTCCGTCAACAATGATCAATCGTCCGATGGCAGCCTCTTCCTTATCTCCGGTATTGATTTTTACGACAAATGAATCCGGCTTTTGCTGAAGAGTTTCCATTGAATAGCCCTCCGGAAGCGGTTTTTCATGAGTCACCATTTTTTCCGGACCATACATCATGTAACCCTGCGGCTGAATTTTCCATCGTTGAGGGATAAGCATGCTGAATTCTTCGGGAGATGCGCAGACCTTAAGGTAGATCCACGGCTCATAGATTGATTCCGAAAGCCTGATAAAATCTTCATTTACCTGCGGAAATACATATCTTGCTTTCTGCTTCTGTTCTCCCACAAGAACCCTATATCCGGATTTCCAGGCTTCCGGCAAAGGCTTGCCCCTCGATATGGACCAGCCTTTAAGCCATCTTTCCAAAAGCTCTTCCGAAACCCGATCCATTATGTATTTAAAAAGTCTTCCAGAGAAACGGTCTTCTGTTCCCCTGTCTCAAGATATTTATAGGTAACCGTTCCATTTTTGATTTCCTCCTCCCCTAAGAAGACAAGATTTCTGATGCCTTTCTTCTCAGCATAAGTAAACTGCTTTCCGATCTTGGCATTTTCAGGATAGATCTCGGCAGAAATTCCTTCTTCTCTCAGCTGTCTGATGAGTTTTAAAGCTTCAAGGGTTTCATCTCCTCCGAAATTGGCAAACAGATATTCCGTTTTGGAAGTTGCTTCTTTCGGGAAAAGCCCTAATTCTTCCATTACCAGGTAAATCCGGTCTAACCCGAAGGAAATCCCGATTCCCGGGATGTTTTTAACGCCGAAAACTTCCGTAAGGTTATCGTATCTGCCGCCGCCGCCGATGGAACCCATCTGCACCTCATCCGCTTTCACTTCGAAGATGGCCCCGGTGTAATAATCCAGGCCTCTGGCTAAAGTAATATCGAATCTTAGGTTCTGAATATCCACCCCAAGATTTAAAGATTGGGTAATAACGGTTTCCAATTCCTCCACCCCTTTGAGTCCGGTTTCGTTTCCGGCAAATTTTTCTCTAAGTTGAAGCAGGTTTTCCAGTGCATCTTCAGATTGCGTAAACAGAAAATCCAGCTTATCGATCGATTCCTGAACGATTCCTCTTTCCAGCAGTTCTTTTACAACACCTTCTTTCCCGATTTTATCCAGTTTATCCAGAGCTACGGTAAAATCAATTAATTTATCGGTAATACCTGCATATTCCGCCAGACCGGAAAGGATTTTCCGGTTGTTGATATGAATGGTTACGGACACGCCAAGTTCGGCAAATGATTTCAAATACAGCTGAACCAGATCCACTTCCTGTAAAAGGCTTTCGCTTCCTACCACATCGGCATCACACTGATAAAACTCCCTGAACCTTCCTTTCTGAGGACGGTCGGCCCTCCACACCGGCTGGATCTGGTAACGCTTGAACGGAAAAGTGAGTTGATTATGATTCATGGCTACAAATCTTGCAAAAGGTACGGTCAGGTCGTAACGGAGGGCTTTGTCTGAAATCTGGGAAGTCAGTTTCTGATGGTTTTTATTTTCCCAATCTTCCTGATTCACCTTTGCAGTATAATCCCCTGAATTTAAAATTTTAAAAATCAGACGATCTCCTTCTTCCCCGTATTTTCCCGTTAAAGTAGAAAGGTTTTCAAAGCTTGGCGTTTCCAGCGGCTGAAACCCGAACAATTCGAAGTTTTTCTGTAGTGTATTGATGATATATCTTCTTCTGGAAACTTCCAATGCGGTAAAATCTCTCGTTCCTTTTGCTAAGCCTGGTTTCATTTTATAATAGATAAATAATGATTAATATTTGTAAGCAGCAAAAATAAGGAATTGGACGGACTTTTAAGACAAACAAAAAGCCGGAGAACAATAATCTCCGGCCCCGGGTAAAAATAATACTCCATCACTTGTGTTTCTACCTAAAATTAAATGCTTTCTAAAAGTTCCAGAATTTCCTCGCCATAATTTTCGATTTTATGCTTTCCGAAGCCTTTAATGTCCAGAAGTTCCTCCTTCTTTGCCGGTTTGTATTTGGCTACCGACATCAATTCTTTATTGGTAGCAATAAAATAAGACGGCAGATTCTGCTCTTTTGCTTTTTCCGACCGCCAGTATTTCAGGGCTTCCAGAATTGCTGCTTCGTCGGAGGTCAGCGCATCGTCTTCCGCAGAATACTTTGCATGTTTCGGCTCTTTCACAGAATCCTTTACCATTTTGATTTCGTCAAAATACATGATAACGGACCAATAGTTTTCATCATTTACAAATGCCGTTTCCACTTTGATGATGTCGTGCGATTCCAGAAAAGCGTCCAGCATTCTCTGATCTTTATGAAGGTATTCTTCACTTATTCTTATTTTAAAGACTTTTACATTCATGGCAGTAATTTTTATGATTATTTACCTCCCAATAAAAGGATTTCTTCTACCCTGATCTCAGTAATAAATCTCTTCACCCCGTCTTTATCATCATAAGAACGGTAGGTAAGTTTGCCTTCCACGGCAAGCTCTTTTCCTTTCGGGGAATATTTCTGAAGGATTTCTGCCGTTTTACCAAAGGCAATCAGATTGTGCCATTGGGTCTCTTCTACTTTCTCTCCTTTTGCATTCGTGTAATGATCGCTAGTCGCAAGAGATACGGTGGCTTTTAAGGTTCCGTTTTCAAAGGTCATTACTTCTACTTCTTTTCCTGTGTGACCGATCAATGTAATTTTGTTTCGTAGTGACATAATGTGTATTTTTAAAGTTAATATTCAGACTGGAGACGTTCACTGTTTTCTCAAATCTCTGTTGCAAAGATTGTCAGATTCCATTACCTGAGTCGGGAGAAAATTATTTAAATTCGTTTGTAGTCGTTTGTAAACGGATAAATTACGTATATTTGAAAAAATATGAAAAAGACAATAAAAAGAACCTTCCGGGTTTCAAAATATGTGATTTACAGGGAAACCCTGGTAGATTACAAAGAGCATTTCTGGTCGTTTCTGGGAGCATTTTTCGGAATCGGGATCATTGCTTTTATCCAATCACACAGTCTGGCGGAAACAGAAAATATTTTTCTCATCGGTTCCTTCGGTGCATCAAGTGTATTAATTTATGGTGCCATCCAGAGTCCTCTTGCTCAGCCGCGGAACCTTATCGGCGGGCATGTGCTTTCCGCTTTGGTAGGCGTTGCCGTTTACAAAATCGTTCCCGATATTATCTGGCTTTCCGCACCGTTGGCTGTTGCCTTTTCAATCGTTCTGATGCAATACACCAAAACCTTGCATCCGCCCGGCGGTGCTACCGCATTAATTGCCGTAAGCTCTACAGGCAAAATTCCTGAACTTGGATTCTGGTATGTGCTGTCGCCTGTACTTTCAGGCTGCCTGATTTTACTGCTTGTAGCGCTTTTTTTTAATAATATAACGCCTAACCGAAGCTATCCGGCGCACAACCGGTTGATGAAACTCCTCAGAAAAAAACACACCCACATACACCAACTGAAAAAATAAATGATGGAATGTATCGAATGCGGCGAAAAAATTATCGGAAGATCAGACAAAAAATTTTGTAATGATGCCTGCCGTAATGCCTACAACAACAAACAGAATAAGGACTCCAACAACCTGATGCGGAATGTCAACAACAAGCTCCGCAAGAACTACAGGATCCTGACGGAAGTGAATACCGACGGTAAAACAAAAATTACAAGGTCCAGACTTGATGGCTTGGGTTTTGATTTTGACTATTTCACGAATCTCAAGGTTTATAAAAATGGTTCCGAATATAAATTCATCTACGATTATGGCTATAAACTTCTGGATGACGACTTTATCCTGATTGTAAGAAATCAGTCGTGAAATACCTCTAATACTGTAACATGAAAGAAATTGTCCTGATTACCGGAGCCAACGGTTTAATTGCCAAAGAATTATCAAAAAGACTTGAAAAAGAATATACCGTCCGGTTTTTGACACGGAAGAAACAGCATGAAAATGATTTTGAATGGAACCTTAAAAACGGCACCGTTGATGAAGCTGCTTTTGAAAACATTTCTCATGTAATCCATTTGGCTGGAGCAGGTGTCGCGGAAAGGAGATGGACCGATGAAAGAAAAAAAGAAATTATCTCAAGCCGGGTAGATTCTGCCCAGCTTATTTTAAAGACTCTACAAAAGAACAATCAAAAACTTAAATCTTTTGTTTCCGCTTCAGGAATCAACTATTACGGAACTGAAACCACGGAAAAGATATTTACAGAACAGGACGGACCAGGAAAGGATTTCCTGAGTGAAGTAACAATTCTATGGGAGCAGGCTGCCGATGAATTTAAGAACCAGCAGGTTTCTGAACGGGTCGTAAAACTGAGGACGGGTGTTGTTCTTTCCGAAAAAGAAGGCGCCCTGAAAAAAATGCTTCCGACCATAAAGGCAGGCATCGGATCTCCGCTAGGTACAGGAAAACAATATATGCCCTGGATTCATATCGAAGACATCTGCTCGATGTATGAATCTGCCCTGAAAAATCCCGAACTGCATGGTGCTTTCAATGCCGTTGCTCCGGAGCACGCCACCAACAGGGATCTGACGGAAAAAGCGGCGCACGTCCTGAAAAAACCTTTATTTATGCCAAATGTGCCGGGATTTGTCTTAAAGCTGATCTTCGGTGAGTTATCGGTAGCGGTCCTCGAAGGATCAAGGGCTTCCTGTGAAAAAATACAAAGCGCAGGTTTTCAGTTTAAATTTCCTCATTTGCAGGAAGCACTAACAGATTTATTAAAAAATTAAAACTAAGGTCATACAATTATGCACGATACAAAAGTAACTATTGAAAAAACGGAAATCCTATCCGACAACTGGTATACGCTGAAGAAAGTAACGTTCAGTATTCAGAAAAAAGACGGGACATTTGAACAGCAGAGCCGCGAAGCCTACGACCGGGGAAATGGCGCCGTTATTCTGTTGTATAATAAAAATTCGGAAACGGTAATTTTAACACGACAATTCCGGCTGCCTACTTTTATCAATGGAAATGCGTCAGGCATGATGATCGAAGCCTGTGCGGGTCTCCTGGACAACGACAATCCGGAAGAATGTATCAAAAGGGAAACCGAAGAGGAAACCGGGTACAAAATTTCCCACGTCGAAAAAATCTTTGAAGCTTATATGTCGCCGGGATCCGTAACGGAAATCCTCCACTTTTTTATTGCAGAATATTCGGAGGAGCTGAAAATCAACGATGGCGGCGGACTGGCAGATGAAGGCGAGAACATTGAAGTGCTGGAACTTCCGTTTAATCAGACATTAGCCATGATCGATTCAGGAGAGATTAAAGATGCCAAAACCATCATGCTGCTTCAGCACCTGAGAATTAAAAATATTTTATAAATTCAACCGTTCCTATTATAAATCCTATCCAATGAAACTCCTGTATACCTTAAGCTTTTCCTTACTCCTATCGGTTTCTGCTACTGCCCAGAAAACAGCAAAGGCCGGACCTAAAGATAAAGCAGTGATCGAGCATTTTAAAAATGACTATAAAAAGAAAAACTATAAAAAGTTTACCGGTCAGATAACTATCAGTAACAAGCAGATTGTATTTGACAACAAAACAGTTTTCTACAATCCTGCCGATAAAATAACCACAATGCTTTTGAAAGAAGGGTTAATTTACCCACAGCTTCTTGCCGATTTTCAGGTGGATAAGTTTGAAAATGAAGACAGCGACAGGACCCAGAAACGATTCGCCAGGCTGCAGAAGAACTGGAAAGATGCTTTTGACGTCAACAACATCAGCATGAGCAATGCTTCAGAACAGGCATTTTTAAGTTCGGATCCTACCGTGAGAAGATTCAAAGTACTGTGCAAAGACCCGAAGTTTCCGAATATGATGGCTTATTATTTTGAACTGACCGATAAAAAAGCAGATCTTAATATGTCGACGGAAAATTTTATTAAAAATGCGAAGCTCACGCATATTTACCAGCGAACGGAATAATCGTTAAAATTTCATATATCATCCAACCCGCCGGAACAGGAATATCGGAACTGAAAATCAGGGATTCAGCAAAAACAATAAACTTAAAATTGCTACGCCTTACGGAACCCTGAAATCTTTTTATGAAAGAATAGGAAAACATCATCAGGAACTTAGGGTCATTAATGGACATGAGTTCTTATTTGTTGTTGAAGAAACCCGGAAAAATTGTTTTCATTCCTGTTCAATAAATGATATAGTAAAGATGATTACGCATATTCCATCAGAAGATTACGGCGATCTGAGATTTATTATTTTACGCCAGCCCAAAAGAAAAGAGGAAATCATCTCTCCGGTCTGGGGAAGGCTGATTTACAGTTTTGAATTCGAACACGAATATGCTCCCGCTATTATCTTAGATGCTGTTGATATCCATAAAAAATCGTCTGGTCTAAAAAAATGACTGTTGAAGATCAGAGAGAATTCATCAGGTTACAGGAAGATCAGCATGCTTTTACCGATAACAAAAAAGCCTATGTTTCACCGATCTGTACTGAAGCTTCGATGAATACACAACTCTACAGGACCTTGCTTCATGAGCTTGGGCATTATGTTCATTATCTCGAAGTTGTGGAACGTCCCGAAAGTGAAAAGAAAGACGACGAAATGAAAGAGGCAAGAGACAATTTTTATTTCCGGCTGCCGCAAATGGAAAAAGAAAAATTTGCCCATCAGTATGCCGATTGTCTGAAACAGAAATTAACGGAAGAGAAAGTTATTCCCTTTGACCGAAGCTAAACCTTTGAAATTAAATTTTAGTATGATCAGATTAAACAGTCTAAACGCAAAGAAAATATTCAGAGCCGGAGGATATACCGACAGAATAAATAATTTTTGCAGAAAATATATTCCCGAATCATACCGTGAGAGAAAACATACTTTTCAAAAAATGAAATCGGAATGCCTGGCTCTGAACGAATTTTTACAAATTCATTTTGAGGAAAGGAAGGAGGCTATTCAGATTTTAATGAATGAACTTATTATCGAAATTGAAAATCTGGAAGTAAAGAATGAAATCACTCAGGAAGGTCACTGTAACGTTTGCAACAGTCCACTAAAAACCTACGACACCCTGGGATCAGATAAAACTCCAAGGTCTATCACGGTCTGTCCAAATTGTCCGGAGAAGATCAATCATCTGCTAAATAAACTGGACTGGGCTACATCAACCGTATTTATCTAATTTCATTATCTTTTATATGAAAAACCGCCAAATCACCGATTATTTCAACGCCATCTGCGAATTCCGGCAGGTACATCCGGTTGTGAAAGGACAGCCTTTGCGCACCAACGATGCCGGGATGATGACAGTACGTGATGCACTGAACGGCTTTAAAGATAGTCTGCAAAACAAATACAGAGAGTTTAGTGGCACAAATCTGTCCGTTGAAATTTCACGCGGGATCACCAATTTACCTCACGTCCTTTATGCCTGCATCCTTCCGCCGGGCCAGCTGGTCCCAAACGGAATTTACACCGTGATTTGTTTTGATGTTTTGGGAAGAGGCGCACTGGTGGGCTGCGTGGAATCCAAAGTGACTTCCAAAGGTCTCAAAACCGTACTGCGTAAAAAAGGTCCCGGCCTTTTACCCATTGATGTCGATGGTGCCAGCGAACGCACGAAATACAACAATGTATTCGTCAATCCGAAAGAATTTTATTACCCGCTGGAAGACAGTGAAATGCTGGAACGGCATATTGCGGAGTCGCTGGAGTTGGCGTTTACCCTGTTAACGTTATAAACGTTAACAGGGTAAAACGTTAACAGGGATAAAAAATATTTCCTACATTTGCCCGGAAATAGTTCTTTAACATCCTTCATCAAACGGAAAAGGTTTTACGTAAAGTAGATTAATAGGGAATCGTGTGAGAATCACGAGCTGTCGCGCAACTGTAAGTAATACCCCAAAGGTTTTTGTCCGAGTAGATCCACTGTGCAAACGGGAAGGATGACAGAAACTGTTACAAGTCAGGAGACCTGCCTGTTCCGGATTGACAATGCTCTCGCGGTCTGGAGCTTTTGAGTCATACAGATGATACTTTTGAACGTATTTTGGTTTGATTTTTTTGACTGGATTTATCTTAAAGACAGCGGTTTTATTTAAACGGCGGAATTATCGGTTTGGAAATTAATGGATCACCGATTTTTCAGGTTCGATTACCTGTTCTTTTATTTGATAAAAATCTGAGTTAATCAAAAACTTTGTTTCTGAAAACAGAAATTTTCAAGCCACTCCCATGACCTGATGGGAAAATTACGTCTTTGCTGTATCTCTTTTACTCCTTAAAATTCCTTTCCCGTATGCATTGCGAAGCATCTGAAGAGCTTTAAAATTATTGTTTCATTTAAAAGTTTTAAGAACATGCAAACGCACATTCTTGGCTATCCGCGTATTGGTAGCAACAGAGAACTCAAAAAAGCCTGCGAGCAGTATTGGACAGGCAAAATTGATGTCAATGGTCTTTTGGAGACCGGCAAAACCATTAAAAACAAACATTGGAAACTCCAGCAGGAAGCAGGCATCGACCTGATCCCGTGCAACGACTTTTCGTTTTACGATCAGGTATTGGACATGACCCTCACCTTGGGTGCCATTCCGGAACGTTACCGGGAAATTGCTGCCCGGAAACACGAAACTGATCTTTATTTCGCGATGGCCAGAGGATTCCAGAAGGAAAGCATGGACATTACGGCGATGGAAATGACCAAATGGTTCGATACCAATTACCACTACATTGTTCCTGAATTTCAGAAAGACCAGGAATTCAGCCTGTTTTCCGAAAAGATCATCGAAGAATTCACCGATGCCAAAGAAGCCGGGATCCGTGCAAAGCCGGTGATGATCGGTCCGGTAACCTATCTTTTGCTGGGAAAAGAAAAAGAAGAAGGTTTTGACAAGCTGGATCTGGCCGATAAACTTCTGCCGGTTTATCTGCAGATTTTAAAAGAACTGGAAAATCAGGGAGCGGAATACATCCAGTTTGACGAACCGTTTTTAGCATTGGATCTAAGTGAAAAAGCAAAAGAAACCTATCAATGGGTATATGCTGAAATCAGGAAACACTTCCCTGATCTTAAACTTATTCTTGCTACGTATTTTGAAGGATTAAATGATAACCTTACTTTGGCATCTTCCCTATCTGCAGATGTTTTACATATTGATCTTGTACGCTGTCCTGAACAGCTGGATGACGTTTTACAGGCAGTTCCAGAAACATTGAGCCTGTCTCTGGGAATTGTCGACGGAAGGAATATCTGGAAAAATGATTTCGGGAAATCGTTAAATTTCATTGAAAAGACCATACAGAAAATAGGTTCCGAACGGGTGCTTATTGCGCCTTCATGCTCACTGCTCCACATTCCTGCCGATCTCGATGCGGAGAACAACGAAGAAATCCTGTCCGGTGAAATCAGGCAATGGATGGCTTTTGCCAAACAAAAAGTTAATGAGATTGTTACTCTCAGCAAACTGGCTTCAGGAGATACAGATGAAAATACGCAGCAGCAATTTGATGACAATAGAAGAGCCATCGAAAAACGCAGAATATCGACACTCATTCACAACCATGACGTTAAAGACCGGGTGGAAGTCACCACTGAAGAAGATGCCAAAAGGTCCTCTCCGTTTAAAGCAAGAAAAAGATCCCAGCAGGATATCCTTCAGCTGCCCTTATTCCCTACGACCACGATCGGTTCTTTTCCTCAGACCAAAGAGGTGAGAAACTGGCGTTCGAAATTCAAAAAAGGAGAACTAAATGCCGATGAATATGATGCTTTGCTGAAGCAGGAAACCGAAAGAACCATCCGCTGGCAGGAAGACATCGGCATCGATGTATTGGTTCACGGTGAATTTGAGCGCAATGACATGGTGGAATATTTCGGGGAACAGCTGGCCGGATTTGCCTTCACCCAAAACGGCTGGGTACAGAGTTACGGAAGCCGGTGTGTGAAACCGCCGGTAATTTATGGAGACGTTCACCGCCCGGCTCCAATGACGGTTTACTGGTCGGAATATGCCCAGTCGCTGACGAAAAAGTGGGTAAAAGGAATGCTGACCGGCCCGGTGACGATTCTTCAATGGTCATTTGTCCGCGACGATCAGCCGCGTTCTCTGACCTGCAAGCAGATTGCCCTGGCGATCCGTGATGAAGTAACCGATCTGGAAAAAGCAGGCATCCGGATTATCCAGATCGATGAGCCGGCGATCCGTGAAGGGCTTCCGTTAAGAACCTCAGAATGGCAGAACTACCTGAAATGGGCCATTGAAGCGTTCCGGATTTCAGCCAGTGGTGTAGAAGATGCCACGCAGATTCATACGCATATGTGCTATTCTGAATTCAACGATATCATCCAGAACATTGCCGATATGGATGCGGATGTGATTACGATTGAATGCTCCCGAAGCCAGATGGAACTCTTGAATGCCTTTGCCGATTTTAAATATCCGAATGAGATCGGTCCGGGCGTATACGACATCCACTCGCCAAGGGTTCCGCCGAAAGAAGAAATGATGGAACTGCTGAAAAAGGCACAGGCTGTAATCCCGGCAGAACAGCTTTGGGTAAACCCCGACTGCGGCCTGAAAACCCGGCATTGGGAAGAAACCGAAAAGGCCCTTATCGCCATGGTAGCCGCTTCAAAAGAAATGAGTAAAGTGCCGGCTTTATAAACGCTTTAACTATTGATATTTATTTTCAGGGGTCTTTCGGGGCTCCTGTTTTGTTTATCTTTACAATAAACTACTCTTTAAATGACCACCGAAGAATTTGTAAAAAACTTTTATCAGGAAAAACAGAATATTCTCAGTTCATGTTTTGATCATCAATCGGAACACAGAACGCTTGTTTCAGCAAAAATAGAAGGATTGAATTTAGATAAAATTCAAAATGAAAAACTAAAAAATATCGTTTCTGATCTTATGACAGATGCTTTTTATACTGTATTACTTGGCCTGGACGGATCGGCAGCGATCGGAGATTCACAGGAACGTTTTAAAATCTATGATGAGAATAATCATTTAATTTCTGAAGGTGGCGATTTGGAAGGGTTAGCGTATGAATATTTCCATGAAAATAAATAAGATGAGAATTTTACTTTTATCTCTTCTCATTTCAATATCATTATCAGCACAGTTACGTGATGATGTACAAAATGAAATAAAATTTAAACATTATTGCTACCTGGATAACATTAATGTTTATTCTAAAGAATATCCTACCCAGCTTATAGAAGGTTCAGGTTCGATTAGAAACCGCAACTATAAAAACATCGGATCAATAGGTTTTTGCACTGAAATAACGCGAGATAAAAACGATAAAGTAATCCGTATTCGAAAATCCGAATCTCACCATTATGAAAAGTCTCGGGGCAAGCCTCAAAAAAGTGTCATTAATGAAATTACCATTTACTTCAATGATTCTCAGCAACCCGATTTAGCAAAATATATTTCCAAAACTTACATTTCTGATGCATTGGTAACAGGTAAAAATAAGCTGTTTTATTTACAGGACAACCATGATGATGATCCGGACTTTCATCCTGTAAAAACAGTATGGGATGAGACAAAAAAGTACGTTAAGTAAAATTGTTTTTAATTAATAATGAACAACTTACCATTTATCAATTTAAAACCTTAATTTTGCACCCCGAAATAAGGATCCAACCATATGAAAAAATTAGGCGAATACAGAAAGCTGCTGGAAGTAGATAAAAACGTAACGTTAAAAGAACTGAAAACCATTTACAGGAATACGATGAAAGACACGCATCCTGATAAATTCATAAACGACGAAGCCGGAAAGCTGGAAGCGGAAGAGAAAAGCAAATCGGTGATCGAGGCTTATCACTTCCTGGTAAGCATCAATCCGGAAACGCAGGAAAAGTACAAAGAAGAATATACGGAAACCATCACCACTTCAAATATTCAGGATTTTTATCTGGAAAAATCCATTCTTACGGTGCAGCACCTGAACGGAAATATTTATGAATACCTGAGTGTTCCGAGAAATACCTACATCAAAATGGTGAATGCCGATTCGCCGAGCCGTTTTGCCAGAAGACATATTTACGGAAGCTTCGTTTACCGCAAAGCCGGTGAAGTAATGGCCGATTAATTTTCTAAAGATATTTTAAGTAAGATTTCCAGGTTTTCCTGGAAGTCTTTTTTATTCTGGTATTTCCGGAACAAAACACAAATAACACGAATTTCTCACACGGATGCTGACGGGGCTTCAAATGACCTCAGCCACCGGCATGGTTATTCTTTTAAATCCGGGGAAGCATAAAATCTTTGATTTTTTGTGTGCTTTATTTCCATTCGATATTTAGCTTTTACCAAAAACACCATCGATATCTTTTGTCCTCTTTGGTGGTTAAAAATCCCAGCGTATTAAATCTTAACATCCAATAAAAAAGCGCATCATTGCTGATGCGCTTTTGGGTTAATTAAAGGTTGGTTAATAATAGTTAGTCTATATGTTTCGGGGTAAATCCGTCTTCACTTAGGTCTCTGTGTTTGTAATCGGCTTTCATTTCCGCTTCATAGTCTAACGGTTCGCCTTTGCCCATTCTTCTTAAGATCGAATCGAACAGAGAATATACTACCGGTACGATAATCAAAGTAAGGAATAATGATGAGGTCAGACCGCCGATGATTACCCAGGCAAGACCGTTGTTCATCTCTGCTCCTGCACCTTTGGCAATTGCGATCGGGATCATCCCGAAGATCATTGCAATAGTTGTCATCAGGATCGGACGGAGACGGGCATGGTTGGCCTGGATCAGTGCGTCGTGGGTATTGGCTCCTGCTGCTTTTCTCATATTGGCAAAGTCGACGATCATAATCGCGTTCTTCGCTACCAGACCGATCAGCATGATCATCCCCAGCATGGTAAAGATGTTCAGCGAGTTTCCGGTGATGGCCAGGATCACCATTACCCCGATCAGTGCCAATGGAATAGAGAACAGTACCACAAACGGATAGACAAAGGAGTCATACAGGGAAACCATTACCAGGTATACCAATACGATGGCTGCCAGCAAGGCAATTCCCAATGTACCGAAACCTTCCGTCTGGTTTTCCATATCCCCGCTCCAGATGTACGATACCCCTGCAGGTTTTGTTTTTTCGTTATCCATGAACATTGCAGCCCATTCGTTGGCTACATCCCCTACCGGACGGCCTACGACTTTGGATTTTACTTTTACCGAAGGCGCCTTGTCCCTACGTTCCAACAAGCTTGGCCCGGATCCCATTTTTACATCGGCAAACTGGCTCAATCTGATCTGCTGACCTTGAGGATTGGTGAACATCAGGTTCCGTACATCATCAATTGACTGTCTGTTGGCATCACCGAAACGGATGTTGATGTCGTATTCATATTCCCCGGCTCTGAATTTCCCGTCGGTATTTCCGCTGAATGCCGTCTGCATCGTCTGTCCTACGCTGGAAAGATTCAGGCCTAAAGCCGCCATCTTATCCCGGTCAATATTTACCTGTACTTCCGGGTTTCCGCTATCGGTGGACAATTCGGCATCCACTGAACCCGGCACCTTTTTAAGCAGATTCAGGATCCTGTTTGCTTCTTTGTTTGCCGTTTCATTATCCTGAGCGGTTACCACCATTTCGATCGGTGCGTTGTCCGCTCCCATCAATCCGATCGGCGCCGTCTTGAATTCAACACCGGTGAATTTTTCCTCCAGGGCTCTTTTGATCTTGGCAGATTTGATATCGGTACTTTCGTTACGTTCCGATTTGTCTACTAAGATTACCTGGATCTCCGATTGGTACAGGGTTGCCTGTGCCCCTCCGAATCCTGAAGACTGCTGCCCTACCGTGGTAATCATGTCCACGACATCTTTATCGTTTCTCAGGTATCTTTCAACTTCCAGGGTTACCTGGTTGGTTTTTTCTACGGAAGCATCTTTCGGTAATTCCATCTGGACAAGGAACTGGCCCCTGTCCATTTTAGGGAAGAATTCCCCTCCGATGAATCCGAATGCAACCAGCATGAAGGAAGAAATCAGAATAATGAAGGTTACCACAACCGTCATTACTCTTCTCAGGGTTGTTTTTAAAGCCCATTCCAGAATTCCGGTGATCCAGTGCGTGAATTTCTCCAATTGTTTTTCGAACCAAAGAATAAATCTTTCGAAAACATTTTTTCCCGTAAGGTGTACCAGTTTCCCGTATCTTGAAGAAAGCCACGGAATGATGGTAAATGAGGCCAATAATGACAACATTGTTGCAATAACCACCGTTACACAGAACTGTGCTAAAATATCGGATACCAATCCTGAGCTCATCGCAATCGGTAAGAATACCACCACAATTACGAGGGTAATCGCCGTTACGGTAAACCCGATTTCAGAAGCTCCGTCGTAAGCTGCACGGATCCTGCTTTTTCCCATTTCCATGTGCCGGTATACATTTTCCAGTACCACAATCGCGTCATCCACAAGGATACCTACCACGAGGGAAAGTCCCAGTAAGCTCATCAGGTTCAGGGTATAGCCCATCAGATACATTCCGATTACTGTGGCAATCAATGACATCGGGATCGATACCATTACGATGAACGCGTTTCTGATGTTATGAAGGAATAATAACATTACAATTGCCACAAGGATAATCGCCAGAAACAAGTCGAAAATTACGTGGTCTGCCGCTTCCAGGGTAAAGTCGGTGGAGTCATCCACGATATTCACCTGAAGTCCCTGAACTTTATAGTCGTTCTGTACCTGGGCAATGGTCTTCTGAACCAGCTCCGATACCGCTACTGCGTTGGCATCCGACTGTTTCTTTACCTGAAGCAAAATCGTAGAATTCTGGTTGTACCTCGCGATTTTTTCAACATCTTTCTGTGAATCGAAAACCGTAGCAATGTCCGAAAGTCTCACCTGAGCACCGTTTTTGCTGGAAATCACCAGATTGTTCAGCTCTGCTACATTCTTATATTTTCCGGAAAGACGGATCGTCGATCTCGAAGTTCTTGTTTTCAAAGCTCCCGTCGGGAAATCCAGGTTGGAAGAAAGGATGGCCTGCTGTACATCACCGATAGACAGTCCGTACCCCTGCAGTTTCTTTTCATCTAAATTAACCTGAATCTCTCTTTCCTGTCCGCCGACCAGATCCACCTGGGCAACTCCGTTGACACGGGAAAAGATCGGTTCGATTTTCTTATCCAAAAGATCATAAAGCTGTTTATTGTTCAGCTTGTTGCTGGTAATACTCAGCGTCATGATCGGAAGATCGTCTAATGAGAATTTGTTCAATGACGGCGGATCGGCATCGTCCGGAAGATCTGCCAGAACTGCATTTACTTTTCTCTGGGCGTCATTCAATGCATAATTCACATCGGCACCCGTGTTCAGCTGAACCATGATCACCGATAAACTTTCGTAAGATGAAGATTCCACCTTTTTTACGTTCTCCAGAGAACCTACGGCATCTTCAATTTTCCGGGTCACGGAAGTTTCCACCTCTGCAGGCGAAGCTCCGGGATAGACCGTAGAAATGGTTACCATATTGGTTTCAAACTTCGGAATCAATTCATACCCCATCATGGAGTAGCTTAATAAACCGCCCAGCGTAAGGATCGTAAAGAGTACGATGACCAGGGACGGCCTTTTAATGGATATTTCTGCTAACTTCATCTGCTCTTACTTTACGATATTGATTTTGGAACCGTTATCCAGGTTGATCTGTCCGCTGGTAATCACCTGCTCCCCTCCTTTCAGTCCGCTTACGATCTGAACTTTATCACCATATACTTTTCCGGTCTGCACCGTGATCAGCTTGGCCGTTCCGTTGTTTACGATAAACAACTGCCCTGAGCTTACCCCGTTGACGAAAGCTTCCGCCGGAACCGTCAGCATGTTCTGGGTTTCCGCGCCGTTGTTGGTTTTGAAGGTTGCCGTTGCATACATCCCGGCTTTCAGGTTTCCTCTGTTCTGTACTTCAATTTCCACCGGAAAATTTAAGGACGCATCACTTTTAGGAGCGATAAAGGTAATTCTTCCCAAGAAAGACTCGTCCGGCAATACATTGACTTTAATCGGAACTTCCTGGCCCAGCTGGATTTTCCCAATCTGGCTTTCATCCACCAAAACGGACAGCTTCAGAGAATTGATGTTTACGATTTCAAATAAAGCCGTTCCCGGCGCCACAACCATTCCCGGTTCCACCATCTTTTTGTTGATGGTACCGCTGATTCCGGCACGTACGCTGGTATCGTTTACTCTTACGCCCTGTGCACGAACCGCCGCCTGTGCATTTTTCAGCTGCAGCCTCGAATTATCAAGCTGCTGCTTTGTGACCCCTCCGGTTTTGAAAGCATTTTCGTAACGCTGATTATCGATGATGGCATTCTGTAAGTTGTTCTGCGCCTGGGCAACATCCACTTCAATCGCATCTTTCTTGATAGTGGCCAATACCTGGCCTGCTCCTACCCTTGAACCTTCTTTTACCAGAACGCTTACGATACGCCCTGAAATCTCGGAAGACTGGTTGGATTCCTGCTTTGGAATAAAGGTTCCGTTAGCAGAGTAATCGGTGTTGATATTTTCTCTTGAAACGGTTACCACGTTCACATTTATTTTGTCCACCTGCCGGGCCACCTCCTGTACCTCTTTGGTCTGCTTTTCTTTGTTACCGGCAATTTTATAGGCTGCCAGACCAATCAGCACAGCAGCCACGATGATATATATTAGAGTTTTTTTCATTGTAGTTTATTATGGGTTTTGTAATGTATTCAGTTCACCTTTTGCTTTAATCAGCTTAATTTCCGCCTGTTTGTAATCCAACAGCGCATTGGCATAATTTTGTTTGGCATCCGTTAATGCATTTTCAGAATCCAGCACTTCCGTAAGTGTTGCCAGGCCATATTGGTAATTGGATTGTGTATTTTTCTGAACCCTTTCGGCCAGGCCTACATTATCTTTTGTATTCTCAATTTTTATCAGTGCATTTTCCATATTGGTCACGGCATTCCGGTAATCCAGGCTCAGGCTCAGCTGTGTGTTCTGGATGTCCTGGTCCAGATCCTGAATATCGATTTCCGCCTGGTTGATCTTGGCTTTCGTGGATCCTCCGTTGAAAATGGGAATATTGATATTTAATCCGATCGCCGAGTAATCGCTCCACAGCACCCCGTTGTTGATTCCGTTGGTTAAAGGGAACTTGGCTCCTGTCGCACCCCAGCCATAGTTGGCCACGAGATTGACTGTAGGGTACCGATAGGCTTCCGTTGCTTTCTTATTATAAACCAAAAGCTCCCTGTTTTTGCTTAAAACTTTTACTTCGGTACGTTCATCCAGGTTTACCGTACTGGCAACCAGTTCAGGTCTCGGTTCGATGGTTTTCTCTTCGAGTTCGATATCGGTACTGATCGGAACGCCCATATAGAATTTCAAAGCATTCTTTGACAGCTCTACCGCATTTCTCAGGGTCTGCCTGTTGGATCCGATGTTGGTCAGCTGAACATTGGTCCGGTCGAGGTCGATCGATTTTGCCAATCCGTTATCGACCAGACTTTTAATCACATTTCTTACTCTTTCCGTATTGGCATAGCTGGCGTCTACCGTTTTCAGGTTTTCTTCCTGGACAAACACCTGGTAATAAGCCGTGGCTACGTTCTCGATAAGCTGTTCGTTGGTAAGCTGGGCGTTTAAAACATAAAATTCCCTGGTGGATTTCGCGGCCTTAAGACCGGTAAAAACCCTTTGGTCGAAAATGGCCTGCTGCAGCTGTACGGAAGCTGTGGAGCTCCATGGCTGTCCCAGCTGGGCCCTGATCCTCTGTCCTCCGAACTCCAGCAATGATTCCTGGATAATCGGGTTGTAGGTAAGCCCCGCAGTCGCATTGATCTGAGGCAATGCCCCGGCTCTGGCTTCATCGATTTTGTATTCGGCTTTTTTGATCTGTAAAGCAGCTTTTTTTGCTTCTGCCTTATTCTGGAGCGCCTGCTTAATGGCTTCCTGAAGGGAAACCTGCTGCTGGGCGGACACCGATGAAAAACCGAACATCATAAATGCAGCAGCTATTCCTATTTTAAGCTTTCTTGCAGTTATACGTTTACTTTTCATAATCTTATACTTCGTTTATTATTTTAATGTAATTGCTGTTTCAGTGATTTTATTTTTAAAGGACGGATCATTTTAAAAATTACTTTAACCTTTTATTTAATTCTTAAATAGCATATTCAGGATAATCCCTTTTCGCTCGGAAATAATTTTATCAAATTCCGTTTCATCAATCATCAGGTTTTCCATGAGCAAAGGCCGTACGGCGCTTGGAAAGACCAATAAAGAAATCATATTCAAAAGAAACTGAATGGGCTTCATTTGTTCGATATTTCCCAATTCCATTTCCGTTTCGATATCTTTATAGAGTTTTTCCAGTTCACCCTGTTCAATATCTTTTTTGTGACAGTTTCCTTTGTTAATCTGTGAAACAATGTAGGTTTCCAGGTACGGATACTGAAGACTGGTAGACAGGCTGCTTTCTATAAACTGGCTTATTTTTTCTTTGAAAGGCAGGTCTGAATTCATGATGATCTCCGATTTTTCGTGCTCTACTTTGTGCGCTTCATCAAAAATAATCTGGATCAGATTATCCCTTGAGCGGAAGTAGTAATTGATCAAAGTTCTGTTGACACCGGCCGCATCGGCAATTTCCTGGGTGGTAGCGTCAAACTTCCCTTTCACAAAGAATAAATTCTTTGTGGTTTCTTTAATAAGTTCCTGTGTCTGGTCTTTTTTGATTTGATTTGACATTTTTGTTAAACAACTTTGTGCAAATTTAAATCAATCAATTGTTTTGACAAAATTGTTAAACAAAATAATTAAGGAAATTACTATGATATGCATCAGGTTTTTTTTCTAAGATTTGATATCCTTTCAAGGTTAAGATTGATCATTACATTAGGTAATATCCTAAGTCTCTTACGATGCCTGTGAGGCATTAAATGGATTCTTGCTCCGAAGCAAATAAAATTTTTTAGCGATGATGGAATTATTTCTATGAAAGCAACCGAAGATTTTCTCATTGAATTGATGAATGAATTTCAACAGTGAATCGCTGTTCATTTTTTCTATGGAGAATATTAATTTTAAATTCATTCCGAAACCTCCCTGTTTTACTATATTTGCCGGAAATTTAATAACCGATGCGAAAACTTTTATTTCTACTCAACATCTTCTGTTGTATTTCTATTTTTTCACAGAAAAAACCTCCCGAAACCCCTGATTATTTCTTTTATGAAAACAAAGGCCAGATTGTAGACCAGGACGGAAAAGCTAATCCGGATGTAAAATATCTGTTTCACTCAGCAGGATTGAATGTACAGCTCAGGACTTCGGGATTTTCTTATGATGTTTACGAAACAAAAAAGACCGCAAATCCAAATTCATCCAAATTAAAAAAGGACAGAGCACTCGATGGCAGAACCTTTCAGGAAGATGAATTTTTATACGAAAACCAGTTTCACCGGATTGATATTGAGTTAATAAATTCAAATAAAAACGCATCTGTTGCCGCCGAAGGCAAATCTCCGGATTACAGCAACTATTACAATATTCCCGGCAGACCCAAAGGTATAATATCCGTTCACCGGTTCCGGAAGGTGGCCTACAAGAATATTTACCCCAATATCGATCTTGTATTTTTTAAGCCAAAAGACACTTTGAAGCCTATTGAATATAACTTCATCATCCATCCCGGAGGAAAAATTTCGGATATTAAAATGAAATTCAATGGAGTTCCCACTGCAATTAAGGATAAAAAGCTGCTGATGAAAGTGCGTTTCGGTGATCTGTTTGAAAACATTCCTAACAGTTGGATCGAGGGAAATACTAAAGAAGATATCGACGTTTCTTTTAAAGATCTCGGAGATCAGGTATTCGGATTCAATGCACCGGTTGAAACAACCAATCGTAAAATAGTTATTGATCCAGTGCCAACAAGAGTATGGGGAAGTTATGCAGGAGGAAACGGTGACGATTACGGAGGTATAAAAACTGACATCCAATCAAGAGGATATGTTTTCGGAACAAGCAGCAGTTATAATAATATTGCGACGTCAGGAACTTTTCAGCAAAACCTTTCTCTTGGACTGGATGCATTTATTATGAAACTTACCAAAGATGGTCAAAGGCTTTGGGGTACCTATTATGGCTTTAACATGACTGACGTATTTCAGGATGTAGATTTTGATGAAAGCTTTAATATTTATGCAGGAGGAACTGTTGAAAGAGGGTTAAACAATACGAATATAGTTGTTGTTAAATTCAACAGCAACGGAAACATGGTTTTTCAAAAAGAATTTATATCCAGCAGGAAAGATAAACTTTACACCATCTCATATAATCAAAATGAAGTATTTATCGGAGGCGATGCTTTCAGTTCGGATTTTCCTACCGTCAATGCTATGCAGCCTTCAAAAGCCACTCCTATCGGATATACTGATGGTATTCTTGCTTCCGTAAATTCAATTACGGGAATTGTAAACTGGGCAACCTATTTCGGACAGAGTGACGGTTCTACTTCTATTTTTGAGATTATGTCTTCGTCGGACAATCTGGAAATCGTAGGAGCCACCCAATCGGCAAATATCCCGATGGTTAATGCTTTCCAGCCAATGAAAGGAGGCGGTTCAGACGGAATTTATATAAGGTTGTCAAGATCAGGAAATACCATTCTGAAATCAAGCTATTACGGAAATACAGGCGATGAATTTGTTGTGAAAGGCAGAATTGTAAATAATGTACTGATTCTCCCGGGAAAATATTCTACTCCCGCTTTTCCACTGGGTCAACCCGGAATATGGAGAGTCAATTTATCTAATCATACCATCACCAAAAATTATTTCAATTTCAATGGAGATCCCCAACTATTAGCTTATCCTGACGCTTCCGGAAATGTATTTTTTACAGGACTCCATTCCAATGGCCAGCCTGATATTTCAACACCTGGAGCTTATATGGGAATGCCTTCTCCATATATATCTACTTTCTTAATCAAGTATAATCAAAATGACATTAAGGAATGGGGGACCTACTATACCGGAAATGGAGCGACACAGCAAGGAATGGCAACTAAAGATAATGAGGGAGCCATTTATCTTACAGGGATGTCAAGTGGAAATACCACAGGAATTGCTACTTCAGGAACATTCCAACAATTGAATGGTGGTCTAAATGACATTTTTATTGCTAAATTCCAGGATTGTAACTCTTCTGCGGTGATTTCTTCCAATTCCCCGGTCTGCATCAACTCTACGCTGCAACTGAATGCGTCAGGCGGAGCAGTGTATAGTTGGACCGGACCAAACGGATTCAATTCGACGCTGCAAAATCCTGCAATTCCAAATTCAACAACAGCAAATTCGGGAATATATACTTGTCAGGTTTCAGGATCTTTAAATGGATGTGACGGTAATTTTTCGGTACATGTGATTGTCGGGGATATTACTCCACCCGTTCCGAATGTCACTACCCTTCCCCATATCACCGGGGACTGCCATACCGTGGTTTCAAACATTCCGACAGCAACAGATAATTGTGCCGGGGCAGTAACGGCAACTACGACAGATCCACTTTCTTATTCAGTACCTGGAATATATGTGATCCACTGGACATATAATGACGGCAACGGGAATATTTCGGCTCAGAACCAGAATGTAACGGTAACATCTCCTGCACTTCCGACGACGATGAACACCCAACAAACCTTCTGCGTAAGCTTTCACCCGACCCTGGCCGATGTTCAGATTACCGGACAGAGCATCAAATGGTACGATGTGGCGGGAATTCTTTTAGCGGGAACTATGCCATTGGTCAACGGGCAGACTTATTTTGCTTCCCAAACCATCAACGGCTGCGAAAGCAATAAGCTTTCGATTCAGGTAACGGTACACAACACACCGAAACCAACGGGAAATTCCGTTCAGGATTTCTGTATTTCTGCTGCTCCGACTTTAGCTAACCTGGCAATTACAGGAACTTCGCTGAAGTTTTACGATGCCGCCGGATACATTTTGCCACTGACGACTCCGCTTGTTGACGGAACAACTTATTTTGTAACGCAGACGCTGAACAGCTGCGAATCTGAAAAGCTTGCGGTTATAGCTACCCTTTCCGCCAATAATGTCCCCGCCAACGATTATTCCGTGGCATTGTGCAACACCACAACCGGAAATTCAATGAGCGTTAATTTAACTGCTTATCAATCCAATATAATCATTAACCCGGGAAGTTACGCTTTCGCTTATACGGATAGTTTGGGGAATCCGATTGCCAATCCTGTCAATTACCTGCTGAATGTAGGATCAACGGTGATTCACGTTAAAGTTTCCACACCCGACGGATGTTTTAAAATCGTACGATTAAATATTGCCCTGAATCCAAAACCGGAATTCAATCTTCCTGAAAAAATCGATTTCTGTAAAGGAAAGACCGTAACGCTTGATGCCGGAAGCGGCTATGCCTCTTATCTGTGGAGCAACGGAGCAACATCACAGACCATTACGGTTTCCGCTCCGGGGAATTATTCCGTAACGGTAACGAACAGCTTCGGGTGCCAGACTACGGATAACATTCAGGTAAGCTATACGGTTTTACCGGAAATCGTATCCGTAAACGTAAGCAACAATTCCGCAACGGTTATTCTTTCCGCAACAGGAAATTTTGAATATTCACTGGATAATTTCACCTGGCAGGATTCCAATACATTCATTAATTTAAAGATCGGTGAATACATGGTTTATGTAAGAACAAAGGGAGGTTGTTCCATAGGCCAGAAACCGTTCTCTATTTTTAATATTCCGAATACCTTTACTCCGAACGGAGACGGCTTTAACGATCAGTGGAAAATTACCGGACTGGAAAATTATCCGGGGACCGAGGTCTGTGTATACGACCGTAGAGGCCTTCCGGTTTTCAGAGAAACCATTTCTAAAAAACCGTTGGCCTGGGATGGTAAGCTGAACGGAAGCCAGGTCTCTACAGGAAACTACTGGTATACCATAAAAGTATCGGACGGCAGGGTCTATACCGGCTGGCTGCTGATCAAGAACAGGGAATAATACAAAAAAGCAAAACGAGCGGAAATTTCCGCTCGTTTTTTATTTAGAGTAAACGAATTTTATCGTCCAGGATATCGATGATCTTATCTTTATAGAGTCCTCCGATGGCTTTTTTGAAGTTTTTCTTGCTCATCTGCACCTCATCTTTAATTTCTTCCGGTGTAGATTTGTCTGAAAGGTGAAGCAGTCCGTAATTCTCTTCCAGCTTGTCTAAGATTTTCTTTTTAAACTCATCGATGTTTTCAAATCCTTCGGGCTGCAGGGAGACATCAATTTTCCCGTCTTCACGAATGGCTTTGATGTATCCTGTCTCCTCGGACAAAGGGTATAACTTTTTGAAAACATCGGAAGCGTAGATCAGTCCGATGTATTTTTTATTGATCACCACATTCCAGCCCAGTTCACTTTCATTCATCATGATCAGGTCTGCTTTATCACCTTTCTGAAAAGGAAGATCCTCGTACTGCGGGTTTCTTTTAAATTTGGTGGTTCCGGTAATCAGTCCCAGATCCTCATCGATATAAATATGGACCAGGTATCTTTTGCCTTCAATGATTTTGGTTTTCTGCTGCTTGTACGGGATAAAAAGATCCTTAATGATCCCCCAATCCATAAACGCGCCGCTCGGCAGGCTCTGTACACAGCTCATTACCGCAAACTCATCCACTTCCGCCAGTGGTATTTCTGTGGTGGCTTTTAATTTACCATCATCCTGATAAACAAAAACTTCTATTTCATCATCAATTTCCTTGTCGTCGTGGGTAAAAATCTTTGGCAGAAATGCCTTTTCACCGGATTCGTCCGTAAGGATCCATCCTGAATTGTTTTTATCTGAAATTTTTAAAGTCTGGGTTTTTCCGATTTGCATGGATGATAAAATTAGTCGACAAAGGTACGGAAATTGCCGATTTCCACCTATTGATAATTTTCCAAATCTTTTTTCAGCACGGCCGCTTCTTTCGGATGATCCTTTTTTTCCTCGTCTTTGCCTGATACACCGGTAGTTTTAATAAGCTTTCCATTCACGTAATAATATCTCGATTCCGACACCAGCACCGGCTGATTCAGAAGTCCGCTCCCGCCTGAGATCCTGTATTTTTTATAATGGACAAAGACCGGCTGGCCACGGTCGAAAAAATATTCCGTCAGATATCTCCAGGCCGATACACTTACTGAATATCCCATTTTCTGAAGTTCTCCTTTATAATAAAACCCTTTAAGCTCGCTGCCATTATCGGTTACCTGCCCTTTCTCAACGAAATATTCATTAGGTACTGTTTTTACCGTATAATTTCCGGTTCTGTTGATCTGTTCAACGGTTTTCCGGATGGCGGTAACATCCTGTCCGAAAGCTGAGCTACAAATTAGGACTGACAGATAGAAAAATAAATTCCGCATCTTTTTAAATTTAAGATTAAGAGAATTACAGATTAGAGATGTAATCCATCACTTCCTTCCTGCTGCTTTCAAAATCCATAGCATCTCCTACCATAAAGTATCGATGCTTGTCAACGCAATGCGGAAAGAGCAATTTGGCCAATGCAATTTTATTTTTATCAAAACTTAAATCTTTTACAAGCGTGCCGATCTGTTTTGAAGTAAACATGGCGTGGCGGCCCTGCGTTTTAATAAAGGCTATCTTTTTATCATCGAACCAGGCATCTTTCTTCATGGCTGAAAAAAACCGCTGAAAATCCTGGTTGTCCATGACATTCAGGTAATTTCCACTGTTGTCCACATCGCCCTGGCTTCCGTAAGGATTGTTCCAAACGTCATTCCAGCTGTTGAAACCGTATGACCGGTTCGGTACAGGATAGTTATCCAGAAGATACAGGCCTTCTGTTGTGAAAAAATCCAGGACCATCCTGCTGTTGTTCCGCACATTCAAAGTTGTTCTGTAAACAAGATATCCGCTTTCATAAATGGAGACGGGGATTCTTCCTGCCGGCAGATCGAAAAACCGGTACCGTCCGGAATTGTTGGACATATACTGATCTCCTATTTCCACGCTGAAAAATCCCTGCTCCGGAATTCGGAGGAAAACCTCTGAATACCCGTAATCCGGATTCCATTGGTAGTTTGGGTTTTTAATTCTTAAACCGTCGGTATTCCGGTTTCTGAATCCTGAGTTATTATTGTTGTTATTGCTTTTGTTGTTGTTGTTGCCCTGTACCCTGGCTTTGGAATCCGAGGATCCCAGTTCGGAAACGGATGCTTCATTTTTCAGCCGTTCTCCTGCTTTTCCGGCTTGCTGCGCTGATGCATAACTTCCTGCTACAAGAGCCAATCCGATGATTATCTTTTTCATATCCTGTTTTATTTTATGATTTTATCCTTTAAAAAAAGGAGAGGCCAATGCCTCTCCCAATTTACAAATATTTTAAATGACTATCTGTATGATCAGATATTACATGTGAATCGGTCTTTTTGCCGTTGCATCCAATGCCGCTTCTTTGATTGCTTCCGCATACGTCGGGTGTGCGTGTGAGCTTCTCGCAATGTCTTCTGCACTCGCACGGAACTCCATAGCAATTACCGCTTCTGCGATAAGGTCAGCCGCTCTTGCGCCTACGATGTGCATTCCTAAAACTTCATCGGTTTTTTCATCAGCAATGATTTTCACCAATCCGTCTACATCACCACTGGCACGGCTTCTTCCCAAAGCCCTCATCGGGAAAGAACCTACTTTGTAAGCCACGCCTTCTTCTTTCAGCATTTCTTCAGTTTTTCCTACCCCTGCTACTTCCGGCCATGTATATACAACTCCGGGAATCAGGTTGTAATTGATGTGAGGCTTTTGCCCGGCCAGAGTTTCAGCAACGAAGACGCCTTCCTCTTCTGCTTTATGAGCCAGCATGGCCCCTTGGATCACGTCTCCGATGGCATAAATGTTAGACACATTCGTCTGAAGATGGTTATTTACCTTTACTCTTCCTCTTTCGTCAAGTTCCACACCTGCTTTTTCAAGGGCAAGCCCATCGGTGAAAGGTCTTCTTCCTACGGAAACCAGACAGTAATCACCTTCCACGACTACTTCCGCTCCTTTTTTATCTTTGGCTGTAATTTTTACGGTATCCCCGTTTCTTTCCACTGCAGAAACCGCTGTAGAAAGCATGAACTTCATGCCCTGTTTTTTAAGAACCTTTGTTAGCTCTTTACTCAAAGCACCATCCATTCCGGGAATAATTTTATCCATGAACTCCACTACGGTTACCTGGGCACCTAACCTCAGATAAACAGAACCTAATTCAAGACCGATTACCCCTCCGCCGATCACAACCAAATGTTTAGGGATTTCTTTAAGATTTAAAGCTTCTGTAGAAGTAATTACCCTTTCTTTATCCAGTGTGATAAAAGGTAAAGTAGTCGGCTTGGAACCGGTAGCGATAATGGTGTATTTCGATTCGATGGTTTCTGTAGAACCGTCGTTTTTAGTTACTTTGATTTGGCTGGCGGATTCGAAGCTTCCCACCCCTTCAAAAACAGTGATTTTGTTTTTGTTCATCAGGTAGCTGATCCCGTCCGTATTTTGTTTGATCACCTCGTTTTTACGTTCGATCATCCTTGCAATATCAGCCTGAGGCTCGTTGATGATGATTCCGTGGCCTGCAAAATTATGCTTGGCGTTCTCGAAATGCTCAGAGCTGTCTAAAAGTGCTTTCGACGGGATACATCCCACGTTAAGACAGGTTCCGCCCAAAGTCGGGTATTTTTCAATAATTGCTGTTGTGAAACCTAATTGCGCGGCACGGATTGCAGCAACATAACCACCAGGACCGGAACCGATTACGGTAACATCGAATTGACTCATGTTATTTATGAATTTGTTTATTTATTATCTCTTTAGTTCTTACAAATTTAACGATTAATTGCCATACCCCCAAGTGAGTTTTGTCAAGTTTTGAAAACGGAGCACACCTGCATAAAAAATCAGCAAAAATCTTTGATGTCTTTAAACTTCTCGATGATCTCACCGCATTTTTCAGTAAGGGCATCCAGATATCTTTCATCAATCCGTTTTAGCTTTAAATCAAGTTTATCCAAAAATTCTTTGCTGTAGAGTTTTCTTTCATCCCCAATCGGGTGAGTCTGGATCTCATTGTAGTAAGTTTCGAAGATACTTAGATCAATATTTTCCAACACTTTAATATCGTTGATTCTCCCCAGAAGATAATGCATTTTGAAATATCCCGAATGAATTCCGATCTGATTTGTAGCAATGGCAATGGAATTCGACCGCAGTTTCTTTATAAACCGGTTACGTTTTAATTCATCAAATTTATTCATTGCATTTTGTTCTCATAAAGCTGGAATCCGATATCATCTGATATTCAGAGTTCTCGGTAATAATTCTGTCAGAAAACTTCCGGCATCCGACATCCTCTTCCAACCCGTTTCCTGAACTTATATTGCAGGATCAATTAATCCAGATCAATTTTTCCTGCGCCAAATGCTGTCGTATTTTTAAAAAATCCGCCGCCGTAAACATACCATTCAAGACTTTCAAGATACTCCAGTGCGTTTTCAGGCGTAATCTGCGGGCGGTCTTTTTTGGAAACCATTCCTTTGTACCATTTACCGGATTCTGGCGTAACGTCTGCATTAAAAGCATACCGGATCCATATCCTCTGGCAAAGCTTGCACTGCTGAATGCTTACCTCAGCATTTTTTCCGTGTGTATTATCGATGCCCAGTGCTGAAGTCCTGAATTCCGTATAGGATACAGTGGGCTTTTCGCAGGCACATCCTAATTTCTGCATTTTAATCATGAATGAAAATTGATTTTATAAATAATTGAAAGGGTCAAAAGTAAGAAAACAGATCCCGGCAGGCAAACATTCAGGATTACCGATTTACGAGATCCAGCAAGACTTTTTCATACCGGTCCAGGATAATATGTTTTGAAAACCTGGATTTGATGCAGCTTTCGATCGCTTCAGGATCATGGTGCTCGTGCAGGATGCTCATGATTTTCTGTGCAAAATCCTCATGGTTCCCGATATCGGAAATCTCTCCGTTGATATTTTCCAGAATAATCTCATTAATTCCTCCAGGACAGTTGTTGGCTAAAGAATAGGTTCCGCAGGCACCGGCTTCCAGCAATACATTCGGAAAGCCTTCATATCTTGACGAAAGAACAAACAGATCGGCATGTTTCAGGAACCGGTACGGGTTTTCCTGCCGTCCGTGGAAAATAACATTCTCCAATCCTAAAAATTCCTTCATCTGATGCAGCAGATCACGGTCCTGCCCGTCCCCCAGAATATGGAGCAGGACATTTTCGTTTTTAAGCCTGGAAAAAACTTTCAGCAGGTTATCGAAGCCTTTCCTTGATGACAGGTTTCCGATGGCAACCACATTTTTATAATTGTATTTAAAGCTTTCTGGTTTTTGGGAATTGGTAAGTTTTTCTTCAATAAAATCAAAATCTACCGGATTATTGATCTTAATGACTTTTTTGGATTTTATCCGGAAATTCCCGGTGAGATCTTTCAGCATATCATCGCTTTGGGCAATGATCCTGTGGTAATTATTGTAAAAATTATAAAAGAATTTTATTTCTTTCCGCGTCACGTGCTTCGTCACCACATTGGTTTCGCGGGCAATAAATTTGGTATTGGGAAAAAGCTTGATGAATAAAGAAAGGTATGCATTTACCTCTCCGAAACCCGAAAACACGATATCCGGTTTTCTTCGGTAGATTTCTGCCAGAATAGGCTTTAATGAATGCCTGATTCTTTCGGTATTGATGTCGATGATTTCCACGTCTTCTTTCACGAAATTAAGGTACCCGCCCTGCTTTCGCAAAAGTAAAATCTTGGGCTCAAACCGGTCCCGTGAGAGATGGTTCGCAATGGTGGTTACGATCCTTTCCGCGCCGCCGGTTTCCAAGTCCGGCAGGATAAATATGACAGAGATCTTTTTCATCCCTGTAAAATTAGTAAAAAGTTTTGGTAACCTTCAAACCGAGTTCTTCAAAAACCGGAATAATTTCATTAATATTTTCCACACTCACAAAAGCATACTCGTCTTCTTTAAAACTCATTCCAGATCTGCTAAAAAATGGGAATGGCTCATCGCTTCTGCCAAAAATACCCTCAGGCTCTCCAAATATGATATTGCCGAAAAAACTGCCGTTCATTTGCGCGTTGATTTCATTTATTTCATGCAGTTCCTTATATTTAAAAACGTTTTCTTTCGTCTTATTTGCAACAATAATCCTCTGATTTGTAATCAGATAGTAATTATTCAGTATTTTAATATATTTAAAGATCCATCTGAAAAAAGTAATATATAAAGCTGAGCAGAAAATAATAACCGTTATAATCTGAAATATAAAGAAGCCCAGCTTTTTGCTATTCAGTAATAGAAAAAAGGAAGTTACCAGATAAAAAAAGGAAAAGACAATTCTGATCTTTTCTGTGGTATTAAAAAAGAAATTCTTCCGGGGAAGAATTTCTTTAAAATTATTTCATTATTGTTGAGCATCATTTTAATTGGCAACATCACTGATGAATTTTATCCTTAGCATCCTCACCTCTTCATCTGAAAGTTCGTCCCCGAATTCGTCCAAAAGAACCTTCATGCTGTCGCTTTCGGATTCGTTCATAAATTCCATAAAACCATCCACGATATCTTCATCAAAATTATCTTCGATGTAATAGTCGATATTCAGCTTGGTTCCCTGGTAAACGATGCGTTCCATTTCTTTCAGCAATTCATCCATCGAAAGGTTTTTAGCGCGGGCAATATCTTCAAGGTCGATTTTCTTGTCGGTACTCTGAATGATGAAAACCTTGTGGCTTGATTTATTGGCTACCTGCTTCAGCACCATATCCTGAGTACGCTCGATGTTGTTTTCTTCCACATATTTGCTGATGAAATCGGCAAATTCTTTTCCGTATTTTTTGGCCTTTCCCTCGCCTACACCATAGATTTTGGCGATCTCATCTACTTTTACCGGATACTGAACCGTCATGTCTTCGAGACTCGGATCCATAAACACGGTGTAAGGCGGAATGCCATGCTTCTTGGCAACTTTCTTCCTTAATTCTTTCAGCTGATTGAAAAGATTCTGGTCCAGACCACCGCCGGACTGCATCTGCACCTGATCGCTTTCCGCTTTTGTCTGCGTAAGATCGAATTCCCGGTCTTCTGCAATCATAAATGAATGCTCAAGTTTTCCGTCCAGTACCAATCTTCCTTTTTCTGAAATCTTTAAAACCCCATAGGTTTCTATGTCTTTCAGTAAAAAATTCTGAACCGTCGCCTGTCGAAGGACCGTTTTCCAGTGGTTGTCCTTCTCTTCTTTCCCGAATCCGAAATAAGGACTCTGATCCAGCTTATATGATTTCGTAACAGCCGTCTCTTTTCCGGCAATTACGGTAATCAGATCCTTCGACTTGAATTTTTCACCGGTATCCCTGATGAGCTCCAAAGCCTTTTTCAGATCATCCGTTGCATCTTTCAGCTTGGGCGGATTGGAAGAATTGTCGCACATTTTAGCGCCGTCCCCGTTTACAGGATCGAAATTTTCCCCGAAATAATACAGGATATACTGCCTTCTGCTCATACAGGTTTCGGCATAGCCTACGACTTCGTTCAAGAGCTGCAATCCGATTTCTCTTTCGGAAACAGGCTTCTGGGCAAGAAATTTTTCAAGCTTTTCAATATCTTTAGGATCATAATAGGCTACACAATGGCCTTCTCCGCCATCCCGTCCGGCACGTCCGGTTTCCTGATAATAACTTTCCAGGGATTTCGGAAAATCGTAATGGATCACGAAGCGCACATCCGGCTTATCGATTCCCATTCCGAAGGCAATCGTCGCCACAATCACGTCTACTTCCTCCATCAGGAATTTATCCTGATTGGCGACCCGTACTTTCTGGTCGAGACCGGCGTGGTAAGGAAGGGCATTGATCCCGTTGACCTGGAGAAGCTGGGCAAATTCCTCCACTTTCCTCCGGCTCAGGCAATACACGATTCCCGATTTTCCTTTATGACGGTTGATAAATCTTACAATTTCCTTATCGACATTTACCTTTGGCTGTACTTCATAGTACAGGTTCGGCCTGTTGAAGCTTTCTTTAAAAACCAATGCATTGGTCATTCCCAGCGTTTTCTGGATGTCATCCTGAACTTTTGGCGTTGCCGTTGCCGTCAGGGCAATTACCGGCACATCGGCAATTTTATCGATGATGGATTTCAGGTTTCGGTATTCCGGCCGGAAATCATGTCCCCATTCTGAAATACAGTGCGCTTCATCAATGGCACAGAACGAAATTTTCACATCTTTCAGAAAGTCAAGGTACTCTTCTTTAATCAGTGATTCCGGAGCTACATACAGCAGCTTTGTTTTTCCATTTTTTATATCGTCAAAAACCTGTTTGGTCTGGGTTTTGTTTAATGATGAATTCAAAACATGGGCAACCCCGTCATCAGAAGAAAGACCATTTACGGCATCCACCTGGTTTTTCATCAATGCGATCAGGGGAGATACCACAATAGCCGTGCCTTCCGAAATAAGTGCCGGAAGCTGGTAGCATAAGGATTTACCTCCGCCTGTAGGCATCAGAACAAAAATATCCTTACCGTTCATAAGGTTTTCGATGATCTGTTCCTGCTGGCCTTTGAAAGTGGAAAACCCGAAATATTTTTTCAATTCGCCTGATAAATTGGCTTTTTTTGCGCTCATCTAATTTTCTATTGCTAAATTTGCATCTAATCCAAAGTTATGAATTTTTCGCTTAAAATAAAAGCGAACGGATTTATAAAAAATAAAAATTATATTAAATATCCTTTTTAAACAGAACGTATTTAAAGGGAATTTTTGTATACCCATAAAATGATAATGGAAAAAGCCGACCTTATTTCAATCGCGAAAAGCACCCTGGAAATCGAAATCGCAGAACTCCAGAAACTAGCCTCAAGATTGGGTGACGATTTTATAAAAGCAGTGGAAATCATCCATGCGGCAAAAGGAAAACTTATTGTGGTGGGAATCGGTAAATCGGCACATGTAGGCAATAAGATTGTGGCTACTTTAAATTCTACCGGTACTCCTTCCCAGTTCTTACATGCTTCTGAAGCCATTCATGGAGACCTTGGGGTAATCCAGAAGCAGGATGTGGTTTTGTGCATTTCCAATTCCGGCAACTCGCCGGAAATTGTGAACCTGGTGCCTTATTTGAAAGACTATTCACATGCATTAATCGGCATGACCGGAAATCCTTCCAGCAAGCTGGCGGAATTTTCCGACCTTATCCTGGATGCCCACGTCGATACGGAAGCATGCCCGAACAAACTGGCCCCAACGAGTTCAACCACCCTGCAGATGGCTCTGGGCGACGCTTTGGCTATTGTTTTAATGGAAATGAACGAATTCAAAGCCAACGATTTTGCCAAATTCCATCCTGGAGGCAGTCTTGGGAAAAATTTAATCTCAAAAGTTGACGATTTCCTTTCCTCACAGAAACCTCAGGTTACGGAAAACGCTACCGTGAAAGACGTCATTATCTCCATCAGCAGTTCCAGGCACGGGATTACCGTGGTGACGGAAGAAGATGAAATTATCGGGGTAATTACCGACGGAGACCTGAGAAGAATGCTGTTAAAAGGAGACGACATTTCGAAAGTCCTGGCAAAAGACATTATGTCTGCCCGTCCGAAAACGATTGAGAGAACGGCCTTAGCCAAAGAAGCCATGCAGATTTTAAAAGACAACAACATTGGACAGCTTGTGGTGACGGAAAACGGAAAGTATTTCGGGATTATCGACCTGCATAAGCTGTTGGACGAAGGAATCAATTAATGTAAATCCAAGGCAGAAATCCTATTGATCGGCAGGAAGGAGGCTGATGCCGGAAGCTTCTCCTTACGATATCAGGTCTAAAAGTCTTTAAATATCAAATGATCTTGCCGTGCTGTTTATATTTTTTTCAATTTGATAAATAAACTTCCATCTTCCTGCTTCCGACATCCCACTTTAGTAAAACTTTTTTCCTAAATTTGGAATCTTAAAAATATTATTCTGTGAGTGATGCTAAAGACATGTCCTTCTGGGGGCATATTGGCGAACTGAGAGGCCACCTCATCCGTTCGATTCTCGCCATAGTGGTTGCTGCGATCGTTATCGGTTTCAATATCAACTGGATTATGGACCACGTGTTCTTCGGTCCTACCCGAAATGATTTCGCCACTTTTGAAATGGTCAACCATTTTTCAAAAATGATTCTGGGCGAAGACAGCATCCATCTGCCAAAAGATTTTCCGGTGCGTGCCAGTAAGCTTTACCAGCAGTTCAATGTCATGATGGCCGTTTCCATTTTCGGCGGAATTGTTCTTGCCTTTCCCTATATCGTATGGGAACTGTGGCGGTTTATCAGTCCGGCCTTACATCCCAACGAAAGAAAAAACTCCCTTTTCGTTATCAATTCGGTTTGGATTTTATTTATGACCGGTGTTTTATGCGGGTATTACCTGATCCTTCCTTTTGCCGTTAACTTTGGGGTAATTTTCAAAATATCAGACATTATTATCCCGTTGTATGATCTCAGTGACTATACGACGCTGTTTTTACAGGTGGTTTTGGGAATGGGGGTTATTTTCCTTTTCCCTGTACTGATTTATTTTCTTACCACCATCGGAATTTTGACTCCGATATTCATGAGAACCTACCGTCGTCATGCTATTGTTTTGATTATGGTAGTTGCTGCGATCATTACGCCGGCAGATGTCCTCAGTATGCTGATGGCAGCGCTTCCGTTGCTTTTGTTATATGAATTCAGCATCATTATGTGTTCATATACCTACAAAAAAGTACAGAAGGCAGCGGCCAATTTACCGGTCGTTCAGAAATAAGTACTTAAACACTAAAATACATTCCCGCTGATTTTTTCTGCGGGATTTTTTTATGGAAGTGCTGATCTCTTTAACTTTGAATTTCCGCCACCCCTCCAACTTTTTGAGGGGAATAAAGGTTAAGAATATTCTTTGCTGTTTTATGATCGGGCTGTATGCATTCATGAAAGAATTTAATATTTAGAATATTAAATTTAATAAGTCAAAAAAAAACAAACATGAAATCAAATCACTTTAAAAATTGACAAGCGGAGCGAATTGGCAATTCACTATTCACCATTCACTTTCCAGAATGTAACAAAACCTCGGATCTTCCGTCTTATTAAAGAGATTTTATATTTTAAATTTAGTTCAGCATCGATTAATTCTTTATTTTAGACCATTAATTTTATTTCAGATGAAAAAACTTTCATATACGCTTTTATTTGTTTCAGGATTGATTTTCGGTCAGACCCGTGAAACAGATACTTATACGGTACTGGATACTTTAAAAGGATCCGATACTAAATACCGGAATTTCTGGGATGTAAAAAAATACGATCTTTCCGTAGAACCGGATTTTGTAACAAAAAGCATTAAGGGAAGCAACATCATCAGTTTTGAGATCACGAAAGATGTTACCAATCCTACTTTTCAGATTGATCTTCAGGAGCCTATGAAAGCCGATAAGGTAGAAGCCGGTTTTCCGGTAGCGGAATATAAACAGGAAGGAGATTTTATCTGGATTAAAACCAATAAAAGCTTTAAAAAAGGAGAAAAATATACGATAAAAGTTATGTACTCCGGAAATCCCACCATCGCTAAAAATGCGCCGTGGGACGGAGGCTGGGTATTTACCAAAGATAAAAACGGGAATCCATGGATGAGTGCTGCTGATGAAGGCATCGGGGCTTCGATCTGGCTGCCGGTGAAAGACATCTGGAGCGATGAACCGGACAATGGAATCGTGATGAAAATCATAACACCGAAAGATCTTGTGGGGGTAGGAAACGGAAGGCTGATCAGCAAAAAAGCGGAAGGCGGTAAAATGGCCTATACCTGGGAAGTGAAAAACCCGATTAATGCCTACTCCATTATTCCCAATATCGGTAAATATGTGAATTTTAAAGATACTTTCAGCGGAGAAAAGGGAAAGCTGGACCTGGATTACTGGGTGCTGGATTATAATATAGACAAAGCTAAAAAACAGTTTCAGCAGGTGAAGCCGATGCTGTCGGCTTTTGAATACTGGTTTGGCCCTTACCCGTTTTATGAAGATTCGTACAAGCTGGTAGAGTCGCCTTATCTGGGAATGGAACACCAGAGCAGCGTAGCTTACGGAAACGGATACCAGAACGGATACCGGGGAAGAGATCTTTCCGGAACCGGTGTCGGACTGAACTGGGACTTTATCATCATCCATGAAAGCGGCCACGAATGGTTTGCCAATAATATTACGGCTCAGGACCAGGCGGATATGTGGATCCATGAAAGTTTTACCAATTATTCCGAAGTGCTGTTTACCGAAAAGTACATGGATAAAAAATCGGCAGAGCTCTATGCTCAGGGAATCCGGAATATCATCCAGAACGACACACCCATTATCGGAAAATACGGCGTAAGAAACGAAGGCAGCGGCGATATGTATCCGAAAGGAGCCAGCATGATTCATACAATCCGCCAGGCAATCAACGATGATGGAAAATTCAGGCAGATCCTGAGAGGCCTCAATAAAGAGTTTTATCATCAGACGGTAACGACCGGACAAATTGAAGATTTTATTTCAAAAAAATCGGGAATTGATTTTTCCGGCGTCTTCGACCAGTATTTAAGAACGACCAAAGTTCCTGTTCTGGAATACGTTCAAAAAGGAGATGAACTGAAATTCCGCTATACGGATACCGTGAAGGATTTCAAACTTCCGATCATTGTCGAAGGCACAACCATCAACCCTACCGATCAATGGCAAACCGTAAAACTGAAGGTAGGAAAGCCGGTTGAATTCAACAAAAATTATTACATCAACTTTAAAAAGGTTTAATATATGAGACAGGCAAAACGGTGAAATGCGGTTTTGCTTCTTTATTTTTTTGAATTTAAAACAGAAAATTATTTTCAAAACAGGCAACATAAGCTCCTGTTAATTAACTACTTATTTAAGAATAGAATTTAATTTAACAAAGTTTAATATACATTTCCGTAACAAATTCAGTCGATCAGCAACTATTTAACTATAAATTGAACTCAATGAAAAAAGCAGCTTTAAGTTTGGGGATTTTAACCGCTTTTATGGTGAATGCCCAATCTATAAAAACCACCATTGACCTTGTTAATGTAAAAGACGATAAGGTGCCGGTAACGATGGAATTCCCTAAAATGAAATCCGGTGACGTCAAATTCCATTTTCCGAAAACGGTTCCGGGGACCTATTCCGTAGATGATTACGGACGTTTTGTGGAAAGCGTTAAATTCACGGACAACAAAGGAAAAGAAATTCCTTTTACCAAAGTCAATGACAATACCTACGCGCTGAAAAACGCACAGAATTTAAGCAAAGTAACTTACCTGGTAAATGACAGCTTTGATGACGAAATGGATGAATCGAAGCATAAGGCCGTATTTTCGCCTTCCGGAACGGACATTGAAGCCGGAAAAGTATATCTGATCAATACCCACGGCTTTATCGGGTATATCGATAATATGCAGGATGTACCTTATCAGCTGGTTGTGAAGAAACCGACGGACTTCTACGGAACCACCGCATTGGTTGATCAGGACAAATCCGAATCTACGGATACCTTTACCCTGGCCAATTATGCAAAAGTAACCGATTCACCGCTGATGTATACCAAACCGGATTACATCACCTTCAACGCGGGAGGAATGAACCTGGTACTGGGTGTGTATTCCCCGACCGGCAAATACAAAGCGGCCGATTTTAAAGAGAATCTTGAAAAGATGGTGCTGGCCCAGAAGAAGTTCCTGGGCGATATGAACACCAATAAAAAATATGCGATCATGCTGTATCTGGCCGGTACACAAGGGCCGCAGATCAAAGGATTCGGTGCCCTCGAACATCACGAATCCACAAGTGTTGTGCTTCCTGAGATGATGCCGAAGGAAGCAATCGATAAAGCCATTACCGATGTGGTTTCCCACGAATTTTTCCATACGGTGAATCCGCTGAAAACCCATTCCGAGGAAATCCACTACTTCGATTATGCAGATCCGAAAATGTCGCAACACCTTTGGATGTACGAAGGCGGTACGGAATATTTCGCCAATCTGTTCCAGATCCAGGAAGGCCTGATTACCAGAGACGAGTTTCTTCAAAGAATGAGCGAGAAAATCGCCAATTCCAAAAACTACAATGATACAATGCCTTTTACGGTAATGAGTAAAAACATCCTTAAAGATGAATACAAAGATCAATACCGAAACGTTTATGAAAAAGGTACCCTCCTGGCAATGTGCCTGGATATCGAACTGAGAAAACTGTCGAACGGGGAAATGGGCTACCGCGATATGATCCGTAAACTGTCCCAGCGGTTCGGCGAAAACAAACCGTTTAAAGACGACCAGTTAATTGATGAACTTGTTGCCGTTACGGGATATCCTCAGATCAAAGATTTTTACAATAAATACATTGCCGGGGATCAGCCTACCCCTTATGCACAGTATTTAAATATGGCAGGCGTGGAAATCAAAAAACAGGAAACGCCGCCGATGTTCTGGTTCATCAAAGATCCGCAGCAAACGGGTTATGACGAAAAGGATAATGCTTTTGTATTCGACGAAAGCTCTGCCCAGTCGCCTTTTGCCAAGAGCATCGGCCTGAAAATCACGGATAAGATTGTTGCCCTGGACGGAAAGACCATCAACGTCCAGAATATCCAGTCATTTATTGAATACTCAAGAACCATCAAGGAAGGACAGAATGTAACCGTTACCGTTTTGAGAAAGAACGGAGACAGGACCGACAAAATCGATCTTAAAGGAAAAGCACTTCTGGATAAGATGACGGTTGAAACCCTCGCGTTTAAAGCCAACCCTACGCCTGCCGAAAAGAAGCTGCAGGATCAGTGGCTGACCGGAAAGAAATAGTTTTAATTAAGATAAATTATATAAGCGGGGAAATTTTCTCCGCTTTTTTTATTGAACACAAATTCTTCGACTTTCGGAAGTAATCTAAATACAGACCTATCCAAACGATTCTCTATTATTATATCCGGATCCTATGGGATGGACAAACGGGATATTTAGGATATGACTTTTTAGATGTTAATAATTAATGTTTCCCCTGTAAGACCGGTTTCACCCGATGCTGTTATTGTTTTTTGCCCTTTTAGGGCATCATTAGGATTAGAAAGCAGCTTCCAAAAAAGTGATATTACGCAGTATGATCTGTAAAACCTGTGTTATCTGGGAAAAAAACTATACTTTACGGATGGTAATCCTGAATGTCGTTCCCTTCCCTATCTCCGTCTGTGAAATTTTGATGTCCCCGTTGTGGTATTCCTGGATTACCCTTTTGGCCAGAGACAGCCCCAATCCCCAGCCCCGCTTTTTGGTGGAATAGCCGGGTTTGAACGCGTTAGCGGCCTGCTGTTTCGTCATTCCGCTCCCGGTATCCTGTACCTGCACCACAATACTTTTGTTTCTTTCAATAACCGTCATTGAGATCGAGCCTTCACCTTTCATCGCATCAACGGCATTTTTTACCAGATTTTCAATTACCCAGCTCATCAGGATTTTGTTGTGGGGAACCGAGACCGTATGATTCGGCAGATGCAGGCCGAAGTTGATCTTTTTGGAAATCCTTGTTTTTAAGTAATCATAATTTTCCTGAATAGTGGCATTGAAATCCCGGTCGTTAAGTTCAGGAACGGAGCCAATCTTCGAAAACCTTTCGGAGATGGTCCTTAGCCGTTCAATGTCTTTTTCGATTTCATGCACCCCTTCGGAATCAGGCGTATCCAGCTTCATAATTTCCATCCAGCCGATCATCGAAGACAGGGGCGTTCCGATCTGGTGTGCCGTTTCTTTGGCCAAACCGGCCCAGAGATAACCTTCATCCGTTTTTTTTATGGTGCGGAAAAACCAGAAGGTGAATCCGAAATAGGAAAGAATAAACAATCCCAGAATATACGGAGAATACTGCAGGTTGTTCAGCAGACGGGAATTATCGTAATATACAAACTGCTTGTTGCCTTTCAGGATATTGATTTCGATCGGAGGATAGCTTTTTGCCATTTTTTTTGCCAGTGCAATGATCTCTGCCGAATTGTTTTCGATATCCTGCGGAATATTTTTATGCTCGATGATCTGGCCGCTTTTATCTAAAATAATCAGCGGGATGGTGGTATTGGAGCTGTAGATCTGCAAAAGCAACGCCTGAATTTCCAGATTGGGGTTTTCTGTTTCCTGCTGGAATCTTAAGGCACTTACCAGAATATCTACCCGCCGTACTTCTTCCCTCCGGAGAAAATTGATCAGAATCGTAGAGGCAACCACGGTCGTCAGCACAACAATGGTCATAAGGGTAAAAATGATCCAGTTATTCAGTCTTGCAAACAAGGATTTCTTCAAAATGTTGATTTATTTTAAAACATTCAGGATCTTCTGCAGTTCTGTGCTGCCACTGCCCTGGTAATTGTTGATGATGATTGAAAATACGTATTTCTTCCCTTCTTTTGAAGTGTGGAAACCCGCGTAGGATTTGGTGTCTCTCATGGTTCCGCTTTTCATTTTGATGCCGTTGTCCTGGGTAGGAAAACCTTCGTAATATACTTCAAACCAAGGCTGTTTTTTAGCATACAGCAGAGCCTGTACTTCCGCTTTTGCCGAAACGTAATTCTGAGGAGAAAGCCCGCTTCCGTCTGCAAAATTGATCATCGCCGGATTGATTCCCTTACCTTTCCAGAATTCTTTCAGGTAGGCAACCCCCGTTTTAAAGCTTGGATTCCCTTTCTTTTCTTTGGCTAAAGTTTTAATTAATGTTTCACCGTACATATTGATGCTTTTCCTTAAAAACCAATAGACGATTTTATCTAAAGTCGGTGATTCGTAGGTAAGGATAAGGTTCTGTCCAGGGAATTCCAAAGGTTTCTTTCCTTCGATTTCAAGCTGGGAATTCGTAACTACTTTCCCTGAAAGATCAATTCCTGATTCTTTCAGCCATTGCCCGATCTCCATTCCCAGCTGCAGAGGCGGATTGGGAACAGCTCCGGAAACCGTTACCAGTTTTGAGGGCAGGGTTCCGTTAATCAGCGCTACAGGGGAATAAGGTGCGGTAAAAACTAAACTCTGGTCCGAGCTCCCTCCTGCTTTCAGGTCATTCAGCCAGCTGACGCCTTCCAGAGGGTAGGAAAAACTTTTGAATTCCGTTCCGTTGATGTTGATATCGAACTGGTTTTCGCGCCAGTTGACGCCCCAGGCGCCGGCTCCGTAATAGTTCCCCAGATCATCCCACGGCCATCCTCCCGGAATGGTCTGGTGGTCGAAATATGAATCGTCAACGATCAGGTCGCCTGATATTTTTTTGATGCCCGATTTCCTGACGGCCTCTATGAGTTTCTGCTTAAAATTTTCCGGTTTATACGAGTCGTACCTCCAGCTTCCCAGGGTTGGATCACCGGTTGAGCTGATGAACAGATTGCCGTTCAGGTTCCCGTTTGAAATTGTTCCGGAATAGGCCGACGTTGTTTTATAGGTATAATTTTTACCCAAAACTTCCAAAGCTGCCGCTGCTGTGAATATCTTCTGGGTCGAAGCAGTGGAAAGGCCTTTGTTTCCCTGATAATCATAAACGGGATTCCCGCTTTCATCCGAAACATAAAAGGATAAATTAGACGAAACCGCACCGGAGGATTCCATCAGGTTTTTGGTGGCAGCATCCAATTTAAGAGCAATATTCTGCGCCATGACCATTTGGGTTGAAAGGAGAAATATCGGGAAAACGTTTTTCATGAAGGATTGTTTATTCAAATATAATTTAAAATTACGGCACTTTTTGCCTTACCAGTCTTTTTCGAATTCTTTAAATTCTTCTTCATTAAAAAGAATCCGGTAATTTTCCGTCTTTTCAAATGACCGGTCACAGAAATCGGAAACTTCTTCATAGCTGTCCTGATCCATAAAAAGTAACATCTGGGATCGCTTTACATATTCTGTTTTATCTTCATAGTCTTCCAGTAAAGATTCCTGCCAGGGTTCTTCATTACATCTTAAACAGTGGTCTTTCCAAAGGGCTTTATATCCGCAGATTTCACAGTCTTCCAGATTTTCAAACATTAATCTGATCTTATTCCCGTCTTCTTCCGAAAACAGATGTAACGGGAGGGATCTTAACAACAGATAATAGTTGGGGTTTCTGACATTTAATGAAATATATGTTTCATCGCCGGATAAATATACCTGCATCCCCCTAAAAGAATTGAGTGTGTCTATCTTTTTTATTTCACTTAGCTTAAACAGAAAACCGTCATTAAGAAAAACAGAGTCATCTTTAATATGAATAACAGATATGTCTTTTATATAATGGTTAATGCACAAAGTTATATCCCAGCCATTGACCACTCTTAATTTGCCCGCACTGCCGCATTTCTCGCAGGTTTTAACCGATAAGTATTCATATTTTCTTATTATTTCCTGAATTTCAGTATTGAGTTTCTCGTCTTCTGAAAAGGCATAGCACCGCAACCCGCCAAATTTTTCTTTTCCTCCGACTCTGTCATCAAGATTCCAGCCCGCCAGGCAAAATTCGTAGAGCATATCACGGATTAGTTTATGCCAACCCTTACCGTTTAGCTGAAAATTGAGTAGATAGGTTTCAACAAACTGATCGGTTTCCCGTTTTGAATATTTCATAACTGCTACAGCTCAGAACCCGACTCAATCTCGTACGGCTCTTTATTTTTTTCAAAAATCCTCGTCATTTCGGTGCCTTCTACCGTTATCCGGTCGCCGGTTCTCCTGATCCAGTTTCCTTCGCGAAGGCCTACGACTTTAAGATCGTTCTGTGTTAAAAATTCTCTGATTCTCGTTTCCCTTGTTTCACCGTTATGCTTCAGATCGGGGTTCGGATCGAGGTAATGCGGGTTGATGTTGAACGGAACCAGTCCCATGCACTCGAAGCTCGGAGGATATACAATCGGCATATCGTTCGTGGTTTTCATATTCTGTCCGCCGATGTTGCTGCCGGCGCTGCAGCCCAAATACGGCTTTCCGCTCTCTATACTTTGCTTCAGCACATTCATCAGCCCTTCTTCATGCAACGTTTTAACCAACAGAAACGTATTTCCGCCGCCTGTAAAGAAACCTTTGGCCTGGTTAACCGCTTCAGCCTTATCAGCAAATTCATGAAGCCCTGTTATTTTAATATCAATGCCATTAAAGAAAGACTTTGCTTTTTCCGTGTAATCCTCATGAGAAATCCCACCGGGCCTTGCAAAGGGAATGAAGATGATTTCATCAATTCCCTCGTATAGTTTAATGATTTCTTCTTTTAAGTATTCCAGATACTGCCCGCCGAAAAGTGTGGAGGTAGATGCGAGTATAATGTTCATAAATTTTACACTTTGTTGTCACTTACAAAGATAATCCAAACTGCTGCGAATCTAAAATTATGATAAAAAAATAGTTGGTCCCGTTAATGTTTTCTAAAAAACCTTAAAGCTTCTGAATTTTATTTTTTCATAAAAATGGAATTTTCTACCTTTATAACACGTTTAAAATGTAGGAATTATGAAAATGACAAAAATGAACAGAAACCTTTTATTAGGTTTGATATTGACAGGAGCCGTAAGTTTTGCCAACGCACAGACAACTCAGACGGACAGTGCCACTACGACCACCGCAACCGTTCAGGCAACGGGAAATCCAGCCATCGATGCGCTTAAAAAGAAAATCGAAGCCAATCCTAAAGATACGGAATCCCTTGCTCAGTTAGCTGGAGCTTATCAGGAAGCATCTGACTGGACCAATGCGATTGAGACCTGGAAAAAAATATCGGTATTGCTGCCGGACTGGGCGCCTTCTTACTACAGCCAGGCCTATGCCTATCAGTCTGCTAAAGATGATGCCAACGCCAAACTGGCTTATGAGAAATATATTGCGACCGTAAAGCCGGAAGAGGTAGAACAGAATAAAAAGAATCTGGCCTATGCCTATTTCTATGTCGCTTTCTCCGAACAGCAAAGCAACCCTGACAAAGCGAAAGAACATATCGCCAAATCGTTGCAGTATGATCCAAGCAATCAGGACGCCGTAAAATTAAGCCAGGCTTTAAATTCATAGTGTTGAAAGACCCGATTCTTCCGGGTCTTTTTTCTTTGCCGTTTATTGATGTCAATGGTGAATTTGCTGATACAAGTGAATGGTGAATTTTGCATGGCAAATGAATGGTGAATTTAAAATTGACAAGCAAAGCGATTGACTATTCACCATTTAAAATGCGGGTTCTCAAAACCACCCCGTCAAAAATTCCTTCGGAATTTTCGCCACCCCTCCAAGGGAGTGGAATTGCGGTTAAGGTATGCTTTGAGGTTTTATGATTGAAAATCCAAACTTTATTTAAATTGACAAGCGAAGCGGATTGACCATTGACCATTCACCCTTCACTTTTTAACCTTAACCAAAATTAATTTCCTCCTCAAAAACGGAATGACTATCTTTGTATAAATAAATCTCAAAACAAATGAAATTTTTTATTGACACGGCCAATTTAGAGCAGATCAAAGAAGCAAAAGATCTGGGAATCCTTGATGGGGTAACGACGAATCCGTCATTGATGGCGAAAGAAGGAATCCGGGGAGCAGAAGCAATTAAGAATCACTATAAAGCGATCTGTGAGATCGTAGACGGCGATATATCGGCTGAAGTACTTTCTACCACATATGAAGAAATGATTAAAGAAGGGGATGAGCTGGCGGCCATCCACCCGAACATCGTAGTAAAAATCCCGATGATCAAAGACGGGATCAAAGCGTTAAAATATTTTTCAGATAAAGGCATCAAAACCAACTGTACCTTAATTTTCTCTCCGGGACAGGCGCTTCTTGCAGCAAAAGCAGGTGCTACTTACGTTTCTCCTTTCTTGGGAAGACTGGATGATATTTCAACCGACGGATTAAACCTGATCCGGGAAATCCGGTTGATTTTCGATAACTATATGTATGAAACAGAAATTCTGGCAGCTTCAATCCGTCATGCGATGCACATCATCGACTGTGCGAAGATCGGTGCTGATGTGATCACGTCACCGCTTCCTCCGATCTTGAGCCTGCTGAAACATCCTTTAACGGATAACGGATTGGCTCAGTTTATTGCAGATTCTCAGAAATTGGCATAAGCACTGATTATAATATAAAGAAAAACAGGCGCGGAAACTTTGTTTCCGCGCCTGTTTTTATACCTGATTATTTTCCGTAATCGTTTTAATAACCCTACAGGGATTTCCTACAGCGACCACATTATCCGGAATATCCTTCGTTACAACGCTTCCCGCTCCGATCACCGTGTTATTCCCGATGGTAATCCCCGGAAGCACGACGACATTTCCTCCGAACCATACATTGTCTCCAATCTCGATCGGATGGGCAGATTCCAGTCCTTGATTGCGCTGCCTGACATCGATCGGATGACTGGCTGTATAAAAACTGCAGTTCGGGCCGATGAAAACATTACTTCCGAAAGTCACTTTTGCACAATCTAAAATTACGAGGTTGTGATTGGAGTAAAAATTCTCCCCCACTTCAATATTATATCCGTAATCGCACCAGAAGGCTGGTTCAATCCAGATATTTCCGTCTGTTTTCCCTAATATTTTTTTGAGTAAGGCAGTCCGGCCTTCAGAATCTGAATTTTTCAGGTTGTTGTATTCCTGGCAAAGATCTTTTGCTGTTATTCTTTCATTGATGAGTTCCTGGTCATAATTTGCATTATACAGAAGCCCCTGCGCGCACTTTTCTTTTTCTGTCATAGTTTGTTTATTGGTGATGATTTTGGTTGATCATTTAAAGATAATAAAAAGAAAACAGGATGAAAAATGATTTTCACCCTGTTTGATATGAATATTACGGTATGTATTACTTCAACAGTTCCGGTTCAATGGGATTATTATCTTTGGCCAGCCTCTCTCTGGTATTTTTTTCCCTGGCCCGCATCACCTGGTTGGGATCAGAAATTTCTTTTCCGCTAGCATCCTTGAATTTAAATGACACTTTAACATCACCATTCCCTCCCATCATCTGTTTCATGTTTTTAGTAGGATCATTCACATAGTCTTTCCAGACTTTTCTGAACTGGTTCTCTGTCACTTCGAGTTCTTTTCCTCCCATTCCCAAAACCCTGATGTTCTGCGGCAGTTCGGGCTCCTTGTCTGATGCTGAAACTTCAGCAATTTTTTTGTTTCCTACCAAAGTCATGATATGCGACCCTGTGGTATCTTCAATTTTTACAATTAATCCCGGCAATCCATAGAATTTATATGGGCCATCCTGAAAGGGAATATCCGTTGAAAACCATGCCACCCATTCTCTTCCCCCAAAACTCGTAGTCGCCTTTTGGGTATTGTATTCTCCTATCTTCTGCTTATCCGAAAGGATTTTCCATTCCGGCTTCTGGCCTTCTTTTATCTTGTACCGGTCCGAGGAAATATTCCTGAACAGATAGGTGTTAAAATCGGGATATGCCTTGGTCACTTTATAGGATACCTGTCCCTGTTTTTCTTTCCGGTTAATATTCATATTTCCGGAATTAGACTTCATCTGTTTCTGAATTTCGACATTAGTGATGGAATCGGAGACAAATTTATCACGGCTATAGTAGGTGGACCCTTTTTCGTCTATATCAAGGTACATCATTTCATTTTTTACGTCTTCCTTATTGTTGGAATCCGGTATGAATTTGTACTCGTAGAAAAAACGGTTGATCTGTGCCTGGGCAAGAATGCCTAAGACAAGGCATCCGAAAGCTAAAAATTTTTTCATGATTAATTTAATTGATTATAATTTTCACTTTTTCATGTAAGACCGATACTAAACAATCAGTCATACACTTCTGAATTTCAATAAAAGGCCCTGCCCGATTTTCAGTTCATCATATCAGGGCCTTTTGGTGATTATTTTGTTTCAATCCTGATCTCGCCGGTGGTTTTCGATCCGTCGGTGGAGGTTTTATTGATGTTGACGGTCTTGATATTTTTGGCATCCAGGGCCTGCATCTGTACATTTGTGGATTCTTTCCCGTTGATGTAGATTTTAAGATTCTCTGTATTGCCATCAAGATTTTTTATTCCTGAACCCGCCAAAGACTGGTCTTTCATATTAATTCTGATGTTATCCGTATTGACTCTAAAAATTTTGTCGGTTGGTAATTTTTTGGAAACATTGCTGTACAAATATACTTTGCGGTCACCGTTCAATGCTCTCCGCTCAACTTCCAGTTTTACCCTCTCGCCTTCCAGCTTGGCTCTTTTTTCTTCCAGTCTGGCCCTTTCCTTTTCCAGCTTAGCCCTTTTTCTGGCCATAGATGCGGTTTCTTTAGGTTTCTTTTCGGATATTCTGATGGCTTTTTCCATTTCGGGAGACCATTTCATATCTTTTGAACCGTTAAAAGTATAGACTTTCACTCTTGGAACAACCGGTGCATCAGGAGCATCGGGTGCTTGCCGGATATCCGGAAAATCGAACTTGATTTCGGGCATATCAGGCATTTCAATATTAAGCTCCTTAAGGTTTTTTACTTCATCCTTCCACTCTTTCGATCTGAAATAATCATTGATATTGATATCCTTTCCGTTCATCTTAATGACCATTGCAGAATTAAGATAATCCTTTGTACTCGCTATTTTCCCGATTTCACCGGAAAGCTTTCCGATCTCTTCAAGATTTTTATAGTATTCATCGCTTTTGGGTTCAAGTTTCTGCAGCATCTCTGTTTTCTTCTGAAGTTTCTGGCTTAAATTTGCGATCTTCTTATCATCGTCGGCTTTTCTGTACACTTTCGGGGCAGCCATACTTCTTTTCGGATCCGGAACAATCGTATCTTTTTTTATATCAACCGTATCTTGTTGACTAGTGATCTGATCTCCCTTTCCGATCCGGGCAACCGCTTTTTCAATTTCCGTATTGGTGGCTTTGATCTCCTGGTTTTTGGCATTGACTAAGTAGGTAAATGCAACTGTAAATACGACCGGTAACGCTAAAATTCTACGCGCATATCCGAATTTGGTTTTGGGTTTCTGTAACATTTTTAATCGTTTTTTTAGATTGGAACTGAGAAACGGACTGGTGGCAGGCAACGGGTTTCCGGAAAAGTGGCTTGCCAAAAGCATCTGCGCAAATGCTTGGGTATCCGATTGTTTGACGGCCTTTTTATCGGCCAGGTATTCGTGAATTAAACTGATTTCTTTTTTGATGATATGAAAGAACGGATTGAACCAGAACACAGAAGTAATGATTTCAATAAAAATTTTATCGAAGGAATGTTTCTGCTCAATATGCACCATCTCGTGTTTTAGGATCTGTTTTCCGATATTGGAATTCAGTGTGATGGAATTCTTCCAGAAAAGATTCTTAAAGTAAGAAAACGGGGCCTCCGAAAGGTCGGTCCGGTAAAAATTGATGCCGTCGAAAGTTTCCTTTGGGAAACTTTCCTTCAGCTGGCGGATCCTGAAGATCCCGTAGGCAAATCTTCCTAGAAAACAGAAAGAAACAAGTCCCAGAGCTGAAAAAATAATTCTAAAATAAATGTCGTCATAATCTGAGTTTTTGATGGTATTGAAATATTGTACCTGATCTATCAACTTATAAACATCACTGCTTACTTCAATGGTAAAGTCTTCAACCTTTATCAGAGGAAGCAGAAGTGAGAGGAGCATCGCAGACAAAAGATAAAATCTGTTGTAGTGATGAAACGTCCTGTCTTTTAAAGACAACTGATAATACAGAAACGTTACACCGGAGCATAAAATAACTTTACCGAAATAGAAAAGTACAGTTTCCATAGGAATTAGTTTTTCTTTTTAAGTTCGTTTAAAAGCATTTCAAGGTCCTCCACCGTCATCTCATTTTTCTCTACCAGAAAAGAAACGGCGCTTTTGTAAGAACCCTTGAAATAATTTTTCACCAGGCTCTTCATGGTTTTGCCGGAATACTGCTCCTTGGTTACCCGCGGAAAATATTCATGCTGCCTTCCATATACGTTGTAATCGACGAATTCTTTTTCTTTCAGCACTTTCAGGATGGTAGAAACGGTATTCGTATGAGGTTTCGGCTCAGGAAAAAGATCAAGCCTGAAGATTTGTAAGCCGTTCCGAAATCTTCCTGAAGAAGCATGACATCTGCCCCGGAATTTTTCAAATAATTTTCGACTTCAGCCCTTGCAACGATTCCTGACTTTGTATTGAAAGATATGACTT
>NZ_VTSX01000015.1 GCF_008329705.1 Chryseobacterium sp. SN22 | reverse complement strand
ATTATGGAACCACGGTCCTGTCCGGGATACTTCACGCAGGCCGGGCACCCTGAATCTCCCTGCATCTTCCGGACTTTTCGTAACCAGATACCTTCCCAGGTCCTCTCCTTTTTCCCCCATCCGGGAGCTCCGGCATTTGCAATGGGAACTATTTCTCAGCTAATGGTGCACTCTACGGCTGTATTATATCAGAGTGCTGTTAACGCGCAAAACCAGCAGAATATTTTGGGGCAGGCCGCTGCAACGCAGGGAATCATGCAAATCTACAGTTCGGATACTGGTACTGACGGTGTTGGCTGTTGCCCACATTTTAAAGGGTGACGTCTGATTGTTCAGAAATACTTAAAGACATCAATAAAAGGTAACAGTAGGAAAAACTTAATTCGGATTAACCTCATATAGTTGAATTAATAGTATTTTTGCTGACTTAAAAGTATTATTATAATCATGAAGAAACTTATTTTAGGACTAATCCTGTTTTCTGTTATTTCCTGCAGCCGCACTGATGAAGATCAGAATAGCAGCAATAAAGCATCCATCATCGGAAAATGGTTTGTTGAAAAAGCGGAGATCTACCGGTCTTTAAACCAGCAGATCCAGACCTCTTATTCAACGGACTGCCAGAAAATGAGCACTCATGAATTTACTTCTACTCATCTTATTTCTATTTCATTTGCAGAAATAAATAATACCTGTGAAAAGACAGATGCTTTCACAAGAAAGTATTCTTTTGATAAAGGAAACGGGAAATTCTGGTTTGAAGGTGAGGAAAATGATCCTTATTTCATTACCCAGCTGAGCCAGACCGATATGGTGATTGAAGACCGGACACAGGATTTTGACGGTGACGGCACTAAAGATATACTCAGACGTTTTTATAAAAGAATCAATTAAAATAAAAACTCCTTTCGGCAGAAAGGAGTTTTCGGTGATATGAAAATAAAATTATTTCGTTAAATCCAGTCCGCCGAAATTTCCGGAACTCATCATCAGATAGGTACCCTGCGTTTTATCCAGGGTGTTCCAGTAGGCGTGAAGGTCTTCTGCATTGGTAAAGACTTTCAGACTCACATTTTTAAATTTCTCACGGATCAGCTCCGGGGAAATCGGTTCCATTCTTTTGATCTTCAGGGCATCTTCCGAATAGAAAACAACCGCTTCATCAAGACCGTCCATTGCGTGACCGTACTGCTCCAGGAAAACCGGGTTCAGGCTTGAATACGTATGGAGTTCCAGGAAGCCGTATTTTTTATCTTTTTTAAACTGTTCGCCGAAAGCTTTTACCGTGGCCTTTACTTTGCTCGGTGCATGGGCAAAATCTTTGTAAAGGATTCCCTGATCTTCCCGGCTTACTTTCTCAAGGCGTTTGGAGGCTCCCGTAAAACTCATGATGGCTTCGTAGAAATCTTCGTCCATGATCCCCAGGGTATGACAGATATACCTTGCCCCTTCCATATTCAGCAGGTTGTGAGCTCCGAATACCGATAACGGGACATCGCCCATTTCCGTCTTCAGATGAACTTTTCCGTTAACGATTTCGTATTCCGGAGTTCTGTATGGGATTTTTCTAAAATAGTTTTCTGCTTCCTCCACGACTTTCACCACTTCGGCGTCTTCTTCATTATAAACCAGGACACCGCCGGCAGTGATGCTCGCCACAAATTTCCTGAACTGTTCGGTATAATCGTCGAACGTTTTAAATACATTGATGTGGTCCCAGGCAATTCCGCTCAGTAAAGCGATATTCGGCTGATAGAGTAAAAATTTGGAGCGCAGGTCGATGGGAGAGGAGAGGTATTCATCTCCTTCCAATACCATGAAATCGTTATCCGTGGTCAGTTTTACCATACAGTCGAAGCCTTCCAGCTGGGCACCCACCATAAAATCCACGTCTTTCTGATGAAAGTTCAGTACATGAAGGATCATCGAGGTAATGGTGGTTTTTCCGTGGGAGCCTGCGATCACGACTCTGGTTTTGTCTTTCGACTGCTCGTACAGGAATTCGGGATAGGAATAGATCTTCAGCCCCAGATCCTTAGCCCTGGCCAGTTCCGGGTTGTCCTGATGAGCATGCATGCCTACGATGACCGCATCTATATCGGAAGTGATCTTTTCCGGGAACCAACCGGTTTCCGCGGGTAGAATTCCTTTGTTTTCCAGCCGGGTCCTGGACGGTTCGAAAATGGCATCGTCGGAACCGGTTACCTGGTATCCTTTATCTTTTAATGCAATGGCTAGATTGTGCATGGCACTTCCGCCGATGGCAATGAAATGGGTTTTCAATCTGTTACGGTTTTTTTACGTGGGTATTGATGATCTCCTGAAAAGCATTGGTGATGTTGGCCCAGTTTGTCCTGTAGTTGGACATCACATCGCTCGCATCCGTCTTACTGCCTTCGTTCGGCCCTTTCTTTACATTGATGGAGGTACTTATATGATCATAGATCTTTTTGTGGTCTTCCTGTATCCTTTTGAAATTGTTCCGGGAAAGGGTTGTCTGGAGGCTCTTCATTTCCTGCTCGGAAACGCTGAAATCCTGCTTGTATTTCCTGCCCTGTCCTTCAAAAGAATAATGTGCCGTATTTCCTTTGATCAGAAGATTTTCATAGATGGGTGCAAATCCTCCGCTTTTGGAATAGCTGATGTCGAAATCCGAATATACTTTCTGGCTGTTGCATGATACCAACAGCATGAGTGTAAATAAGATTCCTAATATCCTTTTCATAATTTCCTGCTTTTAATTATCTGATTTCTTTTGTTCTAACTTTTTGGCTTTCAGCTCTTCATCGTACTGATGCAGAAGATTGAAATCCTCGGTCTGCTCAATGGCCGTCATAATCTTCAATAAAATCTGCTGGGCATTTTCTTGGTCGTAATCGATGTCCAAAGGCGGCTTGAATTCCATGGTCGGTTTCACGCCGGTAACTTTTACCCGGAGACCCTTCTTATCGAATGCCCTTCTGAACCCGTTGATCTTGATGGGAATCACAATGGGACGTTGGTTTTTCACCAGCTTGGCCGTACCCCGTCTTCCCTGGGCAAATGCTGAGGTTGTCCCCTGCGGGAAAGTGGCTACCCATCCGTTATCCAGGGCTTTCATAATATTGTCTACCTCGCTCATGTCCACGATGCGGTTTACGTTTTTACCCTCAGCCCTCCAGGTCCGCTTTACCGTTACGGCACCGGCGATCTTGAAAATCTTCGGGAGGATCCCTTTATTCATGGTTTCTTCAGCAGCTACATAATAAAAATCGATCTTCGGGTTCAGCAGGTAAATCGGGTTTTTGATGGTATTCAGATACCCGTTGTTTACCGAGCAGAACGCATGGTACATGGCGGCCACATCCGCAAAATACGTCTGATGGTTGGAAACGAACAGGACATTGGAATCGGGAAGATCCACCAGATGTTCGGTTCCCGTGATTTTCAGTTTATTAAAGCCGTTGAACCTTCTGTAGGATACCATTCCTAAAATAAAAATGATAATCCTCTTTAAAAAATAAGGAGTTCCGAACGCGTCGGTAAAAATATTTTTTTTCGCCATCTCTCAATTAACAGGGTGGTGCAAAGTTACATTTTTTTCAGCAACTGGCTGAATTCGCTCAGGATCATGGCCGTAGCGCCCCAGATGATGTATCCGTTGAAGTTGATCACCGGCACTTCATTCCCGCCTGCGCCAGGCAGGGCCATAATTTCAGGATTATCAGGAAGGCTCAGGAAGCTGGTTACCGGAAATTCGATCACTTCTACCGCTTCGGATTGCTGCAGGATGAATTCAGGGTTCTTTTTGGTATAGGAAATATAGGGGTATACATAAAAATTGCTGGGCGGAATATAGATCGGGGACATCTCGCGGATCATCCTTACATAATGCTTCTCAATACCGATCTCTTCCGAGGTTTCCCGCACGGCTGTTTCTGCAAAATCGCAGTCCATCTCTTCCCGTTTTCCGCCGGGCAGGGAGATCTGTCCGCTGTGGCGGTCATGCTCGTTAATCGTTCGCTGAATCAAAGGAAAGTGCCATTCATCATTTTTCAGGTACAAAACAATGTTCACGGCAGCAAATTTGGGATTCCGCTCCAAAATTTCCTCATACGTAAAAACAGGCCGTGAGGGAGGAGAAAAAACACCGTGGGCATGAATCCCCGGCAATGCCGCCGTCTTTATTTTCCGTAATAAATCTTTTCCAAAACTCATTCTCAAATTTAATGATTTCTTTTGAAGAAAGGAAGTGTGAGGAAGTTAATTAATGGTAAAATATATGAAAAATAGCAGGATTGGCATAAGCTAATTCAGGTTTTATCTTAATAGAGTTGGATTTATTAAATGTATTTAATTTGAACATTATCAATGTGCTATGCTGCTTTGAATCATTAATTGGGAGAATAAATAAGTTAATTTAGATATACGGGATTTGATGTGGCTATTATTGTCAAGAATGAAATTATTATTGTAAGAATTGAAAAAAATATTTTATAAGTGGGATCGTAATATATAGCGATAAAAAGGATTAAAAAATTGTGATTATGGGTGGATTATAACAGAAGAAAGTGATTTGACAAGAATTTTGAGTAAGCCTAATCACAATTTTATGCGTGTAATTTTTCTTTAAAAATCCATTATACGGTCTCTTGATTTTATAACATATGACTGACACTTGAAATGTTTTTTGAAACATCCGAAAATACTTTTTGCCACGGATGGCATAAACAATCGAGTGGGAATTTACTTCTCAAAAGAATCCCGGTAAGCTTTAATTTACCAGAGAGAAAAGAAGAGGAACTGCTTGAAAGAATAGCCATTGAACTGCCGCATATCAGCATCTGTCATGAATGTATTTAGATGAAAGACTGATGGGCTATTACAGCTATTTTGTAGATGTAGAGTATCATTTTCTTGATGAATTTATTTATTATAATCTGTAAGTCCAAGTCCAGATGATTTTAACTCATACAATACCAATTATAAATGAATAGTAAGTATCTAAAGCACCATCTAAAAACAAAATCTCCGACTGAAGCGGAGATTTTTAAATTTTCTGTTAATTGGAATATCCTGTCAATTCTTCTTTCTTTGAATTGTAGATCCGGTATTCCAAATATTTGAAGGAATCTCTTGGGATTACCGTTACCCACTTTTTGTATTTGATGAACCATCTCGTCTGGATGCTGTTGAATCCTTTGGTGAGGTAGGCTTCCACAAACGGGTGGACATGGAGGTACAGTTTTCCTTTTTCCTTCTGCATAATCGTTCTCAGGGCTTCGCCCATTCTTTCCACGATAACGATCGGAGCTACGATTTCTCCGTCTTTATTCGGGTTTTCTTCTTTGGTTTCGATCTGTTTTTCCGGACGGTTTCTTTGTCTGGTAATCTGAATCAGTCCGAATTTACTCGGCGGAAGAATTTTATGGCGGGCTTTATCGCGCTTCATTTCTTCCTTCAGATGTTCAAACAGATCTCTTCGGTGTTCGGGGTTCGTCATGTCGATGAAATCGATTACGATGATCCCGCCCATATCACGGAGACGCAGCTGTCGTGCGATCTCAGTAGCTGCCATTTTGTTTACCCTGAGGGCATGTTCTTTGTTTACGGCAGCGCCGGTAGTGATATTGTTACCGGAGTTTACGTCGACTACGTGCAGGGCTTCCGTGTGTTCGATCACCAGGTAAGCGCCTTTTGAGCTTGGGATGTTGACGTGTTTCCCGAAGCTTTGTTTGAGCTGTTTTTCAACATTGTAATATTCCAGGAGCGGAATATGGGAATTGTGAAAATGGACAATGTTTTTTCTTTCCGGGGCAATTACTTCCACGTAATTTTTCATTTCCTCAACCATCTGCTCGTCGTCGCAGGTGATGCTTACGAAATCCTGGTTGAAGTTATCCCTTAAAATAGCTGAAGCTTTATCATCTTCGCTTAAAACCCTGGACGGAACTTTGTTTTTCTGTATATTCTTAAAAGTTGTCTCCCACTTCTGAATCAGCTGATTCATGTCGTTGTGCAGGTCGGCCACTTTCTTTCCTTCGGCGACGGTGCGGATGATAACACCGAAACCTTCAGGTTTTATACTCTCGATCAGTGTTCTGAGCCTTTCTTTCTCCTCATTGCTTCTCACTTTTTTAGAAATGGAAACTTTGTTGTCGAAAGGGATCAGGACCAAAAAACGCCCAGTTAAGGATACCTGAGTGGAAATTCTCGGTCCTTTGGTGGAAATGGGTTCTTTGGTGATCTGAAGCAGAACAATATCATCTTTGGCGATGACTTTGTCTACGGTTCCGTTTTTATCTATTTCGGGCTGTATCTCGAAATTCTTTAAGCTTGATGTGTTCTGTTTTCTGGAAATCGTATCCTTTACGAATTTTTTGTAAGTAAGGTATTGCGGTCCCAGATCCTGATAATGCAGGAAGGCATCCTTTTCGTATCCGATGTTCACGAATGCGGCATTCAGGTTGGGGGCCAGCTTCTTTACTTTCCCGATAAACACATCTCCAACTATAAAATCGCTTTTGTCCTCTTGCTCATGAAGTTCACATAGTCTTCCGTCTTCCAGCAGGGCAATCTTCGTAAGATCATCCTCATGCGAAACTATTAGTTCTTTCTTCATTTTAATGTAAGATAAAAATTGTTAAGACGGCAGGAAAAGGCTGTTTTTCTCATCATATAAATTTTACGCTTAAGGTAAGCATTACCATTGATTGAATATAATTTTTCTGATAAACCATAAAAACATCTTTTCCGTATCATCTTATCGTTGCAAAACAAAATATAGTCGGTGAGGCTTTAAAATTTAAAATCACCAACTATATTTTTATATCATAGATCTCGAGAAAAAGAGATTATTTCTTCTTGTGTCTGTTCGCTCTTCTTCTTTTCTTTCTCTTGTGGGTTGCAACCTTGTGTCTTTTTCTTTTCTTTCCGCTTGGCATAATTATAATTTTTTAGTAACTAGTTAATATTCAGTTAATGTTCTATTTTACGGTAACTTTCGTTTTTACTTTCTCCACAAACGATTTTGATGGTTTGAAAGCAGGAATGTTATGAGCAGGGATTTCGATAGCAGTGTTCTTGGAAATGTTTCTTCCCGTTTTTGCTGCCCTAGTTTTAATGATAAAAGATCCAAAACCTCTTAGATAAACATTATCTCCATTATACATAGAAGTCCTGATTTCCTGCATAAAAGCCTCTACAACTTTCTGTGTTTCATTCTTTTCGGTGCCCAACTTATTTGAGATGGTGTTTACCAATTCTGCCTTTGTCATTTCCTTATTTTAATTTTAAATTTTAGGTGTGCAAATTTAGTTAAAAAAATTGAATATTAACAAATTAGTGGCAAAATATTTTTCTTTAAGAGGTTGAAAACTTAATATTTACTCGGTGTTAAAATAAGATTAATTCTCCTTTACATGCTGGAATTGTAGTATCCGTTCTCCACACAGAAGCGGATGAGGTGGAGTTTTGTCTTCAGCCCGAGCTTTTCCGTAAGGCGGTTGATATACGTATCGATGGTCCTGGTGCTGAGTTTCAGTTTTTCGCCGATCTCCTTATTGCTGAAGCCTTCATAGCAGAATTTCATAAGCTGGATCTCGGTTGGCGAAAGCTCTTCCTGGCTCTTTTTCTGGCGGTCCATATATTCCATTACGGCCAGGGGCTGCTGCTCCCAGGATCGGGTATAAGCGGTATAATCAAAGCTGTCTGAAGCGATTTTTCCTTTGATGATGTCTTTAATGATGTTGCTTTTTTTCTGGCAATAGTAGACGTTCGGGATTTTGGACAGGAAGTCTGCCATATCTTCCTGATAGGTCCCGGAGTAGGTGATGATCGGCGTTTCGGTGTTGCTTTTACGGATGTATTTGATGGCTTCCAGTCCGCTGAGTACCGGCATAAAAAGCTCGATGATAAATACGTCCTCCTGCCTTCTGTAATTCCTGCTGATCAGCTCATGGCCGTTGTTGCAGTCGTTAAGCAGAACGTAAAACGGATTTTCCGTAAGTGTTTTGATCAGGATCTTTTTAAAATAAAAATCGCTGTCGGCAATGGAAAACCGCACAGTATTACTCAATATTTTGCTCACTTTTACTATCGATTTGGTGAATGATAATTAAAATTCAGATTACTAAATTAGGAAAATAAGCCGAAAGTGGAAATTAATTTTATTAAGATAAGTCCTGGAACCTCGAAGGATCCGGGTGCTGAAATAAATTGTGCGGTTATAATTCCCAGTCTTTGATGATGGTGTAATGGTTTACCTGAAAAGGCTTTATCCGCCCGCCTTATTATTTAATTCGAAAACAGGCTATATAAACAAATACTTAATTTTGTATATACATTATTTTTTTATAATTTCACATTCCAAACAAATCACAAAACATATGTCTTCGAATCGGGAGAAAAAATTAAATAAATCGGACGTCAGGATGGGCATTTGGAAGTTTGTCCTGTCATTCATTATTCTGTCAGGTGTTTCCTTCATCTGTATATTTTTCTTTTTTAAAAGCTATGACATCCAGCGGGAAGGAATAAAAAAACAGGCGGATGATTACCGCGAACTCCTTACCCGAAGCGATCTTCTCAGGATCCATGTCGACAGCATCCTGTACCGGATGGATCAGCTGGATATCAATAAAGTGGATAACGATATCTTCCTTAGAAATTACATTATCGACAACGTCCGTGATGCCAAAAACATCATGGGAAAAGACAGCGCTGATAATTTCAGGCATTATTCCATTCTCATGAAGCAGATTGCCCCGATGCTTGCACTTAAAAACCAGATCGTCAACGTCTCTTACAAAGAGCAGAATGCCCTCCGGGACCTTAGTGAATGCAGAGGGAAGGTAGGCATTGTAAACCATGAACTCCGGGTAGACCCCACCAGAAAATTTTCAGGAAGCAGACGCAGAAGATAAAAAGCCAATATTATGCAGGGACAGATCACACTATCGAAAAAAGAAAGACATTATCAGTTTTTATATTTAATTCTTATGCTTTTCGCAGCCATCCTATTTTTGGGGATCATATTCCTGAAAGGGTTCGAGTCACCTTTTTCGGACGAGGACATCGTTTCCGTAAGGAATCTGGAGGAAAAAGCCAGGTTTGACCAGAGGCAGAAATTCTCTTACAAAACCATGGACAGCACATTTGCTATGATCAACCGTCTGACGGACGAAGCCCCGCAGCCTTTCGAGGAAAGCAATATAGTCTACGGAATCAATGATGTGGCCAACTATTTCCAGACCGGAGAGAGTATCTCAGACATCAGAAAAGATGCTTATCCGCAGATTGCCAAATTCTACAAAATGTATTTCAACGATAAAAAAGTCATTTCCAGCAAAACCGAAAACATCAAAAGTTTCGAAAAACAGTTTGAAGAATGCTCCATCGGCTTTAAGGAAAAGAAAAACCAGCTTTTCCAGCGGGAAACTGCGCTGAAGGCAAGGTCTCAATAATCCTAAACTCAATACTGAGAAAACTTCACACAAAAAATAAAACACACATCATACCATCACGAACTATGAATTATTTTCAGAAAAATAAGAAGAACATTATCATCGGTGTTATTGCGACGCTGCTCATCGCAGCCCTCGTGGCATTGTGGCTCCAGAAAAAAGTGATACATTCTGCCGACGATATTGTCGGGGTTGTTTATCCGTCTACGCTTAAAGTAGGGGATACGCTTTTATTCGAAGATAAAACCCAGTTTGCAAAAACCAAGCGGTGGAATTTCGGGGACGGAACGTCTACCGATAAAAGCAGCGGGATCCACTTTTACAATAAGCCGGGATATTACCAGGTTACTTTAATTATCGATAACAAATATTCCAAATCGTTCCCCGTGATGATTTCCGCAAGGACCATCCCGAAGCCGGTAGATTCCACAAAAGTACGAACGGTAATCGATGCGCAGACCCAGGCCATGCAATTTGAAAACGTGCAGTTCCGGGCCATTTCGGATGCCAAACAGTTTACGTGGAAATTCGGAGAAACCGGAAATATCGATTCCAAGGATAAAATGGCCATTTATTCCTATAAAAAACCGGGAGATTACGTCGTGACGCTTTACACGGACGAAAGTGCCGAACCTATCCTGCACCAGATCAAAATCCTTCCGGCTTATGATGCTTTACAGGAGGAGGTCAGCGTAGAAGATGCTTATGCGAAAATCGATAACGATTTCAAATACCACCTTCAGCAGATTGCCAACGGGAACAGCTTCAACATGCACTATAACTATCTGCTGAGAACCTATCTCTGCAACAATGAAAATACGGTGGTGAAAGTAAATGACAGCAAAGTCAACAATTTCTACATGTATTGTGCCGGCTTGCAGTTTGACAAAAACAAGGTGATCCAGACTGTAAAAGTGAACTTCGATGACGCACAGAACTGTGTAACGAAAGTCGATATCAACCAAAGTAAATAATTTCTGCCCATAACTTTTCGGGCGACACACCCATCATTTAAATAAATCAAGATGAAAAATAAATTTCCTCTAGCAGCATATTATGTCGGCGTTTCGGTTTTATTGGTAAGTTGCCAGGTAAAGCTTCCATCCAAAAAAACACCGGAGCCGGCTCATTACGGTCAGGTAGACAATGCTCCGGTGATTAACGGCTTTCCTAAGAAATCGGTTCCCTGGATTGCGATCTCAGACCGTTCCAGAAATACGGCCTATTTGGATAAAAACGACGAAAAATCTTACAAGGAAGTCAAGTTCCTGGAACCGCTGATGGTACTTAAAAGCAGAGACGGCATGGTAAAGGTGGCCGAATATATCCCGGATGCCCTGATGAAGAAGGTCTCTTCCAAACAGATTAAAACCTATGGCTGGATCCCGGAATCCGACCTTCTGCTGTGGAGCAACTCCCTGAAAAGCGAAAAGACAGGTTTTCCGGTAAGGGTTGCCGTAGTGCCGAGCAACAGCGAAGTGATCCGCAATTCGGAAAGATATTATAAAAACGATTCGATCATGGTATTTAATTCACCAAGCCTGATCGAGCAGGCTGATGTGAAGATCCCGAACGGACAGATCGTATACGTCTACAAGCAGGCGGAAAACAATAAAAGATTCCTGGTAGGGAAGAAGCCTTCCGTAGATATGGACAGCATCAGCACCGGCTTGTACGGCTGGGTAAGCTCCAACGTCATTTCTGCCTGGGGCGAACGTTCTGCCGTAAAGATGAAAAATACCACCGGCATTACCGAAACAACGTTAGGAATTCATGAAGGGGCACCCGGCAAAAACGGAGGGGAAGACAAAGCCGCCGTCCTGCTTACCGATGTGAACAGAAGGACGCCGCTGGAAAATATTTTCCCCGTAACCTTACCGCTGCATGAGCCGCCGACACAGGATTCGAAGACCAAATATTTTACAAATATCCTGGATTACAGCAAAAACTACGTATTCAATGTCCTTGGAGAGCCGATTTATTTCGACCGTTACCGGGAGATTACGGAGAAAAATAAAAAAATCAATATTGTCTTTGCCCTGGACATCAGCGCCCCTAATGCACCATATGCCCCGATTGTGAAATCATTGTTGCAGGATCTGCAGCTGAGGTTCGAAAAGCCTTCTTATTTCAATCAGGTAAAATACGGGGTGGTTTTATATAAAAACAATTCCTGCGGCGATAATGTTGCGGTTTCGGGCTTAAATACCGATTACAGTAAGATTACGAACTTCATCGATCAGAAGACCAATGAAATGAACTGTGCGGGCAACAGCGGTTACCAGCCGGCAGGCGAAGGACTGATGGCTGCCGGAAACCTCCTGTCCAGTGTCCCGGACGAAACCAATGTGGTCATTACCGTAGGAACCTCCGCCAGCCAAAGCGGGAATATGTACGGGGTGATCAATTCCCTTACCCAGGCACAGGCGAGGCTGATTATGTTCCAGACCAGCGCAAGGTCTTCGGATACCTATAACGATTTTGTTTTGATGTCTGAAAATGTGGTGACCAATACGGCTAAAAATATTGCGGAGCTCAAGAAACAGAAGATCATCAATCAGAATGATGTTTTAACCAAAAATAATTTCAGCCTGGTGGAAAGTGATGAAGGATTCTTCTCACTGGATTATCCTAAGCAGAGTATGGCTCAGGGTTTTGTGATCTTCCCTAAAAAAGGAGATATCGCCACGCCGGGTTATCTGAAAAAATCCGTGGACAGCCTGATTGCACAGGTTACGTTGGACAATACAAATCTTGATAAATCCCTGAACGATTATTTCCACTCTTCGGTAGGAGCAGGAAGAACGGATGTTGACGTACGATACAAGTATCTGTATCCCGGCCTTACCAATCCGGTACCGGCAGGTATTGCTGCCCAGCTGATTAATTACGGGAACCCGTTCCTTGTAAAAGGCTATATTCCGAAAGAACTGAAGGACTTCAAACCGGGTCTTGAAAAAGGAGTGCTGATTTCTGAAAAAGAATTTGACAACCTAAAGCAGTTCTATACCGAAGTTTATCAGAACACCGGTGCCGAAAGAGCGGATTTCAGACAGTCCAGAGCGATCAAAGAATACATAAAGCTTCTTAAGAAATATAACCCTTCATCTCAGTTCCTGGATAAAGGCGAACTCTATAAGCAGCCAATGTCTTATGCAGTTGGAGTAAGTACGGGTTTCGACAATTCTGAAGAAGAGCTGATGTCGAAATATATGCTGAAAGGATGGAAAAAATCCAAAATTGTAACCAACGAGACGGTAAGGAATTATTTCCGCAACTATAAAAACCTGGCCGACCGTATGCTTTCCCACCGGAATGATCCGGCGGTAAAAATCCAGCAGAACGGGCAGACCTTTTATTGGCTGAATGAATATTTTATGCCGACCATGATGCCGGTAGAAGCACCGGAATATACAGGACATTAATAACTTATTATACAAAAAAGCAGAAATTTATTTTCTGCTTTTTATTTTTTTAATCTAAATTTTTTATCTTTGATATTACCCAAATCGCATCGATATGTCACAGCAATCATCACCTCATGACGGCAAATATTTTGTCGTACAGAAAGGCAAAGCCCAGTGTAATCAGGGTGACCAGTTCCCGCAATATAAAGTAACTTCCCATCAGAAACATTTCTGGAATGATTCCGATGGCAATGCCGATTTCCTTGGCGTTACGGAAGACGACCTCCAGTTCAATCCCCCGGGCCCGAGTTTCGGCCGATGTAAGCTGAAGCCCAGCGGCGGCGGCTATCTTCCCTGTATCTACGCACCGGCCGGAAAATGGCAGAAAACCTACGATAAAGTAAATATCATGGGGAAGAAGATCGTTACCGAACTTTCTGAACTGCAATGCACCATTGGCGGGAAAATCACCATCAAAGATCACGGACAACGCGGCGAAATGAGCAAAAAGAATGTGAAGAATGCAGATAACAAAACGGTACAGCATATTAATCCTCTGGTAAAAATGCAGGATTATAAGGAAACGGTTTTGGAAAGTGAAATTGACGCGTATTAAATCAATCAAAAAAACACCTTCCATGTCTAAAAAAGGAGTTTCAAAAATTTCGGGAAACCCTGCTCCGAAAGTAGGGGAGAAAACGACTTATATGGTGACCGGCTGGTATGCTGCCACGCCGGCCGGTGAAAGAAATCCAGCTTCGGTAACCTGGGAACTATTCAAAAAACGTCCCGACGGAAGCTTTACCAGCACCAATATTAAAAAACCGGGCGACGGAAGCTTTACTTTCGGGGAAGTCGCTGCAAAAAATACCTACCGTCTTGAAGCTTATCTGCATCAGCCGGAAGGGAGCGGCCCCACCACCATCGATATTACGCCGCAGCCGGCAGGGATTCCGAAGATCAACAAGGTAGAGCTTCGCTATGTGGACGATTCCCCCGGAACGGTTTTCAGCTACACCGAAAAAATGGTAGCCCTTGCCCATTGTGTAAACCTCACTGGCGAGAAATTGCTCTTTACCCTTTGGGAAGACGATGCTGCCGGTGAAGGTCATAACAGCAAAAACAAATTCGTCGACAGCAAGCAGGCAGTCGTCGGCAGAACAGGAACGGCAACCGCTGAATTTATTCTCACCAAAGCTTTGATGCAGAAAGCCGCACAGGGCGAAAGGGATCCCAAAGAACTGGAATTCTACGTCACGGTAGAATATTATAAAGATAAAAAACATGCTTCGGATAATAAAGCCCTGAAAAACCCGGACTATAAACCACCGGTACAGCAGCCTGCATCTTCTAAAGGCAACACGCCGGCACCGGCTCCGAAAGCCCCGACCAAGGCGCCTGGTTCACCGGCTGCCTCCAAACCCGCTTCCCAAAAAGAAGAGAGCGGCATCATCGATGCCATCACCGAAAGTGTAAGAAATACCTGGAACGAACTCTGGGACTGGGCCGAATCCAAAGGCACCGTAACACCGGATAAAAAAGCGACCCCACCGAAGCCGGCGGGGAAAACGACGAGTGTAGTGAATGGTCAGGAAGTTAAAAGCATCAATTGTGGTGAAAAATACTGTATTAAAAAAGGTGATAAAAATGAACTGATCCGCGAAATAAATATCAGACTTGCCGGATTTGGAGGAAATGTCCCTACTGACGAATTCACGGACAGGACAGAAAAGATGGTAAAGCAGTTTCAACGGGATTATATGAAAGTTCCGGAGACTGGAAAGGTTTGTGGAAATGTTTTGAAGGCAATTGATGAGTTTCAAAGCAAGTACATGGTTAATTTTGATGATGTTAAATGCCCTTGTGGAAAATGTAAAGGTTTTGGCAATGGTAAGTTTCCGGAACAGAAACAAAATTCAAAGGTTGCAGAGCTTTCCAGAAAATATGAGTATCCAGGCATTCACAGAAGTCTTATCTGGGCATTAAGGGCTGCTATGTTTTATACTGCTGTTATTGAAAAAGATATGAAGTACAGTGTAAAATGTATTTTTTCAGGTTATAGATGCCATGAAAACAATAAACAGCATAAAAGGACTTCAACAAATCATATGGGTAAGGCTTTAGATATACATTTTAATAAAAATGGAAAAAGGACACAGGTTCCAAAAGAAATAGAAGAAGTACGGCAGAAAATATTTGTAAAACATCTTGGAAATCAGGTTAGATGGAAAGATAGCAACAAATTTTCACTGGAACCCGGAATTCCTGCTTATAAAGGGGAATTTATCGCCAGTACATGGATACATTACGATGTAAGACAATTTGAATTAAAGTATTTAAAAGATGAATTTTTTGTAAAAGACATAAATGCTGTCAATGGAACAAGTATTGTTGAATTGGCATTGAAATCAAATAAAGAAACTTGCAGTTGTATGGGCGGAGGAACAACAAAACAGATAAATCCCCCTGCAAATGTGCCAAAAGCCCAAGGTAATAATTTCACTGAGAATGATGCAAAGGAAGCTCTAAAGATTATTTATGATAGACATGGGAAAGACATGGCAGTGATAATTGAGAAAATGTATAGAGATGAAACACGTCATTTCCAGTCTGGACAGTTTAAAGCATGTGGAACAGGAGGTATGGAAGCTTTTGGATCCGCTCCTTATTACGGATGGGATAAAAACTTTTTTGAAGCAAACCCGGAATTTAAACCTGTAGGAATTTGGAGTGCTTTTGAAAATAAAGGTATGAGCGGACAGGGCGGTAATAAGCAAGTAACAGATAGAAAAAAAGAGTTTGTTGTTTTTCCATCCGTTCTGGCAGGAATGGAATTTAAAGTATTTTATATAAATAAGTATAATGGCAATTGGGCAAGGTGGCACTCTACTGATAAATCAGTTCAGGAAGTATATAAAAAACATATACAAAGTATAAGAGCAAGATTTGTAAACGAGTTCGAAAAAAGTAAATAAATTAAAATGATAAAACTACTAAGACTATTCTCTATTTTACTCCTTTTTTCTTGTAAGGGAGAATCCGGGAAAAAGGAGAAAACTGATAGTATCTCTGCTAACAATCAAAATGCGGCTATTGCTTCGTCTGTTAATGAAAAACCGGTTGATTGCTACGATTACCTTACCGAATTGGTAAGAAGCAGCAATTTCCCTTTTGCAGAATGGAAAATAAACAAAGAAAAAGTAAATCTGATTATTGATGAAGAAAATAATGAGATAATATCAAGTAAACTTGTTTTTGATACAAAAGGAACCGGAACTATAGGCTGGGTAGAATATCATAAAAAAGATGGGAAATTATACAATACCTCTGCTGAACTTGAGAGTCCTGTAGAGCTGAAATATAATAAAAAATGGCAAAATCTTTTTGACAATTGTTTATCTGAAAACAAAAAGAGCAATCCTGATAAAATAACACAGAGTAATTCTGAAAATTTAAAAGAATTTTATGATCGGTGTATACAACTTACTCTGCCAAACAGCTATGATTATGATGCTATAATTGAAGAAAAAGGTTTTCTTCCTGTGGATAAAAAATACTATCAAATTTTTCCTGTTGAACATCAGGATAATTATAAAATGGCAAAACTCCCGACAATTGATAATATCAAACCGGTGATTTTAATTACATACAACGAATCCGGACAATCGACGTGGTATTTATTTACACTAAATGATCAATATGTACCTGTTTCCAATATTATATTGTATACAAGCGAAGAGCTTGACAACGGTACATCCAAAGCAACTACTTATAAGATATCTAAAGATTATAAAATAACCATAAGCCAGGAATCTGGAGACAAAGTAATAAATAAAAAAGTTTATACTATTTCAAAAGATGGGAAATTCGTTTCTTAACAAATTTGAGTTTAGTAAAAATCAAATATGAAAGTTTATTTTATTATGTTGTTAAATATATTGATTAGCCTTTGATACAAAAGCAATTTGCCAATCAAAAATATCAAACGGGCAACTATCTAATCTAGAATAAGAAATTAACAAAATATAAAAAGCAGATTGATGAAATTAAAATATGATAAATAAATTTTGATATTACTTTATATATCAAGTACAATAATTTCCTGTAAAGGGGATGATTCAAAAAGTGAGAAAAGATCTGAAAATACTACAAATTTTGTTGAGGCTAAAACCGCAAATAAAGAAAAGAATGTTTCTTTACCGGAATCCTGGCGGTGGAAATCCCAGGATAAAAGTCGTGAGTTGATGATTAAGATCGTAAAATTAACTCATGATTCTCTAATTGCACAATATTGTGCAGTTTACGGTAGTGGTGAAAAGCTGGATTGTGAGTTTGAAGACAATTTTAATATAAAAGCGGCTTTCGATCAAAAAAAAGGTACGTATGTTAGAACTTTTAAAAGTTTTTTTAATTCCGGAAAAGGAATTTGCAGTATAAAACGAACTGATAATAGCTTAACATGTAAAATTTTAAAAATACCTTCCGGAGAATATTATGTACCTGATGAATGTGTTTTGCAGAAAAATGAAAACATTTTAAAGACCGGTTCTGCACAAAAAGATTCTGAATCCGAAAGTATTTCAGATGTATTTCCTCTTAATAACAATAATATAAGTGAAAAAATTAATTTGAATACATTTGCTGATAATAATCTGAAGGAAATTTTTAAACAACAATATCAACTGGATGTAGATGCTTTTTCTGAGTTACCATCAAGTGGGAATTATAATCTATATCTTGTAAATAATGTCAGTGGAGATAGCGACCTGTTTTATCTAATTACCATGAAAGAGCAAAAATTCACGGATAGACTTGAAATTTCAAACAGTAATGGAAATGAGGACTCAGAATCGATATTTGAAATTAACAAGAACTATAACATATCTATTTTTTACAAACTAATAATAAGAGAAAATTAATTAATACCTTTTATTTGAATAGTGACGGAAAATTTATAAAAAAATAAATAATTCCAAACCTTTAAAAGAATGTAGCCTATTTAATGCGCAAGACCGTTTTTCAATTATTCACCATTTTATTATTCGTATTGTATAGCTGCAGCGAAAACAAAACGGGTAGGAGTATGATTGACCGTATCAAAGATAAAAATAAGACTGTACCGCAACCTGATTGGTCAGATGACTGGATTTTTGAGAAAACATCAGCAGATGCTGATGTTCCTGAAGAGCAGTTTACCCTGACCATCATTCAGGAAGGAAACCGGATTAAAGCGCAATATTGTGCTATTGCTAACAGCGGTGGAAAGATTGATTGTGAAAGTACAAAAGAATATAACGTTTCAGGTGAGATCCGGGATGGAAAAATCACGGGAGAATTTTTTAGTTTTTTTGATTCTTCGAGAAATAAAGGAAAGTTTGAAATCTCTTCCTTAGATCGAGGTAAAATCCAATGGAAAGTAGTAAGTCCTCCAAAAGGAACATTTTACGCTCCGGATCGCTGCGTGTTAATAAGAAAAACCGGAAGCTTTCAATCTCAAAATTCAGAAAGTAAAACAGTAAGTCTTTTACCAATTGATTATAAAGATCTGGAAAGCAAAGTGAAGTTTGTAAATCAGCCTGAAGAGTGGTTGCAAAAATCATTTATGAAAAAATTTGATCTTTCGGCTGATAGAAGTGCCAAAATCTTTTCGAAAGATGGTTATGATGTATATCTTATTGAAAATCTCGGAGGAGACAGCGAACTTGTTTATCTGATTTCCGTGAAAGGTAAGTCCGTAATGGGAGGAATCAGTGTTGCAGACAGCAACGGCGACAGCAATACGGTAAAAACATTCTCAATAAACGAAAAAAATGAGATCTCGATTTTTGATGAAACGAATGGTAATCGTAAATTATCAGAAAAATATTTTTTTGACAAAGGTGAATTTAAAAAGAAGTGATTGTAAAAATTAAATTGGATACTAAATTGATCACGCTTAAACGTAATTTTATTTAGTTTAAAATAGAATACACAAATAATCTGGATGAAAAAACTATTGATATTATTTATTTTAACTCTTTTTTCTTGTAAGGAACAATCTGATAAGCAAAACGTAAGAAATAAAAATTCACTTATTGATTCTTCAGAAGTTTCCAAAAATAATTTTGATAAATGGCAAGGAGTGTATTCTGCTGAATTTGAAATTACAAGGGCTGATGGTGATTTTAAGGTAAATTATAATATAAAAGTTGTGAGTAAAGAAAAAGTTCTGATTAATGAAAAAATAAATGATGAGGGCAATAGTATTTCAGAACCTTTTATTGAATCAGGGTCAGATGATAAACTAGTCATTAAATCAAAAACGGATAATACTGTAGAATATATTATTTCCAAAAGCGGTAATCAATATTATTTGATGGGCAATACAATTTACATGCTTAATCCTCCAAATGACAAATATGTTTTAAATAAAGAAAAAATTGACTGAATTCGGATAAGACTACACAAAGATGAAAAACTATATGATTATATTCTTAATCGCAATAATCAGCTGTTCCCAAACGGCTGATCAGAAACAGATTACTTATAATGAAGAACATCAGATTGCCAATGAAATTGATGAAAAATCTTCATCATTAAAAAATAGTTCCGGACAAAAGACACATGGAACATTTGAGACCTACGTCAATAACAAATCTTTCTTTATCAGAACTTTTGATATCAACAAAGATGGAATTGCTGATAAAGTAGTCAGCAACGTAGCCTATGAAGGAGAAGATTTGTTTGTATTTTTCGGAAATAAGGCAGGAGGCTATGATGAGGTTTTGGAAACAACGAACTTTTCTGAGGATGGCGGAAATATAATTAAAGATATCTATGAAATCGCTGGTGAAAAAGGCTTTATGGTAAAAACCTACTTTCCTGACAAAGGATATTATGAGAAAGAATTTTATATTGTTCCGGAAAATAACACCTGGATTCTTAAAAATACCATTTATAAAACAATGTCAGATGTTTCAGAGAATTCAGTAAAATATATTTGTGACGTTATGCAGAATATCAATATTACAAAATCAGGTTGGTCGGAAAAGCTTCAGCCGATTCCTGATGAAAATGAAAGAAACAGGAAATGTCGTACAGAAAGTGTTAAAAACTCTGTAAAACAATATATTATTCAGGATCCGGATGGATATACAAACTTAAGAAAAGATAAAAACACATCTTTAGCGATTTTACAAAAAATTAATTCTGGAGAAAGTATAGAGGTTATCAATAATACAGGAGACTGGTTCTTAATAAAAACTAAAAAGGGAATGACAGGGTATGTGCATAAAAGCAGAGTACAAGTGAATTAAATTTAATAGTCATTTTCATGATATTTTATCAATTGCTATGAAATCAATAATCTGTTTCATCATTTTATTCATTAATTTTATAGGTCAGCCTTCTTCACAAGGCCAGGATGCCAATGAAAAAGAATGGATCGGCAGCTATCATTTTTCGGCAAAAAACCGGGACGGTATGAAAACGAGTTTTGACATACAGATTATCAAGCTTAATAACGTTACCGTAAAATACAGCAATGATGAAAGTAAACCGAAGATCTACAAAAATATTAAAAGCAAATTTATTCAAAAAGATAAAATAAGCATCGCTTTTAATCCAAAAGATAAAGAAATGGGAGCGATATATGTAGAAAAACTGGATGATGATTTTTTTATATCGGGAAGTCCTATTTATTTTATTAATCCGGGAAATGATGATCTTCCTCTAAAGAAAGTGAAGTGATTAGATGGACTCCATAAATTTAGATAGACATACATAAAAATGAAAAAATACATTACCGGATGCCTGTTAATCATCATCGGCTGTTTCAATACGCCATTGAGGTCAATGAATAAGAATAATGACTGGCGAATCATGGTCGGTAAAGAAGGAATTGCAGGAGGATATGGATCTTTTGTCCTGAGTTGCGGGTCCGGTTGTGCCATATCGTATACGGCAGAAAAAGTTCAACGCAGTCTTCCCCGAATAACGGTTACCTTTAAGGTGGAGATGTATCTGGACGGGCAATTATCGGATACTTATTATGAAACCTATGTATTTTCATATGATACGGCCGGCCGCATCAGGAACATCTATCCTAAAGGAAAAAGTGAAGACGTATTGAAAAACGGGTTGCCTGCTACCCAAAAATCATTCAGGGATTTTGCTGATGAATTGGTGAAGAAAGACAAGAATTCCCGGAAACCGCCCAATCAAAATGATTTGAAAAGTAAAAATTCTTTTTGAAGATTTTCTTTAGCCTATGAGAAACATTTTAAAAGCAGCATTAAACTTAGGAGTATATTTATGCTTAATCCTCTTATTTGGTTGTAATAAAAGCAGGCAGGAACCTCGGCCGAAAATGGCTGCAAAAGCTGATACAACAGTAAAGCAGAATACCGAACCCCAGGCAGATAAGAAATATTCCTGTAAAGATCTGCTGAAAGAACTCGTTTTATCAAGTAATCTGGAAGCTTTAAAGAAATTCAGGGAAACAGCGATCAGAATTGAAAATATTTCAGACAATAAAATTACCATCGAAGTCTACGCAAAGGAAATGTCGGACCGGACCGGCGAATTGCGTACCGTTGAAAATACGGTAGCGTGGCTGGAATTTATCCCCGAAAGTAAAAAGCTTTACGACATAACGGCAGATCCCGAATCGCCTGTTGATCTGAATTATGATAAAACCCTCTTCACCCGGCATTCAATTTCTGAATTATGTGGTCTGAAAACAGCTGAGCCTGTTCAGCAAAAAACAGATGTTTCCTGTAAAGAAATTACCGGCGAAATGGCATCCGGCCAGGAATGCATCTTATCTTCAACCACCTTTGAAAAAGCATATCAAGATCTCATTAACAAAGGAGCCGTAAATGATTCAAAATATCTTCCGAAGCAATTGCCGGCAAAAAATACATCAATGGAAATCAATAAAGACGGATTAATGAATATCGATTTTAAAATAACGGGCAGTAAAGTAAGTATTGAAATGTTGTATGCAGGAGGAACAACCGATATTGCTTTTGAAAAACAGGAAAATAATGTAAAGAGAACAGTGATCTATAATGCTGATTAATAATGACCTGAATTAATGCCATAAATCTGAGATAAACAATTGACAGATTTTAATATCGCAATTTAGACCAAAAAATATGTTCCGATGAAAATTTATGGTATTTTTGATCAGACAACCAAATACGAAAATACGGTATGATCAGAAAAAAACTTTTCGGACTTTCACTCATCGCCGGACTGGCTGTGGTTTCCTGCAGCAAGAATGAACCGAATCACACAAAAGCCAGACCGGAGTCATCCGTTGTTTCATCCCCTGCGGATCATGCTGTAGATCCGGTGAAAAAACAAAACACCGGACAACCGGAAAAAAACATCGGAGCACCCGAAGAGAAAAAGCCGGAAGCTGAAGTTTCCAAAAAATCGGTAGAAGGTAAATATGTAGCTGTTTCCTGTGATGGCGGAAGATTCTCTGTCGAATTTAAAAATACCGGCGGCAAGCCGGTTTTCAAAATTTTTGATAAAGGAAAAGTAATCGCAACAGGAAATGTTTCTACAGAAACCGATGAGAAAACCGGGGAAATTACGGAAATTGACATGGGAGATATCGGAGGCCTGTATGAAGGCGATAAAATCATTATCCAGAACTACGGGAACGCCATGAATGAATTCGATCATTTTACCCAGTGCGGCGATAAATACCTGGAGTTTACCAAAGTAAATAAATAGCCTGAACGCGAAGTAGAAACTGGTTTAAAGGCTGGAAGAGGGGAGCGGGAGGCTGGAAGTTTCTTCGGTCACCATATCGATACCAGTTCAAATATCAAATGATCGTGTTTACACTCCGTAAATAACAGACTCCATTTTAAAATTCCAGATCATTTCCTGTCTTTTTTATTTTAAATAACTGGAAACAAATTAAGTATCATCGAATTCACGTTATTATAAAAGATCACTTGTAAATTTTCCACTCCGCCATTGCTGAGCGGAGCGTCTTTGCGAACAAAAATCAAAACCATTATTCAAAAGCACTTTGCGGACGTTATGTTTAAAATATCCGCATTCAACTATCATTAAAACAATTTTGTAAAATAAAAATTTTCCTCTAAATTAGGTTGAGCCAAAAACAAAAATAATATGACCATTCATTTTATTCTTTCCGGGGAGACGCTGGAAAGCATATCTGAAGAAATTCATCTCGAAAACCCGAAATACCTCAAAGAATTTCACAATGCCCATTGTGCAAGGGAAGACATGATCCATGAAGCTCTGGTTCCGGGAAAAAAGCTGGTGGTTCCGGATCTGGGCAGAATCCGCGAATACAACAGCCGGAATGATGCCGCTTTTAAGCATCCGAAATTAAATCCGGACATCCCTTTCCGTCCTGAAAATTTCAGTAGAATATTTTCAGTGGTCAATAAAGAAACCGAAGATAACGGGCTGGAAGAAAACAGCAACACGCTTACCTATACTGTCTCATTAAAATGGCTGAAGACAGAAGGAAATTACCACTTCTTCCAAATATTTAAAAATAATTTTTCAGAAGGAAACGGCAGCATGGTGGCCGATCTCGCTGCAGAATCGATCCGCTCCCTGAATCCGGTTGAGGTAAAGACAGATCTTAAAGGGAATATTCTGCAGGTGTCGTTACCTGAAGAAACCCTCAGGGATTTCAGAAAAATAAAAGAAAGGCTCACCGATTTTTTTCCGGATCATTATGCAAAAACTTATCTTGACCAATTTGAAACGGCCGTGCTCAACCAGCGCCTGTTCAGCAGCAGGATGAAAGAAGATGTTTTTATTAAAACCTATTTTGCAGCCTTACGAAACCGTTTTGAAAACGGAAAATCCTTTCTGAAACAATCGGTCGGCGAGGAAAATATTCACATCGATATCCGGCAGCAGGTGGAAAGTCCGGATTACGATCGGGAAATAGTTCTGATTCAGGACTCGGACCCGGCAGAAACAGACAAAAGTTTTAATGGAAAATATAGGCTGGATTCACATTCCGGTATGGTGAATGAAATTGAAATCCGTTATGCTATTTCCCTTTTCGGTGTTAAAAACAACAGTTTTTTTACACTGAAAATGCTCTCTTAAATCGTTTGTTATCAGGCTGATGTTAAGTATTTGTTAAATCTAATATCGTAGAATTACGACATCAAATCGTAGAATTACGACAAAATTTAAAATTGAGATTTAAAAATTTTCAAAAAAAAGATTGCTGTTTTATCTTTGTATCACAATCATCGAATCACAAAGTATTATTAACGATTAAAATTTACAAATCATGGCAGCAAATTCAAGAGGAATCTTAAAATTCAACGGCGGCGAAGGCCAAAAATTATTAAAACTAAATTACAGTGTATCAAGATCTACGGATGTTTCCGGTAGGGTAGCTTCAGACCCGTCCAATGCATTGATCAAGCTTACCGTAGAAGCCACTGAAAAATCAGACATCCTGGAAAGCTTACTGAACGGGAAATACAAGCCTACGACAGGGGAGGTGACCTTCAATAAATCCCACGAAGAAGGCACCCTGATTACCCTGACATGGGAAAACGGTTATGTGATCCAGCACCAAGTGGAATTTGATGCGGTAGATGAAAACAGCATGCTGATCAGCTTCGTAGTAAGTGCGGAAACCATCAATTATGGTAACTCTGCTTATGAAGGTCTTTGGCCATCAGTATAAAAAGGATTGTGTATAAATACCATATCAAAAAAGGCTGTCCCTGAAAGACAGTCTTTTTTTAACTTTAATTTATAAAATATGGTATGCGATGAATAATATTGGTATGTCACATTTTTAAGACATATTTTTCATATTTTCCGAAAAATCAATATCTTAGTAAACAGTAAAATTCAGTCGGTTATGGATTGATTTTTGCTGCATTTCAGCGGATAAAACCAATGAATACACCAATACATCATACAGAATATTAATTTGAGAATAATACACAATGGGAGTACTAGTAACCAACGAGACGGTAAAACAGCTTTTTCATATTGCACAGTCGATCGCCAAGGAAAATTACAATGCAACTTATGGCGCACCACATATCCTGCAGGCTTTAATGCACAGAGATATCGGCCTTAGTGAATTCCTGAAAAGCATCGATAAAGATCCGGGATATTTCTATGAATGGGCAGACGTGCGAATCGAAGACTATCCGAAAACTACCCACTTGCCCGATGAAGTACGGGAAGATGAATCGGTAGACCAGATTGTTGAAGAAGCAGATGATGTCCGGTTGAAACTCGGGTTGGATGAAATTACCCCGGTCTGTATCCTGACAGCCATCGTAAAACCGCAGGTTGCTTTTACTTTACAGCAGCTGAAATCACTGCCCCTCAGAGAACACGAAATTTTTAATTTATACAGGAAAGATACCCCGTACGAAAGTTCCGGAAATGCAGACTTTTCCTCCATTTTTTCAAATGGTTCCGAATATTCGGACAATTCTTTTCCGTCGATTAAAAGCTATTGCGTCGACCGGACCGCCCAGGCCAGGAAAGGCGAGATCGAAAATATCATCGGACGGGATAAAGAGCTGAGAATGCTTGTTGAAATTTTATGCAGAAGAAGTAAGCCGAATGTAATTATCATCGGTGAACCCGGCGTAGGGAAAACTGCATTGGTAGAAGGTTTTGCCACTGAAATTATTAAAGGGAATGTTCCCGATATGCTTAAAAACGGGACTTTACTTGAACTGGATACCGGCGCTTTACTTGCCGGAACTTCTTACAAAGGCGAAATTGAAGACCGCCTGAAAAAGGTAATCAACGAATGTAAGAAAATCGAAAAAGCTATTCTTTTTATTGATGAAATTCATACGTTGCTCGATCCGAAAGGAAGCATCGGTAACGTGGCGAATCTATTAAAACCTGAATTGGCAAGAGGGGAAATTACTGTTATCGGAGCCACGACCCAGGAAGAATACAGAAAAATTATCGAGCCGGAACAGGCTTTCAACCGTCGTTTTGAAGTCTTGACCGTCAATGAACCGGATGAAAAGACCTGTGTTAAAATGATTGATGTTCTTTTGGACGGTTATAAAAAACACCATGGTATCGAAGTAGAAAAAACCGCCCTTCCGGAATGTGTAAGGCTCGCCAAAAGATATGCTAAAGGAAAAAAGCTTCCCGATGCAGCTATCGATCTGCTGGACCGTACCATGGCCGCCATCAAAATGCTGGACGAACTTTCTGAAAAAGAGCTGGAAAGCTGGAAAACAAGCTATGATGAAATCCTGAAAGAAGAATTTTTTGAAGAAAAGGATAAAGCCGATGAACTGATCTGGACCTATAATCTACTCAGGGATAAAATCAGCCCGATTTTATGGGGATCGTTAAGCGAACAGCCACAGATCGACAATTCGATGCAGGTTGAACAGATTCAGAAGATTATTGAAGATACCTATGCAGAGCTGTTACAGCATGCTTCCGTAAAAAGGGAAAAGGTGGACCGTCTGGAACTGGCAGCCGTAATGGCCGCTAAAACCAACATCCCGATCGGGAAAATTCAGGCGCAGGAAAAAGAAAAGCTCCTGAATATGGAATCCCTTTTAATGAACAGGGTAGTTGGTCAGGATCATGCCCTGAAAATCCTTTCGGATGCAATTGTTGAAAACCGCAGCGGACTTAATAAACCGGGGCAGCCGATAGGGTCGTTCTTCCTTCTGGGACCTACCGGGACAGGAAAAACCGAGCTGGCCAAATCCATGGCAGAACTGCTTTTCAATGATGAAAAAGCTATGGTGCGATTTGATATGTCGGAATTCAAGGAAGAACATTCCGCAGCCCTCTTATACGGTGCGCCTCCGGGATACGTAGGATACGAAGAAGGCGGAATGCTGGTGAATAAAATCAGACAGCAGCCGTACACCGTAGTTTTATTCGATGAAATTGAAAAAGCGCATCATTCGGTATTTGATGTATTTTTACAGATCATGGACGAAGGAAAAGTTCATGATAAGCTTGGAAAAGAAGGTGATTTCAGCAACGCGCTGATCCTGTTTACCTCAAACATAGGAAGCGAGGAAATCGTGAAGCAGTTTGAAGAAGGGAAAATTCCGGAATCCAACTCTTTGATGCAGATCATGTCGAATTCAGGACGGTTCAGGCCGGAATTTCTGGCAAGAATTACGGAAATTATCCCTTTTGCTCCGATCACGGAATCTATTGCAGAACGGATTTTCAATATTCAGCTCAAATCATTGCACACTTCACTCACAAGACTTGGAATGAGCCTGAAAATCACTGATGAAGCTGTGAAAAACCTGGCTTTGGGCGGATTCAGCAGCAAATATGGAGCAAGGCAGATTTCCGGAGTAATCCGTTCCCAGCTGGCGAGGCCGATTTCTAAAATGATTGTAAGGGAAGAGGTAAAATCAGGCCAGATCATCCATGTCGACTGGAATTCGGAAGAAGAAAAGCTCGATTGGAAAGTAGATTGATTTCACAAAAAATCAAGGCCTTTATCATATAATTATAAAAATGAAAATGAATCTTAAAAATATCTTACTGGCGGCGATGCTGCTTATGGCTACGCCCATGGTGAATGCCCAGTTCCTTACCGCTTCCGATACATCGGAGAACAGCGTAAAAAGATATAAAAGCATCATTAATGCCAATAAGGAAATTGTAGATTTTATTGAGTATTCTTTGGTTCAGAAAGGGTTGCCGAGGCATTTGAGGAACCTGGCTCTGATTGAATCCCATTTCAACAGAAATATTACCTCAGGAGCCGGTGCGGTAGGGGTATGGCAGTTTATGACCGCCCACGCCAATCAATATGGACTGACAGAGCAGAACAGGAATGATCTTTATAAAAGCACCAAAACGGCAGCCGTTTCTTTAGCCAACCTTTATAAAAAGTATAACAACTGGATAACAGTAGTGGCTGCCTATAATTGCGGGGAAGGAAATATTGCGAAAGCCATGGCTGCTGCTAATTCTTCACAGTATCACGTATTTTATAAATTTTTGCCTGAAGAAACCATAAACCATGTTAAAAAATATCTTAATGCCTGCTATGCCACGGGAGAACTTCAGGCAGTGCTGAGCAATTACAATTCTTCAAGAATGAATACGGTATTCTTTGCAGACGGCGGAAGCAAGAAAGACAATTCACAGCTGGCAGAAACCGATATCAATGCAGGATTTAACTTAAATATCATTGCAGACGAGCTGGACGTGGATATGGAAAAACTTCTTTCATGGAATCCCGGAATCAGCGATGAGCTGAAGCAGAAAGGGCAGAGTACCCTATACCTGCCAACCGATCTGATGCCCGATTTTTTATTGAGAAAGACTAAAATTCTCTCCAGATCCGTTAAAGAATCAAATACACCAACCATCAGGCAGTAGCCGTTGAGAAATCATGTTTAACCTATCCAAATCACAGGAAATATGAAAACAGAATCACAAGATATAGCAAACAGTCCTTCATTCCGTCCGTCACAAAATGCCGACGGAATTTCCCAGAACCACCATACCGGAATCAACAGGCTGGTAAAGCTTTCCCTGGTTATCGAAGGAAAAGTGATCCGGTATTATAAGCATTTTAAGCTTACCCAGAGTGCAAAACGCCATCATGAATTCAGTGTAACATTGGCTCATGACGCCCTGGGTGGCCGCCAGACCCATACTTTGGAAGAAGCCAATAAATTTCTCGGGAAACGTCTGACCGCTGTTATTTCCTATAAAGATATCGATAACAGTCCTGAAAGAACTTTTGTGGGCGTCATCACCGGAGTAGGTTTCAGCCAGGAAAAAATGAGCCTCGGAAATATTGTGCTTACGGGATACAGCCCGACCATCCTGTTGGACGGTGCGCCTCACGTTCAGAGCTTTGGCGGTGCTTCTCCGGTAAATATGGGGATTATTGCCAATGAAGTCATCAGGCAGGGGATTGATTCCAGCCGGTTTGATGTGAGGGTGGATACCAATGATTATTCACAGATTATTTACAGCAGTCAGTATGACGAAACACATTATAATTATCTGGCAAGAATGGCTGAAGCGTATGGCGAGCAGTTTTATTACGATGGTGAAGTTCTGCATTTTGGGAAGCTTCCTCCTCAGAATAAGCCCATCAAATTAACGTACGGAAGCAGTGCGAATGATATCAGGGTGGAATTAAAGGCGGTTCATACCAAACCGCAGTTTTACGGCTATAACAGCAGTAAAAATGAAAAGTTAACATCCAGCGAAACACCGATCCAGCATGTGAGTGATCTGGCAAAAACGGCCTATGCCCACAACGATAAGATATATAAAACACCGGCTTTACAGGTAGCTCCTATTAAAGCGTCTACCCATCTCGATGTAGAATATTCACAGAGAAGCACAGCGGGGAGTGAAGCGGTGAATGTGTTTTCCGTATCGGGACATACTACCGTTCCGTTTTTACATCCCGGATGCGTTGTAGATGTCCAGATGAGAAAAATAGACAGCAACGAGTCGGATTATTTTACCAGGATTATGGTGACAGAAACATCTCATGAAATCGATACCATCGGTCATTATACCGGAAGTTTTGAAGGCATCGCTTCGGATACAGGATTTATGCCGAAGCCGGAATTCAAGGTTCCGAAAGCGGAACCTCAGATCGCAACGGTCGTTTCCAATGCAGACCCGGAAGGGCAGGGCAGGGTACAGGTGCGGTTCGACTGGCAAAATAATGATACCACCCATTTTATCCGAATGATGAGCCCGGATGCAGGCGGAACCGACCAGATCACCCAAAACAGAGGCTACGTAGCAATTCCGGAAGTCGGGGACCAGGTCATGGTGAATTTTGTACACAGCCATCCGGACAGGCCTTTCGTAATGGGAGGAATGTTCCACGGCGGGGTCGGGCTCGGCGGCGGTGCGGACAACCGGGTGAAATCCATCCAGACCCGAAGCGGTCACCGGGTTGTTTTTACCGAAGATGAAAGCATCATCATTACCGACAAATCAGGCAACGAAATTCATCTGGATACCACCGGAAGCAATATAACCATCACCGCTCCCGAAACCATGACGCTCAACTGTAAGAATATGAACATCAACGTCGGGATGAATATGACAACAACGGTCGGAATGAATAAATCCGATACGATTATGGTGAACCATACGGAGAGTGTAGGCTCCATGAAATATCTTTCTACCGGTGCCGATTTCATGACGAATGTGGTAGGAAGAATGAGTCATTACGTGAAAGGCGATATGGAAGTTTACGGAGAAAAAGAGCACAAGCTCACTTCTATGAAAGGTGTTGAAATCAACAGTGAAGGAAAGGTGGAACATCACGCAGAAAAAGAAGTTCAGAATAACAGCGGCGAAAAATCCAAAAATCACTAATTGAATCATGAGCATCGAATATATCGTAGAAGGCAAGGCTGTGATTCGTACAAGCGGGGATTATAAAACCTATGCCAAAGAGGAAATCATCCACAACAGTGCTGTTTCGGTGGAACAGAAAGGAAATGAAACCGGTGTAAGCTATAATCCGGCCGAAAAAATCATTCCGAATGATAAACCCGTCAATACCATTGACGTGACTCTGAATCTTTTTTTTGACGGTACTCTTAATAACAGGACAAATACAATAGCTGGAAAACGACAGGCTTCGCCTAGCGGGAGCTATGCAAATGACTTTAGTAATGTAGCAAAAGGTTATAATGCTATTGATCCCAATGCTCAGAATCAGGTTGCTTATTATGTTGAAGGAATCGGTACTGTAGATGAAAAATCTGATAATGATACGCTGGGACTGCCGGTACGCGGAGCAGGGATGGGACTAAATGAAAGAGGAGTAAAAGCAAAGGCTACCAAAGGTTGTGTAAAAGGAGCGGAAGCAGTCCAACGGAAATTTCCCGGTAAGAAGATTGATGTACTCACTGTAAATGTTTATGGATTCAGCAGGGGAGCTGCGGCAGCCCGCCATTTTCTGCATATTGCCGGAACAACAGCCAGTTCGCAGATTATTTCTGATAAACAGATCATGGTTTATCCTTCTGCATTTTATGAAAAATCGGATACCGAACCCATGCCATCACAATATATTATTATTAATGAACCTGACTCACCTTTATTGAAATATGGTTATTTTGGAGCTTGTCTGATTAATGAGAAAGTGGAAGCAAAAACCGTACGATTCAATTTTGTAGGATTGTATGATACCGTAGCCTCATATGGAATTAATCATAAAGGAACATCTTTGTTTGGATTCAGCATTATTGATGATGATTCCAAGCAGTTGGGACTTAATGCCGTAAGAAATGCTTCTTTTGTATTACAGTTGGCTTCTTCCGATGAATATCGGGACAATTTCAGCCTTACCAATATTGACAGTGCTGGCATCCGGGGATTACAGCTTACCTTACCCGGAGTACATTCAGATATTGGTGGAGGATATGTAAATAACGATCCGGAGAATGTGCTGTTGTACTCAGAAGTAAACAGTGATAGTGGGTGCAAAAAATTCAGAGAAATTTTGATTGATGAAGGCTGGTTTAGCCCTGAAGAAATTACTATTGAGTCTAAAGTAGTTCCATCACGGGTTACTCTCATAAAATATGAGCTTTGGGGAAGAAGAAAAAAGATATCGAACGAATATGATAAAGTTTCTCTGGAACACATGTTCTATTATTCTAAACAGTTTGACGTAAAATATGATGAGGGTCTAATAGGAGATTATCAAATTAAAGATGGTTTTATTAAGGACATCAGCAATAAACTTATCGGAGGATATATCGCTCCGTGCAATAATGTAAGAAACCAGTATGTGAATGATTATAATGCTGGGAAACATCCTTCGGCAGGAGAATATATAAGTAAAATAAAGGGTTATTCCTATCTTGATTCGGGAATCGATATTAAAAAACTACGGAACTTATATTTGCACTGGTCTGCCAATCTGGATTCTTTTGGAATGGGGCCGAAAGTATCTGGGCCGAGACCTATTGCAGAACGCAAAAGATATATACTAAATGGATAAATGGAACAATTTTATGTTTGCGCTGGGCATGCTCCAGCTTGTAAACTGTCAGGATATGAAGAAAAAAGAAATGCCTATGCCGAGTTATGATGTACAGATCTCCCATCCGTGGAACAATTATATGATTACTCCGGTGGAAGATAGAATTATCACCTTGGAAGGCGTTCCTTCCCATCTGCCTTATGGAAGCTCGTCCGGGACCTGGGGCGATTCCGGAAAAGGGTTTTCGGAGCAGGGAGGGACACCTTTAGGAGCCGATATTGTTTATTTTTCAAGATATGAAGATAAATTTTATCATCTGAAAGCAGATTTTCCAAAAGATAAAGTATTGTCTCTGGTTCAAAGGGCTTACTCCAATAATGAATCTGATTCATCCAGTGAGCCTTTAAAAGAATTCATAAGCATTAAAGACGAACCGGATTATTATGAAAAGTATAATAAATTCGGAAAGTCCTATTATAAATTTGCAACTCTTGTCTTCGGATTTGCTCCTAAAGGGATGGTCGTTGTCTGGTTCCGCTACGGTTATGTATCCGTACAATTGGGTGAATTCCAGGCTGAGGTAGTAAAGGATGATAAAAAGTATGCGGATAAAATGTTTGCCGACATCTCGCAGACGAGAGAAGAGATCAAAGAGCGCATGTTTATGCCTGATGCCTCGCCTCAGAAGTGGAAAGATTATCAGAAAAGATATTTGTGGGCTCCTTACATCAGTTCGGAAAATAAAACTTTCCGTTTATTCCGAACACAATCCGAATATTATAATGGGGAGACGGAAATTATGCTTCGCCCTTGGGGGATTATGCCGCCGGTAAAAGAACGGGCAGTACCGAAAGAAATGTCTTTCTTTTGGGAAACCGAAAAAGGAGAGGCTTTTGAAGGCCGCGCATTCTTCAGCTGGGAAAAAGTGAATCAGCAGTTTGAAAAAGCAGGAAAAGATTTTAAACTTGATTTTAAAATAGCCCCGGATAACAACAGTATGCAAATCAGGATCAACAATCAGCCGGTTGAAGTAGACAGCACAAGAATTTACAAAAGCGATTTTAAGTTTAAGGAATCTTATAAATAACCTGATGATTCAGCAATTTACTGAATTAAAAAATCAAGTGGATAAGTAAGATTTGAGTAGAGTTTTATGATCTGATTCTCCTTTTTGTTTTATAATAATCATCCGGATCACTCATCTTTCCGGAATTATTTTATCCCTTTTTTAAATTTAGATATGTTAACAGGTATTAAAAATATATTAAATTAATATTAATATTTCTCCGATTTGTGTAAAATTTTATTTGTTTTAGTAATCTGTACTTTAATTAAGGTGCTGATTGTTATGTTTTTATGTTTTAATTTATTTCCAGGGTAGTAGAATTACGACATCAAATCGTAGAATTACTACAAAAGATGAATTTATGTTTTAAATATTTTCAGGTTAAAAATAAGTGGTCTATCTTTGACTCAACAAATCAACCAAATCACAAAATATTAACGATTAAAATTTACCATCATGGCAGCAAATTCAAGAGGAATCTTAAAATTCAACGGCGGAGAAGGACAAAAATTATTAAAGCTGAACTACAGCGTATCAAGATCTACTGACGTTTCCGGTAGAGTTGCTTCAGATCCTTCAAATGCTCTGATTAAGCTTACCGTGGAAGCTACTGAAAAATCAGACATCTTAGAAAGCTTACTGAACGGAAAATACAAGCCTACAACAGGTGAAATCACTTTCAACAAATCCCATGAAGAAGGTACCCTGATTACCCTGACATGGAATAATGGATATGTAATCCAGCATGAAGTAGATTTCGACGCGGTAGACGAAAACAGTATGCTGATCAGTTTTGTGGTAAGCGCTGAAACCATCGATTACGGAACGTCCAATTACCAGGGGCTATGGCCGGGAGGCAGCAACTAAAACCTACAATCATCTTAGTAAAATAAAATTGGTTACAGAATAGCATAGCTCAACAGAGTAGCTATTCTGTTTTTTTTTGAAATCAGTGGATTTCACTATTTGTCTCAATCTAATTCATAAATGGTGATCAGTATTGAGATTTGATTAATAAAAATTTATCTGGTATTTCTCCGGATAAATTTTAGCAGTAAATAAAACACATTGAATCAATTAAAATTACAAGGCATGTTTAAGGATGGCAATAATCCGGAAATTTCTTCTTTTTCAGTAAAAGCTCCCGCCACGACACCGTTCGGAGAAGGAGAGGAGATGATCAGTAAAACTACCGGAAAAATTCAGGAAAATACAGACCGGGCGATTCAGAAAGCTACACAAAAAATTACACCGGAACAGGCTTATACAGGAGTTGCCGGAGAGAATTCGGGAATGCTGATGAATCAGAAGTTACAGCCCAATACCCCGGATTTGGTAGAAAATAAAGTCTGGTCTCAGCAACCGACTTCAAAAATACACAATGCAAATGCAATTCCCGAAAGCCAGATTCATGGTATTAACCGGGTCGTAAAGCTGGATATTGTGGTGGAAGGAAAAGCGATTAAGCATTTCAAACATTTCCAGTTAAAGCAGAGCGCCACCAGGCATCACGAATTCAGCTTAATGCTGGCCCATGATTCTTTGAGGAATGCTGAAAATCATAATCTTGAAGAAGCCCAGAATTTCTTAGGCAAAAGAATTACGGTTGTTTTTAAATACAAAGATGTGGAAGAGGGCCCTGAAAGAAGTTTTGTGGGAGTTGTTACCGAAGTTGGATTCAGCCAGGAAAAAGGGAGTCTGGGAAATATCGTATTAGCAGGCTGCAGCCCGACTATTCTTCTAGATGCTGCGCCCCATATCCAGAGTTTTGGCGGTGCCCAGGAAATCAGCCTGAACAGCATCGCTGATCATGTCATTAAAGAAGGGCTTGGACACGGAAAATTTGATTTCAGGGTCGATGCCAAGCATGGTAATATTTCCTACAGTTCGCAGTATGAAGAAACCCATTATAATTACTTAGCAAGGATTGCAGAAGCTTATGGCGAACAGTTTTATTATGATGGTGAAGTATTGCATTTCGGAAAGCTCCCGCCTCAGGAAAAACCTATTAAACTTATTTACGGAAGCAGTGTGAATGATGTGAAGATCCGGATGAAGGCTCAGCACGTAAACCCGAGTTTTTATGGTTATAACAGCAGTAAAAACGAAAGATTGACCACCGGACACTCGAAAATTACCCACACTTCAGACATTGCAAGGCGAGCTTATGAAATTTCAGAAAGAACATTCACTACACCTTCCTTAAGGGTAGCACCAATAAAGGCATCTTCATTCATTGATGTGGATGCATCACAGAAAGGTACCGCAGGCAGCAAGGCATCGGAGGTCTTTGTTACCTCAGGCACAACAACGGTTCCTTTTCTTTATCCCGGATGTCCGGTAGATCTTGAAATGAGAAAATCGGAAACAAACGAGACTTCCTATTTTACCAAAATCCTGATGACGGAAATCTGCCATGAGGTCGATGCGCGCGGCTATTACACCGGAACCTTTGAAGCGATTGCCGCTGACTGCGAGTATATCCCGCGCCCCGAATTTGAAATTCCGAGGGCGGAACCCCAGTTTGCAAAGGTAATTTCCAATACCGATCCGCTCAATCAGGGAAGGGTACAGATTCAGTTCGACTGGCAAAACGGATCATCGACCACAGAATTTATTCGCGTAATGACCCCGGATGCGGGATCCAGCGATAAAGTCAGCAAAAACAGGGGGTTCATGGCAATTCCGGAAGTCGGGGATCAGGTCATTGCCAATTTCGTACACCAGCATCCCGACCGGCCGTTCGTCATGGGCGGAATGTTCCACGGCCAGGTAGGCGGAGGCGGCGGAGCCGGAAACAACATCAAAAGCCTGAGTACCCGGAGCGGTAATAAGCTGGAACTTAATGACGGCGAAGGTTCGGTATTCCTCACCGATCAGGGCGGTGCCAATATGAAGTTTGACGGTGCGGGGAATGTCATTCATAATGCCAATAATGACAGCACGAAAACCGTAGGAAATAATAAAACGGATAAGGTTGGAAACAATAAAAAGCTGGAAGTCGGCTGTGATCACATAGCGGATATCGGGAACACCCATAAAATTGAAGTAGGAAAAGGACAAAGTGTGTTTACCATGGATCATACCGGAACCATTGATCTTACCGGTGTTAAACAGATCAAGTTAAAGGTCGGCAGCAGCGAGATTATTATTACCGAAAGTAAAATTTCAGTAACCAGTCCTATCGTTGAAATTAAAGGCAGTGGCAGCTCAAAGGCTATCTTTAATGGAAGTACGACAATTGAAGGAAGTCAAATCATAGAAAACTAAATCAACATTGGAACCGAACAGATATTATGTAAAAAACGGAGACACTTTGCCTTCAATAGCTGAAGAATTAGGTTTATCCATTTCTGAAATTAAAAAATATCATAATGAATCTTCAAGACCTCATGAATGGATCAAGGAAGATAATTCTTTACCTGTCTGGTCCACTTTCATTATAATTCCGGATTCTGTAGAAGTTTTAAAAAGGAAAAAAGAAGATTTTTTGTCTTCTGAAAGAGCGGCATTGATACAAAAAGAAACAGATACGGATGATTATCTGATTTTACAGAAAATTGATATGCAGGTTTCCGGAGGCAGCATGATCGATTCTGAAACAGAAATGATGTGGGAATTCAGGAAATTTAGAAAAGATGGGATTTTTTACGGTGAAATTCAACAAAAATCACATCAGGTAAAATATATCAAATCCATTTACCGGCAGTTTGCAGAATATATGCAGAAGTTTAATAAACCCTTGGAGCACTTGGTAATCGAGCTTTCTCACGAAGGCGGTGTAGAGTCATTGGCAAATCAGGACGAAATCATGGAAAGATGGAATAGGCTTAAAAATGAATTACAGCCTGAAATGGGAAATACACTCGAAGAAAAAAATATAATCGAAGGCGGCGACCGGGATTTCAGTGATACATTGCCATTGATAAAAAATAACATCCTTTATACCTTGTTTCTAAATGACCTGTTTTATGAATATGTTGAGCTTGGCACTTTCGTTGAGCAGGAAAAACAACAATATACCTCACAGGTTTTTGCCAATGAGCAGGTAATGCTCCTCTCAAAACGGAAAGTGGAAAAAGAGGGGGATATTTTAAAGATAAAATTTTATTCTGAAGCAGATCCCGGTAAAAACGGTCATCTGAGAAGTATTTACAATACCAAGCTGAAAGATTTTTTACAGGAAAATTTTGACTATGCGCTTACCTGGTCTCTCGAATATCATTTTGATATTCGAAAAGGAAAAATGCTTTTATGCCATTCAAAGATTAAAGAACAGGCAAGCAGAAAATATACCCACCTTACGGAACATACCATACAACTTAGTAAAAATTAACGCAAATGGCTAAACTATATGTACCCGATGGAGCATGGCTGGTATGCTCCAATGGAATGAAAAAGCAGCAGATAAAAGTGACCAGCCAGTCTAAAGTTACCATTGCGGGAGGCTATCTCAAAGCGACCGTGGATGACAGACCGGGAGGAAACTTCATGTGTGGTAAAATGATCGTTGCAGGCGCTATTATCGGTGCCGTAGCAGGGATTGCACTGGTAGCCGGATCCATTGTTTCCGGGGGAGCATTAGCGGTGGCGGCTATTGCCGCAGCAGGTGCCGCAGCGGGTGCCGGCGTATCTTTAATTCCGTCAATCTGTGGAATGCTGCTTCACGATTGGACTCCTTTCGATACCAATGTCCTGACTGTAGGAAAACATCCTTTATTGGAAAACTCTCAGATTCCATGCCGGCTTGGCGGGAATGTTATGATTTTGTTTTCCGAAAAAGCAGCAGATGAATTTACCGATATTACAATGGGAAGAACCGCCATTGATACGGTGGGTGTCATTGCTCTTTCTTATCTGATGTATCCCGCATTGGCGGCACTCGGAACCAGTGGTTCCACAGCCATCGGAACCTTTGCTAAATTCGGTTGGAAAGCAGGTCTAAATTATGTCGGTGGTGCAATTTTAGCAACAGGAACAGCTTATGCAGTTGGTTGGAGTATCGATCTGGCAAAAGGAGGCATTTATTCTGTTATTCCTACCGGAGACGGAAATACGGTAAAAAATTATGTTGACGGATTTGAATCTGACCCCGAAAAACTTGTAGAAAATCAAAAGCTAGCGAATGGTGACGGAAATAAAGCCCTTTATGAACATACCAATGATATTGGAGGAGCAAATGGGCCGGGAAGAGAAACAATAGGTAACAGAACTTCACAATATAGTGTGACAGAAAGATCCACATCAGTCCGATTAGATGATATTGAAGAACATGGCCCCACCACTTCCGATCAGTCAGGAAGAATACAGGGGGCTATTGAAGGAAGAAACCCTACCCATACTCAAAATACCAATGTAATAGATCAGGATTTTGGCGGCCGGTATCAGGAAGTGGAACGAACTTCTGTGACAACGAATTCACAATATTCACCACTTTCAAGAGCAGAAATCCCCTCCACGATCGGAAATACCGTGAAAAATACTTACCTGGACCAAAAAGGGCTTCCTACGTTTTCTAAAAATGAAGGTCCTAAAGGAGGAGGAATTGTTATGGGATTACTTCAGGATGCTTATAAAGGAATAACCAATTTTGTTTTGAAAGGGCAGGCAGAAGATTTAATACAGGCATTACAAAATGAAGAAGCAACGGCAAGGGCGAAAATAAATGTACTGGCAGGTAAAGATTAATTTTCATGAACATCTCTATAAAGTATAAAATATATATTATTACACTGTTTTTTGGTGTGCTTTATTTTGTGTATTCTATAATAATAAGCACTTACGATTTTATTAATATCAAGCATAAACAATGGGTAAATGCAGAAAATCAAAGTACCGTATATTCGAGTCGGAGAAGTACGACGGTGACTTATAATTTCGTAAAGGATCATGTCAGGATAAGTCGTAAATATCCCGGAATTTTAGAAGGAATAAATACCTGGATGTGGGGAATAGATAAGACAGCCCGGATACAGAATATTTCTTTTTATATTCGGGAAAAAGATGAACAAAGAATCAAATACCATCAGATACACCATCGAAAAGACATCTTGGGAAATAAACTTAATGAAATGGAAGCAGTACCATTTTTTGGCTTAAGAACAATAAATTCCAACGCCAATACCTTTTTACTTATATTGGATATCTGGAAATATAATTATTCTGTTCTGGTGGCATTTATTGTACTTATTTCACCTTACTTTATATTTTTTGTTCGGAAAAAAATCTTAAAAAAAGAGATAGAAAAGAATCCGAATAATGAGATGGAACAGAAAATAGGAGGGTATCAGATGCTGTTTTTTATTCTTTTTGTTATTAATTTAATTGTTTAGAAATGAAAAAAGTGTTACAAATTGTAATTGGTCTTGTTGCATTAGGGTTTTTGATAATTATTATTAAAAATAATTTTTTTACTTCTGCCGATACAACATCGTATGAGGAAGGATGGAATGCTTATGAAAAAAACCAGTATGAAATGGCAATTTTTAATTTTAATCATGTTGATAAAAATAAACATCCTGATGTATGGGTGGGCTTGGGGTCAGCCTATTTAAAAACAGGAGATTATACCAATGCGATTCAGCATTTACAGAAAGCTTATGATCTTAACTATAAAAAAGGGACTGAAGATTACACTAAACTTTTGGTCTCACTAGGAATGAGCTATCTCTATGCAGGAAATCTGGAGAAAGCACAATTCTATTTGGAAAAAGCAAGATCATTAGGATATGATACAGCGGTTAATTTTAAAATTTTAGATTCTATCCGCTCGAAACGTTAATAAATGTTATAAAATTCCGGGCAAAAAAGAAATTCCGTATCTTTAGTTTACTTAAACTAAATCAAACTTAAAAGTATGGAAGCCTACAATTTTGAAACGGCCATCAAGCCCTTTTTCTGGGTAGCCTCAGACAAAACTTTTTCAGTATGTTTAAACGCCGGAACCTACAAGCCCGAAATTTTCGAGTGGCGGAAGGATGAAGGTTTTGAAGGAAACGGATACGACTGGGCCTCGCTCGCGAAAGTGTTCCTCGAAGAAAAAAGGCCGGATCTTGCCGAAGACATCAGGTTCGATCCCGAAGCCGATATGTTCTGTGCCTATTCCGAAAATGCGGAACGGTTAAAGGAATTCATTACCGAATTCAGGAAAACCTGCGAAGACGAACTACAGATCCAGGATCTCTTCCTGAAAGCGGAAATCGATTAATCCATCATACAAGACCTCATCCGGGGTCTTTTTTAATTTTGGCTACTGGCTACTGGCTACTGGCTGTTGGCTATTATTTTACAATTCACCATTGACCATTTATATTAACCAATCACCTAATTTTTCAGGAGCTTTTTCCGGCTATCCACTATATCTTTTTTGTTTTTATCAATTCCGGACTTCATAGCAAGAGCCAGCATAAAAACAAAAAAGGATGCCGTTCCTATCCGGGCTATGACGGAAGACCTCCTACTGATCAACCGGACTTTCCGGAGACGGAAGAATTTCTTATTTTTAATAAAAATTTAAAATGACCAGAACAATTCTTTTACTCATCACCCTTTCAGGACTGTTTGCCGTGATGCAGGCACAGACGAAATCCTTTCTCTATACCGGAACCGTGGACGGTAAAATGCAGGTAACGCTCTACCTTCAGGAAGAAGAAAACGGGTGTGGCGGAGATCCCTTTTACAACGGAATCTACCGGTATGATAAAGCCAGCAACTGGCTGCAGCTCAGTATTTCCAAGAACAATAAAAACCAGTACGCCATGGTAGAGGATGGTTTTACGGGTCTGATGATCGTACGGAAAGAAGGAACCGGCTTAAAAGGCCTGTGGATCAGTCCCGATGGGAAAAGGCAGCTGCCTGTTATTCTCAAGAAGCAGGTAATCAGTCCGGAACAGGCAGAAAGCTATAAAGACACGCTGGAAAAAATCAATTATGAAAACCATGATTGCTGATAAAACAAAATTCACCAGATAAATGTCAATACCAGATCAGTAATCCAGACCATTAGAAAACTTATATCTAACATGATATTGAACCGCTCCCGTTTTTCATAGCAACCTTATCTTCAAATAAAACTTCCTGTCCTTGACATCATCAAGCCCCAACAGGGCGGCTTACCTCAGCATCGGGTACAACCCGGTGGATCCGGGACATCATCACATCAGAATCAGGTACAGCCCGACGGAAAATCAACGGTAAAACATAAAAGTGAAATTGTTGCAGGATTCAAACAATCTTTACCCCATGACCTTACCGTAAAACCCCAAACCCCGGATCTTCTCCGATACAATATCTCCGAATCTCAGGTTTCCGTTGAAAAAAAGAAAACTAATTCCTTATCTTTGTTCTTTATGGAAAATATGGACGCAACACAGGATAAAAGGCTCTTTCTCATCGATGCCTATGCAATGATTTTCAGAGGATATTACGCATTGATCAGAAGCCCGCGAATCACCAGTGCAGGACTGGACACTTCTGCCATCTTCGGTTTTACCAATTCACTGATCGAACTGATCCGGAGGGAGAGGCCGTCCCATCTTGCTGTTGTGTTCGACGTTGGCGAGGCCAGTGTCAGAACCACGGATTTCCTCGAATACAAAGCCAACCGGAGCGAAACGCCGGAAGCCATTACCGCATCAATCCCTTACATCCACCGGATCCTGCAGGCCATGCACATCCCGATCCTGGGCGTACCCGGATACGAAGCGGATGACGTGATCGGAACCATCGCCTGTAAAGCGGAAAAGGAAGGCTATACGACCTTTATGGTAACCCCGGACAAAGATTTTGCCCAGCTGGTTACCGATAAGATCAAGATTTATAAACCCGGACTGAAAGGAAGCGAAGTCGAAATCCTGGGCGTGGAAGAAGTAAACGCCAAATACCAGATCGAACGCCCGAAACAGGTCATCGATTTCCTGGCGATGATGGGCGATGCGGTGGATAATATTCCCGGACTGGAAGGCGTAGGTGAAAAAACGGCCATGAAATTCCTGAAAGAATACGGAAGCATCGAAAACCTGCTGGCCAACACCCATGAACTGAAAGGAAAACTGAAGGAGAAAGTGGAAGCTTCCGCAGAACGCGGCATCCTGTCCAAAAAACTGGCAACCATCATCTGCGATGCACCGGTGGAATTCCATCAGGAACAGTACGACCTGGAAACCCCGGATTTTGAAAAGGTGAAAGAAGTCTTCGACGAAATCGAATTCAGAAGGCTGTACGATAATTTATTCCGGGCGTTTGCACCGGTAGTTACCGGAACCGGCAGTACCACTTTGGAGACTACTGCTGTAACCGAAACAACGCCGCAACAGAAAGTGGCACAGGCAGTGGGTCAGCTGGACCTTTTCGCCACGTATGAAGAATTGGACCAGGCAGCCGGAACAAAATCTACCATCGAGCACAACGATCACCTGTACCAGTTTGTAGACAATTCGAAAGCCCAGAAAATGCTGGTGAGAAATCTTCTGCAGCAGAGGGTCGTGTGTTTCGATACGGAAACCACTTCGCTGAACGAACTGGAAGCCGAGCTGGTGGGAATGAGCTTTTCCTATAAAAAAGGACTGGCCTATTATGTTCCGCTTTCCGAAGACCAGGGAGAAGTATTGCAGACGCTGGAAATTTTCAGGCCGTTCTTTGAAAAGGAAGACCTGCTGAAAGTAGCACACAACCTGAAATTCGATTATAAAATTTTAAGAAAATACCATATCACGGTAAAAGGGGCCATGTTCGATACCATGATCGCCCATTATCTCCTGAACCCGGACGGAAGACACGGCATGGATTACCTTTCCGAAATTTATTTAGGCTACAAACCGGTTTCCATTGAGACCATCATCGGTAAAAAAGGCAAGAACCAGGGAAGTTTCCGGGATGCGGACCTGAGAACCCAGACCGATTATGCGGCCGAAGACGCCGATGTAACCTTCCAGCTGTACGAACTTTTTGCCCCGCAGCTGAAAAAGGAAAACCTGGAAGACCTTTTCTTCAACATCGAAATGCCGCTGATGGAAGTATTGGCTAAAATGGAACTTGCCGGGATTTCCCTTGATGAAAAATGGCTGGCCCAGGAAAGCATCGACCTGGAAAACGACCTGCGGCAACTGGAAGCTAAAATTTTTGAGCTTTCCGGAGAAGAATTCAATGTGAACTCTCCGAAACAGCTCGGTGAGGTCCTGTTCGAAAAACTGCAGCTGGATCCGAAAGCCAAGAAGACCAAAACCGGACAGTATGCTACCTCGGAAGATATCCTGCAGAAACTTGCGGGCAAGCATGAAATCATTCAGCACATTTTAGAATACAGGACTTATCAGAAATTAAAATCCACCTATGTGGATGCGCTGCCGTCCCAGATTGAAAAATCGGACAACCGTGTACATACCAACTTTTCTCAGACGACTGCGGCCACGGGCCGTCTGGCAAGTGTCAACCCGAACCTGCAGAACATCCCGATCCGGACGTTGAGAGGACAGCAGATCCGTGGAGCGTTTGTCGCCGGTGAAGGGAAAAAGATTATCTCTGCCGATTATTCCCAGATCGAACTGCGCCTGATCGCTGAGATTTCCGGTGAGGACAACATGATCAAAGCATTTCAGGATGGGGAAGACATTCACGCTTCTACCGCAGCGAAACTCTTCAATATCCCGTTGGAAGAAGTATCCAAAATCCAGAGAAGCCAGGCCAAAACCGTGAACTTCGGGATTTTATACGGCCAGGGTGCCTTTGCTTTGGCGGAACAGACCGGATTGTCCAGAAGCGAAGCCAAACAAATGATCGAGGCCTATTTCGAAACCTATTCCAAGCTGAAAGCCTATATGGCAGATCAGGTGAAGAAAGCCCGCGAAATCGGTTATGTAGAAACCATCCTGGGAAGGAAGCGTCATCTGAAAGACATCAGCTCCGGCAATTTTGTCGTGCGTGCCCATGCCGAAAGAAACGCCGTTAACGCTCCGATCCAGGGAAGTGCGGCCGATGTCGTGAAAATGGCCATGATCAAGATCCAGAAAGAGTTTGAAAAAGAAAAACTTCAGACCCGGATGCTGCTGCAGGTTCATGACGAATTGGTTTTCGAATCTCCGGTCGATGAGGTGGATGTAGCTGTCAATATCATCAAAATGGAAATGGAAAACGCGATTGAAACCCAGGTTCCGCTATTAGTAGAAGTAGGAGTGGGAGAGAACTGGCTGGAAGCGCACTAATAAATTGCATTCAACAAAAAATGCTTCGGCTTTTGCTCCAATATATTTGGAATAAAAGCCGAAGCATTTATATTATTCTTTTAAACAAGCTGTCTTATTATAATGCTTATTTGCACTCTCCGTCCGGTGAACAGCTTTTCCCCTGCAGAGTTTCTAATTCTGTTTTTGGGTTTTCTTTCTGCCATTCGGTAAAGGACTTTTCAAGTGTTTGCAGAATTTCTTGAGGCTGTTGCGCTCCTGCGATGGCATATTTGCGGTTTACGACGAAAAAAGGGACACCTCTTGCGCCTAAAGTCTGTGCTTCCCGACTGTCATTCTCTACCTTCTGTACGTATAAATGATCTGTTAGTGCTGTATTGACCTCGGTTTCCGTTAAGCCGATTTCTTTTCCCAGTTCAATAAGCGTGTAGTGGTCATTCAGATTTTTACCTTGGGTAAAATAAGCATAAAACAGCGTTTCTTCCGCTTTTTCACCCAATCCTTTTGTTTTAGCGAATTGTATGATGCGATGGCCTTTCATCGAATTGGTAACAAGGGCTTTTTCCAGGTTATATTCAAGCCCTACACTTTTTGCGTACTGTATCAGGTCCTGGTGCATCTTTTTGGACTGCTCGTAGCTCAGGCCTTTGCGGTCGGCCACAAACCTATACATATCGTTTTGGTACTTTGGTACTCCGGGCATAGCAGGATCAAGCTGAAAACTTTTCCATTCCACTTCGATGAGTTCTTTATTCGGGAACTGGGATAAAGCTTTCTCAAAATTCCGTTTTCCGATATAACAGAACGGGCACATCATATCCGACCATATTTCTATTTTCATTTTATTTTCCATTGCCATACTTTTTGTTTGTGTAAATTGTTTTTGTCGATTTTCCTGACTGCAGGCCATGAAGGAAAGCAGCAGGAAAACAGCTGTCCATGAATTATTTTTCATAATTCAGTTTCCGGAAATAATAATAGGATGCTGCAAGAAATGCAAACGGAACAAGCGGGGCAACACCTTTGACGAATCCATCCACAATCCCGTGTGCCAGACTTGCGGATAATAAAAGGATGCCGAAGCCTGCATAAGCCCATTCTTTGAACATCGTCGGGATCGCAGGAACCAGAATGACGATGGCGCCTACGATTTTCAGGATATCCAGCTCAAGAGGAAAATAATCGGGGAACTGTAAGCTTTTCACGGATTGGATGAGATATTCTCTTGGAGCGAAATAAGAGGGCAATACGATCAAAGCCATGGTAAGGCCGGTAATGATCCAATAGGTACGTTTTGCCTTTTTATCAGGGTTCCGTGTGAAGTCAATCTGTTTTGTCATTTTTAGAAAATTAATTGGTGAAATTTCTGTTATAGTTATTTTAATGAAACAAAATTACATACATTTGCTTACATTTTGTAAGCAGTTACCCGAATGTAAGCAGTTACCTTAAAGTAAGCAATATGACAGATCAATTTCCGGAAAGTACCCAAACCGAATGTTTGGCAAGAATGCTGACGGTGCGTGATGCCCTTGACGTAATCAGCGGCAAATGGAAAATCCTTATCATTATTTCCATTATGAGCGGCCATAAGCGTTTCAGGGAAATAGAAAGGAGCATTCCGAAAATCTCCTCAAAAGTTCTTGCTAAAGAACTGAAAGACCTGGAAGAACACCAGCTCATTAAACGGACCGTATATGACGAGTCGCCGGTATTGGTTGAATACACCGCCACAGATTACGTTTTTACACTCGAAAAAGTTATTGAGGAACTCCATCACTGGGGATTGAATCACAGAAAAAAAATATTAGGACAGTAACGTAAAAAAGTGCATGTTCCTTTTCTTCGTCACCTGTACATCTGATATTGCAGATTCAGGTCGTGCTTTGCTCTATTGTTTTGTAATTCTTATAACGGCAAGATCATCCGTAGGTTTCATGCCGTAATGATGCTCCAGTCTTTTTAATTTTATGGAAAGCATGTCTTCTGCATCAGACTGGCTTGTATCATGCAAAAGATAGTCGATCGGATTGATTTTTTCATCATGATCCGTTTTCCTGATGGCTGTGAATGAAGAAATTCCGTCTGTTGCAATAGAAACATCTTTAAGCCCACTAAAAAATATTTTCTGAGTCTGACGGTTATACCAGTCTTCAAAATTTTCTTTTAAATGATAGGCAAGATAATCAGGTTTGTTATCTCTTTCAAATTCTGTGATTTCTCCATTGATAGAAACCAGGCCGTCGCCGATACACAGGGCCACACCTTTATCCTTTTCTTCGTGATAAAGCAGAAGCGTCACCGTGGTAAGAAGTTCTTTTTCATCGAGCATCAGATGGTTTTTAAGGCGATCAATCTCTTTGAACAGTTCTTTTAATACCGTTTTTAGGTCTTCTTCCGGATCAGGATTTTTGTGGATCTCGTATAGCTCCTGATATCCTTGTTCAATGCATATTTTCCGCAGGATCTTTCCCACCAGGGCAGAAGCAAACTGGCTTTCCATCGCGGTTGAGCATCCGTCCATGACGGCACACAGCATTTTGCGACTTCCCATTTTCTTCATCATCAGGAAATCCTCACAATGATTAATATGGTAATCGCCGATCTGAAGCGCAGAATAAATGGTCATTAAGAATTTGAAAAAGGGTAAAGTTTTTAAAGATTTTTACGCAGAATATTCGATTCCGCCCACATATGTCAGTGAGAAAAAATCATCTTCTACGGATACCGGCTTCGGAACCTGCCCGCGGTTTAAAAAGATAATGCAGTTTACCTCAAATTTCAGGTTGATTTCATTCAGCCTGTTCACCAGGATCGGGAGCCATTGCTCGGCGAAGGAATACTCGGCGAACTTTTCGTAAATCGTGCGGTTTCCGTCTTCAAAACCGTATTCTACAAAATCGTGGTCAAGCCATACGGTATCCTGGGAAGCGGCAAATTTCGAGATGTGGATGTCATCGGATTCTTCCAGAAGATAATAGTTCTCGTCTTCCTCCACAAAATCATAAAAATCTTCCTCACTCTGAAAATTCCCTACCCAAAAATCTAATGTATCCGTATTCATCGGTTGCTTTTTTCTGAATTAAAGGTTCAAAGGTATGATAATCTCAGGAAAAAACCAGCGAATTACAACGTTAAACCTCATAGGTTTTCAAAAAACCTATGAGGTTTAATCAGTATATACTACCAATCATATCTACGTCATTCGTTTCCCTGCTTCACTTTCCCGGATCGTCTTTTCCAGTCTTGAAACTCTCGTTTTTTCCTGTTTGGCACCCATGATCCAGTGCAGCATTACTTTTTGATAAGACGGAGCCTGAGTGGTGAAAAATTCCCAGGCTTTTTTGTTGGCCTTAAACTGCTTTTCAAATGTCGGATCGAGCACAGCGGGTTCTTTTTCATGGGAATAGATCGCCGATTTTGCTTCTTTTCTTAAGGCAAAAGCTTTCAATCCGGCTTCGGTCATCAGTCCGGCGGCAGTAAGTTCATCCATTTTCCGGATGTTAACGGCACTCCAGATGCTTGTCGGTTTTCTGGGCGTAAAGCGGATGCTGTAGCTTTCTTCATCAATCGATCTTCTCACCCCGTCGATCCATCCGAAACACAACGCCTGATCCACCGATTCCGGCCAGGTCATCGAAGCTTTTCGGGTTCCGACCTTATAAAAGCCCACGAGCAGTTCCTTTTCGGTCTGATGATTTTTTTCAAGCCATTGGCGAAATTCGTGAGGAGCAGGGAAGAATGTTGGTTTCATTTTAATTAATCTGCGTTATAGTCCTGAATTTTACTTTGCAGCCGGTTTTCCAGATAAGGGTTTCCGCCACGCAGTTCTTCAAGAATCAGGATGGCTTCCTGTCTGTATTTTTCAATTTTCTCTGAAGTCCAGAAATGCGGAGGTTTCTGCAGATTGGTGATCCGGTCTGCCAGCTTTACGGCCCGGACTTCTTTAGGCTGTTGCTTTATTCTTTGCAGGCTATCAGTCATCCTTTCATCTTTCGGAAGCTCCGCATTTTTAGTCAGTGCCAGAACGCCTCCGGCAACAGCTTTACCGAATTTTTTACTCAGTTCTTCAAAAGTAGCATCGGTATCTTCCAGCACGTCATGAAGCAACGCCAGCTGAACCGCAAAACCGATATTAAAAGAATCTGATTGTTCTGAAGCAACCAGAATTTCCATCGCCACGTTGCTGAGATGGACGACATAGGGAAGGGTGGTCCCCGGAATGGTCTGATTGATATCGGCATGCTGCTGTGCTGCAAATTGTATGGTGGTTTGGTAAATATCCTGTAAGCTCATGTTTTTTTGTTTGTTAATAATGAAACTCGCTGCAGACTTCTCTAAAGGGAAGAGCGGTTATTTTTTCGATAATATCTTCATGAATGGGAAAGGCATACTGATCCTGAAACCAGATAACGGTAAGCGCAGAAAAATGCTTATCCGGATCGCGGAATACCTTCCGGCACAACAACATGGCGATGCAGGTTACCAAAGGCAGTTCCATCATTTTACCAAAAGGCCCGTATTCTTCCTCACCCACTTTTATAACGGGTTTAATCATATAGATTTCATCCGGAAAAAACAGGTTTTTAGCTTTTATTTCTGTATTGTGCAGAATCATTTTGTTTAACTTCTCACAAGGATAACCTTCCAGTAACCCTTCATAAGTAATTTTCTGATGAATGGAAGTAATTTCTATTTCAATATCTTCTTTGAGTACAAGATGAAAATGATCCATAACTATAAATATTTAACTTTTACTTTCCTAAACTTTCAAAATCAGTCTTCAGTTTAGAGGAAATCAATTGTTTTTCAAGGTAATAATTCTTCATCATTTTCAAGAATCTTTTGGACTTTTTAAGAAATTCCTTTTCAAAATGCTCTTCTCCTGTCTCTCTAAGATTTACGCAAGCGCGAAGCACAAAACGTCCTGATGCTTCAAACTTTTTACTCATAAATAAGGTTCCGGCCAGAGAAAGATAGGAAACAAACGGATATTGGATTGTGTTTCTTCTTAAATAGCTGACTGGCAGGCTTTCGTTTATATGTCGAAAATGACTGGCTATATGAATTGAGTATTTCTCCACTTCAATGACAAAAAAGTCGTCAACGATTTCTCCGTTGTAATCGGTCTCTAAAATATAATAGCCTACCGGAACCATCGAATTTTCAGTGTACAGACTGATTTTTGTATCAACTGTAGGCAGAAAAAATGAATGCTGAATATTGAATCGATGACCATCGAAAACCGGTTTTAATTCACTTTTTTCGTAGCCGTTGAGAAAGTTTTCATTTTCATAGTTTACAGAGTAAAACTCTTCGAAACATTTAAAAGTCTTTTCTTTAAGTTTAAATTTTTCGCAAAAGTCGGCTAATTGTTGAGCAAGGTCGGTTATCATAGCTTTTTAGTATAGGTCAGCTAAATTAGTTATTTTCCGGATATAGAAAGTTTCAGCATTTTAATCTTCTTTATCATTTCCATGAGCAGGATTAAGCATACTCTTTTTTAAAGACTCGAGATGAGGATTGGGAGGACTTTGCATTCCGAAACTTGACCATCCGGTATTATAGGACAAGATAATTTCCCGCCAGAAAGGAATGGTTTTAGACGCATCATATTTATAATCGTCCTCGCGGATTTTTCTGGCTTCAGCTGTGAATTCAGGATAGAATTCCTGGTATTCTTCATCGAATATCGGCTCCGTCGTTCCCAGATACTGCGGTCCGATCTCATTTAAAATATATGTTCTGAATGTCCAACCATACACAATGGTGTCTGTTCCCCAGATAGACAGTACGGGTCTGTGCTTTAGATTAGGATCACTTACCATAAAACGGTGGGAATATATAGGAATAAGCGGTGGGGATTGTTTATATATTTCAGTGAATACTTTTACAATTTCTTCTTTTGTATCAGGCCTGATTCCCCATGAATTTTTCCAAAAGGGATGTTCTTCATGGAGAACATCACGAAGGACTTCCTGAAACGGCCATACTAACTTTTGCCTGATTTCCTCATCATCTTCCAGCCAGTTGATAAAGAAAGAGTTTTCCTGAGTAATCTGTTCTGCTTCCTCTTCAAAACCATCGGTATACTCTATTTTTTCTTTTCTGTCTAAAGTATGCAAAATTCTTAAAAAAGCCCTGTGCTCCGGAGCAAAGCTGATCTGGTATTTCTGTTCAGTTTCATCGATCTGACCTTGTGTAAGGCCCTGCCATCTGGCTTTATAACTCCAGTCATCAGCATTGGAATCATCAGCCCAACATTTTTCCGAGGTATCTTTTACCCAATATAAAAATGCAGTGAAGTCTTCAGGTATTGTTCCCATGTATGTTTTTTACAAAAATATAAATTATCTAAACCAACGGCAGTGAAAAATAAAAAGTACTTCCCTGGTTCAGCGAGCTCTTTACCCCAATTTCCCCATGCTGCTTTTCGATGAAATTTTTGGAAATGGCCAGTCCGAGGCCGGTGCCGTTCTGGTGTTCGCCCGGAACCTGGAAGTAGCGGTCGAAAACCTGGCGGTGGTATTTTTCATCAATTCCTTTTCCGGTATCCGTAATGCTGAACCGGATCTTTTCATCGGCCTTTTCCACGACGATCCGGATGCTCTCATCCTGGAAAGAATGTTTGATGGCATTGCTCAGGAAGTTGTTCATCACCCAGACGGTTTTGTCAAAATCAGCCATTACCAGATCCTGGTCATCAATAAGAAACTGGGACATCATCGAAATATTTTTCTGTTCGGCGAGTTTTTCCACGTTTTTGATGGCAGCGGCGACGATTTCTTTCGGCTGGCAGTTTTCGATTGTCAGCCGGATATTTCCCGTTTCTACCTGGGATAAATTAAGAAGCTCACCGGTAATGTCCAGCAGCCTTTGTCCGTCTTCATTGATGCTTTTCAGCAGTTCTTGCTGCTGCTCGTTCAGGTCCCCGAATTTCTGGTTTTCCAAGAGCTGAACCCCCATTTTAATGGCTGATATCGGTGTTTTGAGCTCATGGGAAATCGTAGCGATGAAATTGGTTTTGGCAAAATCCAGCTCTTTGAAAGGCGTGATGTTCCTGAGGAGGATTACCCTGCCGATGTATTTTTTCTCCCTTTCGCCGGTTTTCACGATATTGATCGGAATGATGTCCTGGTCGAAATAATTTTCCTTGTTGTCGGAAACGATTTTAATCGGTTCCTCGTTGTTTTGGTCTGCATTTTTCAGCAATTCCCGGATCAGGTCATTGGTGATGGCAACTTCATGGGCAGTTTTCCCGATGATATCGTCTTTATTCAGCCCGGTGATTTTCAGAGCTTCGTCGTTAATCATGTAAATGAAATTGTTTTCATCCAGGCCGATAACGGCATCGTGCATATTATTCACCAGGGTCTCGATGCGCTTTTTATCCATCAGTTGTTCCGAAAGGCTGCTGCTTTCGTATTCCTGAAGCTTTTCTGCCATTACGTTAAAAGAGTTGGCAAGATCGCTGAATTCCTCGCTGCCTTTAAAATAAACCCTTTCGTTATAATTTTTATTGGCGATCTGGCGGATGCTGGCGGTAAGCTGGCTGATTGGCTCGGCAATGGTTTGCGGAAGGTTGAACAGGAGGACAAAAGCAATCAAAAAGCAGACGGTTCCTAAACTGACGATCCAGAAGGTGGCATTTCCCGCAGTGATGATGGCGATATCGCTTTTCCGTTCGATTCCTTTCATGTTCAGCGACATAATGGTCACCAGGTCTTCGCGGATCAGTTTTTCCTTTTCGGCCGTCGGCTGCAGGAGGTAATTCTTAAAATGGAGGTTCAGGTTCTGGGTGGCTTCCTTTTCCCCAAACTCGGTGAGGTTTTTTTCCTGCAGTACCGAGTTCTTCTGAAAATCCTTAACGGCCACTGCACTGTCGGTTTCTATCTTATCCAGTGCCAGCAGCATGTTTTTGGAAAATTCGATACTGTTGTAATTGGCGGTCAGGATCTTTTCAGTATCCGATTTTAGTTTATTGATATATACCGAGCCGATCACGGAAAGCAGAACGATCAGCACGAATAAAAGACCTACGCCGAGGGTGAGTTTTGTTTTAAGCTTCATTCTCTTTTAAGATAAAATAATAATATCGATCTGTCTTTCATTCAGCCGGTTCATCAGCGTATAGATCCAACTGTACCCGAAGATCCGCTGCAGCAGATTGGAGTGGGGCTTTCCGATGCAGACCGTCGTCATCTTATGCTCGATCACGTAATCCAGAATCCCTTTGTGGACGCTGCTTTCCTTTACGCGGACCACTTTCGCGCCCAATTCCTGTGCTAAATTAAAATTATTAATTAAAAAACGCTGTTTGTTCAGGGCGATTTTTTCAGGGTTTTCCGAAGGTCTCTGGATATACAGCACGGTCCACGGACTGTTGTAATAACTGGCGAGCCTGGCGGTTTTACGGATGATGTTTTTCGCGATTTTTTCATTGCTGCTGATGCAGGCGAGGAATTTGACGGGCTTAAAGCTTTCGGTCTTGATTTCGGTCTCCACTTTCCTTTCCACATGGGTGGCGACTTCCTTTAACGCCAGCTCGCGCAGCTGAAGGATGTGCCCGCTCTGAAAAAAGTGGTTCAGGGCGGTCTGGATTTTTTCTTTCTTATAAATCTTTCCTTCTTTAAGCCGGGTCAGCAGTTCGTCGGCGGTCAAATCGATATTTACCACTTCATCGGCAAGGGCCAGGATTTTGTCGGGAACTCGCTCTGCAACTTCAATTCCGGTAATTTTCTTTACCTCTTCATTCAGGCTTTCGATATGCTGGATGTTCATCGCGCTGATTACATTGATGCCGTTATCCAGGATTTCCAGCACGTCCTGCCATCGCTTTTTATTCTTCGAGCCTTCGATATTGGTGTGGGCCAGCTCATCCACCAGAACTACTTCCGGATGGGTATTGATGATCGTCTGAAGATCCATTTCCTCCAGGTTTTTACCTTTGTAGAACGATGATCTTCTCGGAATTTCAGGAATGCCGTCTGTAAGGGCTACGGTTTCTTCCCGGCCGTGCGTTTCGATATAGCCGATCTTTACATCGATACCGCTCCGCAATAGCGCATGGGCTTCCTGCAGCATCCGGAAGGTCTTTCCCACACCGGCACTCATCCCGATGTAGATCTTGAATTTCCCTTTCCGGGATTTCTGGATCAGTTCTAAAAAATCTTTTGCTGACGACATGGCTTTTATTTTTTTGAGTTGGAATTTTTGCATTGAGGTATGAAATGCTGGGTGATGGATGCTGGAAGATGGAAGTTCTTAAAAAGCTGCTTTAAAGAAATTCGACAGTAAATCATAAATTCTAGATAAACTCTGACTTATGTTTCTTAATTGGTGGCTGAGCGGAGCTGAAGCCACGCAATCACCTGTGAAGATCTGTAGTTAATAAATTTACGCTTATTAACTTCCAGCATCCATCATCAATCTTCCAGCTTATTATCCAATTATCCGTGAAAATCCGGCAGATCTGTGGTCAACAAAATACACGCTCAATGATTTCCAGTTTCCAGCACCACGCATCCAGCCCATTAAAACCAGGCCGCCAGGCTCGTCGTTATAAAAAGATTGTTGTTTTTAAACTCATCATTCTTCATGAAAATGGCATCTTTGGAACTGAAGCTTCTCGCTTCGGTACGGAAAACGACATTTTTGGTTACGGCATAATCCACATTCACAGAGTAACCGAAAGTCTGGAATCCGTTCGGGGTTTTCGTATTGATGATCACGCCGTTTTTATCGTTATAATATTCAACCCTGCCGGCCAGTGCCCACTGATCATCCAATTGGTATTTCAGCAAAATATTCGGGGAATACCAGAGGTTGTAGCTTTCGCTGCCTTTTTCCTTCTGTTCGGCACCGATATCGAATCCGAGGGTCGTGGCAAACTTGTCGGTCAGCTGAAAACTTCCGAAAAGATCATGGAAATACCGCATTCTTTTTTCGGCTTTTGCTTTATCGTTTCCGATGAAAGAGCTGCTGTTCAGGGTAATTTTTTCATTCGGTTTGTAGGTCAGCTGATGCCCGAAGGAAATTGTCTGGTTGCCATCCGGTTTGGCAATCCGCTGCCATCCGTTGAGGATAAGTCCGCTCAGAAGCCATTTTCCATTATCCGATGTATATGAAATTTTGGCTCCGGTTTCAAAATATGGCGAGTTTTCGGCAGCCAGGCTCCGGGTCAGGTTGATATTGTCTTTCCCGATGGCGCTTTCCCAGCCGATGTGCGACGGCATGATCCCGGCATCGATCCAGAGGTTTTTCGTTTTTGAAATTTTGACACCGATATTCGCTTCGTTGACGTAGCGTAAAGCTTCCTGTTCCGCAGTCATATTGTCCTGGGCGTAGGTTCCGGCCATTAAAGCGACGTTCGCCCGGAAGTTGTCATCCTGATAAGAACCTTTTATAAATCCCAGGTTCAGGTTTACTTCATTGTGGCGGTTGTAGGAATACAGGAAGTTCTGGCGGGTATGATTGGCCGGTTCATTGAAATCATAGGTATAAAACAATTCTGCATAAGCGGAAAAGGTAATTTTATTATTCGTTTTTACAGAATCCGCCGATTGTGCTTTGGGGAAGAAAATTCCTAACAGGATGCTGGCAACTATATATTTTTTCATGGGTGATGGAAGTACAGCAAATACTGTACATAATTGGATTAATTTAAATGGTTTGAAAGGTTCTTTTCAGACAAGTTCATCTGTAATTGACGCAAAGGATGATGATGTTGTTTCCACATATTTTAAAGCGGACAAAGTTAAGCGGCAAAGCCGCTGATGAAGCGAAAGAATAAAGTCCGCTTCATCGGATCAGCCTGCTGATCTTTTCTTTGCTTCCTCATAGTATGCATTCAGCAATTAAAAAACTTTGCGTTAAAAAAGCAGCTAAGTGATGCATTGAAATTTTTAGTCCTTTCTGTCTTCAAAATAAGATGGATGATAACCTGAATATGAACAAGTACTTAGTATTTCAGCTCGTCCAGTGCAATATTCAGTTTCAGGACATTCACTTTGGAAGGACCGAAAGCTGAGGTTTCCGTTTGTCTGGCAATCAGGCTTTCGATTTTCTCCAATGGGATCTTTCTTTCTTTTGCAATTCTTCTGGCCTGATATGCGGCACCTTCCGGCGAGATATCGGGATCCAGTCCGCTTCCGCTGGCGGTCACCAGTTCGACGGGAACTTTTGTGTTCTGCATTTCCGGGTTCTGCATTTTCAGCGTGTCGATTCTTTTCTGAACCGTTTGAAGATATTCCTCATTACTTGGCCCTTTGTTGCTTCCGGCACTTCCGGCGGCGTTGTAATTTACCGCCGAAGGCCGGCCGTGGAAATATTTCGGGGACTTGAATTCCTGGCCGATGTTGGCGTAAAATTTCTGTCCTTTATAGTTGATGATTTCCGCATTTCCCTGGGTCGGTAAAACCTTGGACCCTGCGTAAACGATGCCTGAATAAATTCCGACGATTACAAGCATAACCAAAGTCAGTCGTAAGGCAGATAAAATATGATTTTTCATTGTTCTAAATTTTTTGTTATTATGGAAAGGATGGTGATGGAAGCTGGAAGCTGGAAGTCACTTGAGTTATAACTAACAGGGAGAAGTCTTTATCTTATTATCATTTAATAAATTAAAACAGTATATTATCAACTTCCGGCACCCAGCCTCCCTCTTCAGCTTTATTAAAAAAACAGGCTGATCACCAGATCGATGAGCTTGATTCCGATAAACGGAGCGATAATCCCGCCCAGGCCGTAGATCAAAAGGTTTCTTCTTAACAGGGCGCTGGCCCCGATCGGTTTGTAGGCCACGCCTTTTAAAGCTAAAGGAATCAGGATCGGGATGATAATCGCGTTAAAAATAATCGCCGATAAAATCGCTGATTCCGGACTGTGCAGATTCATAATGTTCAGCTTCTGAAGAGCCGGGATAAAGGTGATGAACAATGCCGGGATGATGGCGAAATATTTTGCTACGTCGTTCGCAATACTGAAGGTGGTCAGTGTTCCGCGGGTCATCAGCAGCTGTTTTCCGATTTCTACGATTTCAATAAGTTTCGTAGGGTCGTTGTCCAGATCCACCATGTTTCCGGCTTCTTTGGCTGCCTGGGTTCCGCTGTTCATGGCAACCCCCACATCGGCCTGGGCAAGGGCAGGCGCGTCATTCGTTCCGTCGCCCATCATTGCGACCAGCTTTCCTTCCTGCTGTTCTTTTTTGATGTAGTTCATCTTGTCTTCCGGTTTCGCTTCGGCGATAAAATCATCTACACCGGCTTTTTCAGCAATGAATTTCGCGGTTAAAGGATTGTCACCGGTTACCATTACGGTTTTTACGCCCATTTTTCTCAGTCGTTGGAAACGTTCCTGGATCCCGGTTTTGATGATGTCCTGAAGTTCGATGACGCCCCAGACTTTCTCATTCACGGAGACCACCAGCGGTGTTCCCCCGTTTTCTGAAATTTTCGTAACGGCTTCCTGGGTTTCCTGCGGGAAAACATTCCCTGCTTTTTCCGTCAGTTTTTTAATCGTATCATATGCCCCTTTACGGATTCTTGTGTTTTCAAAATCGATGCCTGAAGTCCGGGTTTCTGCCGTGAAATCGATGTAAGTCGGATGGGGAACCAATAAATCTTCGGATTTCAGCTGGCTGAGTTCGATAATGGATTTTCCTTCCGGCGTTTCATCGGCAACTGAGCTTAATGCGGAAGCTTTAATAAATTCTTCCATTTGGATATTGTGGGAAGGGTGGAATTGGGTAGCCTTACGGTTCCCGATCGTGATCGTTCCTGTTTTATCCAGCAGCAGGACGTCGATATCGCCGGCGGTTTCTACCGCCTTACCGCTTTTGGTGATTACGTTGGCTCTCAGGGCACGGTCCATTCCCGCGATCCCGATCGCAGAGAGCAGACCGCCGATCGTTGTCGGGATCAGACAAACGAAAAGTGAAATGAATGCTGCGATGGTGATCGGCGTCTGCGCATAATCTGCAAAAGGTTTCAGGGTAACGGTTACGATGATAAAAGTCAGCGTAAATCCGGCCAATAATATAGTGAGTGCGATTTCGTTGGGTGTTTTCTGCCGGGAAGCGCCTTCTACCAGGGCTATCATCTTGTCGAGGAAAGATTCTCCGGGTTTGGTGGTCACTTTCACTTTGATCCGGTCGGAAAGGACTTTCGTTCCGCCGGTCACGGAGCTTTTATCACCGCCGGCTTCGCGGATCACAGGGGCACTTTCCCCGGTGATGGCCGATTCGTCGATGGTGGCCAGCCCTTCAATGATTTCCCCGTCCATCGGGATCTGGTCCCCGGCTTCGCAGAGGAAGATGTCGCCCAGCTTCATGTCGGCTGATTTTTTAAGAACGGTTTCGATCTGGAACCCCTGTTTGTTATCCACAACTACTTTTGCCGGGGTTTCTTCACGCGTTTTTCTCAACGTATCAGCCTGGGCTTTTCCCCTTGCTTCAGCGATGGCTTCGGCGAAATTGGCAAAAAGGACCGTGAAAAACAGGATGATGAATACTAAAAAGTTGTAGGCGAAGCTTCCCTGGGATTGGTTGCCGGTAAGGCTGAACAGGCTTACAACAAACATGACCGCCGTTCCGATTTCCACCAGGAACATCACCGGGTTTTTAAACATGATTTTCGGATTAAGCTTAACAAAAGACTGTTGGATCGCTTCGTTAACCAGATCTTTCTGAAACAATGTCTGTGATTGATTTTTCATTGTTTTGAATGATTTTTATTTTGAACCGTTAAGATGTATTCAGGACTAAAGTTTGGATTAAGAAAATATTCAAAGAATATTTAAAGCTTCATCATTTGATGAACTTACTGTTCCTGAAAAGATTTTAACGGTTTGATTATTTTAAATTTTATTTTGAAAAATACTGCAGCTGTTCTGCAATCGGTCCCAGCGTAAGGGCAGGGAAAAAGGAAAGCGCGGCAATCAGGAGTATGACGGCTAAGGTCATGAATCCGAAGGTAGCGGTATCCGTTTTCAGCGTTCCCGCACTTTCCGGGATGTATTTTTTCCGGGCCAGTAATCCGGCGATAGCCACAGGGCCGATGATCGGGATAAACCGCGACAGCAGCAGGACGATTCCTGTTGAGATGTTCCACCACGGGGTATTGTCGCCTAACCCTTCAAATCCGGAACCGTTGTTGGCGGAAGAGGAAGTGAATTCATACAGCATTTCGCTGAAGCCATGGAATCCGGGATTGTTTAATGTTTTTGCCCCGAATTCAGGAAGATAGGCGGTTAAGGCCGTTCCCACCAGAATTAAAAACGGGTGGAACAGGGCGACGATCATCGCAATCTTCATTTCCTTAGCTTCGATTTTCTTTCCTAAAAATTCCGGAGTTCTTCCGACCATCAGTCCGCTGATGAACACGGCCAGGATGATAAAGATAAAGTAGTTCAGGATTCCGACGCCGCAGCCGCCGTAAAAGCAGTTGATCATCATCGCCAGCAGCTGGTTCATCCCGGAAAGCGGCATCGTACTGTCGTGCATGGCATTCACAGAACCGGTAGAAATTACAGTCGTTGCAATGCTCCAATACGCGGACGAAGCACTTCCAAACCGGATTTCCTTCCCTTCCATGGCTCCGAGATGAGGGTGGGTTCCCATTTCAGTAATCAGCGGGTTTCCATGGGTTTCATTGATGACATTCGGAACGGTCAGGGCCAGGAAACCGATGGTCATGACGGTAAAGATCGTCCATGAAAGCTTTCTTTTCTTCAAATAAAATCCAAGCGCAAACACCATGGCAAAAGGAATGATCATCTGGGTTACCATTTCTGTCATATTCGTCAGGTAATTCGGATTCTCCAGCGGATGGGCCGAGTTGGCTCCGAAAAATCCTCCGCCGTTTGTCCCTAAATGTTTAATCGCAATAAAAGCTGCTGCCGGACCTCTGGAAACATCAGCTTTTTGTCCTTCTAAGGTCGTGATATGGTCTTTGCCTTCAAACGTCATCGGACTTCCATTGGCAGAAAGGATCAGCGCAACGATAATGCTGATCGGAATCAGGATTCTGGTGATGGATTTCGTGAAGAAATCGTAGAAATTCCCCAATTCCATAGTGGTTTTGTCTTTAAAGGCTTTGAACAGTACGGCCATTGCGGCCATTCCTGTAGCGGCGGTTACAAACTGAAGGAACATCAGATACAGTTGGCTGAGATAGCTTACGCCCGTTTCACCGGAATAATGCTGCAGGTTACAGTTCACCAGAAACGAAATGGCTGTATTAAAGGCCAGATCCGGTGGCATATCCGGGTTTCCGTCGGGATTCAGCGGAAGCCAGGACTGGTTCAGAAGGATGAAAAATCCGAGGACGAACCAGATGACGTTGATAGCCAGCATGGCAAACATATTCTGCTTCCATGTCATCTGCTTGTCCGGGTTGATTCCTGAGATCTTATAAATAAGGTTTTCAGCCGGCCGGAAAATTTTATCCCAAAAGGTTTTTTTATAGCCATATACCTCAGCAATATATTTTCCGAGAAAAATACCAATTACCAATGTCACGGCAAACATGACAATAATGCCTAAAATTTCTGTATTCATGATTCAATTCAGGTTAAAATTTTTCGGGTTTTATCAGTACGTAGCAGATATACCCGAAAGCAAGGACAGATAGGAAAAATAAACTCCACATGATCTTATATTTTATCAAAAAATTCAACAGATTTATACGAGATCCAGAACAGGACGGCACTCAGTGCGATTAAACCGATCAGCATCATAGCACAACAATTAGGGTTAATAAGGTAAGAACTGCATAAGACACCATCAGCAGGCTCAGTTTAGAGTGCTCAGGCTTTCGCGACATTTTTTTTGGAATGGTCATTTTTAAATATTTTATTCTGAACCGGTAATGCCAAAAGAAGTTCCAATGTATTGGAATTTAATTTAAGTTGCTGTTTAATAGCTTGTTGGGTGGTTTTAAATAAACTTGCAACAACACAAAAGCCTATCAAAATGATAGGCGCGTTATTAAAATGATAGGATGTTTAGATTAAAAAGTGCTAAGATTCTATCATAGTGGCTTCGGCTCCGCTCAGCCACCGGATTGCCGGATTTCTTTTATGTTACAAGACAAAAATCCCAGATTTTTAAAAGCTTTTTGTGTGCTTTCTTTAGGATTGAGTATTGAACTTATATTTAGTTGTTTATTAATCAAAATAAAATTAAGGATGCTTAGTGAGGATTCAAAATAGAGTGACTTCTGATAGGATGATAAAAAATTTGTTTGATCATTCATATTTCTTATTGTACTTTGGTAAAAGAAACTTCCGGCATCCCGCTTATTACCTGATTTAATTAAACGGTTCTAATAGGATTATCCTATCCTATAGAAAGCCGTCCCTTCGGGACTTTAAAAGAACATAAATTCGATCGTATCTAGCTTGAATTCGTTTAGCTGTCGAAGCGAAAAATAAAAGTAAGTCTTCAGTGAAAAACTTAAAATCAGCAGCAATTTTTGCCTTGATCTCAGCCTCAGACTTATCTTATCTTATCTTAAATGGTACTCTTCCAGCTTACGGTACAGCGTGGCAATCCCGATTTCAAGCAGTCTGGCAGCTTCCGCCTTATTGCCTTTGGTATATTCCAGAACTTTATGGATATGTTCTTTTTCCAGGGAGCGGATGCTAAGAGAATCTTTTTCCGCCGTCATTTTTTCGGAATAAAGAGGAAGGCTTTCTATATCCAGGATATTTCCGCTCATCAGGATCAGGCTTCTTTCTACGGTGTTTCTCAGCTCACGGATATTTCCTTTCCAGTCGTTCTTTTCTAAGGTTTTATAGTATTCCGGGCTTACTTTGACATCGGCAAGATGAAGCTTTTGGGCGAAAATGTCTACAAAATTTTTGGTTAGTGCTTTCAGGTCTTCTTTTCGCTCACGAAGCGCCGGAAGCCGGATCTCAAAAATATTGAGCCTGAAATAAAGATCTTCCCGGAAATGCCCGTGTTTGATTTCTTCTTCCAGGTCGCGGTTGGTGGCGGCAATCAGTCGGAAATCGGATCTGGAAACCTTGGTTTCACCCATTTTGATAAATTCTTTGGTTTCGAGGACCCGCAGCAATTTGGCCTGCAGCTCGACCGGCATTTCCCCGATTTCGTCCAGGAACAGGGTTCCGCCGTTGGCTTCTTCAATCAGTCCTTTTTTATCTTTTATCGCTCCGGTAAAAGCTCCGGCTTTGTGCCCGAACAGTTCGCTTTCCAGAATGTCTTTGCTGAAGGCGGAGCAGTTGATGGCAACAAAACTGTTTTTCTTCCGGTCGCTGCCTTCATGGAGGGCATTGGCAAAAACTTCTTTTCCGGTTCCCGTTTCACCGGTCAGCAGCACGGTAGCATCGGTTAAGGCCACTTTTTCTGCCAATCTCTTAGCCTGAAGGATCAGCGGGGAAATCCCGATGATGCTTTCGAAACCTTTTGCCGCAATGTTTTTGTGAACGGTTTTAGACCGGTTGTCTTTCGCCTTTTCCATGGCTTTGTAGGCCAGCGGAATAATTTTATCATTGTCATCGCCTTTCACCAGGTAATCGTAGGCTCCGTTTTTCATCGCCTGAACGGCATCGGTGATATTCCCGAAAGCCGTCATCAGAATAATTTCCAGGTGCGGGTATTTGGTCTTGATGGATTTTACCAGATCAATTCCGAAAGCATCCGGAAGCCGGACATCGCTCAGGACGATATCAAATTCGTGCTGTTCCAGCATCGTCAGGGCCGAACGGGCGGTGGAGGCTTCTTTGACGTTAAAATTTTCCTGGGAAAGGATCATTCCCAATAATTTCAGGAGCTTGATCTCATCATCGATGATCAGAATGTTTCCGTGCATGGTGCGATTTTGTAAACCGGTACAAACTTATCGAATTTATTTTGGATTAAAGTAACTTAAAAGTCCGAGATATTGGGTCCCGGCTTTTCATAACAAACGAACTGTAAGAAAAGATACAACTATTCCGCAGTTCCGGTGTTGCAGAATTCTGATCATCTTCTACACAGATAGTTGCACCTCCGGAGCAAATTAACTATCTATTAATCAATGTACTATGAATTGAATCACTACATTTAACCTTAAATAATTTAAAAAATATAAAAGCGTAATCAGTCAATATTTAAAAAAAATTCTTTTAGCAACTGATAACAATATTCTTTGATCATTAATCTGGTCGGTTGTGATATTGGCTGGAAAAAACTTCCCGCCTCCGGCTTCCTTCTTCCAGCCTTTTTACAAGCAAAATTAATTATCCGTTTTTCTCAAATTTCATAATGATTACCGGATTATCCAACGGGGACGAGGGCTCACTGATTTCAGTAAATCCGATTTTTTTATAAAGGTGATAGGCGTATAGATTGGTTCTTTTTACTTCCAGATAAATATCAATATTTTCAAATTGATGGCTGGCTTCCTTAATAGTTTTATCCATCAGCCCGGCGCCGATCTTATTTCCCTGATAACCTTTTTCAACATACATCTGATAAATATAACCTGTATTATTTTCATCCTTAATAAAAGTACAGATTCCTATCAATTGATGATCTATGAATGCTCCTATTACAAATCTGTCCCGGGTCTGATTTTCGATATCCAACTCCATTCTTAATCTTTCATGTTTCAGCGCTTCTTCATAGGTTACCCCGAAAGCGTTGGGAAATTCCTGTAGACTTTCAAGGCGTATGGTTCTGTACATTTTGCTTTCTTCCGGCAGCAGTTTTCGGTAGTGAACATTCATAGATTTCTGTAATTTTTGGTCGGATGGATACTTATCGGATATAAATTAAAACTATAGATGCAATAATAAGGAAATTCAGGATTGTTCTTTCATGATTGCTTACCTTTGTATTCACTCTGAATTGTAAGGGTGAAAAATGAAATTTATGATCGAGAAAAGATTCAAGGAAGAAATTTATACAGATAAAAACAACTACGAATATATAACGGTTTCCCATGACGAAAATAAAGTAAGGATTTATACTTTAAAAAACGGATTGAAGGTTTTCCTTGCCCGGAATGCAGACGCACCGAGAATACAGACCTATATCCCGGTAAGAACGGGAAGCAATAATGACCCTGCCGATAATACCGGGCTGGCCCATTACCTGGAGCATATGATGTTCAAAGGGACTTCAAAACTCGGAACCCAGGACTGGGAAAAAGAAAGCCAACTGCTGAACAGTATCTCGGATTTATACGAAAGCCATAAAGCAGAAACGGATCCTGAGAAAAAGAAAGAAATTTACCGTAAAATCGATGAGGTTTCCCAGGAAGCCAGCCAATATGCCATTGCGAATGAATACGATAAGGCGATTTCGTCACTGGGCGCTACGGGAACCAATGCCCATACCTGGTTCGATGAAACCGTTTATAAAAATAATGTTCCTAACAATGAGCTGGAGAAATGGCTGAAGATCGAAAAGGAACGTTTTTCGGAACTGACTTTACGTCTTTTCCACACGGAGCTGGAATCCGTGTATGAAGAGTTCAACAGGGCACAGGATAATGATTCCAGGCTGGTACAGTACGAAATGATGGATGCGCTTTTTCCGACGCACGCCAACGGGCAGCAAACCACCCTGGGGAAAGCGGAGCACCTGAAAAATCCTTCCATGAAGGCCATTCATAAATATTTTGATGAATATTATGTTCCCAATAATTATGCGATGGTGCTGGTTGGAGATCTTGATTTTGAGGAGACCATTCAGCTGGTAGACCGGTATTTCGGGACAATTCCTTACCGGGAACTGCCGGAGAAAACACCGGTTGTCGAACAGCCCATTACCGGGACTGTAAAAAGAACGGTAAAGAGCCCAACGACCCCACGCGTTCAGCTGGCCTGGAGAACGGAAAGCTATGGAACCCGTGAAGCCATACTGGCCGATATTGTGGCCAATGTTTTAAGCAACAGGGGAGAGGCGGGGTTATTGGATTTAAATATCAACCAGACCCAGAAACTGCTTTGGGGGCAGGCCTATTCGGTAGGACTGAAACAGTACGGTTATTTTTCTATTGTTGCTGTTCCCAAAGAAACCCAGACGCTGGACGAAGCAAAAGAATTGGTACTGGAGCAGGTGGAGCTGGTGAAAAAAGGGGAGTTTCCGGATTGGATGCTTCCTGCCATCATCAACGATTTCAGGCTGCAGCGGATGAAGTCCCTGGAAACAGCGGACGGACTCGCCACCAATCTTTACGATACCTACATCAAAGGCAGAAGCTGGGAACAGGAACTGAATGAGCTGGACGATTATGCACAGTTTACCAAAGAGGATGTCGTAGCTTTTGCCAATGAATTTTTTAAGGAGAATTATGTCATTGTCTACAAAGAAAAGGGCATCAATGAGAAACTGATCCGGGTAGAGAATCCGGGCATTACGCCGATCAAAATAAACCGCGAGGCCCAATCGGAGTTCCTGAAAGAAATCCTTGCTGAGAAAACGGAAGATATCCGGCCTGAATTTATCGATTATCAGAAAGAAATTAAGACCGATGCGGTAAAAGGCAAGAAAATAAGCTTCGTTAAAAACAAGTACAATGATATTGCCCAGGTTCACTTTATTTTTCCTTTCGGCAGCGATCATGACCGTGATCTGGGAATTTCCATGCAGGTGCTGCAATACCTGGGAACCGACCGGTATGCTCCTGAAGAACTGAAAAAAGAATTTTTCAAAATCGGGATAACCAATGATTTCAAAACCACGAACGATCAGCTTCTGATTTCTTTAACCGGACTGGAAGAAAATATCGAGGCGGGGATTGCATTGCTCCGGCATTGGATGGAAAATGTACAGCCCGACCAGGAAATTTACAAAGATTTCGTACAGACCGTGCTGGAAAACCGTGCAGCGATGAAGAAGGATAAGGGAAGGATTATGACGGCCCTGACCAATTATACGAAACTGGGAGCCTTTTCGCGCTTTACGGATGTAATTTCAAAAGAAGAGCTTGAAAACAGCAAGGTTGAGGTGTTTACCGACCGGGTGAAAAAATTGTTCAGCTTTCCGTATGGGATCTTTTTCTACGGCCGGAATTTAGAGGCTTTCACCGCCTATATCGGAAAATATACGGAACCGGAAACGCTTCAGATTCCGGAACCAAGGAAATATCCTGAGCCGGCAACCGGAGGAAATGTCTATTTTACCAATTATGATATGGTGCAGATGGAAATGAGCAAAGTGGGGAGAGGCAAAGATGTTGACCCGGAAAACTTCGGGAAAATCAATGTTTTCAACGAATATTTCGGACGTGGCCTTTCATCGATCGTTTTTCAGGAAATCCGGGAGAGCAAGAGCCTGGCGTATTCTGCGTATGTTTCCTACGCAGCCAATTCGGAACTGAACCATCCGGATTATATCACGACCTATGTCGGGACGCAGCCGGATAAGCTTCAGATTGCCGTTGATACCATGACGGAACTGATGGCCGAGCTGCCGGAAGTGCCGGTACAGTTTGAAAATGCCAGGAATTCGGCCCTGAAACAGATTGCTTCGCAACGGGTAACGAGAACCAACATTTTCTTCAATACCTTAAGGCTGAAGAAACTGAACATCCACCACGATTTCAGGAAAGACATCTACCATCAGATCGAAAGCCTGACATTTGAAGATTTAAAAGCATTTTACAACCATTGCATCAGACCGGTTGATTTCAATACCGCCATTATCGGCAAAAAAGAAAATCTGAACAGGGAAGCCGTCGACCAGATGGGTACCTTTAAAGAAGTAAGTCTGAAAGATATTTTCGGACATTAACAAAAGAGGCTTGAAAAGCCTCTTTTGTTTTTAGGTCATGGCACAGTCGCCGTCGCCGTCCTGGAATCCGGGATCGAATGATTCGGGGAGATGGGCGATAAGGTCTTTGTGGAACATATACCTTCTTTCAAGATTCCGTTTGTGGATGGCCGGGAATTTCTTTGAATTTTCGATCCGGCTGTTGATATCGGTCTGATAGCTTGTCAATGTTATCACTTTATTTTTTAAGATAAAATAACCAAGGAAATCGATCAATTGGTTCGGCTCTGCTTTTGAAAAAAAATACGGAATTTTTAAATGGCCGTCCCGTAAGAGCAGGAGCGAGCAGGTCACCAGCACATTATCTTCATTAAAAATTTTGATCCAGAAATAAAGGAACTGTTCCGAATAGCTTGAAAACAGATACTTTTCTTCTTTTAATTTACCTTCTAAAACCCAGGGATGATTGATCAGTCCGTTAATCTCTTCCGCATTCCGGTTGCTTTTAAATTTGGAGAGGAAGGCTTTGCTTTCCTGATCAATTTTGTCCAGAACTTCAAATTTAAATTCCGGTTTTTTAACAAAAGTATTTTTTACCGAAATTAAAATGTTAGCCACCGAATCTGCCAAACGGAAAACAGGCTGTAAGGATTTTAGTTCGGGTTTTTTAGCCGAAATAATATGTTTAAGATCGGTTCTGAAATAATACCTTTTCCCTTGTTTGGGCTGTATATATTCAAAAACGCCCATTTTGTTGTAGAGACCTTCCGCTTCTTTTGTAAATTCCGTGATGGCAATGTTTCCGTGATATTCTTCAAAAGCTTTATTCAGGAGGCTTTGGGCAATCCTTTTTCCACGGAATTCATTGCTGATAAACAGGGTACTCAGCCAGGCATAGCTGAAGGTTTTTCCATCTGTTACAAACTGATCGGGAAAGCAGCCCAGGTAACCGGCCAGTTGATCACGATCAAAGGCAAGGATAAGCAATGTCTGATCTTCGTTGGCTTTTGGGTTTTTGATATGGGAAACGGCGCGGTGTTCAGTAATTGGAAGGAAACCGTATTTTTTGTAATCGCCGGATGATACAAATGCTTCAAGCTGCTTTTTATTTAATGTTTTCAGATGGATCATCCTCTTACAATTTTATTTTTGTTCAGTATCTTTTTTAATCTGAAATAAGCAAGCTCTTTTTTCAGAACAGCTTCGGCCGGGTCACCGTTTTCCATGGGAATTCTCTGAAAGTTCCTTTCTATACTGTCGAGTTTAATGCCTGCGCACCCGAACGTGCAGAAGACATCTTTGTTTTTAAAAAAAAGGTCGAAAAATTCTTTTTTCACTCCGAAATCGGTGAAAGGAAAAGCAAAACTTTCGTACAGGAAATCATGCTGCTTCAGGAAATCAAATGTTTTGTCGGTGGTTTCCAGCTGCTGACCGACGGATAATTCATGGTACAGCGGATGATCCCAGCTGTGGGAAGAGATCCCGAATCCTTTTTGGGTAATCCTTGTCATCTGATCAAGTGTCATATAAGGCTGCTGCTGCAGTAAAAATATATTGAAATCGACTTCGAGAACCTCGGCCAGGCGGTCCATAAGATCCTGCTGTAAATAACTGATCTTTAAAATCTGCTGTGCGGGGTTTTCTTTAGGTTGTAAAATACTGAAAATTTCAGGGTTGACCCTTTTATCTGCCTTTACTTTCTCAGCCAGAAGGCTTGCCTTGCACCGGAACATCAAATCCTTGTTGTCAATAAACTTTGGATTGATGAAATTAATGGCATAAATTCCTTTCCGTTCCAGGATAGGCGCAACGACATCATAAAATTCCCTTAATCCGTCATCAAAAGTGAGCAGTGCGATTTTCTTTTTGGGTTGGAAACTTCCGTTGACAAATCCTTTGAATTCATCCCAATTAACAAATTGAAAATGCCTGGCTAAAAAATCAAGGTCCTGCTCAAACTGCTTTGTGTTTTTGTACGGGATTATATTTTTAAGATGGGGCAGGTTTTCATCCGAAACACAGTGATATACGGGCAGGCAATACTCCAGAGGAAAAGAATCTGCAAGATTTTCCTTTTCGAAATTTGACAAAAAATTGATGATTTTGTTTTTCATTCAGATGTCAAAAATAAAAAAGAATCTATTTAAACCGGTTGAAAAATTTAAATAGATTCTTTAGATATGCTTTAAAAATTACTTTACAATCTTCATTTCATCCACCAGCCATTTGGAATCGGCAAATTTATCGATGATGAAAAGAATGTATTTGGTGTCTACCATGATGTTCCGGCTGAATCGCGGATCATAATTGATGTCGCTCATCGTACCTTCCCACTGGCGGTCGAAGTTCAACCCTACAAGGTTTCCGTAGGCATCCAGCGCCGGGCTTCCTGAGTTTCCGCCGGTGGTATGGTTGGTTGCGGTAAATCCTACCGGAACGTCACCCGTTTTGTCTTTATACATGCCGAAATCTTTTTTGCTGTACAGGTCGATCAGCTTTTTCGGAACATCGAATTCATAATCTCCCGGAACATATTTTTCCATCACTCCAGAAAGATGCGTCTGGTAGTTGTAGGAAACGGCGTCTCTCGGTGAAGAACCTTTTACTTTTCCATAGGCTACACGAAGGGTGGAATTGGCATCCGGAAAGAACTTACGGTCTTTATCCGTTTTGATCTGCTGCGCCATGTAAGTTTTCTGCAGGGCATCGATCTTCATCTGCAAAGCCGTAAACTGAGGATCCGCTTTGGTCATGTAGGTGTCTCTCATCGTTACATACAGCTGGTAAGCCGGATCTTTTTTGATGGATTTGATCAGTTTGTCCTGATTGGAGAATGCCTTATCGATGTCCTTGCTCAATGAAGCACCGTTTACTTCGCTTCTTCCTGTAATTACGGAGTTTTTAGAAACATCCTCGATGGCCTGGATATTCTGGGCTTCGTTTTTATATTTATCAAACCCCGCCGGCAGAAATTGCGGTGCTGTTTTGTTAGCGTAAAGAGCCAGCAGTTTGGCCGTTACTTTGGCATCCAGTTCTGCATTGTAATCTTTGTAAAAAGAGGTCAGCCTGTTTTTGAAAGCCAATGTGCTTTTTTCGTCGGCTCTTCCTGCTTCCACCGCAGTAATATACCCGTAGTACAGGTTAGCCAGCATCATGGTTTCCGCATTTCTTACGGTTTCAGAATAATAAGCATTGTTTAAGGCATAAGGCGCCTGCTCGGCATACAGTCTGTTCATCTGGTCGATGGTGGATTTGATCTCCGGGTTTTTAGCTGCCAGAGTCCCTTCGTACATTACTTTTTTCTGTACGGCATTGGATTTTTTCAATCCTTCCACTTCGCCGATCCATTTTTTCCAGTAGTTGGCTACCGAAGCATATTTTGAAGCATACTGGATCCGTGTGGCCGCATCCGTACGCATTTTTTCATCCAAGGTTTTTAGTGCCACATCCCTTACCGCAATTCTGGCAGGATCAATCTCTGTCATGATCTTTTCAACGGCAATCGCAGGAAGGTATTCCGTGGTTCTGCCCGGGAATCCGAAAACAAAGGTGAAATCATTTTCATTTTTATCCTTGATGGAAACCGGAAGATAATGCTTCGGAACATACGGTATGTTGTCTTTGGAATATTCCGCCGGCTTGTTGTTTTTATCGGCATAGATCCTGAACATGGAAAAATCCCCGGTATGTCTCGGCCACACCCAATTGTCCGTATCGGAGCCGAATTTCCCGATACTCTGCGGCGGTGCACCTACCAGACGGATATCTTTGAATGTTTCTATCGTGTAAGCGTAAAACTTATTCCCGTAATACATGGATTTTACGGAAATCGACTGATACGGCTCGGTTTTCTGAGCGTTTTTATAAACCTCAATATTTTTGGCAATCTGTTTGGCCAGTTCCGGCTCCTGAAGATTATCCGTTCCCTGCAGGATCTGAGGGGTTACTTCTTTGATATCAACAATGAAATCCACCGTTACGCCGGGGTTAGGAAGCTCTCCCTGCGGATTCTTCGCCCAGAACCCATTGGATAAAAGGTCGTTCTGAACGGTTGAATGCGCCTGGATCTGCCCGTACCCACAGTGGTGGTTGGTGAGCAGAAGACCCTTCGGCGAAATAATTTCGGCCGTACATCCGCCGTTGAACTGCACCACGGCATCCTTAATGCTGGGCTTCTGCGGATTGAAAATGTCTTTGGCAGAGATCTTCATTCCTAAATCTTTCATCTCCTTTTCATTAAGCTCTGTCGGAATCCACATTCCGCCGTATTGCTGTGCAAACGTCATTACAGCCGGCAAAAGAAATACAGATAAGAGTATCTTTTTTGTCATAATCAAAATTTTGTCCCAATTTACGAAGAAAATTTCAGGTTTAAATTAAAGTTTCAGGTTTAAAGTTTTGGTTCAAAGTTCCAATAGTAAATCATCCGGCTAACTTGTAGAGATTTTATTTTAGATTATTAAAAGAATTCACAGAAAGATTCAATTAAAGCTGGAGAACTATCAAACTTTAAACCTCAACCTTTGAACAGCCCCTCGGCTTAATTTTTGCTGCTTAAAAAGCATTCACACCCACAATCACTGATTATGAAACACCAGATGCAGATCTTAGGCATGGCAGCCATTACCTTGTTGGCGTCCTGTACCCAGAAAGATAAAAATCCTGAGATTGATATTACTGCTAAAACGGATCCGATGGCGATCCAGGCTCCTGTCGACAGTGCCAGTACCACAACTTCGGTAGAAGGCGATACTTCTGAAAATGCTCTGGACTGGTCGGGTACTTACACAGCGGTTGTACCATGCGCAGACTGTCCGGGAATCAAAACAGATGTGACATTGAATAAAGACAAAACCTTCACCCTCAACGAAGAATACCTTGAACGGAATGTCAAAAACCAGGACAAAGGAAGCTTCGGGTGGAATGTCTCCGGAAAAGTAATTACCCTCAAAGGAAAAAACTCCAGCTACAAATACAGAGTCGGGGAGAATACCCTTACCCAACTTGACATGAGCGGCCAGCCAATCGACGGCCCGAACAAGGATTTGTATGTGTTTAAAAAGAAATAAAAAAAGAGACATCAAAGCCTCTTTTTTTTATTAAAATTGATAACTGATAATTTTTTCCTCTTTCATTAAGGTTTCCGTTAAAGCCTGATGCTGTGCATTTTTTCCGACAATGATCCAGGAAGTGGTGAGTTCTCCCTCCTCGTATTTCTGTTTTGAAATCATGAACCGTAAATTATATTTCTTAAAAATTGTTTCACAATGCATAAGGTCATGATGACTGGCAACCGTTATTCTATATTCGCGGATTTTATGTTCGCGATCAATCAGCTTTTCAAAATAGGTGAGTGAACTTAAAATCACCAGCACCAGAAGGGTCCCCAGAACGGCAAGGTAAACATAACCTGAACCCACGGCCATTCCGATGGAAGCCGTTGCCCATATCGTTGTTGCCGTAGTGATCCCATCAATTTTGTTATCGCCTTTAAAGATCACACCGGCCCCAAGAAAACCGATTCCGGTAATGATGTTGGCAGCAATCCGGTCGGGGTCATCAACACCGATCTTGACAGAAAGAATAGTAAACAGGCAGGAGCCGAAACAGATCAGGATGAACGTGCGCAGCCCCGCCGATTTGTTCCGGTATTCGCGTTCCGCACCGATAATAATTCCGAGAACCACGGAAATGAAAATAAGCAGCAATTCGTTCTGAATCGAATGGTCATTTAGAAATTCCATTGTTAAAATCTTACTTATTAAAGTTACGATAATTCTTTCGTAAAGATTTAAAATGAGGTATATTAGATTTAAAATTAGACGATAAAATGATTCCTGAGGAGCTAAATGATGCTGTTGAAAACCTGTACGCCGTATTTTCAGGATATGGGCTAAAGACACACATCACCGGCTGTCCGTGCTGTGTGTCGGATGCCGATCAGGAAAAGATTTACAGCATGCATCTCAGGGAATTACAGGGAGAAGACCTGTCGAGATATGCGTTCAAAGCGATGACGACCTGGGGTAATGTGAATGATTTTAAGCATTTCCTGCCCCGCATCCTGGAACTGATGCGTGGTGATGAACTCAATATTCATGCTTCAACGGTGCTGGGCAAGCTGAAATACGGCCGTTGGGAAAGTTGGGAATCCGCAGAGCAGAAAGCAGTGACCGCTTTCCTTATCGCGTGGTGGAAACATATTCTTGCACACCATTCTTGTTTCGATAGCAGTTTTTTCTGCGGATTTTATGCATTAACGGGAACTATCGAAGTTCTGCTGCAGCATTGGCCCGTAGAGATTGCCGGGAATACGTTTGTGATCTATGTCGACTTCATTCAGTTTTATTATCAGGACTTTATCGGCCGGAAAAATGATTTTAAAGATTTCGATGAGACGGTGCATACTGAATTTTCCGGATGGATCAGGAAAAATACGGTGTTTCTGGAAGAAGGGTTTTATTACTTCGAAAATAATAACGGGCGATTTGCTGCTGAGATTTCCGATGCGCTGTATACTTTTGAACACAGCTAAAAAAAAGACTGCCTTATGAAAGACAGTCTTTGCTTATGATAACAATTAAATTTAGTTTTTAATAAATTTCTGAGTGAATGTTTGATCCTTTGTCGATAATTTAACGATATAATTTCCTTTGGCAAGCTCAGAAACACCGACAGTGTTTCCTTTAACCGGAACAGCCATCATAACCCTTCCCGCAGCATCATAGATTTCAGCTTTTATGATTTTATTTTTGGATTGAATATTTAGGACGTCTTTTGCCGGATTCGGATAAATGGCAATGTTGCCGGTTTCTTTACCGGTTTCTGCAGTAGCCAGTACGTTCTGCACGGTTGTTGTGAAGGTATTTGTTGTAATCGGCGCATTATAATCAAAATAAATTTTTGCCAGATTGCTGAAGCTGTCTCCGGCATTTAAGGTAGATTTTGTTTTGATCTTAAATGAAACATATCCGTCATTATTCGCATCATCAAATGGCAGCTGAATATTTTCAAAGATAAATTCCACAACATTCGGATTCGTTGTCCTCGTAACGAAGTTATGGCTTGCATTCAGCGGGATCAGACTGGATACATTATATTTGGAAACGTCAATAACGTCTTTTATTATAACGTTTTGTGCATTTGCCGTTCCTGTATTTTCAAACCGAATCAGATAATGAACGTAGTCCCCGACTTTTATCTGTGAAATTGTAGTTCCCTCTAAACAGCTTTTGTCATTTGGATCAAAAGAATTCACAACCGTCTGATTCAATGTAAATATATTGTCAGAAGGCGTATCATCAGCAGCACTGTTTACCTGCACTGTATAGTTTAAAATATCGCCTTCGTTTAAAGCGGGAGTCTGGATGGGGGTGTTCAGTTTTAAAGTCACTGCGATTTCTCTTGTTTCAAAAGGAAGAAGATTCGTGAAATTCCAGTTTAGCAATCCTGTGGATTGTGAATTCGGAGTTACCATTGACGATAAATAATCAGTCACATTATCATTATAATTAAATGAAACCGTTCCGGATTGTGTCGTGTTTCCCTTGTTTTTATAAACGATTTTATAGGTTGCGTTAAATCCGGGACGTGCCGCCATAAGCGGAATGATTACTGCTTCGAGGTCATTGTGTATGCCGTTTGCCGTTAAACAGAAGTTTTGTGTAAGAGGGCTGGTCTGTGTTGGAAAATTGGCTGTAAAAGCAGGAGGTGAAATGTTAAAATAAGCCGGGTTTTCCAAGATCGGAGTCACAGTGTGAACTCCGGCCGGAACAGAAACCGAATAATTCCCCGAATTATTGGCCATAATGCTGCCGGAGACTGTTCCATTGGTAATATTAAATTTCTGAAATGCTCTGCTAAGGTCATTTATATCACAACCGTTGTTATTGCTGTCGTATTTTATATTTCCGCTGAACGTATATTTGGAGTTACCCGGAGTGAAATAGCAGTAACTATTCACATTTGTAGTGGGATTACCCTGTGCTGATACGTAATTTGCAAATTGATTCATTTCAAAATCATCACAACATATATTCTGAAGCTTAGGATTAGGAAAAAGAACTGTTGAAGAAACATAATTCATGGCCTGGTTTTTTAGTAGAACCTGTTCAAGATCGGGATTATTATTACATTTAATATTTGTAAGATCAGGATTGTTGGATAAATCGAGATTGATGATATCGTTATAATCACAATCCAGCCTTAAAAGATTAGGCAGCATACTAAGATTAAGATATGGCAGGTGATTGTTGGAACAAATGATTTTTTTGAGGCTTACGGACGTAGAAAAATCAAGACTTGACAACTGATTGGATGTGACATCGAGATTTTGAAGTTCCGGTAAATTATTCAAACTTAAAGATGAAATTTGATTATTTGATACATCGATATTCTGAAGATTAGGATGATTATTTACCACCAAAGAGGAAAGGTTATTGTTGATTAAATATAAATTTGTTAATGCAGAAGCACCGGTTAGGCTTATGTTAGAAATATTATTGAATGGTAAACCTACGCTAATAAGCGAGCTGCAGCCATCTAGAATTACATTGGAAAAAGAATTGGCCTGACCACTTACATATTGAAGAGTTGTATAATTGGTGAGATCGAGAATAGGAAGGCCGGTAGTAAGCAGGGTCAGCTTTTTAAATTGTGGCGATCCTGTAAAATTGATATTCGATAAAAAAGGTGTATAAGAAATGAATGCTTCTTCGAGGCTGGCCATATTAGATCCGTTTACGGTTTGAATTCCGGGACCATTTTGTATAAGCAACTCTTTTAATGCAGGAAGCCCTTGAAGATTAGCCGTCTGAAGATTATTGGTTCCTATAAGATTCAGATAGGTTACAGAATTACTGTTAACAACCAGATTGGCTGCATTGAAACCTAAATATAAAGTTTTTAATTTTGGACAAGAAGAAATGTCAATAGAGGTCAGATAATCAGACCAGGTATTTAGAGATTCTAATTGAGGAAGATTTAGGGTTAAATTAGTATACTTATTATAGCTGATACCTAATGTTTTTAGATTGGTAAAAGAGTTGATACCCGTCATATCTACAATGGAATTGTTTGACATGTATAATGTTGCTACACTTTGTGCTTCTGATAACTGTATATTGCCATCGTAATTGGCATCAATTCTTATACTGTTACCGGCACTGTTTAGTGCAAATCCGTTGGTATTGTTTGCTGCGAGTAATTTTGCCTTAAAAACGGGATCTGGAATATTTACAATCTGTGCCTGAAATACAGCAAGCATCATTAAACAAATGACTGAATAGATTTTCTTCATGGTTACAAACAAGTTTTTCCTTTTTTTTTAAAGCGCAAAAATAAACCATTGAAAATTAATTCCAATGGTTTAGATATAAATATTTTTCTGAATTTACTGTTTCTCCACCAGATCCAGAAACTGCTGCTCATCCAATATTTCAATAGTTCCAATGCTCTGGGCTTTTTTCAGCTTGCTGCCGGCCTTTTCGCCCACCACAAGGTAGTTCAGGTTTTTGGAAACGGCTGAGATATTTTTTCCGCCATGTTTTTCCACCATTTCTTCTGCGGCTTCCCTCGTAAACAGGGATAATTTCCCGGTGAAAAGGAAGGTTTTTCCATCCAGAACATTGGACAGGACTTCATTGGTGCTTTCCCCTTTTTCCAGCTGAACGCCGTAAGACTTCAATCTCTCCAGCATCAGGATATTTTCGGAATTATGCAGGAAATCGTAGAGGCTAACGGCGATTTTGGTGCCGATGTCTTCCACCTGGCAAAGTTCTTCGACGGTTGCATTTTTCAGCTCGTCGATGGTCGGGAAATTTTTCACCAGCTTCTTGGCGACGGTTTCGCCGACATGCTTGATGCCAATCCCGTACAATACCTTTTCAAACGGGATTTCTTTTGATTTTTCAATCCCTGAAATAATATTCTGGGCCGATTTCTCCGCCATCCTTTCCAATGGCAGAAGCTGTTCTTTGGTCAGGGCGTAGAAGTCTGCAGGATTTTCAATCAGCCGTTCCCTGTAAAGCTGTTCAATGGTCTCGCTTCCAAGGTTTTCTATATTTAAAGCTTTTCTAGAAACATAGTGGATCATTCTCCCGACAACTTGCGGCGGGCAGTGCAGTTCGTTCGGGCAGAAATGGATCGCCTGGTCCTCAATTTTTACCAGCTCCGTGCCACATTCGGGGCAGTTTTTGATATACTCGATTTCTTTGCTGTCTTCCGTTCTTTTTTCCGGATTCACGGCAACGATTTTCGGGATGATCTCGCCGCCTTTTTCTACATAAACAAAATCGTGCTCATGCAGATCCAGCTTTTTGATGATGTCTTCGTTGTGCAGCGATGCCCGTTTTACAATGGTTCCGGCTAATAAGACCGGTTTTAAGTTGGCCACCGGGGTGATCGCTCCCGTTCTGCCGACCTGATAGGTCACTTTATCCAGCTGGGTTTCTACCTTTTCGGCTTTGAACTTATAAGCCATCGCCCATCGCGGGGATTTTGCCGTGTATCCGAGCTGCCTCTGCTGTTTTAATGAATTTACTTTCAGAACGATCCCGTCAATTTCAAACGGCAGATTGTGTCTTTCCAGATCCCAGAAGGTAATAAATTCCTTTACTTCAGCCATGGTCTTGCACAGCCTGGCCTGTTGAGAGATCTTGAAGCCCCAGGACTTGGCTTTTTCAAGAAGCTCCCAGTGGGATTCTGCAGGAATTTCTTCTGAAATATACTGGTACAATACCGAAGACAGTCCGCGTTTTCGTACTTCGCCGCTGTCCTGCATTTTCAGGCTGCCGCTGGCCGTATTTCTTGGGTTCATAAACGGATCCAATCCGTCCTCTTCACGCTGTTTATTGATCTTATCAAAATTTTTCCGGGTTAAATAAATTTCGCCCCGCATAAAAAAATGCTGCGGAAAATCGCCTTTCAGCTTCAACGGGATATCAGAAATGGTGCGGACATTCCCTGTAATTTCATCACCCTGGAAACCGTCGCCCCGGGTAACGGCCTGTACCAGCTTTCCGTTTTCATACAGGATGGAAATCGAAGCCCCGTCGTATTTCAGTTCGGCAACGAATTCCACAGGCCCGTCGGTGGTTTTGATGATTCTTTTTTCCCAGTCTTCAAGATCGTCGAAATCGTAGGAATTGTCCAGAGAATACATTCTGAATTTATGTTGTATCGTCGGAAACACTTTGGTAATGCCGCCGCCTACGCGTACCGTAGGGGAATTTTCATCATAAAATTCGGGATGTTTGGCTTCCAGGTCGCGAAGCTCCTCCAGCAGCATATCGAAATCATAGTCTGAAATCGTCGGCATATCAAGGAGATAATAATTTTCGTTATGCTGGTGAAGTTCTTTGCGGAGGTCTTCTATTTTCTGTTGGATATTGTCGGACATCGGGTTTCTATCTTTTCAGCAAAAATAGCTAAATCCGATGTAAAAAATAAGACAATTACCCATTCTGAGAAAATTAAAAATACGTAACATATTTCAACCGGCTGACTATCTTTCGGATAAATCCGGGGTTAAAATTTACTTAACATCATGTTCCCATAAAGTTTAAAAAATGTTAAAACTCCCTTAAACAAAGGGTTCGCCAAGTCAGGATACCTTTGCATGCAGCTAATTTGAAAAATATGAAAAGAGTAAAAATTGTATTGGGACTGTTATTTCTGAGTTTTGGAACCCTGGCCTATGCACAGACTACGCAGGCTTCCATTACCGGGAAAGTAACCGGTACCGGGAAAGCCCCTCAGGAAAAGGTGAAAGTAACGATTGTGAATGAATCCACCGGGTTTAAAACGGAAACGGAAACCAATTCAAGAGGTGAGTATATCTTTAAGGAAATTCCTTTGGGCGGGCCTTATACCATTATAGTGAATGACGAGAAAAGGGAAGGCTACAACGTCAACTTCGGCGACCAGGTAACCGTAAACCTTGATCTTGCCAGTGAAAAATCCATCGAAGAAGTGGTCGTCGTAGGAAACCTCAAAAATAAAATCGGAAATTTAGGAGCGGCTACCGCGATCACTACAAAAAACATGGGAATCCTGCCGGTGAACGGAAGGAATTTCGCCAATCTTGCGGAACTATCCCCTTTAAGCGGTAAAAACGGGAGTATTTCCGGGCAACTGGGTTCTTCCACAAACTTTACCATCGACGGGATGACAGCTAAAAACCCCACTTCTGCAGGAGCTACGACCAGCCGGAGCGGTGCCCCGTTTTCCATTTCCATTGAAGCGGTGCGTGAATTTAAAGTAACTACCAACCAATATGACGTTACCCTGGGGAGAAGCGGCGGCGGAACCATCAGTGCCGTTACAAAATCCGGAACCAACAAATTCTCCGGAAGTGCCTGGGAATATTTAAGAACCAACTGGCTTTCCAGTCCTTATGACATTCGCGGAAACAAGAGAAACGTCGATTTCTCAACTTCACAGTTCGGTTTCTCCTTAGGCGGGCCGATTATTAAAAACAAACTGCACTTCTTCGTTGCATGGGACCATCAGCTGGATTCCCGGCCATTACAGATTGCAGACATCCAATCGCATGAGGATGAGTTGAGGCTGAATACCACGACGGCGACTTTAAATAAATTCCTGGATGTGGCAAGGGCAAAATACGGAGTTTCCAACAGCCCTCAGTTCGGAAGTTTTAATAAGGTAAGAAATTCCGATGCCGCTTTTCTGCGTCTGGACTGGCAGATCAATGAGAAAAACCTGTTGACCTTAAGAAACAATTTCACTTACGATCTGAACAAAATCGGGTTGGCAGACAATACGGCCATCACGGCTTATGAATCGTATGGAAATGATAAAAACCTGGACAACAGTTTATTACTTACCCTAAGGTCGAACCTGAAGCCTAATTTAACGAATGAACTGAAGGCACAATATCTGTACACGTTCCAGGACAGCTACCAGAACGACCAGCTCGGGCATCCGGTACCCAGAGCCATCGTTGAAAATATCGTAAGCAAGATCGACGGCAAAGACCGGGCAACCAATATCCAGATCGGAGGCCACCGTTTTGCCCAGGAAAGCTTCAGAAACAATGTGTTCCAGCTGGTAGACAATTTATATTACAATACCGATAAAATCAAATACACTTTTGGCGCGGATCTGATGTATACGATGGCCAGATCGGTATACGGAAGCGAAGTGAACGGAAGGTTCCATTTCAGGGAAAACCCTACACAGAACGGAGATAACCTGTATAATTTCAACAACCAGATCGCGTACCGTTTTTACAGGGAAGTTCCTCTGATGGATGATCCGTCCGTTAAATCGAATATTTACAACCTTGGGGTATACGGGCAGATCCAGACGAAAGTGGCTAGAGGACTGGATTTGATGGCCGGCTTACGATTGGATTACGGCGGTTATCCGAAAGCAGGACTGAACCAGAAGCTGTATGACGAAATGGGAATCCGGACGGATAACCAGATTAAATCATTCATTGTCCAGCCGAGATTCCAGTTCGATTGGAATATCAACGAAGGAAATAAAGACTTCTTAAAATTCGGAGCCGGGATATTTTCATCGGATATCAACAATTACATGATTATCAATAACCTGGTGTTTGATGGTAGGCATTTGGCAACGGTAGATGTAACCGGTAAAGATGTTCCTGTTCCGGACTTCAATAGCTATAGAAATGATTACGGAACGGTACCTACGCTGTCCCAATACCAGCTTCCGACCATCAATTACACCGGAAAAGATGCCAAGATCCCGGTGGTATACAAAGCGAACGTATCGTATACGCACTTCTTTAACGAAAGATTCAGGGCAGGGGTTGCTGCTTACATGGCTTTGGGAAGAAACAATTATTTCTACTACGACCGGAATATGGTGGCCAACCCAGATTTTAACTTAGCCAACGAAGGTGGAAGAGGCGTTTTTGTGCCGGCAGCAACCATTGCTGCCAACGGAACCCTGAACTGGAAGGACGGAAGAATCAATAAAAACTTCGGACGGGTTCTGGAACTCGTGAGCGACGGAAAAGTAAACCAGTATTCCTTTGTGGTAGACACCAGCTACCGGTATTGGAAAGACGGGGAAATCACGGCAAGTTATACCTGGGCCGATATTAAAGACAATACGTCTTATAATGGAAATGTGGCCAACTCGGCGACTTTATCTACACCGGTAGCCAGCGATCCGAGAAACCTGAGAATGTCGTATTCCGATAACCAGTTCCGAAACAAAGTGGTGATCTACGGAAATTCACCGACGATTGCTGGGTTTACTTTAGGGATCAGATATGCCGGAATGGGCGGAACGCGTTTCTCCGTACTTGCCGGAGGGAATGTAAACGGAGATTTCGTGGATTCCAATGACCTGGCGTATATTTTCCCGAACCTTACGCAAACCCTGATCGATAATCCTGAAGTAGGAACGGCACTGAAAAATTATATTACAGATTACAACAATGAAATTGCGGAAAGAAACGGCGGAAAGAACGGTTTCTACGGAATCTGGGACGTGCGTGTTGCAAAGAAGATCAAATTTGAGAAGATCGGAGCTTTCGAGCTTTCGGTGGATATTTTCAATGTGGCGAACCTGCTGAATAAAGAATGGGGCGTCAACAAATCCTACGGCAACATGTCGCTTTACAGTATTACCGGATTCGACCAGACGACCAGGCAGTTCAAATACAACCTGAATACGAGCGGACTGGAACCGCTGAACGGAAACCCGTACCAGATCCAGATCGGAGCAAAATACACGTTCTAAGAATGTGAGAGGTGAATGGTCATTGTTGTTTTCTTATTTGAATGGATCAAATTATTTTAAATGATCATCATTCACTGACGAAGCAAAATTGACCATTCTCTTAAATTTATATACCTTTATCTGAAAGTTGAAAAGCTTTTTAGTTTAATATTTAATTTATAATATGAAAAATTTTATCTTAGGGTTAGCAGTTTTAAGCACAGTGGTTATGAAGGCACAAACCCAGGTTATCGCCCACAGAGGGTACTGGCAGACCCAGCCGCCGATAACGGAAAATTCGCTGAAGTCGCTGGAGAATGCACAGAAGTTGAAGATCTACGGTTCCGAATTCGATGTACGGATGACGAAGGATGGGATTCTGGTCGTAAACCATGACGAACACTACGCCAAAATGGAAATCTCCGAAACCGATTTTAAAGAGCTGGAGAAAGTAAAACTATCTAACGGCGAAGATTTTCCTACCTTGAAAGATTATCTGAAGCAGGGGAAAAAAGACAAGGCATTGAAACTGATCGTTGAAATAAAGCCGGACAAGACGAAGGAGAAAGAAGATGAGCTGACGGCAAAGACAATTAAAATGATTAAAGATATGAAGCTGGGAGCCCAATGTGAATTCATTTCTTTCAGCCTGAATATCTGTAAGGAAATCAAAAAGCTGGAGCCTTCTTTTAAAGTACAGTATCTGAAAGGGGAACTTTCTCCGGAGCAGATCAAGGATGAAGGACTGGACGGAATCGATTACCATTACAGCATTTTCCAGAAGAATCCGACCTGGATTGCCGATGCAAAAGCTTTGGGACTGATTACCAATGCCTGGACGGTAAATGATATTGCCATTGCAGACGAACTGAAAAAGCAGGGGATCGGGTTCATTACCACCAATATCCCGGATCAGCTTAAAAAATAATCCCGGTTATATTTAGCTGAAAACAGCCTGCCTCATTTGAGACAGGCTGTTTTGCTTATGTAAAGTAAATATGATTATATTAATGATTATCAAACGGAAAAATAAAAAAGCTAAGCAATGGCAAAACCTCCGGTATCCAGCTTCCCTCTTCCAGCTATTATACTTCGGATTCATGCTTAAATACAGATTAATTCCTGAATGAAAAGCCTTTGTGGTAGATCTGTGGTATATTTTATTATCCCAAGAAAAGACAATAAAAATAGGTAAATAAAACCATCTTATCATATTAAAAATCCGTAATGATTTTAACCTGTTGTTAACCAAAAATGTATATTGTGTTGTTAAATATAAATTAATATAGCGTTTAATAATCCTTTAATATCTGTTAAAAGCATGTTAAAGCGATACTCATAATGTCGTTCTATTTTTGCGCAAACAAAAAGGATATGCGTAAAGCAACACAGAAAGTACTCATCTTATCATTATTAGGACTCGTCAGTGTAGAAATGGCAGCCCAGCATCAGGTAAAAAAAGACACCATTAAAAACATTGACGAAGTGGTCGTAACCGCTTTGGGGATCAAAAGACGTGACCGGTCTTTGGGATATGTAGCAGAAACCATTAAGTCCGAAGAATTATTGAGAACCCAGAATAACAACTGGTCCCAGGCATTGGAAGGAAAGGTAGCCGGGCTGAAAATCCAGACGGCAGGAGCCGGGCCACTGGGCAGTTCGATCATCAAGCTGAGAGGGGATATCTCCATGAACCCCGACCAGAATAATGCCTTGGTGGTGGTAGACGGGATTCCGTTGAATAATAATACCACCGGTACCGGTTATTCCGCATACGGAGCAGGTTCGAAAGCGGATCTTCCGATCGATTACGGAAACGGGATCAATACGATTAATCCTGATGATATCGAATCCATTACCGTACTGAAAGGAGCTACCGCATCCGCGCTTTACGGTTCCAGGGGAGCTGGCGGAGCCATTATGATCACCACCAAATCAGGAAAAAGCAAGAAGGGAAAAGTACAGGTGACTTTAAATTCCTATTCAAGCTACGATACAGTGCTGAAATGGCCGGATTACCAGTATGAATATGGGCAGGGAACGCTTCAGAAAGATGCCAAAGGAAACTTCTATTATTCTTACGGAGCATCGGCAGACGGAGTAAACACCGGTTCTACCAGCAGCGCATTCGGGCCTAAGTTTGCCGGGCAGTCCTTTTTCCAGTATGATCCTACCGTAGAAGGACAAAGCAAGGAACGTCAGTTATGGAGACCTTATAAAGATAATATCAAAGGATTCTGGGAAACCGGGGCTACCTTTTCCAATAACATCGCACTTGAAGCTTCCAACGAAAGCACATCTTTCAGATCTTCCTTAACCTATCTGAAAAACGAATGGATGATGCCGAATACCGGTTTCGACAGATTCACTGCCGCTTTCTCCGTAGATCATAAACTCAATGAAAAACTGAAGGTCGGTATCAAGTTCAATTACAGCAAAACGAAAAGTGATAACCTTCCGGCAACGGGATACAGCAACCAGTCGATTTCCTACTTCATGATCTTCCAGAACCCGAATGTAGATCTTTCGTGGTACCGGCCGATCTGGAAAGCAGGAAAAGACCAGGTGGAGCAGGTTCACCCGTTCAGTTCCTTTATCGATAATCCTTACCTCATCGCTTACGAAATGCTGAACGGGGTAGATAAAAATTTCATTACAGGAAATGCAAATCTTAATTATAAGATTACCAAAAATTTTGAAGTGATGGTGCGCTCGGGAATGGAATTGACCAATGAACTGCGTACCCAGAAAAGGCCCTGGAACTCCGCCAATTACCTGCAGGGAATGTACAGGGAGCAGTACGTAAAGCTGATGGACATGAACAATGACGTGTTGTTTACCTATAAAACCAAGTTCAGCGATTTCGATTTCAGTGCATCGGCCGGGGGAAATATCCGGTATATGGAATATGTAATGAATGATTATATCGCAGAAGGGCTTTTGAAGCCGGGAGTTTATACCTTACCGAACGGAATCGCAAATATTTCAAAATTTGCCAGACCTAATGACAAGCAGGTAAACAGTGCCTATGCTTTGGCATCATTAGGTTACCAGAATAAAATATTTCTGGATCTTACCGCAAGAAACGACTGGAGCAGTACGCTTCCGGAAGAGAACCGCTCTTATTTCTATCCTTCGGCGGCTGCCTCTTTTATCCTTTCCGATATCTTTAAGCTGACTTCAGACCGTTTCAACTTCTGGAAGCTGAGAGCCTCATGGTCCAGAGTAGGAAACGATTCCGATCCTTATCAATTAATTAAATACTATAACAACAGCGATTTTCAGGGATCCGTAGAATCTCCGTCTTTATATCCGAATCCGAACCTCCGTCCCAATATGATTACCAGTATTGAAGCCGGAATGGAATTCGGGATCCTGAAAAACAGGCTGAATTATACGGTTACCGCCTATCAGAACAACTCCAAAGATCAGATTGTCAGGATTCCGACGCTTTGGGAAACAGGCTTCAGCAGCAAAGTCATCAATGCCGGTGAAGTAAGAAACCGTGGACTGGAAGTTACGCTGAATGCTTTCCCGGTGAAGAACAAGAATTTCTCATGGGCCGTGAATGCCAACTGGTCGATGAACCGTAATAAAATCCTTTCCCTCCCGGAAGAATTCAACGGTGAACCTTACACCATGGGAAGTGTAGGCGGAGTGGTATACTTTAATGCGTATGTCGGCGGTTCCCTTGGAGATATGTATGGGTACGGATTGATGTATTCCCCGGATGGACAGGTGATCTTTAATTCAACAGACGGATTAACGGCAAAACCGACCCAGATGAAAAGAATCGGAAACGCCTATCCGGAATGGAGGGCAGGGCTTCAGAATGAATTCAGATATAAAGGAATTACGGTAAGCTTCTCGTTCGACGGGCAGTATAAAGGAATGGCCTATTCCCAGTCCCACCACAAAATGACCGAGCAGGGAAAACTGGAGCACACCTTAGCCGGAAGGGAAAACCCGAACGGAATGATTGTCGGAAACGGTGTTGTACAGAATCCGGACGGATCCTACTCACCTAATACCAAAGCTATTTTATTATCAACTTATTACGGCGATTACTACAGAAGAGCCAATGTGGAAACCAATACGTTCGATACTTCATTCATCAAACTCAGGGACGCAAGGATTTCCTATACTTTCCCGAGAAGCATAACCGAAGAGCTGAAGCTCACCGATCTTACCCTAGCTCTATTCGGAAGAAACCTTTGGATGTGGACGAAATTCCCGCTCTTCGATCCGGAAGCCGCCACCCTGAACGACAGCCAGATCACTCCCGGCGTGGAAATCGGGCAGCTGCCGACAGCAAGAACCGTGGGAATCCAGCTTAATGTTAAATTCTAAAATCTTACAACATGAAAAAATTACTTTTAAATATCATATTGGTTGCAGGAATCGGTTGTATTCCGGTTTCATGCAGCAGAACCCTTGATGAGGTAAATACCGACAACAGCAAGATCAGCGAATCGGTCGCTTCAAAGCTCCTGGTACCGGTACAGTATAATATGTCTGCCGTAAATTACATGAGGGCTAATGATTTCACTTTCGATCTGATGCAGGTTTCACTGGATTTTCCGAACGAAGGGAATACGCTCAGCCGGTACAATATTACCGAAAATACAGGTGCGGGATTCTGGAACAATAGCTACAAGTGGATTAAACAGGTGAAAGACATGAGGGTTGCCGCAGAAAGAGATAATGATCCGAATTACCTGGCCATTTCAATGGTACTGAATGCCTGGATTTATTCCAATCTTACCGATACGTACGGAGATGTGCCGTTTTACGAAGCTTCCAGTTTGGAAGACAATATTTCCCAGCCGAAATTCGACCGTCAGAAAGATATTTATGTACAGCTGCTGAACGATCTGAAAACCGCCAATTCCCTTTTTATCACAACCAAAACACTAGGCGGCCCGGATCTTTTCTACAAAGCGGAAAGTGACGTAAACGGGATCGCTAACTGGAAAAAATTCTGTAATTCGCTTTCGCTGCGTTTGTTAACCCGGATCCTTAGCAAGGACGGCGAAGTGAATGTAAAAGAGCGGATCCAGGAAATTGTCAGCAATCCGACGGCTTATCCTATTTTCCAGAGTAATTCGGAAACGGCAAAAGTAGGGGTAACAGGTGTTGCTCCGCTTCTGCCGCCGATTACAAGGCCTCAGGATTTTACAACCGGAAGAGCCGCATCTGCATTCTTCGTGGAAACTTTAAAAGCGAATAATGATCCGAGAATGGCTTTGTTTTTCAGCCAGGCAAAGAATCTTGCCAATGCGAACATTGGGTATAAAGGCGCTCCGTCAGGCTATGCTTACGGCACTACTTTCGATTACCAGCCGTCTAATATGAACCAGAACCTTTCCAAGGCTCCGCTTAATATTCTTGTATTTCCTTATGCCGAGCTTCAGTTTATCCTTTCGGAACTCGCCTTTAAAGGGATTATTCCGGGAAGTGCCCAGAGTTATTATGAAAGCGGGGTAAAGGCCAGTATCGAACAATGGGGAGCCACCATGCCGGCCAATTATTTCACCAATGCGAATGTCGCGTACAACGGAACTTTAGAAAGAATCATGCTTCAAAAATACGTTGCTCTGTTTTTCGTCGACCAGCAGCAGTGGTTTGAAAAAAGAAGAACCGGATTCCCAGTACTGCCGAACAACGGAGGACTGCTGAATAACGGAGTTATGCCGTCAAGACTCATGTATCCGCCAAATCCGAGGGTATTGAACACCAACAATTACCAGGCTGCCGTTCAGCAGATGGGTGGCGACAACATCAACGTAAAAATGTGGTGGAATAAACCATAATTAAAAGAATAGCATTCATTAAATATTATCAACCCATTGCTGAGTGTCAACACCTTTGCAAACGAAAAGCATCAACGGTTTTTGAAGAAGGCTCTTTGCGGACATAGCGTTAAAACCAGCAGCCATAAACAAACTAATTAAGATTAAAATGAATATAAAATTTTTAATGCCCTGCATGCTGATTTCAGCTATGGCATTCTCCCAGGCTTCCGTTTCGGGATATGTATATGAAGACGGTAATAAAAACCAGAAAAAAGAAAACCGCGAAAAAGGAATTCAAGGCGTAGCCGTTTCCAATGGCGCCCAGGTAGTCCTTACCGATAAAAACGGAAGGTACAGCCTGCCGGTTCAGGACGGACAGACCATCTTCGTGATCAAACCTTCCGGGTACATGACGCCCGTAAACGGGAACAACCTTCCACAATATTACTACCAGTATAAACCGAAAGGGTCGCCGGCCGATTTTAAATATAAAGGTTCGGCCCCTACCGGAGAACTTCCGAAAGAAATCAATTTTGCCCTGCACAAACAGAATGAAAGCAAAAATTTCGATATTCTGGTATTCGGGGATCCGCAGCCTTACACGGAAAAGCAGCTGGATTATTTCAGGAGAGCCATCGTGAACGAGGTGAAAAATACAAAGAAAAATGCCGTGTTGGGAATCAGTCTCGGGGATTTGGTAGGGGATAACCTGAGCCTGCAGAAACCTTATGCCGATGTGATGAAAGAAGTGGGATTGCCATGGTATAACGTGATGGGAAATCACGACATGAATTACGATGCAAAAGAAGATATGCTTTCCGACGAAACGTTTGAATCCAATTTCGGCCCGGCCAACTATTCCTTCAACTACGCAAATGTTCACTTCATCGTACTGGACGACATTCTGTATCCGGATCCGCGTGACGGAAAAGGCTATTGGGGAGGTTTCCGCGAAGATCAGCTTCAGTTTATAGAGAACGACCTTAAACTGGTGGATAAAAACAAACTCATCGTCGTTTCTTTCCATATTCCTTTGGACCACAAGAACGAAGACAACTTCAGGAATGCCGACCGTCAGAAATTATTCGATAACCTGGCTCCTTTTAAAAATGCTTTGCTTTTATCGGCGCACACCCACATCCAGCAGCAGCTGTTCTATGGCAGAGAAGCCGGATGGAACGGTTCTAAAGACCTTCACGAATACAATGTCGGGACAACCTGCGGCGACTGGTGGTCCGGAACTTCGGATGACCTTGGACTGCCGACTTCTACCATGAGGGACGGGACGGCCAAAGGATATTCATTCATCAGCTTCAGCGATAACGAATATAAAGTAAAATACAAGACTGCAGGAAAACCGGAGGATTACCAGATCAACCTGTACGTGCCGAAAGTGGTTCCTTTCCCTTCAAAAACTTCTGCCAAAGTGTTGGCTAACTTCTTCATGGGAAGCAAAAAAGACAAGGTAGAATACAGAATAGATGGTGGAAAATGGGAAGACATGCAGTATGACGAAACAGTAGATCCGAACTTTGCCATGTCGGTTTTCAAATGGGATACTACGCAGACCATGTTGGCGGGCAGAAGGCCTTCCAACCCGGAAATGTCCCGGCACATCTGGACAGGGGAGTTCCCTAAAAAACTTTCCCTTGGTAAACATAAAGTTGAAGTAAAAGCAACGGATATGTATGGAAACAAGTTCTCCTCCACAGAGGAGTTCGAGGTCCAGAACCAGATCTTGATTCCTTAATTTTCATTTATTACTATACTTTCAACGAAACCGGCCCGCTTTTGGGTCGGTTTTAATTTTTAACCTGAATCTAAGGTGAATTTAACTGTATTTTATTATTTTCAGCCGTTTATTTAAATGAAAGATCGGAGTTCAATTTGGTGATCAGGATTTTAAATCAATTTCTATTGATCAGTAACAAATGATTTAACTGATGCCTTTGATAGTAATATCGACAAGAGAAGCTTCCGGCTTTCAGCTTCTTTCTTCCAGCCTATTCTACTTTGGGTTTATGTTAAACCTAAATCTAAACCTTAAAAATTTATTATATCAATCGTCACCATATCGCTGAAGAGCCGTATTTCCGGATCATCTTTTGTAAATTTGCTGTCAGGAATAAAAAATTCTAAAAAATGAATATAAACGGAAAAAATGCCATCGTTACAGGAGGCGGAAGAGGGCTGGGAAAAGCAGTGGCTTTAGCATTGGCTGCCGAAGGCGTACACGTGGCCATCACGGGAAGAAACGAAGAAAACCTCAAAATGACGGTTGAAGAGATCAAAAAGTTCGGTGTAAACGCAACGTATGCGGTTTTTTCCGTAGACAATGAGATCCAGGTAAAGGCAGGAATCGAGTTGGTAGCAGAACAGCTGGGCGGCATCGATATCCTTATTAACAATGCAGGTATCGGCGACTTTGGGTCCATTGAAGAAATGCCTTCCGAAACCTGGGAACAGGTGATTAAGACCAATCTTTTCGGGGTGTATTATGCGGCGAAAGCGGCCTATCCGTTCATGAAAGCAAAAGGAGAAGGCGACGTGGTAAACGTAGCTTCAACGGCCGGTCTGAAGGGAGGTCCGAACATGTCGGCCTATGCAGCTTCAAAAGCAGCAGTGGTCTCTCTGTCGCAATCCATGATGGCGGAATGGAGAAAGCAGAACATCCGTGTTATTACTTTAACGCCGAGCACCATAGCTTCCGATATGTCGATCCAGGGCGGATTAACCGATGGAAACCCTGAAAAAGTCCTTCAGCCGGAAGATTTCGCCGAATGGGTAAGGGATATCCTGAAAATGAACAGACGTGCTTTAATCGCCAACGGTTCTATTTTTTCTACGAATCCGTAATTGGTTTAAAGTTTTGGGTTCAAATTTCTATCTAAGAACCTGATCGTATATCAAAGCGGGCTTCGGTCCGTTTTTTTATTGCAGATGATTTACTAAACACAAGAATTCTATAAAAATCAATCATCGATCATATGTCTTTTCGGAGCTTTTTCCCGCTTTCTGTTGCAATCTTTTTTTTCAAAAAAGGATTTCCACGGCAATCGGGGCTAAGACATGGGTGGGGAAATTTGGTATAAGAAATAAGTCAACACGCGCCACATCAATGCTCCCACAGATTCACGGAATTTTACGGATCATTGCGCTGCTCTGTTTAAAGGTTGAAAGCTGGATGTTTAAAGGTGATATACTTTTGGTAACCGCGGATGTGCAAGGATTTTTACGAATGTTTGTTCATGTTGATTGCGTTGGTGTGGGCTAAATCAAAAGTTTAACCGCCTTGTTTGTTTATCCTGTAGGATCTCAATTTGGTGTTAGAGAATCTTCCGGAAAATTTAGTATGGATTTCTTTGAAAATTTTTGATTTTTCTTTACGATGTGTTCTGAAATATTTTTAAAGTGTCGCCATCTGACTCTGATGGGTCTTAGAGATCTCAAATTCATATCCAGCGTACTTCATTTCTAAAACCGTCAAAAACCTCAATCCGCAATTTAATCCGGCAATTTTAAAAATTCAATTTTTAAATATTTATTTTTGCAGCAAATTAGTCACATGCAAAATTATTTAGAATTCGATTTCAAAATTACACCGCTTCAGCCGTGGAACGAAATACTGATGGCCGAACTGATCCAGATCGGTTTCGACAGTTTCACGGAAGAGCTGGAAGGGATTTTAGGATATATCCAGAAAGACCTTTTTAATGAAGAAGAACTCAGGGCACTGCCGATTTTTCAGAATGAAGAGGTAAAAATCGAATATACCTTCAAAGAAATGCCCAACATCAACTGGAATGAAGAGTGGGAGAAAAACTTCGAACCGATCAACATCGATGATAAAGTGCTGATCCGTGCTGAATTCCACGAGTCGGTTCCGGGAATGCACGAAATCGTGATCCAGCCGAAAATGTCTTTCGGGACGGGGCATCACCCGACGACCCACCTGATGATCCAGCAGATGATGGATATTGATTTTCAGGATAAAAAAGTGCTGGATATGGGCTGCGGGACTTCCGTGCTGGCCATTTATGCCAGGCAGAACGGAGCCGGAGAAACCAAAGCCATCGATATCGATGAATGGTCGGTGGAAAATTCAAAAGAAAATGCCGCCCGGAACAGCGTAGAGCTGGACATCGAATTGGGAACCGCTGAAAACTTAGGAAAGGAAAATTACGATATCATTCTGGCCAACATCAACAGAAACATTCTGATTTCCGATATCCCGACCTACGTGACCGTATTGAACAACGGAGGGAAGCTTTTGCTTTCCGGATTGTGCTTCTTCGATGTGGACGATATCCTGGAAGTCTGCAAGGAAAACGGACTGGAGCTTAAAAAGCAGCTGCAGCGGGAAGAATGGGTGAGCCTGCTCCTCGAAAAATAAATACCACCGAAATATTAATATGAAAACCTTTTTTACCGCTTTATTTCTGCTTACCGTTCAATTCCTGTTTGCGCAGGAAGAAATGTATGCCGACGGAATTTTTAATTTCGAAGAAAACAAACCGCAGAAAATATTTACCGACGGTGCGAGGATCCGCCAGTCTCCCCAGGTAAATGCGCAGATTCTGGATTCTCTGAAGGCTAATCAGCCGGTTTTGATCCTTAAAAAAGAAAAAATGGTCCTGAAGTTGGGCGAAAGGGCTGCTTCCTGGTACAAAGTTTCTTATAATAAAAACGGCCGGAATTCCGAAGGTTATATTTGGGGCGGGAGCCTCTGTACAGGCTACCGGAATAAAAATGGCTATGATTTCCTGTTGGGTCTTACAAAAACCATCACCAAAAAGGATCCTCAGTTTCCCGCCGAAGCCATTCAGCAGAACATCGCTGCCGTCAGGATGATGGAAGGAAATGCTGTAATTGATGAGATTTCCTTTGAAACGGGCTCGGGAGAAAGTTTGAGCTACGGAAATTTTACGGTAGAAAGCAATCACAAACTCAAAAATGTCGAATTTACCTTAAAAGCCACTGTTTCCGGGGAAGCATGCGGAATTCCCGGGTACGACCAATATATTTTAGTTACCGGTAAGAAACTCGTTGCCCTGCCTCAGCTGATGAGCGTTGGGGATGCCGATGTCTACTACCATCATGAAGAATTTATTTTCCCCAATGATAAAGGCGGAATTCCCAATGCATTCATCTATAAGATGGAGGAAATGGAAAAAGATGAACATGACCGTGAAAAGAAGAAGAAAGCTTCAAAAACTTATCTTTGGGACGGAACTGCCTATCGACTTAGATAAACCGGTTAACTACAGAACAGGGCTATGAAAAACCATACAGGCCAGGACGATGAATATGTTTTCCCGGTTTTAACCACTGAAAGGCTCGTGCTGCGAAGGTTCCGGCCGGATGATATCGAATCGGTATACCAAGGATTGTCACATCCGGAGGTCATCAGGCATTATGGAGTAAGCTACGGCAGTGTGGAAGCCACTCAGGAGCAGATGGACTGGTTTACCAAGATCGAGAAAGAAGAAAAAGGGCTCTGGTGGGCGGTCTGCAACAGGCAGGATCAAACCTTTCTGGGAGCCGTCGGATTCAACAACCGGAATCAGGAACACCGGAAAACCGAAATGGGCTACTGGCTGCTGCCCGACTACTGGGGCTCCGGAATCATCGGGGAAGCCGGACGGGCCGCCTGCGAATATGCTTTCCAAAAGATGTCGGTGCACCGGATCGAAGCCGTTGTAGAAACGGAAAACAGGAACAGCAAAAAAGTAATGGCTCAGCTGGGCTTTGAACTCGAAGGCATTATGAGAGACTGCGAAATAAAAGACGGGAAATTCATCAGCCTGGAGATGTATGCAAAGCTAAGCCGGATGTGAGAGTTTACCTTTTGCACGGATTAAAAAATATTAAATTCCCAAATGCGGAAATGCTATGCTTGGAACAATGGAAGAATTTATTCCTGAAAACCTTGAAGAAGCCGGAAGGCGTTATTCAGGTTTCGGAAAAGATCTTTACAGACAAATCGAACAACGATTTCCTGATGTTTTCAGCAATCTTCAGTATTATCAATGCATTGATATTCAGACGGAAGACAGTTGTGCTATATACACTAACGATCAGAATTCTTTTGTATTCAGCTTGATCCCGTATGCGAAAAAATAGTATTGTGGAATGAAGAAAAACAAATAGAAATTGGTTATTGGTCCGATGATGAATATAAAGACGCTTTAAACTTTATTCAATCTGAATTGTTGTACGGTCGATAACATATAAAAGGTCAGTAAAAAGATGTAAAGTAACGCTCATAAGCCTAACAGGTTTCAAAAATCCGTTAGGTTTATTTATTCACTGAATCCATTGATTTTACAACCGATCCCGATCCCGTTTCTGGAATGATTCTAAGAATCGAATGCTCTATCCGGCTAAATCATCATTTCAAAACAAAAAACCTCACAACAGAAGTTGTAAGGCTTAAAGTGAGCGCGAAAGGATTCGAACCTTTGACCGTCTGCTTAGAAGGCAGATGCTCTATCCAGCTGAGCTACGCACCCTAAAGTGTTTTTTAAGTCGGGGCGGCAGGATTCGAACCTGCGACCTCCTGGTCCCAAACCAGGCGCGATGACCGGACTACGCTACGCCCCGATTGAGGTCATCTTTAACAAGAATTACCTTGTTTTTTGTGGGTGCAAATATAGAATGTTTTTTTGAATTATAAAAATAAATTTACAATATTTTTTTACATATTCGTCTGATAAAGTTTCCTGATCTAATTTACCGGGTTCATAATCATAAGATTAGCTGGGTTCTGAAAGGTCTGATAATTAAGGAGGCCTGCCATCTCTTCCGAATAGAGGAAATACGGTTCGGAATTATCCGCAAATCCCTTTAGTCACTTTTTTGTGAAATGAGGTATGTGTTTCTTTAAAAAATATTTTTTGTATTCATTTTCTTATTATATTTATCATTATAATGATTTATGCTTTAATAATATGAATAATTATCCGGTTCCTGCTAACGAAAAAGAACGGATCAAAAGACTGCAGCTTTTAGATTTGTTAAACCTGTCCAAGGATCCTCAGCTTGATATTTTCACGGAAACGGCACGCCTGATTTCAGGCTGCCAGATTTCATTTATTGCTATTATGGAGAGTGATACCCACACCATCAAAAGCTGCATCGGTGCTTCGATGGATGTTCTGGACCGTAAAGATGCGATCTGTCATTATCCCGTGGCTACCGGACAGATGGTAATCATTCAGGATACCCTGCTTGATGAGCGGTCTTCCGGCAGTGCAGTGATCCTTGAAGCCGGGATCCGCTTTTATGCGGGAGTACCGCTTATGGATGAAGAAGGATTTGCCCTCGGTACCTTGTGCGTCCTGAATAATGAACCCAAAAACTTATCCGGGGAACAGATTGCTACGCTTAAAAAATTAGCAGAAGCCGTTACCAAACTGCTCATCGCAAAAAAGAAAAATATTCAGGCCGAATACTTTCAGCAGATCTTTGATGTTTCAAATAACCCGATTTGCGTTCTGAATGATAAATTGATGGTGAAGGATATTAATCCTGCTTTTGAAGAGGCTTTTAAAATAGACACAAGCCAGGTGACGGCACTACACTTTCTGGAACTTCTTGGAAATCAGCCTGACGGGATTCAGGAAAAGATAGAACGTTTTCCCGGCAATGATGAAGAACTGATGGTCACCACTTCTTCAAAAATAAACAATACGCATAAAGTTATCATCGAATGGTATATGAAACGCAACCATAACCATTCTGAAATTTTTTGCTTCGGAAATAATATTACCCAGCATATCGAGGAAAAAAGGCAGTTGGAAAGCTCCGAACGCCGTTTCAGACGCTTTTTTGAAAATGCAATCGGCTTGATGAGCATGCATGATATGGAAGGCAATATTCTCGAAGTGAATAAAAAAGGAAGAGAAACCCTTCATTATTCTGAAGAAGAAGTACAGGGTCTGAATTTACGAGACCTGGTGCCTGAAAAAAACCGGAAGCACCTTCAGGAGTATCTTCAGCATATAAACGAGAATAAGGAACATCTCGGAACGATGATCCTGAAAACAAAGGAAGGAGAAGAACTGGTCTGGATGTACCACAACCGTGTGGAAATCGATAAGGAAGGAAATCCTTATGTCTTAAGTACTGCATTGAATATAACGGAAAGGATGCTGCTTGAAGAAGATCTTGTCTATACGAAAAAAATACTGGAGCAAACCAGTGCTACAGCACAGGTCGGTGGATGGGAAGTAAACCTGAACAATCAGTCCGTATTCTGGTCCGAGACCACAAAAGAAATCCACAAGGTAGCAGCCGGCTATCAGCCTGAATTCGAGGAAGCGGTGCGTTTTTACCGGGAAGAAGATCAGGCCAGGGTAGGGTTTTTATTCAATCGGGCGGTATCGGAAGGAATCGCATACGATGAAGAATTTCAGCTGGTACGACAGGACGGCGTCATGATCTGGGTACGGGTAAAAGCAATCCCTGAATTTGAAAACGGGGTATGCACCAGGGTGTTCGGAATAATTCAGGATATCGATGCATTTAAAAAGCTTTACCTCGAACTTTCGAAAAAAGAGGCCATGCTGCAGTCTTTCATAACCTATGCGCCGGTTGCCGTAGCGATGTTTGACAGGAATCTGAATTACCTGGCGACGAGCAGCTGCTGGAAAGACGAGTTCAATATGAACGGCCGGGAGCTTGTAGGTGAAAATATCTTTACCGTCTCACCAAACGTTTCCGATGAAATCCGGACCATCTACCGGGATGCCATAAGAGGCAAAGCTTATAAAAATGAGGATTTCACCCTTACGGTAAGTCATCAGGAAGAACTTCAGCATTATACCCTTGAAGTAAGGCCATGGTATTTGTCAGATGGTGTTATCGGCGGAGTCATTGTTTCCGTACAGAATATTACAAATACGATAAAAACCAACAACGAACTTAAGGAAGCCAAGAAGATGGCCGATATTGCAAGCAAGGCGAAATCGGAATTCTTAGCCAATATGAGCCATGAAATCCGTACACCGCTGAACGGGGTAATCGGTTTCTCAGACCTGCTGCTGAAAACACCGCTCAATGAGACGCAGAAACAATACCTTAATTACATTAACGAATCAGGCGAAAATCTACTTACCATCATTAATGATATTCTCGATTTTTCTAAAATAGAATCCGGTAAAATGGAGCTTGTCATCGAAAAATGCAATGTGTATGATCTGGTTAACCAGGTCATCAATGTCATCCTTTATCAGTCCCAGAAGAAAAACATCGAGTTATTACTGAATATTGAGCCCGGTCTGCCTAAAACTTTATGGATCGATGAATCCAGGCTAAAGCAGATCCTGATTAATCTGTTAGGAAATGCCGTGAAGTTTACGGAACAGGGCGAGATCGAGCTTAAAGTAGAAAAGCTGAATATAGACGGAGAGAAAATTGTGCTCCGGTTTGCCGTCCGCGATACCGGTGTTGGAATTGCAGAAGAAAAACAGCAGTACATCTTCAATGCTTTTACGCAGGAAAATAGCTCGATCAGTAAAAGATACGGCGGAACAGGCCTTGGGTTAACGATTTCCAACAATATCCTGGGCTATATGGGAACCCATCTTAAACTGAATAGCATTCCTGGCAAAGGTTCCGTATTTTATTTTGACATTGAAGTGCCTTACGAACTTTCTGAAGCAAATGGCGATGAAGAACTGAAAATTAAAAAAGCCCTGGTAGTAGATGATAATGAAGCCAACAGGATTATCCTTCAGCATATGCTGGCCTATAAAAATATTGATTCGAAATTAGCGGCTAACGGTATGGAAGCGTTACAGATCTTACTGTCCGGTGAACGTTTCGATATTATCCTTATGGATTATCACATGCCGGTAATCTCAGGGCTGGAAACTATAGAAAAAATCAAAGTTTTATTCAGTAAACAGGACGAGACCTCGCCGCTGGTCATTCTCCACACTTCCTCGGAGGAACATGATGTCATCAATTCTTTCCGTCAGGAAGAAAATTCTTATTTTCTGCTGAAACCTATCAAATCAGAAGAATTGTACAGAACCCTGAGAAGAGCGGTGGAAAACAACGAAAAGGAAATTCCTGGAATGCTCCCGCAGGAAAAGCAGGAACCTGTTTTACAGATACCGGAACTACATGTGCTGCTGGTAGATGACAATCCGGTCAATATGATCCTGAACCATAAAATGATGATCTCCCTGATTCCTGATGTGCAGCTTACCGAAGCCATTAACGGACTGGAGGCCTGGGAGCAATGCCAAAACCGGGATTTTTCGCTGATCCTGATGGACGTGCAGATGCCGGTAATGGACGGCATGGAAGCTACAAGAAAAATACGGCAGCTGCCGGGTTATGCGGAGGTACCCATCATCGGAGTGACTGCCGGAACGATAGCCGGAGAAAAAGAAAAATGCTTGGCATCGGGAATGGATGACTTTCTTCCTAAGCCGCTCCGTCAGGCCGACCTGTTGGAAATGCTCACGAAATATCTGACCCAGGGACATGAAGAGGCCCAGGATACGGTAAGCAATAATGGTTATATCGATATGAACCTGCTGCATGAGCAGACCGGAGATGATGAGGATTTTAAACAGATGTTTTTAAATCTGGTTATGAGTGAGCTCAGCCAGGCAGAGAATAACATCAGATTGGTTGTCGCGGAAAAGAACGCTGGCGAATTAGGGAAAATCCTTCATAAACTAAGGGGCACGGCCGGAACGGCGGGATTGGTGAAGCTGGCAGAAACCGCTTTGCGATGGGAAGCCAAAAAAGATCAGCAGATTGATTTTATTGCCCTGCAAGAAGAAATTACCGATGAAATAGCCAAGGGATTGGATGCCATAAAATCTTTAATAAATTAAAAATAAAAACTATGTTGATTCTGATTGCAGAAGATGATGAACTGATTTTAAAAACGATAGAGCATAAATTGCTGAAAGAAGGACATGAAGTTATTTTAACCCGCAACGGGAAAGAAGCTATTGAAAAACTGAAAGAAAAAGACGTGGATCTGGCCATCACCGATATCATGATGCCTTTCGCTTCGGGAATAGAGATTCTTTCCGCGATACGATCCGTAGGGAAAAAAACACCGGTTATCATGCTGTCGAGCATGGGCCAGGAAGAAGTGGTGCTGAATGCTTTTGATCTGGGCGCTTCAGATTTTATAGTAAAACCTTTCAGTCCTAATGAATTAATGCTTAGGGTTAAAAGATTTATGACAAAATAAATTGAATATGGCGGAAATTACTTCGGTATACTTCTTTGTGCTGGTATTGTTCGGCATATTGCTGTTGGTCGTTGTATTGATCATAGGCGTGCTGCTTTACGGCTTTTTTCAGTACAGACAGTCTGTGCGCATGTACAGATGGCTGGAGATCATCAATCAGAAAATATCGGAAGTCATTGTCTATGACACAGAAGATCAGCCGGACAACCTTTCTTTCAGGCAGTTTTCGGGAAATTCTTCCTTCCGTAATCTGTTTTTACAGAAGCTGGTAGATTCAGAAAAGAAGTTTTCGGGGATGGCAAAAGATAAAATCAAGGGTTTGTTCAATCAATATGGCCTTCATCGCGAGGCGGAGCAAAAACTCGGGCGGAAGAAAGCTTTTCTTATCGCAGGGGGAATACAGGAACTTACGGTAATGGATTCTACGGATGCTCTTCCCAGAATTTCCGGTTTTCTGTCGCATCCTTCGCCCCAGGTCTACCAGGAAGCCCAGTATGCAATGGTGAGTTTAAAAGGGTTTGAAGGGCTGACTTTTCTGGATACCGCAGAAGGAAAGATTTCAGAGTGGCAGCAGCTGAGGCTTCTGCTTTCTGTTACTACAATACCGGAAGATTCAGTACCGCCCGTTAAAAGCTGGCTGACAAGTCCCAATGATTCCGTTGTTGTTTTTACTCTGAAACTCATCAGGAAATTTCAGCTGCTTTCTTTTTATTCTGACATAATAGGGCTGTCGGAACATGCATCTTCCGAAGTTCGGATACGTGCTGTACAGACCCTCTTATCTTTGGACAATCCTTCAACAATGGATGCTCTTACGGAAATATATCCCCGGCAGCCTTTGGAAGTCCAGGCCGAGATCCTCCGGGCCATGAAGGTTTCAAAAGACAAAAGTACCACGGAGCTGTTAAAAAAAGAATTGTCGGAAAACCCTTCTCCCGGTATTAAAGTTCATGCCGCGGAGGCCCTTTTTTCATTAGGACATCAGGATTATCTGGTACATTTGGTACAGGAGGAAGCTGCTTCCAATGAATTGGTTCAGATTGTTAAATATGCACTACAGGAAAAAATATGATCGAATTTTCTCACATTATCTACGAAGTTGTCATATGGCTGTTTCTGTTGTATGGTGCAGCAGTTACAATTATTTACGGCTGGATCGGGATCTATGCCCTGGGGGCGGTAATCCGGTATAAAAAAGTAAATACCTTTACCGATTACAGCATGATCGCGGCCAATCCCAATGCGCCTGTCTTCAGCATCATTGCGCCGGCTTATAATGAAGGAATGACGATTGTGGAAAATGTACGGTCCTTATTATCTCTGTATTACCATAACCTGGAAATCATTATTGTAAATGACGGAAGCAAGGACGATTCTCTACAAAAATTAATAGAAGCCTATGAGCTGGAATGTGTTTCTTTTTTTATACAGGGCAGGATTGAAACCAATAAGGTAAGAGGAATTTATAAAAGTAAAAATCAGGCTTTTAAAAAACTGATTATCGTCGATAAGGAAAACGGAGGAAAAGCCGATGCTTTAAATGTAGGAATCAATGTTTCCTCGGGGGAATATTTGGTTTGTATTGATGTCGACTGTATCCTGGAGCAGGATGCCATCCTGAAGCTGGCTAAACCTTTTCTTGAACAGACGGATAAAAAAATCATTGCCTGCGGTGGGGTTATCCGCCTGGCCAACAACTGTATCATCGAAGACGGCAAGGTCGTAGGTGTAAATATGCCACGGACTTTACTGGGCAGGACCCAGGCTCTGGAATATATCCGGGCTTTCGTGCTGGGACGCATGGCCTGGTCCAGGGCTTCCGGACTGATTCTGATCTCCGGCGCCTTCGGGGTTTTCGACCGTAAAATTGTTCTGGAATGTGGCGGCTACGACCGAAATACAGTAGGTGAGGATATGGAGCTGGTAGTCCGGATGCGGAAATATATGGAGGAAAGGAAGGAACCATACCAGGTAACTACAATTCCTGATCCTCTATGCTGGACGGAAGTCCCGGAAACCAAGGATATTCTCAGAAAACAAAGAAACAGATGGATGCGCGGTACCATGGAAACCCTTTGGAAACACCGGAAAATGATGTTCAACCCAAAATACGGAAGACTGGGAATGGTAAGTCTCCCTTATTGGTTCTTCTTTGAATTTCTGGGTCCTTTGGTTGAGTTTCTGGGATACGTTATTTTTATTGTTTTTCTTTTGTTGGGAATCATCAACTGGCCATTTTTCCTTATTCTGTTTGCACTGGTCATTTCATTGGGCTTCCTTTATTCCATTTACGGGCTTCTGGTGGATCTTGTCAGTTATAAGGTATATACCAAACGGAAAGACTTCCTTAGCCTGATCGGGACCGCGTTTTCAGAACCCTTTTATTTTCATCCGATTGTAGTAAAAGCAGGGGTAAATGGGTTTGTCGATTACTTTAAAAAGTCTCACGGCTGGGGAGAGATGAAAAGACAGGGCTTTAATCAGACCATTGAAAATTTACCGCTTAAAGCCAGGATTTCAGCGATTCTTCAGAACGGCCTAAGGAAATGGGGTGTCCTTTCTTCCGTCTTTCTTGGCCTCTTCCTGATAGGGGTAACAGCCGAATGGCTTTGGTACCGGTATTCTTTTCCCGGATTGGATGCAGATCGTATTCTGGGTGAATTGTTCTTTGGAAATATCTTATTTGCCTTCAGGCTGATATTCGGAATCGGACTCATTTATCTCATCATCAATGTAGTTAAAGAAAGCTGGGCAAGATTTTTAGCCCTGGTTGTACTTGGAGGGGTAGCTGTTATGCAGTACATCCTGTTTTTATACTTTTCGCAAACCCAGAATACCCTTGGAGCAGATGTCCTGTATTACAGCAAAGATGAAATTAAAGAAACCTTACAGGCAAGCGGTATGCTGAATGTTAAAAACTTAGCCTTGCTGGGAATTCTGGCCGGTGCCACTGTTATCCCTTTATGGATGGCCGGAAAATCCGCCTTTAAATCCGTTTACGTAGGAATAACATTCTTCTGCATCGGTTTGCTTGCATTTTTTATTCCCGACGGAATTTTATCCGGTGGATTAGAGCGTACCAATCTTTTCAGCCAGACCGCTGCCAAAAGTAAATGGGCTTATTTTTTTAAATCCAACGAGGCTAATTTTCTAAACAACCATCCGGAGATCATGGATATATTTGAAGATGCGGGAGCTTTTGCATCGAATGCTGAAACAATGAACAAAGACTTCCCATTCTGGCGGAAAGAAAACACACCGGACTTTCTGGGGCCTTACCTCAACCGTTCCGATGAAACGCCCAATCTTGTTTTTATCGTTTTAGAGGGATTTGGCCATGCTTATACATCACCTAAAGGATATATCGGGAATTTCACGCCTTTTCTCGATTCCCTTTCCCGTAAAAGCCTTTATTGGGAAAACAGCCTGAGTTCAGCGGGAAGAACATTCGGCGCACTGCCTTCGCTTACCGGATCGCTTCCTTTCGGCAGAAACGGCTTCCTGGAAATACAAAAGACCCCGGAGCATTTCAATCTTTTTAATATTCTGAAAAACAACGGATTTAAAACCGGCTTTTATTACGGAGGAGATGTATCGTTCGACCGGTACCGGGAGTTCCTGGAATACAGCCAGGTCGATCATCTGGTCGATCAGTCATCATTCGGAAAGGCTTATAAAAAACTTCCTGCGCATAACGGGTCGAGCTGGGGATATGAAGACCAGGCCGTCTTCGGTAAAATGCTTGAAGTACGGAAGTTGAATCAAAAGCCTTATTTTGATATGATTCTTACGCTTTCGACGCACAATCCGTTTTTGATTAATAACAGCGCTTATTATGAAAATCTTTACAACAAAAGAATGCAGTCTGATATCCTTTCTCCGGACCAGAAAAAGATGGCCGCAACGTTTAAAAATCAACTGATCTCGGTGATCAATGCAGATGATGCACTGAGATATTTTTTTGAGAAGTACCGTAAGCGTCCCGATTTTGCCAATACCATTTTCATGATTACGGGCGATCACAGCATGCCGGAAATTACCCTGGAATCCCATATCGACCGTTTCCATGTGCCATTGCTGATCTATTCTCCCTTGCTGAAAGCACCTAAGCACTTCCGGAAAACAGCAAGCCACTTTGATGTTGCACCTTCTTTTTTAGCTTATTACAGAAATAATTACCAGATGAAAACTCCTTCTACAGTTGCCTGGGTAGGAAGAGGATTTTCCCCTGATTCGGAAGTGGCCAAGGTGGATGTTCCGATTATGCAGAGTAAAGACATGATGGTGGATTTCGTATCAGGGAAACATTACATTCACGATACAGAGTTGCTGATTATTAATGAACAAGGATCGGATCCTTATGAGGATGAAGCTGCGTTAAAAGAAATCGGCCAGCGGTTTAACCGTTTTAAAAGTATGAATGCACGCTTTTATGCTTCCAAAAAACTGATGCCGGATTCCGTAACCGTTAATTTTTTTAAAGGTAAAAAATAATAGGAGGAGTTTTTAAGTCCTTGGCATTAGGGAATTAAATATACTTCTTAATTAGCTTAACAGGAATTCAAATGATATTTATTTAACAAAAGAATAAGCCCGAATACCCAAAAAATTCAATCAGAGTAACAGCTATCAGGCAATACAATTGGTATATGAGGCAGTTGAACTTATGATGTTGGCTGCAAAACTTCCAGCTTTCCGCTTCCCTTATCCAACCATTAATCAGGAGTACTTTGAGTCTACGTTAATAAGTTCTAACTACATTCTAGAACTTCACAGTATAGCCTAAATTAACATCAAACTGACTTCCTGTTGTATTGGGAAGATATTCCTGATTATAATACATCGTACCGATGGAAAACAGGTTGGATTTTACAGAAAAATTGTATTCCGCTCCTATTTTAAATGTTTTAAGCTTGTAGATCTCAGTGCCAAGCAGGTTGTTGCGGTTTTCTTCCGGGCTGATTCCCGAGCCGATCTGAAAAGCAAAATAATCCTGTGCGCTTTTGGTATAATATCGTACAGTTGCCGTGTAGGATTGGGAAATATTGCTGTTGTCCGGCGTAATATAAGCACGCAGATTGAACCAGAAATTTTTGTAATATTTACCTACGGAAGCCGTGTATAACCAGATGTTGTCGGCAAAATACAGCTGGCGGTAACCGATTTCCGCCTCAAAGCTGTGCGGAAGATTGGCATTTAATGAAGCTCCTGTACGGTATTTAGGGAAGATGCCGACATCACCGGAATAGGCCCCGCCTACATACAGGTAAAACATAGGGGATAATCTTGGGTAAGCCTCCAGCTCAAGCTGGGTGCCGCTCTGTCCGAATTTGCTGGCATAATTTCCTCTCAGGATTACCGAACCGATCGGAGTAACCCGCTTGTAGCTTACACCCACAATATGCCAGTCATGATCGAATTGTTTGTCAAAATGAGAGTAATTGTACGTGATGCCGATCGCATTTTTAGAATTCAGCTCGTTGATCCTGACGGCGAGGTTCACCGCTTCGGTATTTTTACGATTAATTTCAAGAACTTTTTTAATTGCTTCTTCAGCTTCGGCGTATTGCTTATCGGCAAAATACACTTTCGCCTTCAACAGTAGGAGTGCTTCAGACTGAGGATGATAGACTAATCCCTGATTCAGGATTTCAATAGATTTAGCGTACTGATCGTTCCAGTATTCCAGGGAGCCGTAAGCGATAAAATAATCTTCATCCTGAACCGCTCTTGCGGAAAGGCCTGCAAAAACCGCTCTTGCGGACTCAGGATCTTTGTTCCAGGTATATACTCTTCCCAGGAAAACAGAAACATCGGTGTAAGTGGGAGCTTTTTCCAGCGCTTCTTTAGCCAATGCAATAGAAGTGGGATAGTCTTTGTTTTCAAAAGCTGCCGTTCTTGCCTTTGCAAACAATTCGTCAGCAGATAAGTTTTGCTGACTGAAAATCTGTAAAGGAAGAAAAATTAATAGAATCAGAGAACCAAAATATATTTTCATGAAATGCTGCGGTTTGATGTAATAAATTAAGATATTTTATCCTTCAAACAAATATATTGAATTTAAATAGTTAAAATAATTATATAATCAATTTATTTATACCACATCAGCAAATGATAAGGTAAAAATTAACATTGTCCTGCATTAAATCAAGCAGGATGAAATCAGCGTTATGTCTCTGGATCTATTTCTCTTGATAATGCTTAAATATTTTTTTAAAATTAACTGTCTTTATCAGAATTTTCAGCAATAATTTAATTAAATTTACTTGCCTGGTCATTAATTTAAGCAAAGAAAAATGAAGAAAATCTTACTTCTTTTCCTTTTACTCTTTTCATTTTCTTTTATCTGTAATTTATATCTAGAAAAAAGGTTAAGGCTTGCTTTCTCACAAATGAAAATAGAAGATATTTAGACATCTAGAACATCATTCCAACAAAAATTTTCATAGATACGGGATCGAAAACATAGGTAACAGTTTACAGAGAGAATTAACGGAAATGAATGTTGACCATTGCCGATTCAATGTAAAAAAAGATTATTTCTACTTTTTTCAGAATAAAGTTATCTACATTAGGTATCAGCAAAGATGCCTGAAGGTCACTGTAAGTTATAAGCTTTTGGAATCTCTGTTCAGGGTAAAAGGGTTTCAAAGTTGTAACTAGCTATTAAAAAAGATGACAGGAATCAAAAGGAGTGCCAAAACCTGGGACCCAAAAGCTCCATAGAAACTGCCTATTAATAGCTACAGTAATTAATTGATTTTTATAATCTCCATAGGACCGGCCGGCTATCTTTTTGCTTATTTTTCTCTTCAGCTTTTTCGGTTAATCCAACTTTCGATTGTCCCGATTGGATTCGGGATGCTCTATCAGATTAGCCGTAATCCCTAAAACAAAAAACCTCACAACAGAAGTTGCAAGGTTTTTTAAGTGAGCGCGAAAGGATTCGAACCTTTGACCGTCTGCTTAGAAGGCAGATGCTCTATCCAGCTGAGCTACGCACCCATTGTAAGGTTGATTCCGCTTAGTTTGTAATTAAGCGCGTTAAAAAAAGTCGGGGCGGCAGGATTCGAACCTGCGACCTCCTGGTCCCAAACCAGGCGCGATGACCGGACTACGCTACGCCCCGAAAAGATATATAAGAAAGCGGAGGGTAAGGGATTCGAACCCTTGCGACACTTTCGCGTCGACAGTTTAGCAAACTGCTCCGTTAACCACTCCGGCAACCCTCCTGTTTATCTTCGTTTTTTAATGATCGTTACTCCGTTATTGCGAGTGCAAATATAGAACAGATTTCTTTATTTACCAAATATTTTTCAAGAAAAATTTCCGTATTTTTGAGGTAATAAACGACCAAAAAAATTAACTCATGCGTAATACATTATATATCATCGGATTAAGCACTCTTGTTTTTTCCTGTACCTCGCAACAGAATGCCAAAAAAAAACAATACATCCCGAGAACACCCACGGTACAGCCGAAAACGGCAGGAAAAACACAACCGAATGACAAGCCGAAACCGAAAGTAACCACTGATCACGGCGTAGAGTTTTTCACGACCAATATTGCCGATATTACAAAAAATGACAACACGGCAAGCTACGGTTCTATTGTTTCCGCAAGGCCTGCAGGTTATAAAGTGGTGAAGACGTATTTTCCGGCTATTGCGCAGAATTTCAGGCAGCGGTACCTTATCTTGCACTATACGGCATTACCGGACGATAAATCCGTTACGGTTCTTTCCCAGCAGTCGGTGAGTGCTCATTATCTGGTAAACAATACCGGCGATAATGAAATTTACCAGCTGGTGGACGAAAACAAGCGCGCTTACCATGCAGGAGTCAGCGCCTGGAGAAACGACCGCAACCTGAATGATAATTCCATCGGAATCGAAATCGTAAACTCCGGTTTTACTACCGATGCCTCAGGAAAAAGGATTTTCGTACCGTTTGATGAGGCACAGGTAAAAAAAGTGGCTGCTCTGGTAAAAGATATTGTTGCCCGGTATAATATTCCGTCAACGAATATTCTGGCCCATTCGGATATTGCACCTACGAGAAAGCAGGATCCGGGACCACTTTTCCCATGGAAACGCCTGTATGATGAATATCAGATCGGGATGTGGTACGACGATGCCATTAAGCAGGGATATTATGATCTGGCAACCTCAATGGATTATCAGGCTACCTACAATGATGCAGCTTTCATTATGAATGTTCAGTCGCAGCTGCAGAAATTCGGTTACGCATTGGATCTGAGCGGAAAGTGGGATGATGCTACCAAAAAAACGATCGAAGCTTTCCAGTATCACTTCCGTCCGCAGAATTACGACGGAATTATGGATGCGGAAACGTTTTCTATCCTGCAGGCTTTAAACCAGAAATACCCGCTAAAATAAAAAATGCAACAATTTAAAAATATAACAATGGATCAGTGTAACAATCTCTTAATTTCTTTTTTATTGTTAAACTGATACTGTTATTATATTAATTAATAAATTATGGAAAATTTTAGAAAAGAGAGTGATTTATTGGGCGAACTGAATGTCCCGGTAAATGCTTATTATGGAGTACAGACGCAACGGGCGATCGATAATTTTAAAATTTCAGGACAGCTTTTATCATCATACCCTGAGTTTATCCGGGGACTGGCTTTCGTGAAGAAAGCTGCAGCGAAAACCAATTACGAACTGGGGCTGCTGGATGAAAATCTATATTTTACCATGGCGGAAGTCTGTGATGAGTTGATTAAAGGCGAACTGCATGATCAGTTTCCCGTGGATATGATCCAGGGAGGCGCAGGAACTTCGGTGAATATGAATGCCAATGAGGTAATAGCCAACCGGGTACTTGAAAAACTGGGCAAAAACAAAGGGCAGTATGAATTCTGCTCGCCGAATGACCACGTCAACCTTTCCCAATCGACCAACGATGCTTATCCGACAGCCATTAAAATGGGATTGCTGCAGATGAACAATAGGCTGGTAGAAAAGCTGGAAAAAATCGTAGAAGCTTTCCGTGCAAAAGGCCGGGAGTTTCAGGATGTCATCAAAATGGGAAGGACGCAGCTTCAGGATGCCGTTCCGATGACTTTAGGCCAGGAGTTTGAAGCATTTGCCGCTACCCTTGAAGAAGATATTTCCAAATTAAATAACAATGCCGGTCTTTTCGTAGAAGTCAATATGGGTGCTACGGCAATCGGGACGGGAATTAACGCTCCGGTAGGATATGCCGTGCTTTGTGCAAAAAATTTAGCCGAGATTACAGGCTTTCCGGTAGTTTCCGCACCGGATCTGGTAGAAGCAACGCCGGATACAGGATCGTATGTCATTTATTCATCAGCCATGAAACGTCTGGCGGTAAAATTATCAAAGATCTGCAACGATTTGAGATTATTGGCGTCGGGACCGAGAGCGGGACTTTCGGAGATCAATCTTCCGCCGATGCAGCCGGGATCATCCATCATGCCGGGGAAGGTAAATCCTGTAATTCCGGAAGTTGTTAACCAGGTTTGCTTTAAAGTGTTCGGAAACGATCTTACGGTAACGTTTGCAGCGGAGGCCGGACAATTGCAGTTGAATGTGATGGAACCGGTGCTTTCCCATGCAATCATGGAAAATATTCATTTCCTGGGCAATGCATTGGATACGCTTCGGGAAAAATGTATTGTCGGCATCACGGCCAATAAAGAAATCTGCCTGAATATGGTAAAACACAGCATCGGGATCGTAACGGCCCTGAATCCTTACATCGGCTACAAATATTCTACCGCCATCGCAAAAGAGGCCCTGGAAACGGGAAAGAGTGTTTATAATCTGGTATTGGAAAAAGGAATTCTCTCCCAGGAAAAGCTGGATGAAATCCTGGATCCTAAAAACATGCTGAAACCACACAACAAGTAATATAAATAATAAGTGATCACTGATAAAGATATTTTTTAGATCTGGATCATTGATTACTTATTATACTTCGTCTGCTTAATCTTTATTTATCAACCGCAAAAGAGACAAAAGATAATAGTGCTGCTAATCGTAAGCCCAGATGGTCAGAAGTTACTGAAAGAAAAAAATCAAAGGTTAAAAAAAACATTTCCGGATTTTTTAGCATCATGATATCCAAATTATTTCAGTGTTAAAGTCTTTTATTTCCTTTTGGTTAAATTAAATCAGTTTAGACAATGTTGTAAAAACATATTCATTTAAAATATTTTTTCTTGAAATTTTTAATCATTATTCCTGCCCATAACGAGGAAAACAACCTTCCGTTTACTCTTGATGCCTTACTGCACCAGAGCCATACGGATTTCAAAATCGTAATTGTCAACGACGGTTCTGCGGACGGTACGCCGGAAGTTATCAGAAAATATACGGATACGGATTCCAGGTTCACTGCCGTTCATCTTGAAAAATCGGCTCACCAGCCCGGCTCAAAAGTGGTCAATGCTTTTAAGAACGGACTACAGACTCAGGATATGCAAGCGTTTGATATCATCTGTAAATTTGATGCTGATATTATTTTGCCTGAAAATTATCTGGAAACTCTTAAAGATGCCTTTCAGACAAATCCAGAATACGGATTGATAGGTGGCTTATTGTATGTGGAAAAGGGTGGGCAATGGGTGTATGAAGGCAATTCCAACAAGCACCATGTCCGGGGCCCCGTGAAAGCTTACCGGAAAGACTGTTTCATCCAGATGAAGGGGATCCGTGAAACATTGGGCTGGGATAATATCGATGCCATTTTACTGGAAAACCTGGGCTGGAAAGAAGTGGTGTTGCCGGAGCTGCATGTCAGGCTGATCAAAGTAAAAGGATCGGATTATACGATACGGCCGGCGGATTATTACGGCAGGTATTTTTACTTTTTAGGACTGAACCGTTTTCTGGCCTACATTGCCGCATCAAAAGAAGCGATGAAAAGCAGATCGGCTAACTTTTTAATGGATATTATAAAATCTTATGAAAGCTGCCGTTCCAAAAAACTGGAATTGAAAGTTTCAAAAGAAGAACAGATCATTATCAACAGCCAGCGCTGGAATATGCTGAAGAAAAAATGGCTTAAAATGTAAAAAAACAATAAGAACGGGCAATGTGATCCTGAGCTTGTCGAAGGAAGCCCCTCCATCCCAAAATAAGAAATCAAAACCGGCTTTAGCCAAAACTTATCTCACCGACTGTGAAAAAAATAGCCTACATCGAAATAGACACCCATGCGGAAATAGCACAGGCCTTCATGGAAATCATGGAAGGGCTGCCGTCTTTTTCAATAGATTACTATTTTTCAGAAAAAATTAAGAGCCAGATTGCTGATCACAGTGAACAGGTCTTTTTATCAGACAGTTCGATAATCCTGGATCAGCTGAAGAACAAAAATTATGACCTTATCATCATCGGAACTGTTCATCGGTATTTCAATACATTCGATATTATTGCAGCAAAATATAATACTGCAGTAATCGTCCATAACATGAATTTTACGAAAGCTTCCCAAATAAATCTGATAAAAAGCATTTTTAAAAGAGACAGGATCTACCGGCTGAAACTTTTGGGAAAAGAGGGCTTGTTGAGATCTCCGGATGTATACCGCAAGGCGAAACACTTGTTGGTGTTGGATGACGGATTAAGCTCTGAACAATTCAGGTTCCTACCACTTTTTTATACCAGGCAGGCAGACAAACCGGAAAACAAAGTTCTCACCATCGTTATTCCCGGAGGTGTTTCTCAACAACGAAGAGATTACGGTCATGTTTTCAGGGGTATTAAAAATTTGAAAACAGAAGAACCAATGGCCTTTATTTTTCTGGGTAAGGCAAAAGACAGAGAACTGGAGCAGCTTAAAGAATTGTCTCGGAATATACCGAAAAATATAATGCTGAAATATTTTTCAGAAAGAGTTTCTTCCCCGGTTTTTGATGAATGGATGCAGAAAGCGGATGTTCTCTGGTGCCCGATTCAGCAGGAGACGGAATTTTTCAGCTTGCGGGAAATCTACGGCATAACTAAAATGACGGGTAACCTGGGTGATGCCATTAAATTCGGAAAATGGGCGGTGTTTCCTGAAAACTATCCAGCAAAGCTTGATTTTATTGTCACTGAACAGAAAGAGATCATCAGCCAGTTTGAGATGCTTAAACGTACCTCAATTGATTTTCATAAAGATTACAGCAAACATGTTATTCAGCAAAAACTTGAAAAGCTTTTAAATGAATTCATTAATTGTATCTGATATAGACTTTCATTGATTTAATACCTCTGAAAGTGATGTTGACAAGATAAACTTTCAACATCCGGCTTAACCCTTTGTTATTTAAACTTAAAAATACTTTTAATAAAATTTTTATTCAGGTAATTTTCAACCGGAAATATTTTCGTGAAATAATTCCCGATAAAAATCAGTAAAAGAACGACTGCCGGCTTGTAAATCAGGTTGATAAAATTATTGCTGAAATTCGGCAGCACAATCGCTACCGTAATTGCCAGGGTACAGATAATGGAAACGAAAATCATTTCGATCGTTAAAGGCGATACTTTAAACATGAAGTAATTAAATACGATTTTCACCACGTTATAGGTGGTCAGGGAAATAGCCGTTGAAAGGGCGATCCCGATCAGTTTCAGGTCTGTATTTTTCAGGAAATAGAAATTCAGTGCAATGGTAAGCCCTGCCAGCAGGAGCATCACCAGGATATTGAATTTGTAGTATTTGGAAAGGGAAATAATATTTCCGTTAAATCCTGTTGCCAGATCAATCAAAACTGCAGATCCCCAGATCCAGACCACCGGTTCATACTCGCGGAGCATCATCCCGTTTTTCGGCATAAAGTGCGTGAGGTAAGGGAATCCGACCATAATACAGGAAAACAGAACAGCACCCAGGAAATACAGAGAGAGCGACGTTTTTTTATGGAACCGGTCCAGCCCTTCCATATCGCCATCCGCAAGATACTGGCTGATAATCGGAGCAGAAATATTAAAAAGTCCCAGCTGCGGAATGGAAATCAGGGAAATCAGGGCGTACAGGGTAGAGTAGATCCCGTTTTCTTCCATTCCCATATATTCGCCGATCATAAAACTGTTGATCGCCAGGTAATTCCCGAAAGTCCCTAAAAAGCCGAAAAAACTGTAGTTGGCAAATTCCTTCCAGAAGCTGTCTTTCTTAAAATAATCCGTATTAAAATCCAGATTGATCTTTTCCAGTTTATTGGTGTAATAAATATACCCGAAAAGCATCAGGGTAAAGATTCCGAAGAAAAAGGACAGGGCCACCTGCTGCGACATCGCAAAATAAAAAAACAGGCAGAATGCCCCCAGGTTGGCTATTTTAGGAAAAAGATTATCGAAAATATTCGAGACAACAATCCGTTTATAGTTGGAAGTATACTTATTAAAAACTGCGCAGAGAGATAACACCAGAATCAGCGGCAGGATAATTTCTTTGATGTTCCAGGCCTGTGTTTTCAGGAACTTCGGATAAAAGTGGGGGAGGATAAAGAAGATCCCGCAGAAGACCAGGAAATTGATGACTACCGTAAGCAGGGACAACGACAGCATGTTCTGGTTTTTCCCGTCTTTCTGTACGCTGTGGAAAAACTTCACGTTCGCATACGAAATTCCGAATACGACAAAAGGTACCAGCATCTCCGCCGTTTGCATGCTGTACCGCAGCTTGCCGTAAAACTCAAAATCGTTCGGAAAAATAAAAATGGCCGAGACTGTGCCCAGCAGAAAACCGATATAGCCAATAATAGAATATTTAAATCCCTGTCTCGCTACTACACTCATCTTTTATTGGCTTTTGGGAATAAAAATAATATTGTTGATGTATTCCGTTTTATTTTTTTCATCGACTGTGTTTTTCAGAAGGATTTCCTCTGTCAGTTTTTCAAGCTCAAAATGATGCCTGTTTAAATAGTGGGCGTCGTAACCCCAGGACTCCACCTCGGAAATCTCTTTCCAGATCGGCGTTTCATGATGCCTTTGCTCCATTTCCACCATCAGCGTCGGTGCATACCGGCGGATGACTTGTTTGGCTCCGAGAAGCGTTTTCATTTCATTGCCTTCAACATCGATTTTAATGAAGTCCAGTCTGTTGAAATGTTCGATGGCAGCCCAGTCATCCAGTTTGATCACTTTTACCTTTTCAGTATAGCTTTTCTCTTCTCCTTTTTCCTTATACCCGGTGTTGAGCGTTCCTCTCGATGCCACCGTTTTTCCGTTGATCACAGGCACTTTAAATTCGGCGGTAGTGTTTTCATCGGAAAGCGCCAGCGGAAGCACCCTCATAGAAGGGAACAGCCTTTTCAGGCGGCGGTATAGTTTTTTGTTGGGCTCGAAAGCATAGATCGATTCATGGTTCAGTTTTTTTTCCAGCTGGTAAAGAAAAGTCCCGACGTTTGCCCCGATATCCAGAATCACTGCATTTTTAGGTAAAAAATCCTTGATCCATACCAGTTCCGGCTCTACATTGCGGGCAGAAAAATTCTCTTTCGTCAGATGATGTAAGCTTTTAAAATACCGTTCTTTGTAAAAATTCGGGCTGATATATTGCAGCTTTTCGGCGATTTTCTGGTACAGGGACATGGCAGGATTTTTGACTAATCCGCAAATATAAGCAAAAATGTTAAATTACTGTTAAAAATAGTGAAATATAAATGGTTGATAATCAGTGTTTAATCTGTATTTAAAAAAACGACATAGTCTTGTCGCTTGTTACGTGTATTCAGGTTGAAGCCTGAAATATATGGCAGTTGCTTTATACTTTTAATTGGGTTGGAAAACGCGAAGTCGCAAGTATTTACGACAAAAGCAATGAATACGAGGCGCAAGGAATTAACGATGTCAAATTTCCACAACACTGATTATGCTTTTAAAATTTTATGTTTTTCCGAAATAAGCGGCCCTCAATTACATCAGAGATAGAGCTCTTGTGATTTATAAAATGAAGTCTTCAAAAACCTTATTGTGTATTCGCGTTTTCCAATACCGCGTGTAAAATAAATCCACCATTCATTGCCAAAGCAAAATTTACTATTCACCCCTATAATAGCGGTGCATTCAGAAAATCGTTCAGCGGCTTCATCAGTTTAAAGGTTCCCGTAAGGTTTTTCACGGCATTTTTAGCAAAGACTTCTTCATCTTTCAGGCCGTACACCACGATGAAATTTTTAAGCTTGAGGTATTCGGCCATCGGGTCATCTTTTTCAAAACCCTGCGGGATCTTTTTCAGTTTGTCCTCCTGGTCCAGTTCCGGAAAATACTTTTTAAATTCTTTGTCGTTGATAACCGCAAGAAAGTCTTCGGCATATAAAGAAATTTCCTTTCTCAGTTCCTTTAAGACGGATGATTCCGGCATATAAATTCCGCCGGCGATAAAGGATTTTCCGGGCTCCAGATGGAGGTAATACCCGCCTTTCTGGCTTCCTTTTCCCATACCCAGCGATGCGCCGAAATTGGTTTTATAAGGAATTTTATCTTTGGAGAACCCTGTATCCCGATAAATCCTGAACAACGACTTTTTGGCATCGATTTTTGCCAGTTCTTCATCGAATCCGGACATTTCCCTGATGAGATCCTCCAGGAAAGAAATGACGTTTTGCTGCGATTCGGTATACCAGTGTTTGTTTTCGGTAAACCATTCGCGGCTGTTGTTTCGGGTAAGGTTTTTCAGGAATTCAAAAACTTCAGGAGAAAGGGTAGACGGCATGTGATTTTGTTTTATTTAAGTGTTGATGGCTGATGGCTCAGCGGTGTTCTTTCAAAATTACAAAAACTATTCTTAATGTGATTTCTGAAAATTCATCAATAGCCTGAAAAAAATCAATCTAATTTAACAAACAAAAATAATGGTTAACATTTTTTTAACTTGAGGTATGTTTTTTTGTAGTAAATTTTTTAAAAATTAAGAAATCGCTACAGGATTCTGAATTAAAGTTTGTATATTTAGAACTTTATTCAAAAACAAATCAATATTTATTGTATCTTTGCAGAAATTTTATAATATTTAATGAATTTATTTACGGAGACCAATTTAAGTCCTGATATTCTTAAGGCAATTGGCGAACTGGGCTACGAAAGCCCGACAGAAATCCAAAAACAGACGATCCCTTTCATTCTTTCAGATATTCGCGATTTGATCGCACTTGCGCAGACGGGGACAGGCAAAACAGCAGCATTTTCGCTTCCGATTTTGGATATGATTGACGAAACGAGTCGCAAAATCCAGCTCTTGGTGCTTTGTCCGACACGGGAATTATGTCTTCAGATTGCTAAAGACATAAAAAACTATTCCAAGTACATGAAAGACATCAAAACGACAGCCGTTTATGGTGGAAGCAGTATTATGGACCAAATGAGATCCCTGAAGGATAAACCGCAGATCATTGTGGGAACTCCGGGTAGGGTAATCGACCTGATCAACAGAAAAGCATTGGACTTTTCTGCCATCCACTGGCTGGTACTGGATGAGGCCGACGAGATGCTTTCCATGGGCTTTAAAGACGAACTGGAAACCATCCTCAGCGAAACGCCTGAAACAAAACAGACTTTCCTTTTCTCTGCTACGATGAGCAAAGAAGTAGAAAGAATCTCTAAAAATTACCTGACCAAACCTCACCGTATTTCCGTGGGTTCTATTAATGAAGTTAAGAAGAACATCAGACACGAATATTACGTAGCCGGTTACCGTCAGAAAAAGGAGGCTTTGAAAAGACTGATCGATTCAAACCCTAATCAATACTCCATTATTTTCTGCAGAACAAGAATGGAAACCCAGGAAGTTGCCGATTTCTTAATGCAGAACGGCTATGCAGCAGATGCGCTTCACGGAGACCTTTCCCAGGCACAGCGGGATACGGTCATGAAGAAATTCAGACTGAAAAACATTGATATCCTGGTGGCGACGGACGTTGCAGCGAGAGGACTGGATGTAAACTCACTGACACACGTAATTCATTATTCATTGCCTGATGATCCTGAAGTATTCGTTCACCGAAGCGGAAGGACGGGAAGAGCCGGAAAAGACGGTATTTCAATTTCCCTGATCAAGCCTGAAGAAAGCAGAAAGCTGAAGCAGATCAAATCAGTTACCAAAATCGAAATCAATGAAGCAAAGATCCCTACAGGGGAAGACATTATCAAAGCTCAGGTAGGAGGTGTTTTCGAAAGCCTTTTCGAAATTCATGAAGATTTCTTTGAGTTTGATGATTCCCTGATCCCGGATTTATCGGCATTCACCAAAGAGGAGCTTGCTCATAAATTGCTGCAGTTCCAGCTGAAAGACCTGGCTCTGTATTATAAAGACCGACATGACCTGATGGAACAGAAACTGAGCAGCAGAGATGATGACAGAGGTTCCAGAAGAGACCGTGACAGAGGCAGGGACCGTGACAGAGGAGAAAGAAGCGACAGAGGAGAAAGGAGAGAGCGCGGCGGAAAACCGAGAAGAAAAAATGAAAATATGGTAAGGTTCTTCTTCAATCTTGGTAAAAAAGACCAGCTGAAGAAACTTGATGTACTGGATATCATTAACAAGGCAACATCCAACGGCAAAACCAAAAAAAGAGCAGAAATCGGCGATATCGAAATCTTAGAGAAATTCTCTTTCTTTGAAATCGAAAAGTCGTTTAAAGGAGACCTGCTGAGCAATATTTCTACCATGAAATTCAGAGGTAAGGAAATGAGGGCTGAAGAGGCCAATTAATTTCTTCCGAAAATAGATTAAAACCGGCATTTTTGCCGGTTTTTTTATTTGATAATCAGTACTTAAGCGAATGTTAACAAAACTTAATGTTGTATTGTTTCAGGTAAGGGGGTTTTTTAAGAAATTTGCACACGAATTATAAAAACTTTACAATGGGAATTGGTAATATTTTCCACGCTTTTCAACCGAAAGATAAAATCTTCTTTGTGCTTTTCGAAAAAGTAACAGAAAACCTTGTGGCTATGTCTGAGGAGTTCAACCACGGAATCAAGGATTTTGATCTGAATGATGATTCCATGCTGAAAAAAATGAGCGACTTTGAACACAAAAACGACGAGCTGACCCACGAGATCTTCGTAGAATTGGGGAAAAACTTCATTACGCCGTTCGACAGGGAAGATATCCATACACTGGCTACCGGATTGGATGATATCGCAGATTATATCTACGCTTCCACCAAATATATTTTCTTATACAAATCGCCTGAAATGAAGGCGTATTCTGATTTCTCATTACTGATCCATAAAGCATGCCTGGAGATCCAGAATGCCATGAAGAACCTGAAAGGTTTCAAAAACATGGAGCAGGTGAAAGAAGCCTGTATCAAAGTAAATTCTATTGAAAATATCGCTGACGATCTGTTGTCCAACTCGATGGTGGAATTATTTGAAACCAACGATGCGATCAACATTATCAAAGTTTCATCCGTACTTAATTATCTTGAAGTAGTAACAGACAAAGCAGAAGATGTTGCCAATACAATTGAGAACATCATGATTAAATACGCTTAATTAATAATTATAATTAAACAATGGAATTTCCGATTTTACTTATAGTTATTATTGCATTGGCTTTAGTATTCGATTACATCAATGGTTTTCATGATGCGGCCAACTCAATTGCGACTATTGTTTCTACAAAAGTTCTAACTCCGTTCCAGGCCGTTCTTTGGGCTGCCCTCTGGAATTTTGCCGCTTTCTTTATTGCAGCTTACATCATCGGAGAATTTAAAATTGGTAATACGATTGCCAAAACGGTTAACGAAAACTTTATCACTCTTGAGGTGATCTTCTCAGGTCTTGTCGCGGCAATTGCCTGGAATCTTTTAACGTGGTGGTTTGGTATTCCTTCTTCCTCTTCGCATACCCTGATCGGAGGATTTCTGGGAGCTGCCCTGACGCATGCTTTCATGATGGATTATCATGACATTGCAGCAGCACAGCCGGGCCTTGGAATGTGGGAAACCGTGAAAGAGGCTTTTACGCAGGTAACCCAACAGAGCGTTGTGAAATTTGATAAGGTAATTCCTATTTTCCTTTTCATCTTTATGGCTCCGATTATCGGGATGATTATTTCGATCATTATTACCTTAATTATTGTTCATCTTTATAAAAAATCGAATCCTCATAAGGCGGACCAGTCATTCAAGAGACTGCAGCTGGCTTCTTCGGCACTATTCAGCTTAGGGCACGGCCTTAATGATGCACAGAAAGTAATGGGGATTATCGGAGCAGCTGTAATTTATTACCATGTAAATATGCTTCAGGATACGCAGTATCTGAATATCCCGTCTGCAGACCGTTTCGATTACTTCGCACAGCATTACATCTGGGTGCCGTTGGTTTCCTTTATTGCAATTGCTTTAGGTACCATGAGCGGTGGCTGGAAGATCATCAAAACCATGGGGACCAAAATCACGAAAGTAACTTCTCTGGAAGGCGTAAGTGCTGAGACTGCAGGAGCGATTACGTTATTCATTACAGACCACTTCGGGATTCCGGTATCTACAACACATACGATCACAGGTTCGATCATCGGGGTAGGTTTGACGAAGCGGGTTTCCGCCGTACGTTGGGGAATTACCGTAAGCCTTCTTTGGGCATGGGTCCTTACCATTCCGATTTCTGCTATTGTGGCAGGGATCACGTATTTAGCGGTTACCTTTTTATCCTAAAGATTATTTTTAAATCATATAAAAACTTTGCTCATTCGGGCAAAGTTTTTTGTTTTATAAAGCCGTGAAAAATTGTATTTTTGTTTAAACTATTAGAATTTATGGAATTTTTAGACCGATACCAGCAGATTGTTGCGGATGCCATTGCCAAATATACCTTTAAAGACAAGCCGGCGGAATTGTATGAACCGATGAACTACATTATTTCCCACGGTGGCAAGCGTCTTCGTCCCATCATGGTTCTGATGGCGTGCGATTTGTTTGGCGGTAATCTGAAAGAGGCCATAAAGCCTGCACTGGCAATCGAATTTTTCCATAATTTCACCCTCATCCACGATGATATCATGGATGAAGCGCCTTTAAGAAGAAATAAGCCGACGATTCACACCCTTCACGGTATTAATGTGGGGATTCTTTCCGGGGACGGATTGATGCTGAAGGCCTATAAATTCTTTGAGGATCTGGAACCTGAAATTTTCAAGGCCTGTATCCGGATTTTTACCCATACCGGTCTCCTTTTATGTGAAGGACAACAATACGATATCAATTTTGAGACCCAGGAAGATGTAACCTTTGATGATTACATCAGGATGATTACGTATAAAACCGGGGTCTTAAGCGCGTCTTCATTTGAGATCGGCGCATTGATTGCCAAGGCCAACTTCAAAGATGCCAAAGCCATTTTCAACTTCGGAAAGCATATCGGTATCGCATTCCAGATCATGGATGATTACCTTGATGTATTCGGAGATCAGGCGCAGTTCGGGAAAAAGCATGCCGGAGATATTTATGAAAACAAAAAAACGGTTCTTTATCTTTTGGCAAGAGAGCATGCCACCGAAGAAGAAAGAAAGGAGCTGGATTACTGGTATTCTAAAAAAACGGACAATATCGATAAAGTATACGGGGTTGAAAAGATTTTCAGAAGAACGAAAGTGGATGAGAAAGCGTTGCGGTTAATTGAAAAGCACAATGAAATCGGACAGAGCTACCTTCAGAAAATCGATATTCCTGAAGAGAAGAAAAAACCTTTTATAGAGCTGGCCAATTACCTGTTGAGAAGAGAATCATAATTGATAATCAGTTAATTTGAAGTGAATAAAATTCTTTAATTTTCAAATTGACCCATTTTCAAATTGAATAAATGAAATTCCGGACCGAAGTTGATATTAAAGAATCAGAAAAGAAAATTGGTATTGAAGATAAGATATTTTCAATAGGATCCTGTTTTGCTTCGGAAATGTCTGATCTGTTTAAGCAGGGACAGCTGCAGGCGGTTAATAACCCTTTCGGAACGATTTTCAATCCGTTTTCAATCAGCAATTCAATAAAAAAGCTGCATGATTCCGAATTTTATGTCGAGGAGGACCTGATTGCTTTTGATGAAGAATTTATCTCGCTGGATCACCATACCAGTTTCGATACCCGTTATGTTCATCAGACACTGGATAAGATCAATACCCGGATCACGGAAGGCAATCAGTTTCTTCAGGAAAGCAATTGGGTAATCATTACGTATGGAACTTCTTTTATCTATGAATTTGTCCCGAAAAATAAACTGGTAGCCAACTGCCACCGCATTCCCCAAAAATTCTTTGAAAAGAGATTACTGACACATCAGGAACTCACGGATTCTATTTACGATACCGTTCTAAACCTGAAAGATATCTGTAAGGACAATGTTCAGATTCTATTTACAGTATCGCCGGTCCGCCATACCAAAGACGGGATGATCGAAAATCAACTGAGTAAATCGAAGCTAATTACTGCGGTCCATGAAATGACTGAAGGGCTGGATTACTGCCATTATCTGCCCATTTATGAAATACTGGTAGACGATCTCCGGGATTACCGTTTTTACAAGGAAGATATGATCCATCCTACGGAACAGGCTGTTAATTATATTTTTGAAAAGTTCGGCAACGCTTATTTTTCGGATGAAACCAAAGAATTTATAAAAGAGAATTTTAAAATTTTCAAAGCACTGGAACACCGGAGCAGTGATGAAAAAGATCCCAAGTACATTCAGTTTAAAGAAAAACTGAACGAGAGGATTGAAAACCAACGGAAAAAAGTGAAGCACACCATATTCTAAAAACCAATGGTCCAAATCAGAAACACAGAAGGTCTCCCTCCAGCCCGGATAAATGATGAATTACAGAAAGGAGCTAAATTTGTTGTCTTTTCCTACACGATATCGGTGATCGTCATTACCTCAAGAAGGACGAGCGATATCTATTTTATAAAAGCAGATGAAGCCTCCTCTAAATACAGCTGGAAATATTCTTTGCTGACTTTATTTTTCGGATGGTGGGGAATTCCGTTCGGACCGATTTTCAGCCTGGTTTCTTTCTACAAAAACTTTACGGGCGGGAAAGATGTAACCCGGGAAGTTCTGAATCATATCAATGCCCGATTCAGCGAATCCTGAAATCCTCAGCAAAGAAATGATTGATTTTAATAACATTGATTACCTGAAAAACGGAAACGAAAGACAGAAACAAGCTTACGACGTTCTTTCCGGATTTCGCCTCTTTGAAAAGTTAAAAGCCTGGTCTCCGGTCTTAGCAGGAACCATCCCGATCGGAATTGATATTGAAGAAAGTGATCTCGATGTAATCTGTGAAGTAAAGGACGAGATGGAGTTTGAGAGATTCTTAGCGGGTTATTTTTCGGAATTTAACATAAAAGTTGAAAGCTTTGAAATAAACGGAGAAAAAGCCGTAGTCGCCAATTTTATGCTGGAAGGATTCATCATTGAAATTTTCGGCCAGAATAAGCCTGTTATTGAGCAGAATGCCTACCGCCACATGATGGCCGAATACAGAATATTACAGGAAAAAGGAGAAGGTTTTAGAAACGAAATAATTGCATTGAAAAAACAGGGTTTCAAGACGGAACCGGCTTTCGGAATATTGCTGGGACTTGAAAACCCTTATAAAGATTTATTAAAATTTTAAAGAAAATGATTGACACCCATACCCATTTATACGCAGAAGAATTTGATGAAGACCGGAAAGAAGCCATTCAAAGAGCGTTGGATAAAGGAATAACCCGATTTTACCTTCCGGCTATTGATTCGGAATCCCATGAAAAAATGCTGCATCTGGAAGCAGATTATCCGGATCATATATTCTCCATGATGGGGCTGCACCCGTGCTACGTAAAACCGGAGACCTGGGAAAAAGAACTGGAAATGGTTAAAAACTATCTTGATCAAAGGGCTTTTCCGGCCATTGGGGAAATCGGGATTGATCTTTATTGGGATCAATCGACTCTTGATATTCAGGTAAAAGCATTTGAGCAGCAGATCGATTGGGCCATTGAAAAGGACCTGCCCATTGTTATTCACACCCGGGAAAGCTTTAATGAAACGTTTGAAGTATTGGAAAGAAAAAAGCATCCCAAACTTCGAGGGATTTTTCATTGCTTTTCAGGAAACCTCGAACAGGCGAAACATGCCATTGATCTGAATTTTATCCTGGGAATCGGCGGGGTGGTCACTTTTAAAAACGGGAAGATCGACCAGTTCCTGAATGAAATTCCTTTGGAAAACATCGTGTTGGAAACCGATTCCCCATACCTGGCACCCGTCCCGTACCGGGGAAAGCGTAACGAAAGCTCTTATCTGGACCTGATAGCCGGAAAGCTGGTGAATATTTATAAAACTGATTTTTCAGAGATCGACAGGATGACGACGGAAAATGCGAAAAAAATATTCAACAAGCGTTAACATCAATGAAAGTATTACCGAATATAACTTCGCTGAGATTTTTTCTGGCATTTCTGGTAATGATATTTCATATTCCCCAGTTTTTCAGCAAGCGGGAAATAAGCTCATTTAATGATTGGCCGATCTTTCACAAAGGGACCGAAGCTGTTTTTATGTTTTTTTCGTTAAGCGGATTTCTTATTTTCCGGCAACTGTATGACGAGAAAATTAAAAATGACAGAATTGATTTAAAAAAATTCTATCTTAGACGAATCCTGAGAATTTTTCCCGTTTATTATCTGGTTGTCTTTATCGGGCTTTTTTATTATAACCTATTTCTACCTGCAATCGGGATACCGGTGGAAAGAAGTTACGATTTGGTAAAAGGGATCCTTCTTCTGATTACATTTTTTCCGAATCTTCTTCTGCTTGACAGCCCTGGCGGAATTTTGGAAATACTTTGGTCCATAGGGATTGAAGAGCAGTGTTATTTACTAACCGCACCGCTTTTTGCTCTTATTCCACAAAAATATTACAAAGCATTTTTTATCATACTCAGTTTTATTTTAGTTTATCTTTATGAGTTTTCTGACCTTGTATTTTTGAAAGATTATAAAATGATTTTTTTTTATTTTACTTTTGCTGGCTGGTGTTCTTTACAAAACTTTAAAAATTATAGGTTTCAGAAATTAACGGATGCTGTCGTTTACATACTAATAATTCTATTCTTTACAACAGACATTTTTGTTGATTATTTTTCTGAGCCGTTATACTTTATTTTCAGCATGCTGCTATTCGGATATTTTATTACTGTTTTTGTTCGTAAACCAATTCCTTTTTTTGAGAATAAAACGTTAATCTATTTAGGCAAAATTTCGTATGGGATTTATATGTATCACGTGGTGGTCATGCAGCTGATAGGTTTTATTTTCCTGAAAATATTATTAAGATTCAGGATCAATGATACCGTTATAATTCTTTCTAGTTATTTATCCGTTATAGCTATTACTGTGATTACAGCTCACATTTCATACCAATATTATGAAAAGATATTTTTGAATAAGAAAAAGCTTTACAGGGTGACTGAATAATTGCAATACCAAAAAAAACCTAATCTGAATTTAGATTAGGTTTCCTGATTATTTCTTTCTCGAAAAATTGCTCTTATTTTTCGGTTTTTTAAAGCTTGCGTCTTTTCTCTGCTGCGCCGGATTTGCCGGTTTTGGTCTTGGTGTGAAAGGCTTATTGTTGGAATCTCTCTTTTGAGCAACCAGGTCATCCGTATGGAACGGGTGATCCTTAACGATCGGAATTTTCATCCCGATGAGTTTTTCCGTATTTTTTAAGTTTAACAAATCCAAACTGTCTACGAATGAAATGGAGGTCCCTTCTGCACCGGCTCTTCCCGTTCTTCCAATCCGGTGGACATAGGTCTCTGAAACGTCGGAAAGCTCAAAATTAACAACGTATTTCAGTTCATCGATATCAATTCCTCTGGCAGCAATATCAGTAGCTACCAGAACCCTCGTTTTGCCGGATTTGAAATTATTCAGCGCATTCTGGCGGGCGTTCTGTGATTTGTTTCCGTGGATGGCTTCCGTGGATATATTGTCTTTCTGAAGCTTACGGGCAATTTTGTCCGCACCGTGCTTAGTCCTTGAGAATACCAATACCGAATCGGAAATATCGTTCTTTAAGATATGCGTTAAAAGATTCAGTTTATCGTCTTTTTCCACAAAGTAAACCGATTGCTTGATGGTTTCAGCCGTTGATGAAACGGGAGTAACTTCCACTTTTACCGGGTTGTTCAGGATAGAATCTGCCAGTTTCTGGATTTCCGCCGGCATCGTCGCCGAGAAAAACAAAGTCTGTCTTTTCGGTGGCAAAAGCTTGATGACTCTTTTCACATCATGCACAAAACCCATATCCAGCATCCGGTCGGCTTCATCCAGCACAAAAATCTCAAGACTTTTCAGGCTAATGATTCCCTGGGCGATAAAGTCCAAAAGCCTTCCCGGCGTAGCTACCAGAATATCCACTCCTTTTTTCAGGGCAGCTTCCTGATTACCCTGCTTTACTCCTCCGAAGATCACCAGGTGTTTCAGCGGCAGGTATTTTCCGTAAGCTTTGATGTTTTCCTCGATCTGGATAGCCAGTTCTCTGGTCGGCGTCAGGATCAGGGCTTTGATATGGTTGTTCGAAAATTTATTTTTGGAAAGGTTCTGAAGGATCGGGATCGCGAAAGCAGCCGTTTTTCCTGTTCCTGTCTGTGCGCACCCCAGAAAATCTCTGCCTTTGGTGATCTCGGGAATCGATTTTTCCTGAATTGGGGTAGGGTTGGTATATCCTTGTTCCTGAATTGCCTTTGCAATAGGTTCTATTAAGTGTAAGTCTGTAAAATTCAAATGAATTGTTTTTATAATTAACATAAAAATTCCTTCAAAATGAAGGAATTATATTTTGCAAAGGTAGTTTAAATATTTTTAATGGATCAATTCACTTTTGTCCATTGCTGGTTGTGTCTCAGGTCTTCAAAGAATTTGTACAATTCGGCAAGTTTTTCGGTACCTCTTTTTCCGTAATCTTCTACATGTTTCGAAGTTCCGTCTGCATAATTTATTCTTAAATGCGACGTAGGAAGATCAGTGACGTTTCTTTCACCATATTTTTCGTTAAGACTTTTTACATTCAAATTGTCGAGTAACGCAATAAGGGTATTGTAATCTGCTTCTTTAATTGTTCCTTTAAAAGTTCCTTCCCGCGGCTTATCGAATTCGCCTTTGGAAAAACTTTTCGAAAAGTTGAAGTGTTCCGCTTCAAGTACGGCAGTACGATCCGAATTGATGGTTATTTTAAAAATAGGACAGGATCCGAAACAGGCTCCTGCTTCATACTCAATTTTAGAATACTTGGAATTCGCTTTTTGTGAGCTGCATGAAAACATAAAGATCATCAAACAAAGGCTCAGGATATATTTCATAGTTTATATTTTCCGGAGTCACTCAATAATTGTTCCAAAGTCTCTATTTGAGACTCTGTTAATGTGGTTTAAAAGGAAAAATTTTGTAATAGGCTTACAGCCAGTTGTTTATGGCAAAATTAAATTTAAAAAAGAAATTCAGATAAATTTTTGTTATTTTGACGTCAGAAAAATTACGCATGTATACTTTCCTTAAATCCGTCGTTAAAAATATTATTCCTAAAGAAGTTCTCATCCGCAATGAAGACCAGTTCAGGAAACTTCTGAAACCTTTCTATCTGGGAAAAGATCATGAATGTAATATCTGTGGAACAAAGCTAAAGAAATTTGCCCGGCTGCAAAACGGACAGCTGATATGTCCGGTCTGCGGAAGCTTACCCCGCACAAGACGGCTGAATATGCTGCTGGAAAGTGAATTTCTGAACCCCGGCTTTACCTTTCTGGATTTTTCACCATCCCGAATGCTGTATAAAAAATGGAAGAAGAAAAAAGACATTTCCTATTATCCTACCGATTTCGAAAACGAATTCCTCTCTGATTATCATTACGATATTACCTGTATTGATGCGGAGGATGGAAAATTTAATTTGATTGTCTGTTACCATATTTTAGAACATATTACCGATGATCAGAAAGCCATGAGCGAATTGTACCGGGTTCTGAAAAAGGGCGGCAGTGCTTTAATTCAAACTCCTTTTAAAGAAGGGGAGATCTATGAAGATGACTCGATAGCAACTGCAGAAGAAAGGCTGAAGCATTTCGGGCAGGAAGATCACGTACGGATCTATTCGGTTAGAGGTTTGGAATCGCGGTTGAAAAACGCCGGTTTCCAGGTAACGGTACGGACTTTTTCAGAAGATGCGTATCATGGGTATTCACAGAATGAAAAAGTGCTGATCTGCCGGAAATAACCTATTTTACTTTTTTCCAGTCCTGATTAAACCTTACATCAAAAAGCAGGTTATACAAGACTTTCAGACCATAAGTTCCGGATAATCCGTAATCTTCAATTTTCTTGATCTTTCCGTTATCATATGTGATGACTAAATTTGCGGTTTGACTGTCTGTCCAATTTACAGCATAATGCTCTTTCAATTCGGTAAAATTGAGGTAGTTCAACAGATTTTCCAGATTTTGAATCGGCTTTTTTTATTCCGGTTTCAAAAGTGCCTTCTCCTTTTTTAAAGGCTTTGTGCGATTTTTTTTCAAAGTCCGGATCGTCACGTTTAAAAAAATTATAATTCTCCGCAATAAATTTTGACAATCCTGATTTATCGAGTTTCAAAGTAAATACAGGACAGGTACCATAACACATATCGGTTCTGAATTCTATTTTCTGTATGGAATGATGAGAAGGATTAGGATTATATTCTACCAGTCCATCAAATTGATAATCCAGAATTTTTGAAACCAGCATATGGGTAGTAACATATCGTTCAGAATACAGGTTTTCTTCTGTTTCTTCCGTAATGACTTTAAGATAATCCTTTCCGTCAATTTTTATAATCACAGGAACAGCAAAATCGAAACGCGTCGGTTTTACAGAGGTACGTTTATAATGATTTCCAAAGTCCAGAAGAAGGTTAATACTCGAATCACAGGAGTACGTTTCTTTTGCATCTGGAGATGTGCCCTGGCAGCTTTGATCGTCTCCGATAAATATCAGATCGGTTAGGCCGTTGTGATCAAAATCTCCTTTGTAAAAGCTTTCCGTTATGCCTAAGCTGTCGGCGGCTTTCTTTAATCTATTGTTTATACCGGTAAAACCTTCTGTAAAACTTTGAATTGTTTTTAAAATAAACTTGGAATAACGGTCGGATGTGTTGAATTTACTGTTTCTTACAAAAGACTCAACCTCAGAATCTGTTCTGAGGCTGTCTATTTTTTAATAAAGCTTTGCCTTGCGAAAAGCATAGCTGACTGATCAAAATAATTGTTAAAAGAAATACCTTCTATCCATGCAATTGTTTCCAGATCGCATCTTTCAGTTCCATAAGCCCTTCTCCCGTAACGCCGGAGAAAAACAACGGCTGTTTGTTTTCAGGGAATTCAGCGGCGATTTCCTTTTTCAGCTCGTCGTCCAGGAGGTCGGATTTTGAAACGGAGACAATGAAATCTTTGTCCAAAAGTTCCGGGTTGTATTCCTTCAGTTCGTTTTCCAGGATCTTAAATTCCTGGAAATGATCCTCAGAATCGGCTGGAATTAAAAACAGAAGGATCGAATTTCTTTCAATATGTCTTAAAAAACGGTGTCCCAAACCTTTACCTTCCGCAGCGCCTTCGATGATCCCCGGAATATCGGCCATCACGAAGGATTTATAGTTCCGGTAATCCACAATCCCTAAATTGGGCGTAAGGGTGGTAAAAGCATAGTTGGCAATTTTCGGCTTGGCAGCAGAAACAGAAGCCAGAAGCGTAGATTTTCCGGCATTAGGGAAACCTACCAATCCTACATCGGCAAGGATTTTAAGCTCGAAAACCACATAGCCTTCCTGTCCGTCCATTCCCGGCTGTGCAAATCTCGGGGTCTGGTTGGTGGATGACTTGAAATGCTCGTTTCCTTTTCCGCCCATTCCGCCTTCCATCAGGATGATTTCCTGTCCGTCTTCGAGAATTTCCCCGATGATTTCGCCGTCTTCATTTTTGGCAATCGTCCCGATCGGAACCTCGATGTACACATCTGCTCCGTAAGCTCCGGTAAGCTGGTTTTTTCCTCCGTTTTCCCCGCGTTCCGCCTTTACGTGACGGGTATAACGCAGGGGAAGTAAAGTCCATTCATTAGCATTCCCTTTCATGATCACGTGGCCTCCACGGCCTCCGTCACCTCCGTCAGGTCCGCCCTTGGGAATATATTTTTCACGGCGGAGATGCGCAGAACCTGCTCCTCCGTGCCCGCTTTTACAATGAATCTTTACGTAATCTACAAAATTTGACATTTCTTATAATTATGAGTTATGAGTTATGAAGCATGAGTTATGAATTGTAAGAACTTATAACTCATCACTCATAACTTTTAACTATTTTACTTTTTCTACTTCAGCAAAAAGCTTTTCAGAGATTTCGTTGATGTCTCCGACACCGTTGATCTCCACATATTTGCCCTGCTGCTTATACAGTTCGGCTACTTCTGCAGTTTTTGCGTAGTATTCTTTTATCCTGTTACGGATGATTTCCACATTGCTGTCGTCTGATCTTCCGCTGATTTCTCCTCTTTTCAGAAGTCTTTCTTCTAAAATAGAATCTTCCACCACCAGAGAAAGGCAAACATCGATCTCGTCATTCAATTCTTCTTTGACGATCTTTTCCAGTGCTTCGGTCTGAACCGCCGTTCTAGGATAACCGTCAAAAATAAATCCTGCAGTATCCGTCGGCTTTCTGATCTCGTCGATCAGCATATCCGTTGTTACCTGATCCGGAACCAATTCTCCTTTATCGATGTACGATTTGGCCAGTTTCCCAAGTTCGGTATCATTTTTCATATTGAATCTGAAAAGGTCACCGGTTGAGATCTGCTTCAAATTGAATTTCTCGATTAAGTTTTGTGCTTGCGTACCTTTTCCGCTTCCCGGAGGGCCGAACAGAACAATGTTTATCATAATGTTGTTTCGCTGCTGGCAATTGGCGACTGGCTTCTTGCTTTTAGCTTTGTTTAGTTAATAATTACTTTTCTTAGATATTTATTTAAAAGCCAATAGCCATAAGCTAGAAGCTAATAGCCGTACTAATGGTTGATCTGTCCGTCTGCCAGCTGGTACAGGTTCGGCAGGTTTCTTCCCAGTTCATCATAATCCAGTCCGTAGCCTAAAACAAACTTATTCGGGATCTCTTTTCCGATATAATCCAGTTTAAAATCTTTCTTGTATACTTCCGGTTTCAACAGGAAGGAGGCGATCTTCACGGATCTCGGACGCTGGGTCTCGTTAAAATATTTGAAAAGGCTTTCTACCGTATTCCCGGTATCCACAATATCTTCCACAAGGATGATGTGGCGGTCTTTTACATCTTTCGTCAGTTCCATTTTCTGGTAAACGATTCCGGTAGATTCCGTTCCTGCGTAAGAGCTCATCTGGATGAAAGCAATCTCGCATTCTCCCGGATAATGCTTCAGAAGGTCTGAAAAGAACATGATCACTCCGTTCAGTACCCCGATAAAAACGGGAACTTCATCCTTATAGTCTTCATAAATCTTTAAAGCCGTAGCTTTTACAATCTCCTGAATCTCGGCATCCTCCAGATAAGGAACAAAAGTTTTGTCGTGAACTTTAATACTCTCCATAAAAATTTTTAGTAGGCAGCAAAGTTAAGGATTTTTGATGAAAGTTTTGATGAGCCGGAAGCAAGAGTGATGAATGGTGAATTTTGCTTTGCATGTGAATGGTGAATTGTCAATCTGTACTGCAGGTTGATGTTGGAAAAAGCAAAGCTGCAAAAGGTTTCTGAAAATCTTTCATGTAGTAAGGCGAGAGGATTATCTTTGATAAAATTGAGCACCGTTGACATTAATTTTAGAGTGAGTACTAGCGATATTAAAATTTAACATCGTCAGATTCTTTGCGCCTTAAAGCGTCACCATCTTAAAAGAAAAAATTGGGCCTTTACGCATTCCAACAAAATAATATCCTTCAAAAGTCTGAAGCAATATCCTTAACCGAAATTCCCCTTCGAAAGTCGGAGGAGTGGCAAAGATTCAGAGAATTTTTGACGGGGTGGTCTTAAAGTGAATAGTGAATTTTGCTTCGCAAGTGAATGGTCAGTTTATAATGAAATCCAAATATTTTTTAAATAAATAAAAATTCCTAACTTTGTCATTCGCAAACAAAAATACCAGTATGTAGAATTCAATTTCTTTCAGATATAATCGACAATACCCGGATGGGTTGTTGCAGTTTTAACTTTTTAAAGAAAGAAATCATGATTTTTCTACACCATATATCCTTCGGGTTTCCGGCGGGAGACCTGCTTTTTAATACGATTGATTTAACGATTCCTTCAAATTCGAAGTCGGCCCTGGTCGGGAACAACGGCACAGGAAAATCGACCCTGCTGAAAATGATGGCGGACGAAATCGAGCCTTTGCAAGGAAATATAACCGTTCAAGGTGAATTGTTTTATGTTCCGCAGATGTTCGGAAATTTTGATGACCTTACCATCGCCGAATGCCTGAAAATAGATCAGAAACTTAATGCCCTGCAGAAAATCACCGCCGGGGAAGTGGATAATGCTTATTTTGAAATGCTGAATGACGACTGGGACATCGAAGAACGTTCTTTCCAGGCTCTGCAGTACTGGAAACTCGGCAGTCTGCAGTTTACTCAAAAGCTGGGCAGCCTCAGCGGCGGACAGAAAACCAAAGTCTTCCTCGCCGGAATGATGATCAATAATCCGGATGTTATTCTGCTCGACGAACCGACCAACCACCTGGATCTTGAAGGGCGCAACCTGCTGTATGATTTTATCGGGAAAACAAAATCAACCGTGGTGATGGTCAGCCACGACCGTGCTTTGCTGAACCTGGCGGATACCATTTTTGAACTGAGCAACCGGGGAATTTCAACCTACGGCGGGAATTATGACTTTTATGCTGAACAAAAGGAAATTGAAAATGAGGCATTGCAGAATGACATCCATTCCAGGGAGCGGGCCCTGAAAAAGGCAAAAGAAAAAGAGCGTGAAACGCTGGAACGGAAGCAGAAGCTCGATGCGAGAGGGAAGGGCAGGCAGGAGAAATCGGGCGTGGCCAGGATCATGATGAACACGATGCGGAATAAGGCGGAGAACAATTCTTCCAAATTGAAAGCGGTTCATGCCGAAAAGATCAATGCCATTTCCGATGATCTGAGGGACCTGCGTTCATCCGTGAGAAATTCGGACCAGATGAAAGTGAACTTCAATGATTCTAATCTCCACTCGGGGAAAATCCTGATTTCGGCAGAGGAAATCAATTATGCCTATCAGAAAATTAATCTCTGGAAAGAAAACCTCAGTCTGGAAATCCGGAGCGGTGACCGGATCGCCATTAAAGGCTCCAACGGTTCCGGGAAAACAACATTGATCAAGCTGTTGCTGGGAAAGCTGCAGCCTTCCGTCGGGAAAATAACAAGGCCGGATTTTCAGTGGATTTATATCGACCAGGAATATTCTTTAATCGACAGAATGTCTACGGTCTATGAATTTGTTCAGCAGTTTAACGACCGGGCCCTGCCGGAACCGGAAGTAAAAACCTTACTGGCCCGATTTCTGTTCGGAAAGGAAACCTGGGATAAAAACTGCGGTGTCCTAAGCGGCGGGGAACGCCTGCGCCTTCTGCTGTGCGGACTATCGATCAGCCAGAAAGCGCCTGACCTAATCATCCTCGATGAACCGACGAATAATCTAGACCTTCAAAACGTGGAAATTCTGACGAATTCTATTAAGGATTATCGTGGGACTTTGGTGGTGATTTCGCATGATGCGGTGTTTTTGGAGGAGATTGAGATTGAGCGTGAGGTTGTGCTGGAATAATTTTAAACCTAACGGGTTTTTAAAATCCGTTAGGTTTTGTTTATAGTTCACCGAAATATCTTTACTGAAGCATCTTCAGAAATTCTTCGGTTGAAATTCTTAACGAAGCCTGAGTTTGCGCTTTATTTCAGTTCTTTTATTATTTCTCTTTTTTATGTTTTTCTAAAATATATTTTTAAAGTAGTCTTAGCTTGTATTCTAATTCACCTTCAAGTTCATTAGCTAAATTATAAGATGTTTTTAATGTTGAATTTAAAGAATCTAGTTGACTTAAAAGTTTATTTCTTGATTTTGTTAAGACAGAATATACATTTGGCCAGTTTTGTATAACATCATAGAATCCCATCATTCCATTTATTGCATTAGGTATATTATCCTTTAAGTTTTTGATTTCTTTTAAAAGAGATTTTAAGGTATCAATATTATCTTCAATATTATCTTTATTAATATTATTTATATATATCGAACAAACTTTTATGGCTGCCTCAAAGTTTTCTTCATACAATGGAGATTCAAGTAATAATCTATTTGTATAATTATCAATAATTTTAGCAGTTCTTCCTAAAGATGATGCCACTAAATTCTTATTAAAATTTGGTAGTTTCTAAATACCTTGGAACATTCAGTTTCATGTTGATCCTCCTGTCTATTGTAGTATTGGTGATCGATGTACAGCAGAAAATCCCGAGGATTGAAAATGCCACGGCAATTGATCCGAAGCTGAATGTTACCT
>NZ_VTSX01000014.1 GCF_008329705.1 Chryseobacterium sp. SN22 | reverse complement strand
AACCAGTTTTCCAAAACTGTGGAGAATAAGGGAGTCGAACCCTTGACCTCCTGCGTGCAAGGCAGGCGCTCTAGCCAGCTGAGCTAATTCCCCCTCTAGGTGCTGTAGGCTTTAGGCTATAAGCGTTAGGCTAAATGCCTGCTGCTTGAAGCTTACTGCTTACCGCTTTAATTAGTAGTCTCGGGCAGGCTCGAACTGCCGACCTCTACATTATCAGTGTAGCGCTCTAACCAGCTGAGCTACGAGACTCTGTTAGATTTGAGAGTCCATATTTTAAGATCCGGTATTCTTAATAGACTTATCTATATTCCCCGTCATCTTATGATACTTCGTCTCTTGTCTCTCTATCCCTGTACTAATTTCTAGTGGGTTTTGTATTTTTAATATAAGCAACCAATAAAAAACTAAAGCTTAAACTTTAAAGTAATGAAATAGGTCATAAGACCTTAATTTTGTTTATTCTCGCCTTGGCGAGACTCTAAAATGAGATGTTCCAGCCGCACCTTCCGGTACGGCTACCTTGTTACGACTTAGCCCTAGTTACCTGTTTTACCCTAGGCAGCTCCTTTTACGGTCACCGACTTCAGGTACCCCAGACTTCCATGGCTTGACGGGCGGTGTGTACAAGGCCCGGGAACGTATTCACCGCGCCATGGCTGATGCGCGATTACTAGCGATTCCAGCTTCATAGAGTCGAGTTGCAGACTCCAATCCGAACTGAGACCGGCTTTCGAGATTCGCATCACATCGCTGTGTAGCTGCCCTCTGTACCGGCCATTGTATTACGTGTGTGGCCCAAGGCGTAAGGGCCGTGATGATTTGACGTCATCCCCACCTTCCTCTCTACTTGCGTAGGCAGTCTTACTAGAGTCCTCAACTTAATGGTAGCAACTAGTAACAGGGGTTGCGCTCGTTGCAGGACTTAACCTAACACCTCACGGCACGAGCTGACGACAACCATGCAGCACCTTGAAAATTGCCCGAAGGAAGGTCTATTTCTAAACCGGTCAATTCCCATTTAAGCCTTGGTAAGGTTCCTCGCGTATCATCGAATTAAACCACATAATCCACCGCTTGTGCGGGCCCCCGTCAATTCCTTTGAGTTTCATTCTTGCGAACGTACTCCCCAGGTGGCTAACTTATCACTTTCGCTTAGTCTCTGAAGCGTAAAGCCCCAAAAACGAGTTAGCATCGTTTACGGCGTGGACTACCAGGGTATCTAATCCTGTTCGCTCCCCACGCTTTCGTCCATCAGCGTCAGTTAAGACATAGTGACCTGCCTTCGCAATTGGTGTTCTAAGTAATATCTATGCATTTCACCGCTACACTACTTATTCCAGCCACTTCTACCTTACTCAAGACCTGCAGTATCAATGGCAGTTTCACAGTTAAGCTGTGAGATTTCACCACTGACTTACAGATCCGCCTACGGACCCTTTAAACCCAATAAATCCGGATAACGCTTGCACCCTCCGTATTACCGCGGCTGCTGGCACGGAGTTAGCCGGTGCTTATTCGTACAGTACCTTCAGCTATTTACACGTAAATAGGTTTATCCCTGTACAAAAGAAGTTTACAACCCATAGGGCCGTCGTCCTTCACGCGGGATGGCTGGATCAGGCGCTAACCCATTGTCCAATATTCCTCACTGCTGCCTCCCGTAGGAGTCTGGTCCGTGTCTCAGTACCAGTGTGGGGGATCACCCTCTCAGGCCCCCTAAAGATCATCGACTTGGTGAGCCGTTACCTCACCAACTATCTAATCTTGCGCGTGCCCATCTCTATCCACCGGAGTTTTCAATATCAATCCATGCGAATCAATATATTATGGGGTATTAATCTTCCTTTCGAAAGGCTATCCCCCAGATAAAGGCAGGTTGCACACGTGTTCCGCACCCGTACGCCGCTCTCTCTGTCCCGAAAGACAAATACCGCTCGGCTTGCATGTGTTAGGCCTCCCGCTAGCGTTCATCCTGAGCCAGGATCAAACTCTCCATTGTATGTTTGTCTTTCGCTCACTCAAAGTTTTTTAACGCTTTAGTTTTTCCTTACTTGGTTGTTATATTGTATGTCAATGATCTTCTTAAATCTTTCGCTTTTTAACGAAGCTCTCTTTCTGTCAGTGTTGCTTCGTATTTGCGAGTGCAAAAGTAAAACTTTATTTTTAAATGACCAAATGTTTTTGAAAGAAATTTAAAGTTTTTTTTTCTTAACCTTAACCCTTTCCTAAACCTTCAATCCCTCTACTCCTGCGCTTCCCTTTATCGGGACTGCAAAGATACAAATCTTTTTTAATTCCACAACTCTTTTTAAAAAAAAGTTTTTGAAGCTAATTCCGATTTAAATGCATCCTGCATTATATAAGTATATAAATATTATATAAGCATATAAAGTAGTGTTCTTAAAATCATGTCCGCTTACCTAAAAGCTCTTCTGCGCTACCGAATCCCTTTCGTTTTTCAGTGGGGCAAAGATAGAAACTCTTACCCTTACAATCCAAATATTGTTAACATAATATTCATATAAGTTATCCTTTGTGGGAAAATAACAAAGGTAAAACGCTAACAGGACAGCGGTTAAGAGGAAAATTACACTTATCCACATTAAGGGAAAGCTTCAAGATAAAAGCTGAAGAGAAGTCTGGGAATAAAGCCGGACACAGCTAAAAGGGAGATTCGGATAAGATCAGGTAAAAGTTAAGCTTAAGGCAGAGGCTAAGCGTCACAAGGGAAAAGAGGGTTTTAGAAAGGTTCCGAAGGCGCAAAAGACAAAATTAAAAGCAAAGAGGGCTTGGGTTTGGGACAACTTAGAGGACCACTACGTCATAAGCACGGCACCCCTACAGGGCTTAATGAAATACACAGCTTTAATCCGGGCTCCGCCCGGGGTTATTAAATCATCCGCTTCAGGGCTTTATTCGAAAGAACGCTTTATTTTCTTTCTTTAATATATATCTGATATAAATGACAGGCCTAATAATAAAAGTAAACTTTAGTGGCATGTTCTTCAGAAGGGATACTGCCCTAGCCCGGATCGCCGCGGTTACCCCACAGCTGCAGATGAAAGCATCGGGAAGCCATGGGTCTGGTGAGGGAGCGGATCGGAGAAGGCCGGCGCGAGGAGTAGTAGCAGAGAGCCGGATTAAGCTCCTGAAAAAAAAGGGGTGGGAGAATTTTAGGGTTGGAGGGTTTAATATTGTTTATACGTGCTCAAAAGGATGTACAATAAAAAAAGCAAAGTTTTCACTCTGCTTTTTGTTGATTATAGATGGTGCTCAGAAAGTCGCCATAAGAAGATTCTAGACCGATGATATCGCCGCTTTTCAAATTTAACCCTCCCGTTCCCGTATTGTCGGATCTGATTTTCGCTGCGGAAATCTGAAAATACTGATTCGAGCTGTTGTCTCTGGGCTGTATCTTAATGGTGGAACCCAGAAGTTTTTTGGTAGAAATGGTATAGACTTCTCCGGGAACCGTTTTCAAAACGATATAAGATCGGGGGGAAATCATGTAGTCCTTGCCATTGACTGCAATTTTCTGATCTTTGTCCGAAGAAGCGAAAATATACATATATCCTGTCTGCTCCGCCATTTTGGCTTTCGGTAAAAAATAAAGGCTTAGCCTGTAATTTGAAGGATTAAAATTCTGATTTGTTCCGTTGATTGTTTCGAAAGGTTTTAAGATATAGGTATTGGCGCCTATTTCTTTTGCTTTTTTATAAATCAATGCAAAAACTTCATCGTCGTATTTAGAGAAACCCTGAACTTCTACTTCCCCCAAATATTCAGCATCTTTTGTTTCATGTATTTTATACAGGGACTTATCTGTATTTTCATAGGTTTTTTCAACTTTTGTAAGGTATACATTCTGGGCATTAAAAAGCTGTAGGAGAAAAACGAGAGCTGCTATGAGTATCTTTTTCATTCTTTACTTATTAGATTGAAGAATTTCCACACATTCTTCGAGGCTGTTTTCCCAATGTTTGGGTTCGATTTTATAAACCTGCTCTATTTTATCCAGACACATGGTGCTTCTCTTCGGTCTTTTTGCCGGTGTCGGATATTGCTCGGTCGTTAACTGGTTCAACTTTACATTTGATCCGGAAAATGCTGCAATTTTTTTCGCAAACTCAAACCAGGTAGTTTCAGGATAATTGGAAAAATGGAAGACGCCGTATTTCTTTTCACGGGTTTCGATGATCATCATGATGGCTTCAGCCAGATCATTGGCGTTGGTCGGCTGTCCAAACTGGTCCCCGACAATTCCCAATTCGTCCTTTTGAGCAAAAAGATTCAGCATGGTTTTCACAAAATTCTTGTTGAATTCCGAATACAGCCAGGATGTTCTGAGGATAATTGTTTTCGGATTGATTTCCAGTGCCAGTTCTTCCCCTTTTAATTTGGATTCGCCATAAACGCCAACCGGATTCGTAAAGTCGTCTTCGGAATAGTCTAAATTGGTTTCCCCGTCGAAAACATAATCGGTAGACACATGAATGAACGTAGCATCGTTATCCTTACAGGCCTGCGCCAGGGACCCTACTCCATCCGCATTTACAGCAAATGCTTTTTCCTTTTCTGTTTCAGCAAGATCTACGGCCGTGTAAGCAGAGGCATTGATACAGTAATCCGGCTTGTATTCTGTAAAAAATGCGTTTATCTGATCTTCGTTGGTTATGTCCAGCGTCTGGGAATCGGTAAAAGTGAATTCGTAATCCAACTCAAATTCGGAAGCGATTTTTCTGATGCAGTTTCCCAACTGCCCATTTCCTCCGATAACTAATATTTTCTTCATTTATGAATTTTTTGCGTTTTGTGATCTTAAAAATTTAACTCTCGACTGGAAGTCCTTCTGTTCCAAATCTACATGAAACTTATGGAATGTCCCTTTAATATCTTCAGGATGTACTTCCGACTTTCTGGTTTTTATATTAAAGTAAATTACCGTTACCCACAATACGGCATGAACCGTTTTTTCATCCAGGCTCTTCATCAGGATTTCTACTTTTGCCGTACGGTCCCCGACCTCGATGGTCTTGCTGCTGATAACTACCGAAGTATTGTATCTTACTTCCTTGAGGTAAGCGATTTCATTCTGGATGGCAATCCAGGTACAGCCGGTACGTTTGGTGTATTCTTCATAGGTAAAACCGTAAAATGTTTCCACATGATCTTCTCTGGCATTGAACATATAGTCCAGATATTTCACATTATTTAAATGACCGATCGGATCACAGTCGCTGAATCTGACTTTTACCCTGGTTGATACTTCTTTTTCCATTCTGCAAAAATAAAAAAACCACCCCGATGAGAGATGGTTATTTTATAAATGTTTGTTAATTTCTAAAAATTACTGAACACCAAGTTCTTTTTTTACAGCTGCAGTAGCATCAGGTCCTCCTTTGAAAACAAATGCTGCCGAGTTTGCATCCATGATATAGTCATATCCGTTAGCTTTAGCCACTTTAGAAACTGCATCGTTAAGTTTCTTTTCGATCGGCTCATAGGCTGCATCCTGTTTAGCTACGAAATCTTTCTGCGCTTTGTCATTCATCTGCTGGATTTCTTCCTGCATTTTTGCCAATTCCGCTTCTCTTGCTTTGTTTTCGTCAGCCGTTTTCTTAGGCGCTTCTTCAGTATACTGTTTTACTTTAGCCTGTCCTGCATCTGCCTTCTTTTTGATTTCGGCTTGTTTAGTATCTAAGAAAGCTTTAAGATCAGTATCCGCCTTTTTCTTTTCAGGCATTGCGTTAAGAACACCTATAACATCTAAAGTAGCAATTTTTTGAGCTTTTGCCATACCTACCGATACAACCATCATTACCGCTGCAAATAATACACTTAATTTTTTCATAATGGGTAAATAAATAATTTAATTTGTTTTTTAGATCTGTAAATTTAATAAAAGTTAAACTTTTATTTTCTTGTTTTTGTTTTTTCTTTCGGCTCGCTGTCTTTCAACAGGATGGCCAATACTTTATCTGAATAATCGGATCTTTTCTGAAGGAAAATCACATTGTTGCTTGTTTTGTCCAGCACAATCGCCAACCCGTTCTTTTCAGACATGGTTTTGATGGCTTCCCAGATCTGATCCTGGAACGGCTGTACAAGATTAGCCCTCAGTTTTTTGATTTCTCCGGTAGCGCCGAAACGTAAACTTGTTGTAGTTTTGATGTTTTTATCCAGATCCATCACTTCTTTTTCCCTGAGTTTGAGCTGATCTCCTATTAAAAGTACTTTTTCACTTTCAAAAGCAGATCTTTTACGCTCGTATTCCGCCTGCAGATTCTGAAGTTCCGTCTGCCAGGTATCGATCTGCGCATTAAGTCTCGCTTCTGCTTCTTTGTATTGCGGCATTTTGCCCAATATATATTCGGTATCCACAACGCCCACTTTCTGTGCATTGCTTAACCCGAAAAGCAGGAATAATACGAATGAAAAAACAATTTTAAAATTTTTCATGTTCTGGATTATAATGACTGGTTCATTAAGAAGTGAGTCTTCCATCCGGAAGGTTCAGTTCCTGTAATTGTTTTATCGAATCCATAAGCGAAATCAAATCCAATAAGACCAAATGCTCCCATATATACTCTCACCCCAACACCTACTGATCTTTTTAACTGGAATGGGTTGTAATTCCCCCATGAATTCCAAACGTTCCCTCCTTCAGCAAACGTCAATGCATAAATCTTTGCCGTCTGGTTCAATGAAATCGGGTATCTTAATTCTAACGTAAATCTGTTATAAATCGTACCTCCTCCTGCAGGTGTGATATCTTCGGAAGTTCCTCCGTAAGTAGAAGCATTTTCATATCCTCTCAACGGAATAAGCTCCCTACCGTCATATCGTCCACCGAATAAACCGGTACCCCCTACATAGAATCTTTCAAACGGCGGTGCTCCCAGCTTGGAGTTATAGCCATCCATGAATCCCATTTCGGCAGAAGATCTTAACACCAGCTTACCAATAATCTCATTATAAACATCAGCCTTGAACTTTACTTTATAGAATTCCATCCACTTGTATTTCTCCGTAGGGCTCAATGTGGAATAATCCTTGTTGTTAAATGCAGAGTAAGGCAGAGTAAACTTCACTGAAAGGTCTAAGTTGGATCCTACCGTCGGGAAGATCGGGTCGATCCCGGCTGAGTTTCTGCTTAATCCTAAGTTGATACTTAAGTTGTTGGCGGAACCATAATATTCAGTCGTATTACCAAACTGGAACGGATAATTCTGGAAGTCATACTTCTGGTACTGAAGACCTGTATATAACGAAAAATAATCATCCGGCCATCTTAATAATCTGTTCAAGCCTGCGGAAGCTGAGAAGATATTCAGTTTTTGGGAACTTCCTGAAATATCAGAATATTTTACTCTTGAATTATTTAAACTTACCGAAAGGGAGGTTTGTCTGGTTCCGAACAACCACGGCTCCGTAAATGAAACGCCATAGTTCTGGAAATATTGTCCGGCCTGTGCCTGAAGTGACAAGGTTTGTCCGTCACCCTGAGGAACCGGCTTGAAATCTTTGAACTTCAGGAAGTTTCTCAACGAGAAGTTATTAAAAGTAAGCCCCAATGTTCCGATGAAGCTGTTACCTCCGTAACCTGCCTGCAACTGAACCTGTGAAGATCCTTTTTCCACTAGTTTCCAGTTGATGTCTACCGTGTTATCCTGCTGGTTCGGCTGAATGTCCTGACCCACCTGCTGCGGATCGAAGAACTGCATCCCCGCCAGATCAAAATAGGTTCTCTTGATGTCACTTTTCGCGAAAAGGTTACCCGGCTTCGTTCTTAGTGCTCTCAAGATAACGTGGTCATGCGTTGTGGTATTCCCCTGCCAGGTTACTTTATTCCAGGTTGCTTTTTCCCCTTCATTGATCCGGATTTCAAGGTTTACTTTATCTCCGTCCACCGATTTTTCAACAGGGGTTACATTGGAGAAAAGATAACCGTTGTTCATGTAAATGGACTTGATATCGGAATCATCTTCCTTACCGCCGTCTTCTCCAACTTTCTTGTTGAAACCTACAGCATCGTAAATATCTCCTTTTTTATAACCCAGAAGCCTTTGTAAATAATCGGTAGAATATACGGTATTCCCAGTGAAGGTAACATCACCAATGTAGTATTGCTTCCCTTCATTCAGTTTTACATTGATTTCGTAATTGTTTCTTTTATTTCTCCACACGGAATCTGAAACAATAGCCGCATCCCTATAACCTAGAGAGTTATAGTAATTGATCAGGTTTTGCTTATCTTCCTGGTATTTGTCTTCAATAAATTTCGAAGATTTCAAAATACCGCCGATCCCGAATCTCTTCTGTTTGGTTTCCTTAAAAGCTTTTTTTCTAAGCTTTCTATCGGTCACCATTTTATTTCCTTCGAATTCGATGTGATCGATCTTTACCCTTTTGCCTTTTTCTACCTCAATAGTCCAGTCTACCAGATTAGGATCTCCGGCATTTACTTTTTCCTGAATGGTGATTTTAGCATCGGCATACCCTTTTTTCACGAAGTCTTTAGGGACATTCGTTTTAAGGCTGGAGATCAGGTTTTGTGTAATTTTCGTTCCCGGCTTCAGATTGTTGTCTTTGGCCATCTTTTCATTTTTGGATTTTCCAATCCCTTTTCCGGTGAATTTTACCTCTCCAAGATCTTTAAGGTCCTGAAGGTAAAACCTTAAGATAATGGTCTCCCCTTCAATACTCTGAACATATACTTCAACCTCGGAAAAAGACTGAGTATCCCAGAGTTTTTTTACAGCGTTGCTGATTTTCTGCCCCGGAATGTCTACAGTTTCCCCTTTTGACAAACCTGTAAATCTCAGGATCTGAGCCGGCGTATATTTTTTAACCCCATCTACAACAATGTCTTTCAATGTGTATGTTCCCGCCTGGTTTTCTGCATGCACCGCATTGTTTACACTGGTGCTGTCTTGTGGAGTTACCTGTCCATAAAAATGTGCAGAAGCAACAAACATAATGATGGGTAATAGTCTAAACTTCATTTTATCGTAGTCTTTCTTTTCTTAAATTTTACTGAATTTTTATCTGTTCGCCGGTCATCCCGAATCTTCTTTCTTTGTTTTGATAGTTTACAATACACTGAAAGAAAATGTCTTTTGTGAAGTCCGGCCAGAGAACATCTAAAAACTGCAGCTCTGCATAAGCGATCTGCCAAAGGAGGAAATTGCTGATTCTGATTTCGCCGCTCGTCCGGATCAGGAGATCCACCGGCGGGAGATCTTTTGTATAAAGGTAGCTTTCAAAAAGCTTCTCATCGATATTTTCGTTATCAATTTTTCCTTCTTTCACATCTTCGCTGATGCTTTTTACGGCATTCAGTATTTCGTGCTGCGATCCATAGCTGATCGCCAGTACCAAATTGCCTTTTGTGTTTTCTTTTGTAAGTTCCACCACGCGCAAAAGCTGGTCTTTTACAAGTGGAGGAAGTTTTTCCAGATTCCCGATCACATGCATTTTCAGCCCTTTGCTGAAAATTTCTTCTGCTTCCAGCAACAGGGTTTCCACCAGTAAATTCATTAAAGTATTTACTTCTTCTGCAGGCCGGTTCCAATTTTCCGAAGAAAAGGTATAAAGTGTTAAATACGGAATATGTATTTCATTACATGCATTAATGGCATTCCTTACTGCATCAATGGCATTTCTGTGACCGAAAGTTCTCTCTTCGCCACGGGTTTTTGCCCACCTTCCATTACCATCCATGATGATCGCCACATGTTGCGGCAAATTTTCAGGATCTATTTTATCTTTTATCAACGACATATTAATCACAATAACACGGAGGTCTCCCGAAAGAATAGGTAAGTCCTAAACTTACGGTATTCATCCAATCTTTAGATCGGGTATCTCCGATATTTCTTTGTCCAATAAGGGCAGCTTCTCTTTCTTTAGATACTACATAATAAGCATCAGTCTGAAGAAGGGAACCTCCTGTAACAGGGCTCAGGATATCTCCGTTATACGTTGCTACTACATCTTTACTAAGGACTTTGTTGTAATCCAACTGGTCCGTAAGTGTGTATCTGAAAGTAGCTTCTGCAAAAATAGCCCAGTTATAATTAAATTTATATTTTAAACCCACTCCAAAAGGAAGGTGTGCTGTAGTCTTTTTACCGGTAGAGTATGTCGCGGTAGTGGTAAAATCAAGTTCATTGATCGGAGCCTGTGCCACACCGTCGGCGTCTCTCCTGAAGTCGTTCACAATCGTAGCCTTCGGAGCATCAAACAATAAAGCACCAACCCCACCGAAAATATATGGACTCACCATTCCTTTCTGCTCGTTGTTTACGGGAAAAAAATTATATTCGAAAACCAAGCTCGCTTCATATACATTATTTTTTCCGAATGAATTTCTATTTCTTCTGTAATCCTCTTTTGCGACCTTATCATTAAACTGAACCTGGTTGTATCCAAGATCCAATCGAACGGTCTGATGTGGATTAAAATTAAATCTGTATAAAATCCCACCATAAAACGGAACTCCCCAATCCGATGTTCTGCTTAAATCCAATGGCTTTTGTAAAAGATAATTCGATCTCCCTATATCCCCAACTAGGTTACTCATACCTAGACGAACTCCAAGTTCGTTTCTTTGTGCTTTGACACTTACCACAGTTCCTAGAGCGGCAAGGAAGCTAAACAATAATTTTCTATTCATAAAAGAATATGGATTTATGGTTATTTTAAAATTTAATTTTTGCAAATATAAAACATTTTTATATTAATGATAATCTTAATGTTTAGTTAAAAACAAAGAAAAAAACATAATTTGTTATAAAGTAAACGACAAACCCGGCAAATTATTCTTTTTTTAATAGAATCAAAATTATCAGGATACAGTAAACCCCCATTAAATGAGGGCTTAAATGTATTATTTTTTATTGAATATCGACTGTATTTTATTCCTAATTCTTATTAGTATAGGTTCTTTATAATTTTTATCCTCATCAAAATAACCGTAGCCATAACCATAACCATAGCCGTAACCGTAGCCATAGCCGTAACCCTGTTTGGTATTGTAATCATTATAGACAAGTCCCAAATGGTCGATTTCTCCATTGTGATACCTTTCCGTGATCATTTTCAGCATATATTTTTCAGTATATTCATGACGCACCACATAAATATTGGCATCAGAATGTTTCATCAGTTCATAGGAATCTGCAACCAGACCTACCGGCGGAGAATCGATGATAATGAAATCATATACCTTTTTAAGGTCTTCAATAAACTGAATATTTCTTTCACTCATCAAAAGTTCTGAAGGGTTTGGCGGAATAGGACCTGAAGTCGCAACATCCAGGTTAGGGATTCTTGTTTTATTAATAATCTGGTCCAGTTCTACTTCACCGGTAAGATAATTGGAAATACCGAATTTATTATCAATCTGGAAGTCCCCGAAGATCTTCGGCTTTCTTAAATCCATTCCTAAAAGAATGGTTTTTTTATCACTTAATCCGAGCACTGATGCCAGGTTGATGGATACGTAGGTCTTTCCTTCACCACCAATGGAAGAAGTTACCAGGATAACTTTGCTTCCATCATTTTCTCCGGAAAGAAATCTCACATTTGCCCTGATCCCCCGGAATGCTTCTGAAACGGAAGATTTCGGCTGGTCCATAACCGTAAGCATATTCTCGGTGCTGTTGTTTCCGATTACACCCAGTAAAGGAATTTTGGTTGCGCTGAGCAATTCCCTGATATTTCTGATTTTACTATCCAGCAATTCCCCGATAAGAATAAACAAAAGCGGCAATACCAGGAAACCTCCGATGATAGCTGCTTTTGCAGCCTTTACATTAGGTCCGATCGGTGGCTGCCCCACATTTTTAGCAGGGTCAATTACCGTAATATCGGACTGATTGGCAGCCATTCTCATCTGTGTTTCATTCTGTCTTCCAAGTAAGCTGTTGTAGGTAGCCTCAATCATATTATACCCTCTTTCCGCATCAAGATACCTTCTCTGTTTTTCAGGGTAGGTAGCTAAATCGGAATTAGCTTGGGAAACCTTCTGATTAATTTTATTAATTTCATTATAGTAACCGGAATAATAATTTCTCAGCGCTGCATTGGATGCCATTTTAGCATCATCAATAAGCCTGTTGATTTCTTTCATCGGCTCGGAATTCGGCTTATAGATCTGTGCCAGCTCACGCCTCTTCATATAAAGTGCTTTCAGTTCAGCTACCGAAGCACTGAAAAGTCCATCCTGAAAACCTGCCGCCGTTGTGCTGATCATTTTTTCAAAATTCTGGGCTTCAAGGCTTCTTCTGATTTCATTGAGAGAAGCGATTTTACTGTCAATATCCGCCTTTTTGGCTTCCAGGTCTTTAATTTCAACCAACGATTTCTCATCCCTGTCTTTAATGTCATACAACTTTTCAGTGGTCTTCATATAATTCAGGATATTGGCGCTTGAGTCTAATTTTTTCCTGATATTATCAAGATTCTCCTGCAGATAAACATCTGTGTTTTTATCAACCGTAATTTTATCGGCAAGCCTTTTCTTTTGCAGCTGGCTTACGGACATGTTAAGGAAACTGACGGTACTGTTAAGATTATACCCTTTTTTGGTAATAATCATTATGCTGTTAATTTCTTTATCGAAATCAATCCCGATAGTAGAAACAATATCATTAACCGACTGATTAACCGTACTCAGATCAACAATAATATTTTCCAGCTTTATTTTAGGAACAATAGGATTATGGACCAATCTGAATCTTAAATTCGGTGAAGTATACCACTCTCCTATTTTTATAATTTTGTTAGCAGGCCTGGCATAAGTATTAATCGCTGAAAAGCCTTCCGACTCATAACTGTACAGACTCGTTGACTGACCTTCTTCCGGAAGAATAACCTCATAAGCATTTCCTCCTTTCGGAACCAGTGTGACCGGATAATTCATCTGTTGAAGATGCTTTTTATCGACCTGAAAAATTACCGGGCAATCGTCTTTATCCAGATAGGTTGATTTTATAAGTCCTTTTGTAGAATAGTTTACAAAAAGATCAAGTTCTTTTACCAGAAACTCATTATGTGTTCTGGATAAGAGCATCTTTTTTAAATATACCCCATCCTGATTTCCGCCCTGTCCCCAGATGAAGTTGATAGACTGATTAGGGGTAAAATAACTTGACGTATTGTTTGAAACACTCAGAGATAAATTGGAAGCGTAAATATTCTGCGCATAATATTTGCTGTATACCCATGCGATACTGTATCCGATAAACAGCATTAAAACGAACCAGTACCAGTTTTTCAGAACTCTTCTTAAAAAATGTTCGATATCAAACAATGCGAAAGAACCGTGTTTTTCCTTCTGAGAGTCCACCTTCTCTACCGTAGCGTCTTTTCCTGGAATCATGATATTAAAGGTTTTTTAAAAGTAGGTAAATGGATAGTGCTGTAGTAATTACCGATACTCCAGTGGTTAAAGTCTGAATCGGATCCTTTCCAAGCCCGTTCAAGCTTTTTGCTCTGGTGTTAAGATAGATTTCATCACCGTTCTGTACATAGTAATAAGGGGAGTTCATCACATCTTCCCGGGTAAGGTCGATTCTTGCAGTTTTGATTCCTTCAGGCAGTTTTCTGTGGATCGTGATATTTTTCCGATCAATAGTCCTGTTCAGACCTCCGCTTATTGCCAGAGCTTCAGTAATTGTCAGTGTATTCTTATGCACTATTTTCTCACCGGTAACTCCTGTAGTTTCTATATCCCCCAATACATAAAAGGTAATCCCATTGGTATTTAAACGTACTTCAGATTTACCTTCCTGAAAATTTTCGTTTACTTTATCCTGAATTTCCTTACTTACTTCTTCAATGGTCCGCCCTTCAACTTTTATAAATCCAATACCGAATACATTAATGTCACCATTGGCATCTACTTTTAATCCGTTAAAATAGAAATTGGCATTTCCTCCTCCTGAAGCGCCTGATCCTATGGCACCGATTCCCATATTGGCCATAGCACCACCGCCGCCAGATGCGCCGGAAGTATTCAATGAAGAGTAAAACTGTGCAGCATCCCCTTTAGGAGTAGTAACAATGTTGAGCGTTAAAATATCATTCTTAGTGATCCGGTATACCGGAATGTTGTAGGGAACAAGACCTTCTTCATTAATAACAAGGCTTTCACTCGGCTGCATGTACTTAACATCTTTTGTGGTTATGCAGGATGTCATTATTAAGAGAGGCAGTGTTAAAAATAATATATATTTACAGTTCTTCATCATATTTTTCAATTGTTTGCAAAAGTAAAGATTTAATTGATAGTCTTCTTATTCTTTTTTAAAAGATAAATAAAATCCGGTAAGTAAGCTCCGAGAAAGCCTAGTAAAATAATAATCAGTAATAAAAGATTGATATTGATATGTCTGAAATAATACGCTGTCGCGACGATAAAAAGATAATAGACGATAATATAAAAACTGGATCTTCTGTGGGTGAGATTCAGCTTTAGTAATTTATGATGGATATGGTTTTTATCAGCATCAAAAGGTGATTTCTTATTTACAAGTCTTATAACAATCACATTCAGTGTATCAATAATCGGGAGAATAAGAATTGCAACAGCTACCACAGGCGCAGACTGTAGGTGATATCTTGGAACCCCTGAAATTTCTCTATCGATAAAAATATCAATAAAAGAGATCGAAGTAAAGGCAAGGAGGAATCCCAGCAGCATCGATCCGGTATCTCCCATAAAAATTTTATTGGTCCTGTAATTGGACAGATTGTAATATAAGAACGCCAGAACCGCACCGATAATAATTACCGACAAAACAACCAGCGGATAATTATATTCTCCTAACCGGTAATAACTTATTCCGAAAAGGGCACTGCAGATAACCGAATATCCTCCGGCAAGCCCATCGATTCCATCGATAAGATTAAAAGCATTGATGAGAACAATAAAAGTGATAATACTGAAGAAGATACTTACGAAGTAATCCATCTCGTAAACTCCGAAAATCCCGAAAAGGCTTCTGATCCGTATATCCGATCCTATGACGATTAACGAAGATACCATGATTTGGGCAACTAACTTTTTGTAGGCCCGCATTACTACAATATCATCCATGACCCCGATATACAAAAGAATAATAAGCGATGCGAAGAGAAATTTATACAGATCGAAAAGCTCATAAGCAAAGATCGATGTGCAGATTCCTATGGAATAGAAAATGGCAATACCCCCAAGATTGGGAATTTTCCTGAGATGCGAACTCCTTACTCCCGGTTCATCCATCAGGTTTTTTCTTCTGGAAATTTTGATGATGGTAGGAACAGAATAATATGTAATAAGAAACGAGAACAAAAAACCCAGCCCTATCTTTATATAGAAAATAGGAACACCGGACTGAGCTAAGAACAATTCAAAATTCTCCATTTTTTTTCTGATCAAGCACTTTCTATCTTTTTAACAAAGAAAAGTTTCGTCGACGTTAAAAAACTATTCATCAGATTTTTACCGAAACCCCAGTACTTACATTTGTGTTAAATTAATTTTCTTATCAGTTTTTTCTGACCAGCAAAAAACAACAGATAAAATATCTTTTTTTTCAGGGGCAAAGATAACAGATAATTCTTATCAAAACGACTATACCCCAATATATCTTTTAATTTTATTTTCCGCTCTTTCATGAAGTATTCCAGCTGCCGGGACATTGCCATAAAAGTTTCTTCATTTTTCACGAAAGCCAGGTATGCGAGATAAGAATATACCCCTTCGAAAATCTGAAAATTTTTCAGTTCTTCCAGCCGGTCCGCATATCTTGACTCCTTAAAAAATGCCTCTACATCTTGTACGGCTTTTAAAATATCAAGTCCTTTTTCCGTATGGGTTTTTGTAATGGAATCGGTGCGTTCGAGATATTGGTAATGGAAATTCTGGGTCTGGGCAATCGTTTTACACTCCAGTAAAAGCTGCGGAATCAGCTGGATATCTTCAAAATGTGCTTGCTTCTTAAACCGCTTTTCTCTAAAAAGCTCTTTCTTAAACAACTTATTGCAGGCAAAATAACTCAGATCCGAAAATATGGATAAGTTTTTCTCAAGATCAATTTTTTCCGGCATATTGGGAATCTGTGTCAGCTTCTGAGTGATTTTTCCGTGCTCATCGACTTTCTGGATATTGCAGATCACCATTTTTGCCTGATGTTTTTCTGCCAGGCCCACCATTTCTTCAAACATAGCCGGATTCACATAATCGTCACTGTCCACAAAACCAATATAATCTCCGGCAGCCCTGTCGATCCCGAAATTCCGGGCGTCGCTTAATCCACCGTTTTCCTTAGCAAAGGGTTTTATTTTCTCCGGATATTTTTGTGCATATTCCTGAATAATATTTTCGGAATCATCCGTACTTCCATCATTCACGACCAGAATCTCAATATCCTGATAGGTTTGGCTGATTAATGACTCAAGACATTTGGGAAGGTATTTTTCAACATTATACACCGGGACAATGACCGAAATTTTAAAAAGGGGGTTTGCCATATCTTACATTTTCGTCAGACGCGCATTCAACCAGCCCTTTTTAGCTTCTTCGAAATCTTTCCTCGAACAAGGAATGCAGTTCTCTATATTTTCATCATCGCCGAAATACCAAAGGTTGCTGAAGGTATCGCGTTTAAAAGCGTACTGCCGGTCATCCACCAGCACATAAAACATTTCATAATGCCTCTCTTTAGGATGGGATTGCTGAATATTGATTCCCTCGATAAGATACCAGATCATCTGGGCAAGGAGCTGGTGGTTCAGCTGATTTTCTGAATAAATATTATAATTGAAAATACCGACGGATTTTAAATTTTCACTCAATCCGATCTCTTTCATATAGGCACAGACTTCCCTCCTGTTCAGGCCGTTGACCTGTGGATTCATGGAAAATGGCTCACTGAAGCTTTCGATAGCGTCACAATTTACTGTTACCAGATCTGCTTTCCGGAAGAAAGGTTCGGTTTTTTCCGTAGAATTCATCATTTCAGCCAGACGGATGATATCGAACTCCACTTCTCTAATCAGTCTTACAGAATCTGCTTCATTCAGATGCTTCTGATAGCCCAGATGATGATAATTCTTAATGGAAAAATCCTTAGCTCCGAAAATTTTACTTAAAAAAGTATGTTCATTAATGGTTTCACCCTGCTTTAATGAAATAATATTGCTGATCTGCGTATAATTGATGCTTTTTGTAAATAAATTCAATGCTGAAAAAAGCGAGAATGAAAAATCATTGGAACCGCCTATAATTACAGGGATTGCCCGTTTATGATGACACGCTGACAAAACTTCCTGCAGAATATAATGGGAATCCTGAACCGACTTTCCTGAAACCAGGTCACCCAAATCAATAATGGGAATTTCAAAGTCCAGCTGCGACAATTTATAAAATTCTTTCCTGATTCCTGTAAAGTCCTGAACTTCCGCATCCCCATCCGCGCCCCGGTAATCGGAAACAAAAAGAAGTACAATGCTGTCTTCCTTAATCTCCTTTGTAATCCCGGCACCGATCTGCCAGCTTTCCGTTCTGAAATTTCTTGGTGCAATAATAAAATCTTCAAAATTCATGCTCTGTTTACCATCTTAATTGGAATCAAAAGTATTAAAATTAAATTATTTACCAATCATAAAAAAACCATTAGCAGTGTTGTTAACGGCTTTCTATTATTATTTTTAATATTATTTCGCTTTATCAAACTTAAACAGGTCCATTTAAAATCTCAAAAACAAAAGTCGTAGACGTTTCAAATTCACCACCCTGCGTTGCGCCAAACAAAAATTTCGGAGTTTCTCCGTCTTTGTCCAGCAAAAGCATTGGCCGTTCCAGTCTTCCGAAGCGATTTAAATATTTTGGAGGTGCCGGCTCATCAATATAACTTTTCATATTAACATAAGCAACTTCCGGTTTTGTCCAATGAATTCCGTCTTGTGTTGTTAAATGTAAACCAAATTCATGATTAAAAAATCCCATGTCCCGTGCAACCAGATGGAATTTTCTCTTTTGCTTCCAGACAAAAGCATCTTCTAATTGAACATTATTCGGCAATTCAGAAAAATCGATCACCGGATTTTCTGAAACTTTTTTGTAAGGGCCTGCTGGAGAATCTGATTTTGCCAGACCATATTTTCTATTTCCGCGGATTGGCCCCTTTTGGGTTTCATATTCTTTGGTATTCCAGGATTTATAGAAAAGCCAGTATTTTCCGTCATTTCCCTTTACAAAAGCGGGATTTGTTGTGCAATGATCATCCCAAGAGCCTTCTTTTCCGGGAAGAAGCAACGGCGCCTCGGGTCTTTCCCATTCTCCATGAATGCTTTTCGAAGTTGCCAATCCTATTCTTTTTGTATTGGTTTTTCCATTAGAAGTTCCCATGAAAAAAAGCAGGTATTCTTTTCCTACTTTTTTAATTAGAGGATTGTGACAAGTTGTTGCGTCCCAAAAACCTTCACCTCTCGGAGCCAAAACAACCTGTTTATGTTCAAACTGATCAAATGGAGAATTGGCTTCTGCACGGCAAATTTCAGAACCATTAAGCCAGCCTCCCATTCCTTTTTCTTTTTTCCATCGGGAATAAAAAAGATGAACTTTCCCGTCTTCACCCCAAATCGGAGAGCTGCACCAAATATAATACCCTTCTAAAGCCAAAGATCTTCCAATCGGTTTCAAATTGAAATAAGGTTTTTCGCCTGACGCAAATAAACCTGTAAATGATGATCCGAAAAATACAGCTGCAATTCCTAAAGCTGAAGCTTGTAGAAATTCTTTGCGGGTGAAGGGTTTTTCCATAGCTTTTATTTGAAAGCTAATTTAGAAGAAACGCATGTAAGCAGTGTCCTGCAGTTTAGGGTTTCTGTATTAATCCTGTAGATTAAGTATTTTTTAAATTGATCTTATCGCAGTTTCAGAATTTGGCAATCAGCTGTAAACAAATTTTGTCTAAATGCAAATCTATCAGCTTACTGACAAGTAATAGCAAAAAATCTTATCAATTGAGTTAATAGTTCTTAGACATAAAATGAAGTCCGATTCAGAGAAATATTTTAAAAAACTTTCTTCGAGAATTTAAATATTCATCAATTTTACAGAGCAGAGGTTATAAAAAATCCTTGACAGTAATAGATTCATTAAAGAAGATGAAAAATACTTTACACAATTATCCTAAAGAAAAAACTTAAAAATAGAAATTTTAAAAAGGGCTCCTGACTTTATAAAATCATAAAGCACAATACAAAATCCGGGCACTTCAGAGAGCGACAAAAAAAAGCACAGACCTTTGGTCTGTGCTTTTATATTAAACTACTTCTTTTTTGCAGCAGGTTTTTTCGCTGTTGTAGCTGTTTTCTTGGCAGCAGTTGCCTTTTTCGGAGCAGCAGCTTTCTTGGCAGCCGGTTTTTTCTTTTCGGCAAATGCTTTCGGATCCTGGTCGGTGATCCATTTCTTCACCTCATCCAGAGAAACCTCTTTCAGTTCGTCAGCTTCATATTTGGTATCATCCGCTTTTTTCGGAATTTTAAACATGGCTTTTCCGAATTTTACAAACGGGCCCCATCTTCCGTTTTCGATGGAAATTTTTTCTTTTTCCCACTGCTGGATATAGCGGTTGGCTTCTTTTTCAAGTTTAGCATCAATCAGTTCATTGATATCGCTTTGGGAAAGGTTTTCGAAATCATACCGTTTCGGAACGTTTACAAAAATATCTTTGTATTTGATGAACGGCCCGAATCTCCCCGATCCCTTGGTTACAGGATCTCCTTTGTAAGTAGCAATCGGTGCATCGGCGATTTTCTTTTCATTGATGATTTCTTCCGCCCGCTTCTGGTCCACCGAAAGCGGATCTTCCCCTTTCGGAATGCTGATGAACGTTTCGCCCCATTTCACATAAGGTCCGAATCTTCCGACCCCTACGGAAACAGGCTGGCCATCCACCTCTTTCAGGTCAAAAGGAAGCCTGAACAGCTCCAGTGCTTCTTCAAAGGTAATAGTGGCAATGTTTTGCCCTGCCATTAAGGAGGCGAAAATCGGCTTTTCCTCATCTTCCGTCTCACCGATCTGGATCATCGCTCCGAACCTGCCGATTCTGGCATGAACATTCTTCCCGGTCTTAGGATCGACCCCTAATAAACGGTCTCCGGTTGCCCGGTCTGCATTCTCTTCCACATCTTCAATTCTCGGGTGGAATTTGGAGTAGAAATCCGTCATCATCTGCTTCCATTTCTGGTCGCCGTTGGCAATTTCGTCGAAGCTTTCTTCTACTCTTGCCGTAAAGCCGTAATCCAGGATTTCCTTAAAATTATCCGTAAGAAAATCACTTACGACTTCCCCTGTATCTGTAGGAACAAATTTATTTTTATCCCCTCCGAATTTCTCTTCAAGGATTTCTTTTTTAACAGCGTCTTTGGCCAGGGAAATTTTCACTACCTCTCTTGTCTGAGGCTCAATTTCCCTTTTATCCACATATTCACGGTTCTGGATGGTCTGGATGGTCGGCGCATACGTAGACGGACGCCCGATTCCCAGTTCTTCCAGTTTTTTCACCAATCCGGCTTCCGTATACCGTGCACCGGGCCTTGTGAATTTTTCGGTTGCCGTAATCTTTTTATAATCTAAAATTTCTCCGACTTTTACTTTAGGAAGCAGTTTTTCGTTGTTTTCCTCATCATCGTCTTCGGCTTTTACAATCCCGTATGCTTTTAAGAAACCGTCAAAAATAATAACTTCTCCCTGCGCTTCAAAATGCTGGGGAAGTTTATCATTGCCGATTTCAATAACGGTTTTCTCAATTTTGGCGTTGGCCATCTGCGAAGCTAAAGTCCTTCTGTAAATTAACTGATACAGCCTGTTCAGCTGAGCGTCACCAATGCTTTTTACAGCAAAATCCGTAGGACGTATGGCTTCGTGGGCTTCCTGTGCGGAAGCAGACTTCGTTGTATAATTTCTCGGTGCGGAATATTCTGCGCCGTATTCTGAAACAATTTGTTTTTTGGCTCCTTCAATAGCTTCCTGGGAAAGATTTACCGAGTCGGTCCTCATATAAGTAATGTATCCTTCTTCATACAGCCTTTGGGCAAGACGCATCGTGTTGGTTACATTATATCCTAATCTGGAAGAGGCTTCCTGCTGTAAAGTTGAGGTGGTGAAAGGAGCAGATGCCGAACGCGTTCCCGGTCTGGTTTCAACATTTAATACTTTGAATTCGGCCGTTCTCGACTGTTCCAGGAATTTTTCAGCTTCTTCTTCCCTGTTGAAATCTTTCTTCAGTTTTGCGGAAATTTCCTGTCCGGCTTTGTTTAAGAAAATACCATCCAGTTTAAAACTGGCTTTCGGCACAAACTCCCGGATTTCTTTTTCTCTTTCAACAATTAACCGTACAGCTACCGACTGTACCCTGCCTGCGGATAATCCCGGCTTCACTTTTTTCCAAAGCACCGGAGACATTTCGAAACCTACGATCCGGTCCAGTACCCTTCGGGCCTGCTGGGCATTGACTAGATTCTGGTCAATATCTCTCGGATTTTCTATTGATTTTAGAATGGCATTTTTGGTAATTTCGTGAAATACGATTCTTTTTCTGTTTTCCGGCTTCAGCTTCAGTTCTTCCGCAAGATGCCAGGCAATGGCTTCTCCTTCGCGGTCTTCATCGGAAGCCAGCCATACCATATCGGCCTTTTTTACAGCGGATTTCAGTTCTGTTACCAATTTCTTTTTGTCGGCAGAAACTTCGTAATCCGGACTAAAAGTCGACAGGTCAATTCCCATTCCTTTCTTAGGAAGATCCCGGATATGTCCGAAACTGGATTTTACTTCAAAATCCTTCCCTAAATACTTCTGAATAGTCTTTGCTTTTGCCGGTGACTCAACGATTACTAAATTTTTCGACATTCTAAAATTTTTGCAAAAGTAAAGTTTTTTTATCAGATAGCTTTTTCGAATCACATTTTATTTAGCAATTCTACCGGTGCAATAAATATCCTGTACAGAATTCCCTCGAAAGTAAAGCCTTTTCCTGACATCTCTACCCGATACATCAAAGAGAAAATAATGATGAATAGAGTAATATAGAATTTCCGGTTTACTCTAATTTTCTCAAATGCAAAAACCGAATGCCCGTTCCTTAATAACAGGGCAAAAAGTACAATTATAAGTATCATATGAATATACATCCATCTTCCCCAGTCGATAGCCAGATAAAATAAAGGAAGGGAAAATAAAAAAGCTCCGATTAATAATATAGATAAAATCTTTCGGTCCTTTAGAAATTTTAAATAATAACCGATATGAAGAAAACTAATTGCAAAGCTGATAAAATAAAGAATATATTCGCTGCTATGTTGCCTTATGTATTCTCTCTCATTAATATTCCAGTAGAAAATTCCGTAAGTCGGGTGTACGCCTCTTTCTGCCAGAATCTGCAGTGACATTCCTTCATTAACGTTTTTTCCGAACAGTAGGATGGATGCGGTAGGAATACCGACTGCCAGAAAATATTTAATATACTTCTTATATTCGAATATCCCTGTTTTCAGATATAAGGCAATAGCAAAATAAGGAACATAGAACAAAACAACTTCATGAAGAAAAGTAGTAATGAAAAGCGCCAGACAAAAAAGGTATTCCTTATTTTTTGAAAGCTTATTATGATCCAGCAGATAAACAAATCCTGTAAAAAGCAGGAAAACAATAAATTCTTTTTTACCAACATACGTTACCGTATTGAGAAGTCCCACAAAACCGATTGATGATAAGAGAAGGGATAAATAAAGAAGATCGGTTATTTTATAACGGATAAGTTTTATATAAAACAAAAAAAAGCAGGAAATAACAGTGAACTGGGCGAAATATACCAGACTGTTTAAACTTAATCCGGTAAGATCCTGCAGTAAAAAGAAAAAACTTCCGGATAAACCTCTTCGTTTAAAACCCCCATCCTGATAATTAATCAGCCAGTCGGCCAGGATGTATCCATCGTCTTTAAAGTTGTAGTAATAAGTAAAAACCAGCGTATAAACAGCCGTCACTAGAATTAAAAAATAAATGAAAATTTTAATATTAAAATATTGTACGACTTTATCTGGCCTCATAATGTGTTTTGAAATTGGAACAAAAAAAAGAGAAACAGAACAGCTTTGTGTTGTTTTCATCATCTTTAATAGTCAAAAATAATGAATTTAACTTAATTGCCGTTTTATTTCTCTTCAGAGATGTATTGAATCTTATCTATTCTTTAATAATCTTTACAATTTCTTTTGAATCATTAATTCTCAAAAGGTATGCACCGGAAACCAGGGAAGAAAGATCAGTTTTTTTATTTTCAAACTTTCCTGATTTTACAAGCTGTCCGGACATATTATACACCTGATAATAATATCCTTCCGTATTATCCGCTGTTTTAATGTACAGTTCATTTTTCACCGGGTTCGGGAAGAAAGCAATCTTGTCCTTTTTAACAGCTCTAATATCATTCGAGTCTAAGCGTGCAGCAGGTGCCGTAGCCGGTAAAGCCGTAATCTGAAGTCTTGGAATCACTCCTTCCTCATTTCCGTTGGCATCGTATTTAATTTTCACACAACGGCAGTTCATTCCAAAATACGGATCGTTATTATCGTGGAAAGCAATCATACGGTTGGCTGAAGCAGCAGCATCGAATAAAACATTGATCGGTCTTCCGATATAATTTGAATTAAGGGCGGCTGTCCAGATTCCGGGATATTGATAATTGATGACATTGAAGGTTCCTGCTGCAGACTGGTTGGTAGTCACACTTCTTGAGCCGCGGGATCCTGAATTCGGATAATTTCCTATTCTGTAAGACGAATCGTTAAAAGTATATCCAATGGTGTAACTGGCAGAAGCGCTTCTTCGTACCCTTACCCCCAGATAATCATTGGCAACGCTGTATGCAGTAGTTACCACCTTGTCTTTTTTATACCACGGTGTAAATCCGAAGTCCTGCCCGCCCGGCGCAACGCCTGTAAGGTCAGGAATTCTCCAGCCAGCAGGACATGGGTCGAAAGGTGACTTTGTACCACCTCTTCCCCAACGGTCAGGAGCAAGGTTGGGTTCGTTTGCCAGCCAGTCCGTTCCGTTTGTATAGACAGGAGTTGTACTGTTATAAGGGGCAAAAGTACTTGGGATCATATATACCAGAGGATTTCTCACGGAATACGTTAATACTTTCGCGATTTTATCCGAAACTTTATCTGCTGACGTCACATTCGCATTGGCAGAATTGGCATAGGTATTATAAGGAATGATGTAACTTCCGGATACATTATTATAGGCTGCATTGGTAAGCGTTGTATAATTTAATGTTCCGGTTGCCGTAGCTGTGCCTAAAAATACGGAGTAAGACGCACGGTCGTCCGCATACTGAAAAACAGGAAGCGGATCTTTTCGTCCCCATTGATAATGAAGTCCTGTGGAAGCTTTTATTTTTGCCAGTTCCGCAGCAGTGGGGGTAAACGGATTTGCAACGATCGGGAATGCATCAGTAGCTCCCAGATTACGGTCCATAAACTCCGTTTCGAATATATTATCCCCTTTCGGAATATAATTTACATAATTTGTTACGGAAGATACCGGCAGTTCTGTAGTGTAGTTGTAGGAGCCAACAGCAGTATCTGTTACCCAGATATGCCATGACCAGTATATCGGATTTGAAATACTTCCGTTATGCAAGGTTACAACTGCGTTTCCGCTCTGATTGGGATTGACAGCCACTGCAATCTTTGATGATGCAATGGCATCCAATGAACCAGGAGAAGGATTAACGACCGTTACATTATTAATCAGACCGGTATTGGTTGTCCAAAGGACATTGGCTTTAAGGCTATTAAAATTGGCAGTGTTCAGAATATCTTTATTATTCAGCAGTTGGCTTTGTACTGAAAATGCCTTGCTTACAGGAATCTCTACGATAAACGCAGCGGTATTCTTTACCACCTGGTATGTATTCGGGTTATTTATCCCTTCGGTATAATTTATTTCCGAAACAATATATTCGGTTGGAAAATCGTAGTCGTTTACGACATACAGCGGATCTTTAATACACCTGCATGCATTGGCATCAGAAGTATTGGCAGAAGCCAGCGGAAAATACCAGTATCTTCCTTTTACGTTCGGCTGGCTCGAATCGGGAATATCAGACTGTTGCCTGTCCGGAATCATGAAAAGCGATCGTGCGCTTACTGCAGGAGTGGTATCGAAAAACTTCGGCATTGTAGCAGTCCATAAAGCAACCTGATGCTGATCGGTATACTGACCCTGGTGTGCCAGAATAGAAATCCCTCCTGTTCCCGGGAAGATTCCCATATTGTATCCTCCTGCATTGGAAAGGTCGAAGCCGAAATTTGGATATAATTTAAAATTCGTCATAAAACTTGGTACGCCGGAATCAGTAGGTTTTATGATATGGTAGGTATTTGATTCAAAAACATTTTTAGGGGTATTCGTGCGTACACCAAATGGCGAATAATCAACCCGGATGTCATCCACGTAGCTTCCGGAAGCAAGATTAGCCACCAGAACCGAGGGAATTCTCCATCCGTTCGGACATGGATCATAGGAAGATTTATTTCTGTAAGGTGACGCTGCAGCGTTATTGTTGTAATTATTACTTACAACTCCCTGAGAATTGTCAGACCACAGATTAAGTTCCGGCAATCTGCTGTCGTTCAGGCCCGGCATTCTTCCGAACCAGTTCACCATCAGGTTTGGATTGTTGTTGTAATAAGCAGGTCCTGAATTGTCGTCTTTATTTACGTAAATCAAACTTAACGGATTTTTTACCGCAAGCTGGATATTATTTGCAATCGTAGCATTGGAAAGCAGGACGAATTTCCGAAGATTATCAAAATTGGCGGCACCGGTAAAATTTTTTGCCCCGCGGTGTCTTACCCGTCCGACGGATCCGGAAACTTCATAAAAATCATTTCCCCGGTACACCAGCGGCGGAATAGGATCTTTCCGGCCCCATTGGTACAATAAGCCTCCGTTTCTATTCCAGTCGTTTGCGGTAATGGAAGCACTTACAGCTCCAAGATTACGGTCCATCCAGCCCCAGTCTGAATCCGGAATGGTTTCAACAGTTCCATCTGCTCTTTGCCTTTTGACATCAGGATAGCTTTTATAGGTAGATCCGTTGGAAGGATCATCCGTTACCCAGATGTGCCACGACCAGAAGATCTGTCCGTTTACCCGGAAAGCAACCACGGCATTTCCTTTTTTAGCTTTATTGATCGGAATTTTAATTTTGGCATTCTGACCGGCGTCCACGACTTCCAGGGTATAGCTTACGCCGGACTTTACCAGCCCGTGAACATCTTCCCACAAAACATCAGCCGTAAGCTTCCCGCTTGGAATAGCCGATCCACCTAGTATTTTATCCTGTTCCCACATAGCATATGCTTTTCTTACAGGAATATAAAGGCCGTCAACATCCTGGGTAGGATCAAAAATGTAACTATTTGGCGCTCTGGTCCAGTCTACTGCTTTTCCGGTTGGGTTGGTAAGAAGTTTTTCATTTGAAATAGTAGATTTTTTTTCATCACTGATCTGTTTTCTGTCTGTAATTAAAGGTTTAACTAGTGAATCTGATGTTTTGAAATAGGTTTTCCGTGATATTTCAAAGTAATCGGATTTCTTTTCTCCTGCGATTTCTTTGGCATAGATGCCATGCGTTGCCAGACAGCATAAGATTGCTGCCACATTTTTAATTGACTTTTCCATTTCTTTAAACTTTGTGTGTATGTACTTGTTAATACAACATTTAAACCCTTGTTAAAAAAAATCAATTTATTTTATAAATAATTAATACATAAAGCAATTAGAACATTAAGTGCATTAAAAGTATTCAATTATTAGTGAAGAAATTACTTTTTCAACTTAAGTATTACGAAAATACATTATTTTTCAATACAGTGATCAGATGCTGAAAATATTTTATAAAATATTAATAATAAAATTTCATAGATGATATAAATCAAACCGGAAAAAAAATGCCTTTTGCCAGTACCGATATCACTCTATATTGAATAAAGTTTAGAAATTGGCGAAAAGTTCCGGGAGGTGTGCCGGATATTACAGACAAAAAAAATGACTGAATTATAGATGGTATATAATAAAAGAAAAAGGCAAAATTAGATTATTTTTTTCAACACTTTCTGAAAAGCCGGTTCTATGAAATAAGCAACCAAACTTGCCATACCTCCAATAAAAATACAGGAAATAACGGGAAGCAGAAAATAGGGAATCCCGGCAAAATAATGATGGAACTTAATAATTAATGCTACCAGCATATTCTCATGCAGCAGATAAAGCGGATAGCTGATAAAACCGATAAATTTAAAGAACCGGGTTGAAAAAATAAACCCAAAACTTTTCCGGAAAAGGGCAAAGTAAAAAATAAGGCAAAGCACAACCAGATATACCAGCATCACCGGATCCTGGAATTTAATAACGTACAGCAGAGAAGAAAACGTAGCAGAAATAAGCATCCACAGGTATTTCTTTTCCCTGTTATAAAAATAGATGTAAGTAAGTGCGCCGGCTGCAAACCATCCAAAATGGATAAACGAGCCGATATAAATTTTCATCCACGACGTTTCATGAAAGATATTTCCCAGGCACAGCAGCTGCAGGGCAAGCGCCGAAAGATAAATTAAAAAAATTCCTCCCAATGCAACGTTCCTGTTGAAAAGAAAGTAAAGTGCCCCGAAAATGATATAAAATTTTACCTCAACAAACAGGGACCAGAAAGACAATTCCAGCACAGGGAAATCGGTATTGAAAATCTTTTCCAGGATACTGTTGTTGATAAAGGTAATACCGGGCAGAATGGATTTCAACGGAGGAATCCCAAACGGCCTTTCATGGAAAAAATGCGCGGTAGAGTACACAATCAGGCTGCAGATGAGCATACTCGGAAAAAGCCGGATCCATCTGTTCTTAAGAAATTTCCAGAAACGGCCTGTCCGTTCTACCGACATCAAGATAACAAAACCTGAAATCAGAAAGAACAGCTGGACGCCGAGACTGCCATATTTGAACAGGATATGATCTGCATAGAGTTTTTTATAAGGATAATAATCAAACCAGATATAATAGCCATGAAAAAGCAGCACCAGCAGGATCGCCAGCCCCCTTAGACCGTCAAGTACCAGAATTCTTTCTTTCTTAGGTGCACTCATAAGTTCGGATATTAAGGCAGCAAATGGTTTTTATACTGTTCAGCCGTAAATCTTCCGGAAGTAATATTCCTGAAACTCGAAAAAACGATGAAATTGAATATCACGAAAGAGAAAATAAAAAGATAAATCATCTTTTTGGTATTATTGGAAACCACATACATGGTATTCGGAATAATAATATAACCAAACCCCACAAATGTCCCTGCAAGCCTCGAAGCGAAAATCGGGTTGTTCCTGAAAATAAAGAAGAAACATATTCCCATAACGGCGTACATCCTGTGATATTCGTAATAGGGATATTTTTCAACCATCTTGGTATCGAACGCAAACAGGAAGAAGGTAAGAATCGCCATCAGTGCTTCGGGAATACCGAACCCTCCGTTCAGCCTCTCCACACTTTCATCCACGTAACCGTTGAACCCTACGGATATTGCATTATCAGCTGAAATATTACTCAGAAAGCCACCAAATGCCCGGTAGACCTCGAAAGGTGATAAAAATATTGAAGTAATGATCAGGATCAGCATCAGTGTTTTGTTCATCGGAAAACGTACCAGCCAGTACATTGGTAAAAACAGATAACATACCGTGTGGATACCACCTGCCAGGTAAATACACAACAGGTATGCCCACAATTTCCGCTCTTTAATATACCGTATCGCGAAATATACGATGAAAGACCCTAAGTTCTGCCTGATCTGTCCGCTTTCCCCAATAAAGAACCCTGGAATGAAAAGCATGGCCATTACGGTAAAAGGGTAAAATGAATTATCGTCGATATATCTTATCTTAAAGAAAATGGCAATGGCAGCGATGACGAGCGTCAGCATATAAAACGGGGCATCAAAGATATTAAGCAGAATTTTATTGATAAGCACAAACAGCCATTCCACCTCCATCGGCTGAGGAGGTTCCAGGTGAAGGGCCGTAAAAACAAAAGTGATGTAATCTTTGGTATCTGAGTAAATATAAATCCCCCGGTAACTTCCGTAGTCCGGTCCCACACTATCCCGGAGTCCGGCGATAATGATCAGGTATGCTCCCAGAAACCAAAGCGCTTTTTTATCGACCTTACGATGGAAAACTTCCTGATAGCTGAAAAACAGCATAACGATAAGGGCAATAATGTAATATGGATGTAATAAATGCATTCCTAGATATAATGTTTTTTAAACTGATAAGATGCCGCCACGAATCCCGTAAGAATCAGCGGCATAAATAACCTGGTTTCCCAGAAAAGCCCCACTAAAGTTATCATCATCAGATAAGGCGAAGAGAAAAACAGGTATTTCCTGATGGTCCTCTTTCCGGATTCATCAGAAAACCCGTACGCAAACCGGATACTTAATATTCCAAACAAAAGTCCAAGAATATTATAAGGACTTGTAAAATTTTTAACCCAATATATTCCTTCTGCAAATGAAGCATGCTGCCAGATAAGCCACCGGAGCCCGATATAAGGGATGATAAAAGCAGCCACCAGAAACATACATTCTTTAACGAAGGCAAAGTTCCCCCTTTTCAGTTCCTGCGGTTCGATAAAGACAGCTGCGAAAAAGGCAATATTCAGACAGGCCGTCTCTCTGACGAAGGTGGAGATAAAAATAATGCTACTTAACAAAATGAGATCCACAGGCTTTCTTTTTTCCAGGTATTTCAGGGTAAAAAGCATTCCCAGGCTATAAAAAAAGAGGGCAATACAGTCGCAGTTGGTGGGTACATACTGCATGATCACAATAAAAAACACCGCGATCAAATGAACCATCTGCTTTACTTTGTCATTTAAAAGAAGCCCAGCAGGCTGCATCTGTAAAATTTTGTGCAACACCACAGACGTGAGCATGAAAAAGAAAACGTTGATCAGAAAAATGCTGTGATAAAAAAAAGACCCCTGTTTAATAATAAAGGCTTTGGCAAAAGAAAGATCGTTGTTTACAATATAGGCCAAAGCTTCCGTCACATGCACACTCAGGTAATTCGGAATGACACGGTACGCATACACTGATGAAAACATGAAGTCGGGTACTTTTTCCCAAGATTTGATGCCCACTACATAAGAGGTCTCAAATCCGTAATAGGATATGAAGAACAGCAGGAAAGGAAAAACGATTATGAATAAAAAACCGTTTATTTTTTCATCAAATATTTTAAACATATCAAATCTAAGCTTATTACTTAGCTATTTTGTCTTAAAATGGATTTTCATCAGTCGGGAACTTTTGCAAAAGTAGATTTTTTTTTCATTTCGACTAAATATTTTATTGATTTTCAAGGAAAACTTATTGTTAAAACATTTTGCACTAATGGCGAAAAATTTAAATTTGCAAACTTGATTTTTACATGCCATGCACCGGTTTTTTATCTTTTTATATTATCTGATCTCCAGAAACAGGCTTTTATCCGTGCTCTTTGCTATCGGAATTGCCGTTGTATGCGGATTCTTCGCTTCAAAGATTAATTTTGAAGAAGACATCAACCAAATCATTCCCAAAAGTGAAAAATCGGACCTTACGGCAAAAGTCCTGAAGCAGCTTAATTTTTCAGACAAGATCATTGTTATTATTGAAAAGAAATCGAAGGAAGAAGACTTCCAGCTTTCGGAAACCGCCGATTCTTTTCTGAAAAAGACTGAATCCCTGCAGAAATACATCGGTTCCGTCCAGGGAAAAGTAAACGACAGTGAAATTTCGGAAACTTTTGATTTCGTTAATCAGAACCTTCCTTTATTCCTAAACGAAAGCGATTACCGTGAAATTGAAAAAAAGCTCCAGAAAGACAGCATCGCCCGGCAGGTTGAAAGCAATTATGTTTCCCTGGCATCCCCTACCAGCCTTGTAACGAAAGAATTCATTAAAAAAGATCCGCTCGGCATTACTTTTTTAGGAATTAAAAAGCTCAACGCCCTGAACATCAGTAAAGATTTCAGGCTCGAAGACAACTACATTGTTACTAAAGACGGAAAAAACCTTCTTCTGTTTATTGATCCCAGGAATAAAAGCAATGATACCAAAAATAACGAAGCTTTTATCAACCGGCTGAATGAAATAAAGGATAACCTCAACACCCGGTTTAAAGGAAAAACGCAGATCAGCTATTTCGGATCGCCGGTAATTGCCGTGGCCAATGCCCAACAGATCAAAAAAGACATCAGGAATACCGTAATGATTTCCATGACGGTGCTCCTGATTCTGCTGATCTATTACTTCAGGAATTTCTTCACCCCGATTATCGTATTTCTGCCGACGGCTTTTTCGGTGCTCCTCGCTTTACTGATCCTGTATTTTATTAAGGATAAAATTTCAGCCATTTCATTAAGTGTGGGAGCGATACTGATCGGGATTACCATCGATTATGCCCTGCATATTCTCACGCATTACAAGCACAATAATAATATTGAGGAACTTTACAAGGAAATCACGCAGCCGATTATTTTAAGCAGCGCCACAACGGCCGTATCCTTTCTCTGCCTTATTTTTGTACGTTCGGAAGCCCTGAAGGACCTCGGTCTCTTTGCAGCAATTACCGTTATTTTATCTTCGGTTACTGCCCTGATTATTGTTCCCCAGCTTTATAGGCCAAAGGAAAAAGGCGAGTACGTCAACATCAATTTCATTGATAAAATTGGATCTTATCCTTATGAGAAAAATAAACCTTTAATCATTATCTGTTCCGTTATCATCATTGCCTGTTTGTTCGGTTTCAGGAAAGTAGGTTTCAATGAAGACATCGGCGACCTCAATTATATTCCGAAAGATTTGAAGATCAGCGAGGCGAAGCTCCAGAAGCTATCCGACATTACTTCCAAATCCATATACACGATTTCCTACGGAAATTCTGAGAACGAAGCCCTGGCCAGAAACTCCGAACTGAGCAGGTTCTTGGAAAAAGAGAAAACAGAAGGGAAAATACTAAGCTACAACTCGATCGGTAATGTGGTGCTGTCTGAAAAAGACCAGCAGAAAAAAATTGACGCCTGGAAAAAATTCTGGAGTCCGGATAAAAAAAACCAAACGGTTTCGGAACTGGTTAAAAACGGAAATCAATTCGGGTTCAACAGCTCGGCATTTGATCAGTTTAATGAAAATTTAAACAAAAGCTACACGACGCTGGACCTGAAAGATTACGAACAAATAAAAGCCTTGCAGATCCCGGAATTCCTGAGCCAGGAAAATGGGTTCTACACGGTTTCCAACGTGGTAAAGGTAGACGAGAATAAAAGAGACGCTTTCATTAAAGATGTTGAAAATAAACATGAAGCGCTGGCCATCGACCGGCAGCAGATGAATGAAAACTTTCTGGGGCTGTTGAAAAGAGACTTTAATACCTTAATCAATTATTCCCTTTTGGCCATTATTCTAACGATCATCGTCTTTTTCAGGAATTTTGAGCTTACGGTCCTTACCATGTTTCCGATTGTTTTAACGGGAGTCGTAACGGCCGGAATCCTCTATTTCCTGGGACTTGAGTTAAATATTTTCAGCACTGTGGTCTGTACCCTCGTTTTCGGAGTGGGAGACGATTTCAGTATTTTCCTTACCCAGGCCATGCAGAAAGAGCATACCACCGGAAAAAATGAGCTTCCGACTTACAGGACTTCCATTATTCTGGCGGTCTTTACCACCATTCTCTCCATCGGTTCCCTGATTTTTGCCAAACATCCAGCCCTTCATTCACTGGCCCTGGTGGCTCTGATCGGAATGTTTTCCGTGATCATCATTACCTCAACGTTATACCCTTTCTGGTTCAGGCTGCTTATTACCAACCGGGCAAAGAAAGGACTCTCCCCGATTACGTTCAGGCTGTTCCTGAATTCGGTCCTGTCCTTTGTCTATTACGGGCTGGGCGGACTGTTTTTTTCGGTGATCGGAAGCATTTTTGTGAAGAAATCCAAAGGCCGGACCTTAAATTTTATTAAATTAATCATCGCCCGCTTTTTAACTTCTGTCCTTTATACGAATCCATTTGTAAAGAAGAAGTTCATTAAAAACCCGAATGAGGATTTCAGCAGGCCGGCGGTACTGATTGCCAATCATACATCATTCCTGGACACGCTGACGATGGCGATGACCACGCACAAAATTATTTTCCTTGTCAATGACTGGGTATACAACTCCCCGGTTTTCGGGAAAATTGTGCGGGTTTTAGGCTTTTACCCGGTTTCCCAGGGTATCGAAAATGGGATGCAGCAGCTGAAGAAAAAAGTTGACCAGGGTTATTCACTGGTCGTGTTTCCCGAAGCGGAACGCTCCTATACCAATGATATCAAAAGGTTTCACAAGGGCGCTTTTTATATTGCAGAAGAATTCGGGCTGGATATCGTTCCGGTGTATATCCACGGGAATTCCGAAGTGCAGCCGAAAGGAGATTTCATTATTTATGATGGAGACATTACTGTAAAAGTTGGTGAAAGGATCCATAAGGAAGACGAGAGTTTCGGACAAACATACTCAGAAAGAACGAAAAGAATTAACGCTTTTTTCAGGGAGCAGTTTGCGGCATTCAGGAATGAGCTGGAAGATGAAAATTATTTTGGGAGAAAATTATTTTTAGCCTATTTATATAAAGACAATGAAGTTGTGCAGGCGGTAAAAGAAGATTTTAAACTGAACAAATCCGTTTACTTCGAACTGAACAAACATATTCCGAAAGATGCCAACATTTTACATCTGGCAGATGATTTCGGCCAAAAAGATGTACTGCTGACCCTGCAACAGGCCGGCAGAAGAGTTTTCAGCTTTATAAAAAATGAAGAAAAAAGAAGGATTGCCAGACAGACATATCTGGTAAAAAGGAGAAAGATCCAGTATGTGAATAATCTGAAGGAAATCACCAAGAAAATAAATGTTCTTCTTGTTTCCGATGAAAGCTTCGACTTCAATACCCTGCCCGAGCTTCCTGAAATTATTGTCTTTATTAATATGAATAATAAAGGTAATCCAACAAATTACAACCTGAAGTTTGGTTCTGAGACATTAAAAATATTTAGTTCCAAATAATACATAGGAAAAGCATATTTTTGTAACCTGATAAATGGAATTATGAAGAAAAATATACTCGTCATCTATTATACTCAGTCGGGACAACTGGAAGATATCATGAGAAATATCGCCCGTCCTTTTGAAGATAAGAACGACGAATATGAAGTAACCTATTACAATATAAAACTGAAGAAGGACTTCCCTTTCCCGTGGAGTAGTGATGTATTTTTCAATACGTTTCCGGAATCTTACCTTCAGATCCCCAGCGAGATCCTTCCCCCACCGGAAGAGGTGCTGAATAAAAAATTCGATCTGGTCCTTTTCGGCTATCAGGTCTGGTACCTCACCCCTTCCATCCCGGTTATTTCATTTTTGAAAAGCGGATACGCAGAAAGTATTTTAAAAGATACTCCGGTAGTGACCATCTCAGGAACAAGAAACATGTGGATGCTTTCCCAGGAAAAGCTGAAAGTTTATTTAAAGAACCTGAATGCAAAACTGGTAGGAAACATCGCTCTGGTAGACCGCCACGACAATTATACCAGCGTACTTACGATTCTCCGCTGGATGACGACCGGAAAAAAAGAAAAATCGGGCATGCTTCCGGCAGCCGGTGTTTCGGATCAGGAAATTGCAGGCGCCGGAAAATACGGAACCATTATCGAAAAGCATTTTTCAGAAAATACAGTGCAGACCCTGCAGCCCGATCTGGTAAAAAACGGGGCTATGGAAATCCGGGCATTTCTGGTAAGAGTGGAAAAAGTGGGAAACAAAATTTTCACGGTCTGGTCAAACCTTATCATCAGGAAAAAAGAGAAACGCCCATTGCTCATTAAATTCTTTAAGGTATATTTGATGGCTGCAATATGGCTTATTTCACCTGTTGTGCTGGTTTTACACTTATTAACAACCCCCATTTTTTGGTTTAAAAGAAAAAAACAAAGAGAATATTTACAAGGAATTAATTTAAAATAGAATGAACGACGTATTTATAACAAAAGCATTTACCTATCTACCCAATGAACCGGTTTCTAATGATGAAATGGAAACGTATCTTGGTTATATAAACGGCGCTCCTTCCAAAGCTAAAGCAATTATCCTGAGGAATAATAAAATTACGACGAGATATTATGCTTTGGACAAAGAAGGAAATCCTACCCATACCAACGCACAGATTGCGGCGAACGCGGTGAAGGGCCTTTTTGATGACCAATTCAGGAAAGAGGATATGGAGCTGCTTTCGGTGGGAACTTCTTCCCCGGATCAAATCCAGCCCTCTCATGCTTCGATGATCCACGGGGAGCTTGATATGAATAAATCTATAGCGGTCAATACAGCATCCGGGCTCTGTAATTCCGGGATGAATGCCCTGAACTACGGTTTTCTTTCCGTAAAGGCTGGCGTCCATAAAAATGCGGTCTGTGTCGGTTCGGAGAGAATGTCGGCATGGATGACGGCAGATAAATTCAACCATGAAGCAGAAAACCTGGCTTTACTGGAAGAAAGACCGATCATTGCCTTCAAAAGGGAGTTTTTAAGATGGATGTTATCCGACGGCGCCGGCGCTTTCCTTCTGGAAGGACAGCCTAGAGAAGACGAAGTATCTTTAAAAATAGAATTTATTGATTTCTATTCTTATGCTCATGAAATCGAAGCCTGTATGTATGCAGGAACCGAAAAGCAGGAAGACGGAAGCCTGAAATCCTGGGCAGACTATCCTTCCGACGAATGGCTGAAGCAGTCTATTTTCGCATTAAAACAGGATACCAAAATTTTGGATAAATACATCTTGGTAAAGGGAGCTGAAAGTTTAAGAAGTTCTTTTGATAAGCATAACCTGGACCCGGATACGGTAGACCATGTCCTGGCCCATGTCTCTTCCGGCTACTTCAAAGAAGGTCTGAAAGAGGAATTTGCCAATGTTGGACTGGATTTCCCTTGGGAAAAATGGTTCTACAACCTTTCCGAGGTTGGCAACATCGGGGCAGGATCCATTTTTATCGCCCTGGAACAACTCATGAACTCCGGAAGACTGAAGAAAGGTGAAAAGGTATTGCTTTGTGTCCCTGAAAGCGGAAGATTCTCTTATTCCTGTGCTTTATTAACCGTTTGCTAAATGAAAAACAGACTGCCTACTTCCGATCCGCAATTTGTTGAAAGCTTAATCCCGCAGCGCTCCCCTTTCGTTATGGTAAGCAGCATTGCCGAATATTCCGAATCCCATCTGGTATCCGGTTTTGAAATCAGGGAAGACAACATTTTCGTCCTGGACGGTATTTTTCAGGCTTCAGGATTAGTAGAACATCAGGCACAGAGTGTTGCCTTGCATACCGGTTATAAATTTTACTTGCTTGGCAAGGAAGCCCCTACAGGATACATCGGTGCCATCAAAACATTTGAAGCCATAGCACTGCCGAAAACCGGTGACCGCCTGAAATCTGAAATATCCATTATCAACGAAATGATGGGGGTAACGCTGGTGGATGTGGTGACAACGCTTAATGATGAGGTGATCGCAAGATCTCAGATGAAAACTGTTATTATGTAAGACTATGGAAATTAAGGAAGAAAATATCATCAACATCCACAATTTTCTGCCGCACCGCAAACCAATGCTGATGACGGATTATATTCTGGAACTCACCAAAGAAAAAGTGATTACTTCCTTTGAAATAAAAGAAGATAATATTTTTGTAGATAAAGGGCTATTTGTGGAAGCAGGACTGATTGAAAATTCGGCACAGACCTGCTCTTCGATTTTAGGACAGAGCTTCTTTGAAAATCCTGAAGCGGATACCAAAGTAATTGGTTTTATCACAAACATTAAAAAAATAGAAATCTTTTCCCTGCCAAAGGTGGGAAGCACTATTATTTCCAGGGCTTCACTGATTTCACAGTTTGAAAACATCTGCCAGATTTTCTGTGAAACCTTTCTGGAAGATGAACTGCTGCTCCGATCGGAAATCAATCTGTTTATTCAGGAAGTAACGCCATAAAAAATTAAAATAAAGAAAACCGCTTTTTACGAAGCGGTTTTTTATGGCTTTTGTTACCTTATAGATACCACACAATCTGAGATCAGCACTTTATTTGATATACCTTCAAAATACAATCACAAAAATAATATATATGGCTCAGATTACTGATTTCGACAAACCGGACTTTGTCCCTGAAAAGAAAACCTCTTCCATTATCAATCATTCTCTTGCAATGTATAAAGGCGTGGCTTTGTATGGTATTATTGCCATGCTTATTTACTTTGCCGGATCTTACCTGATCCAGAGACTGATCGGTTTCGATTCTGTAGAAATGGTAGACGAAATGAAAAATAATGGTGCGGATTATTCCAGCTTTAATTATTTCGCCATTCCCGGATTTTCGATGTACCTGTCTCTGTCCGGACTTTTCGGATTGCTGGCGTCACCGCTATACGTGGGGCTAATTTATATTGTTGATAAATACAGGAGAAGGGAACCGGCTCAGTTTTCTGATCTTTTCATCGGCTACCGTCAGAATTTCATCAACATTGTTATTTTCACCCTTATCTCCGGAATTATTTCCGGGCTGGCTCTGTTTTTCTGCGTTATTCCGTTCTTCTTTGTCTATCCTTTCCTGATGCTGGGCTACCCGGTCCTTCTTTTTGAAAATGCATCGGCTACGGAAGCGCTGAAAAGATCGGTAAACCTGGCGAAGGAAAATTACGGAACATTACTGGCTACAGGATTTGTGGGCATGCTCCTTTCCTGGATCGGGATTATTCTCTGCGGAATCGGATTTGTCGCTACAGCACCGTTTTTTGCAGTGGTCATGTATTCTGCTTATTGCGCCTGCGCCGGCAGGCCTGTACATCCGGTACAACGATAATGAATAAAGTGAGGCTCTAAGGTCTCACTTTTTTTATGCTCTTAATTGCTGCTCCTAAAATCAGGATGGTACTATGTTCTGCATTTTTATTATCTTAGCGAATTCATTTAAACCACAATCTAACGCAATTTTTGAGTGAAAAAGCAAGATCTTCCACAGGACGAAAGCAATTTAAAATCCGCTAATATGACCGAGGTCCTGTATGTAACGGATGAAAATAACAATTATACGACGGCCAACAGCATCGGCTGGGAAGCCAAAAAAGCTGCTTTGGACGAATCTTTAGCTTTGATCAACGAAAGAATTGAAGAAGCCAGGCGAAATGTGGCCAACCATACCGTAAGCCCGATTGTTTATTTTATGGAACTGAATAAAATGGATCTTCAGGTATTGGCCGCCTACGTCGGCATGTGGCAATGGCGTGTGAAAAGGCACGGTAAACCCAAAATATTTAAAACACTAAGCGACTCCGTACTGAAAAAGTATGCCGATGCTTTCGGGATTTCAGTGGATGAGCTGAAAAACTTCAACGGAAAATAAAAAGGAACTTTCCGGGTTCCGTAAAACCAAGCTAAGAATGAAACTTAATTTTGAACACCATCAGACTGCGCATTGCGAGAATGGTGTTGCCTCCAATTTATTATTAAACAAAGGGTTGAAACTCAGCGAACCCATGATCTTCGGGATCGGTTCCGGATTATTCTTTGTGTATCTTCCTTTTTTAAAAGTAAATTTCGCACCCGGATTCAGCTACCGTCCGATGCCCGGTGCTATTTTCAGCAAAGCTGCCAAAAGACTGGGAATTAAAATTAAAAGGCTGAAATTTTCCAATCCGCAAGAAGCCCGCAAAGCACTTGAAAAAAACCTGGAAAACAATATACCGACGGGATTGCAAGTAGGGGTTTTCAATCTCACTTATTTTCCTGAAGAATATAAATTCCATTTTAACGCCCACAATCTGGTGGTATATGGCAAAGAAGACGGTAAATTCCTGATCAGCGATCCGGTAATGGATTATACCACCACCCTTACCGAAGCTGAACTTGAAAAAGTAAGATATGCCAAAGGCGCACTTCCCCCGAAAGGCCATATGTACTACCCTACCTATATTCCGGAACATGTAAACCTGGAAGAAGCGATTAAAAAAGGTATTAAAGATACCTGCAAAAATATGCTGGCTCCCGTCCCGATCATTGGCGTAAAAGCCATGAGGTGGGTCGCGAAAAGCATCCCGAAATGGGCAGCCAAAAAAGGAACGAAAACTACTAATCATTACCTGGGGCAGCTGATCCGGATGCAGGAAGAAATTGGTACCGGCGGCGGCGGGTTCAGGTTTATTTACGGGGCATTCCTTCAGGAAGCAGCGGTCATTCTTAAAAATGACAAGCTGAATGAACTGTCCAAAGAGATTACTATGATTGGCGACCTCTGGAGAGATTTTGCCGTGGATATAGCCCGGGTTTATAAAAACAGGAATTCCAAAAGTGACATCTACAACCAGCTTTCAAAAACCATGCTTCATATTGCCGATCTGGAAGAAGCTTTTTATAAGAAACTAAAAAAAGCGATCTGACGTGGAGTATTTTATAGAAATAAAAAATCTGTACAAGAAGTACAAAAACGCGGAAGATTTTTCCGTCAACGATATTTCTTTAGCCATCGATAAAAATGAGATCTACGGAATTCTTGGTCCCAACGGTGCCGGGAAAACCACGTTGATTTCCATGCTTTCAGGATTAATAAAACCAACTTCGGGACAGTTCACCATAGACGGGCTGTCTCATCAGAAGAACGGGTTCAAACTCAGGCAGATTATGGGGATTGTTCCGCAGGAATATGCACTGTATCCTACTTTGACGGCAAGGGAAAACCTGATGTTCTTCGGGAGTCTTTACGGTTTAAGCCCTAAAAAATTAAAAATTTCCATTGAGGAATCCCTGGAGATCATGGGGCTGTCTAAATTTGCTGATAAAAAAGTAGAACAGTTTTCAGGAGGGATGAAACGGAGATGCAACCTGATTGCCGGAACGCTTCATAATCCGAAGGTCCTGTTTCTTGATGAGCCGACCGTGGGTGTTGATGTCCAGTCCAAAAAAGCCATTATCGACTATCTTCTGGATCTGAATAAAAAAGGGACCTGCATTATTTATACTTCTCATCATCTTTCCGAAGCGGAGCAATTCTGCACCCGGATTGCGATTATTGATCACGGAAGGATTCACGCCTCAGGAACCCCGGAAGAACTGATCAGTAAAGTGGGCCATGCGGAAAATTTAGAAGATGTATTTATTTCATTAACAGGAAAAGAATTAAGAGATGTTGTTGTATAAATTATGGAGAAGCTTCATTAAAGAAATCCTTCTGCTGAAGAGAGACATCGGAGGAATCGTCATTATTTTTGTGATGCCTTTACTGTTGATCATCACGATTACCCTGATTCAGGATTCCACGTTTAAAAATCTGGAGGGTTCCAAAATTCCGGTCATTTTCGTGGATAACGACCGGTCCGAAGTTTCAAAAAATATAAAACAGGAACTTGAGCGAAGCAAAAGCTTTGAACTGCTCACTGACTTCAATGAAAAATCCGCTCAGAATGCGGTTTTTTCCGGAGATTATCAGATGGCCATCATTATTCCTGAACATTTAACCAAGGATATCAATTCCAATATCGATTCCAAAGTACAGGCGATCGTCAGTTCATTCGGCCTTGAAACCGATTCTGCCAAAGTAAAGAAAGAAACGCCTAACTCAAAGGACATCCATTTGTATTTCGATCCGGCGACCAATATCGGATTTAAGAATAATGTGATGAATTCCATCAACAAAATGGTCTTTGAAATCGAAAATAAAAAAATCTATAAAGCCTTCCAGGATCAATTGGGAACCACGGAAGATCTTTCAAAGAACAAGAGCCTGATCGGTTTTAAGGAAATCATCCCCAAAAAAGGAGAAATGGACGTAATGCCGAATTCTGTTCAGCACAATGTTCCGGCGTGGGCCTTGTTTGCAATCTTCTTTATTGTCGTACCGTTATCGATTAATTTAGTTAAGGAAAAAAGCCAGGGTACCAGTGTGAGAGCGAGAATCAGTCCTACTCCTTATTATATTCATATTTTAGGAAAAACATTTACTTATCTCATTATCTGTGTTATCCAGTTTTTACTGATGGTGGCCGTCGGGATTTACCTTTTCCCATATATGGATCTGCCTAAGTTTGATGTAAGCGGAAAAATGTTCCAAATGATTGTTGTGACCATTTTTGCCGGTCTTGCAGCCATTGGTTTCGGCGTATTGCTGGGAACCGTTGCCGATACCCAGGAACAATCTGCTCCATTCGGAGCGACTTCCGTCGTGGTCCTGGCAGCGATCGGAGGAATCTGGGTTCCCGTATTCCTGATGCCTGAATTTATGCAGACCATCGCCAAATTTTCCCCGATGAACTGGGGATTAAATGCTTATTACGACATTATTCTCAGAAACAGCGGCATTGGCGGCATTGCCAAAGAAATCATTTTCTTATTCTTATTCTATGTAGCTATGGTGGGAATCTCATTATTTTACGAAAGAAAACAAAATGCAGTCTAAAGAACATCTATTAACATGTACCGAAGAAGTACGGGTACGATTTAACGAAACCGATCCACTGGGAATTGTCTGGCACGGCCATTATATCGTTTATTTTGAAGACGGAAGGGAAGCTTTCGGAAGACAGCACGGTCTGACGTATCTTGATATTCAGAACGCAGGGTTTGTTACCCCGATCGTAAAAAGCACCTGCGAACATTTTTTACCATTAAAATATGGGGAAACCTTCAGAATCGTCACCACTTTCGTAAATTCGGTATCTGCCAAACTGATTTACCGGTATGAACTCTTTAACCGGGAAGATCAATTGGTCTGTTCCGGAGAAACCATTCAGGTTTTTCTTGATTCTGACAACAATTTATGCCTGTATAATCCTGAATTTTTTCAGGCGTGGAAAGATAAAATGGGATTATCATGAAAGCAGCTTACATTACCGATTATCACTGTGTGACTCCTTTAGGTTTTGATGTTTCCTCCAACTGGAAGGCTCTTCTGGAAGGAAAATCCGGCGTAGGCTTACACGACATCATCGAAAACCAGCCTGCTTTTTATGCTTCGATGATTGATACTGAAAGACTGAATGAAGAATTTATCAAAAATTTCAGCGGAGAACAGAAAGACAATCATGATTTCACAAGGCTGGAAAAAATGTTTTTGCTGAGCCTTAAACCTTTAGTCGAAAGACATCCGGTTTCAGACGATACGGCTTTTATTTTATCCACAACAAAAGGGAATATAACCCTGCTTAGAAAGCAACAGGCTCTGCCACAGGGAGCCTACCTTTCGGCCCTAGCTCAGAAGATTGCCGATTTTTTCGGATTTGAATCCAGACCTGTTGTGATTTCCAATGCCTGCGTTTCCGGAGTGATGGCGATGGCCGTAGCGAAAAACATGATCCAGGTAGGAAAATACAAGGATGCCTTTGTGGTGGCCGGAGACGAAATTTCAGAATTTGTGATTTCGGGATTCAATTCATTTCAGGCCATAGGAACATCGATCTGCAAGCCTTACGACAGAAACCGGGATGGCATTAACCTGGGAGAAGCTACGGCAGCTGTTTTTATCACTTCTAAACCGGAAGAAAACGAGAAGTTTAGTTTCAGGATTTCGGGAGATTCAGCCATTAATGATGCCAATCATATTTCCGGCCCGTCAAGAACAGGTGATGGTCTGTTTGCCAGCATCAGGAATGCAATGACAGAAGCTCAGGTCACTGCAGAAGAAATCGACTTTATCTCCGCCCACGGAACAGCTACCCTTTACAATGACGAAATGGAAGCCATCGCTTTCAACCGGATGGATCTGCAGCAGGTTCCCCTAAACAGCCTGAAGGCTTATTACGGGCACAGCCTGGGAGCAGCGGGATTACTGGAAAGCATTATATCCATGGAAAGTGCCCGGAACAGCACATTGATCACATCCGGAAACTTTGAGGAACAGGGAATTTCCCAACCGCTGCATATTATTAGAGAAAATCAGCGCTCGGAAATCAGGTATATCCTGAAAACTGCGTCCGGATTTGGCGGATGTAACGCAGCTGTTGTTTTGGAAAAGATGTAAATAATAATTTTTGACATAATAGATGATGAATTAATTATTCTATTCGTTTTGAACGTCCATCAAACCCGGAGCACAAGACTTAATCCTTATTTTAAACTTATTCATGAAGAAAACAGAAACCTGCCTCATCGAAAATTCAAAAATTATTCTGAATAACGAAATCGTTTTTGAGTTCCCTGCCGGAAATTTTTCAGATTTTGCCAAAGAAGCCTATAAAACAATGAAGTTGAGCTATCCTAAATTTCATAAAATGGATAACCTGAGCAAACTGGCGTTCCTGGCGTCTGAAATGATTCTGAATAACGAAGATCACAGCCGCACCGCTCTGGTATTATCCAACCGGTCATCGAGTCTGGATACTGATTTTAAGTATCAGGAAAGCATCAATTCTAAGGAAAATTATTTTCCAAGCCCGGCGGTTTTTGTATATACTTTGCCCAATATCTGCGTAGGTGAAATCAGCATCCGGCATAAAATGCAAACCGAAAATGCTTTTTTCGTACTGGATGCGTTTGATGAAGAATTCTTAAATGATTATGCACAACAGCTGCTGCAGTCGGGAAAAGCCGATAAAGTATTGTGCGGCTGGACAGAACTATATCAGGAAAGTTATAAAGCTTTTGTATATTTGCTGACTGTGTAATTTAATAATATAACAGTATAACAATGTAACAATCATATTCAGTAGTAACCAATTGGTAAACGGGTAGATTGACACATTGGTAAATTTTAAAAATATGGAAAACTTAAGAGAAGAATTAAAACACAAAATCATCGAAGTTCTTAATTTGGAAGACATTGCAGTAGAAGAAATCAAGGACACGGATCCGTTATTCGGCGGAGGCCTCGGATTGGATTCGATCGACGCTCTTGAACTGATCGTTCTTATGGACAAAGAATATGGCATTAAATTATCCGATCCTAAAAAAGGAAAGGAAATTTTCTCTTCCATCGATACCATGGCGAAATTTATCGAAGAAAACAGAACAAAATAATTCAATCTAACAATGTATCAATCTAACGGTGTAACAATATTGGTAAAGTGTTGGATGGATACATTGTTACATTAACCAGAAAAATGGGTCAAAAAATTGCCATCACGGGAATGGGCATCATTTCTTCCATTGGAAATAACGTGGAGGAAAACCTGAATTCGTTACAATCCGGAAAACACGGGATCTCAGACATCCAATTGTTTGAAACGCGTCATGCGGGACATATCAAGACCGGCGAAATCAAACTGTCTAATGAATCGCTTGTCGAAAGATTGGAGCTGAAAGATGCGAAGAATGCGACTCGAACCGCTTTATTGGGGATGATTGCCGCAAAAGAAGCCATCGAAAGCGCCGGAATTTCAGATATTAACCAATATAAAACAGGACTGATTTCCTCAACCAGCGTCGGCGGAATGGATATCACTGAAAACTATTTCTACACCTACGAAGAATTTCCCGATAAGCAAAAATATATCGACTCCCATGATGCAGGCAATTCATCTTTGCTGATTGCCGATTACCTCGGACTCAAAGGTATGGTATCCACCATCAGCACCGCCTGTTCATCAGCGGCTAATGCGATTATGATGGGAGCCAAGCTCATTAAAAACGGAGTACTGGACCGGGTAATCGTCGGCGGAACTGATGCCCTTTCGAAATTCACTTTAAATGGGTTCAACACGCTGATGATTCTTACCGATTCATACAACACACCTTTTGACAATGAGCGTAAAGGATTGAATCTGGGGGAAGCTGCGGCTTTCATTGTCCTGGAATCGGATGAAGTGGTACAAAAAGAAAATAAAAAAGTAATCGGCTACCTTTCAGGATACGGAAATGCCAATGATGCGCACCATCAGACCGCTTCTTCGGAAAACGGGCAGGGTGCTTACCTGGCCATGGAAAAAGCATTGAAAGTCTCCGGCCTGGCTAAAGAAGATATCGATTACATCAACGTTCACGGAACCGCAACACCGAATAACGATTTATCGGAAGGCATCGCAATGATCCGGATTTTCGGAGAAGGAAAGGTTCCTGAATTCAGTTCTACCAAAGCATTTACCGGCCATACGCTGGCTGCAGCGGCAGGCATTGAGGCAGTATATTCATTATTGGCCCTTCAAAACAATATTATTTTTCCGAATCTTAATTTTAAAACCAAAATGGCTGAATTTGATCTGACACCGGTGATGGAGCTTAAAGAAAAAAGCATCCACCATGTCCTTTCCAATTCTTTCGGTTTCGGAGGGAATTGTTCAACCTTAATTTTCTCGAAATTATGAGTGCCGTTTACATCAACAGTGCGGCCTGCATTTCCGTACAGGACACTTTAAATGAAAATTCCTTCCAGGATCTTCAGCCTGCCAACACGGGACAGGTACTGAAAGCCATTGAACCGGTTTATAAAGAATTCATTCCTCCGGCAATGATCCGGAGAATGTCTAAAACGGTAAAAATGAGCTCCGTAGCCTCTTCATACGCTCTGAAAGAAGCCGGAATCGAAAATCCGGATGCCATTATCGTCGGAACCGGAATGGGCTGCTCGCAGGATTCTGAAAAGTTCCTCAAGAACGTGCTGGACAATAACGAAGAGTTTCTGACCCCGACCTATTTTATCCAGTCCACCCACAACACGGTAGCCGGGCAGATTGCCTTAGGCTTACAATGCCACGCCTACAATTTTACTTACGTCAACTCCTCTTCCTCACTGGAATTTTCGATGCTGGATGCAAAGCTTCAGATCACCGACGGTGAAGCAGAACATGTTTTGGTAGGTTCTACTGATGAACAGACCGAGAGGACCATGGGATTGTATGAATTAAACAAAACCATCAAAAAGCAGGAAGATCTTCCTGCTGATTATCTGCATTCCACCACAAACGGCGTTGTCTGGGGAGAAGGTGCCAGCTTTTTTATCTTAAGCAAAGAAAAAAAGGACAGTTCCTATGCCCGGCTGAAAGACATTCAAATCAGCAACCGGCTGGATTTGGAAGAAACCCAGCCGTTTATTGAATCGTTTTTAACCAAAAACAACCTGACTTTCAACGACGTTGACGCTGTTATTTTAGGATTCAGCGGCGATGCGAAATCTGATGTTTACTATACAAAAGCCATGGACCGGTTTACAGATTCCGTTTTGCTTTATTACAAGCATTTAAGCGGAGAGTATAATACCGCCAGCGGTTTTTCAACCTTCATGGCCTGCCAGATCCTGAAAAAACAGGAAATCCCGGAAGTGATGAGAATTAATAAGGTGAAAAAAGAAGAGGTAAGAAATATTTTACTTTACAATCATCTTGGCGGAAATGACCATAGCCTGATTTTATTGGAAAAAGCTTAATAAAGGTTTTTCTGTAGGTAATATATGGTCTTTTTCAGAAATAACATCCGTATTTCCAATAGTGCAAGCACCGCTTGCACAGATTATCTGATTTTGTATCAGCTTGCCCGTCAATTGGAGCAAGTGGTCAAGGAAATATAGACAAACTAAATATTGATAACGAAAAAGTGTAATGAAACATTACTATTTTATTGTATTCTACCTATTCTGCAACGTTTTTATCTATGCGCTCCAAGGTACATTTTGGGTATATCTGTTCTGTTTCCTGATGTTTTCTGCAATAGTTGTTTGGAGTTCCTTTGATATCGGGCTCGGCTATTTTGTCAACAGTATGACGCACAGAAGAACAAAAATCAAGGAAGTTGCCTTGACTTTCGATGACGGCCCAACGGAATTTACCCCGAAGTTTTTAGATATATTAAAAGAGAACCAAATAAAAGCAACCTTTTTCTGTATTGGGAAACAGATTGAAAAATATCCTGAAACCTTTCAGCGGATCATTTCAGAAGGCCATACCATCGGCAACCACACTTATTCCCATTCCAACCAAACCGGTTTTTTGTCGACTTTAAAGATGGTTGAAGAGATCGAAAAATGCGATGAAGTTATCCTGAAAACCGGGAATTTCAGAACCGATCTATACCGTCCGCCTTTCGGGGTTACCAATCCGAATATTGCCAAATCGATCAGGCAAACCGGCAAGAAAAGCATCGGCTGGAGCGTCCGTTCACTGGATACCATTACCGAAGACGAAAACAAAATTTACAGGAAAGTAACTAAAGGACTGAAGCCCGGAAGCATTATTCTTCTTCACGACACTTCAGAAAAAACGTATAATGTTTTGGTAAATTTATTAGTATTTTTGAAACGTGAAAAGTATTCGACTTTCACCATCGAATAGTTTAACACTGAACCTGTTTAAATCGCAAAAATCACAAAAGATTCTGGTATGCTCATTAAAGTTTATGATGGATCAGCTTTCATAAGCACACATCAGTTACAGAAATCAAAGATTTTTAAGATCAGACAGATTTTATTCACCTAAAAATAAAAACAATGATTAAAAATATTTTCATCATCATAGGATTATCCGTTTCAGGTTTATTTTTTGCACAGAACACCGCCATGTCGGGAGCAGAAGCCAAAGCGTTCGTAACCAGAGTTTCTTCCGAAACCAAAGAGATCAAAACTTTACAGAGTGATTTTACCCAGACCAAAAAAATGGATTTTCTGGATAAAAACATTGTTACCTACGGAAGAATGTCTTTAAAAACCCCGAATATGCTGAGCTGGAAGTATACCAAACCGTATCAGTACAGCATTGTTTTTAAGGATAATAAAATTTTCATCAACGATCAGGGTAAAAAGTCCGCGGTAGATGCCAGGAGCAAAACATTCGAGAAAATCAACAAGCTGATCGTGGGCAGTTCCAACGGGCAGATGTTCAGTGATCCGGAATTTTCCGTAGCCTACCTGAAAAACGGCAGTTTCAATATTGCCCGGTTTACGCCTAAATCCGCCCAGCTGCTGAAATACATCAAGCAGATTGAACTGTATTTTTCTAAAAGCCAGTCGACGGTTTCACAGGTGAATATGACGGAAGCTTCGGGAGACACCACCAATATCGTTTTCAAAAATACCAGGATCAATGCGCCGGTTGCTGCTTCAGAATTCAGCTTATAGCCTGTTTTTTATCCTGTGCATCTCCTGTAAAACCTATAAGATTACAGGCGCAAAACCTGTTCTGAATACGGAAAAGCGGGTGGAGAATCTGTATTTCTCCTCACAGGAAGATTACGTCTATAAATGCCAGATGGACATTTATAAAAATCATATCAGCGGAATCCTGATATTAAAAAAAATTAACACAACAACCCACCGGGTGGTACTGACTTCGGATTTCGGAAATAAACTAATCGATTTTGAAATTTCGGAAAATGATTTTAAGCTCAATTATGTGCTTCCGGATATGGACAAAAAGATCGTCATCAACTTCCTGAAAAACGATTTCCGGGAACTTTTAAGACAACAGTACCCTGTCACCGAAACCTTTGAAAACGGAAAATCCAGCATTTATCTTTCGGAAATCGGCCGGAAGAAATATTATTTATTCTTTAATAAAGAGAACAAATTGCTGAAACAAATTGCTTACATGAAAAATAATAAGGAGAAAATCGATTTTACTTTTGAGGCAAAAAAACATATCTTCGCAGACAGCCTGAATCTACAGCATAAAGATTTTAAAATAAACATCAAACTATTTCAGATAACCGAAAACGAATAATTCACATGAAAAAAATTATTTCTTTATTTGCTTTACTCATTTCAGCCATTGCTTTCTCGCAGGTAACTTTTAATCCGGGAATCAGAATCGGGGCCAATATTTCTCATTTTTCAGATGGACCTGCTCATCAGGCCTGGAACTATACAGATTCTAATCATTATTATTATTATGGCTATAATACATTTGATATAAAATCCAAAGCAGATCTTTATATTGGTTTTCAGGGCAATATAAGGTTCGCTAAAATCTACGCATTACAACCTGAGCTTTATTACTCTCGCCAGGGCGCAAAGTTTGAAAGCCAAGATTCTTCTGCTCCTTCAAAAACCGTAACCGTATCTTATTTAGGTGCAGCAATGGTGAATAAGTTTTATTTTGATAAGTTTAATATTCATTTTGGGCCGACTCTTGAGCTATTAACTGATCATAAAAATATAGATTTTACGACCGATGCCGATTTAGGTATTTTATTTGGTACAGGTTACGACATTACAAAAAATATTGGGATCGAAGCCCGTATTAAAAAAGGATTTGTCCATGTCTATAACAACCATACAAATGTTACTTTCCAGGCCGGCGTGTATTATACCTTTAACATGAAAAAATAATTGTATGCAGACCATTCTTACTGATTTTTATATATTGCAATCTTACGAACAAGGAGAAAACGGAGCTTATACGGCCTACATCTCCCTGAATAAAGACCATGAAATTTTTAAAGGCCATTTTCCGGAAAATCCGGTAACGCCCGGCGTTTGCATGATGCAGATTGTAAAGGAACTTTCCGAAGAATTTACCGGTCTGCCTTTGTTTCTGAAGACGGCTTCCAATATCAAATTCATGGCGATCATCAATCCTTTTGAAACACCGGACTTAAAGCTGCAGCTGGACATTACCCAAACCGACGGGGATGTGAAGGTAAAAAATACCACCTTTTTTGGCGAGACTATTGCATTAAAAATGTCAGTTAACTACCAAAAATTGACCTCATGAAATTGATTTTTTCACTGATCACCGCCTTTGTCCTTTTCTTCCAGTCAAACCTCGAATCGTTAAGAGAAAGCTATGCGAAAGCCAATGCTTCCAATGCCAATACGGAATCTTTTATCAATCTTGCTGAAAAAGCCTCCGGGTCGGATGCAGTGATTCAGGGGTATAAAGCAGCGGCACAGATCATGGAAGCCAAAATTACCAAGTCCAACCGGAAAGCCTTCGTAAAGTCCGGGGCAACCAGCCTTGAAGCGGTAATCAAAAGCAATCCCAACAATGCGGAACTTAGGGTAATCCGGATGAGCGTTCAGGAAAATATCCCAAAAATCGTGGGCTACCGGGGAAGCTTAAAAGAAGATAAAGCATTTCTGCTGACCCATTACAGCAAGCAGAATGCTGCCCTGAAAAACTACATCAAAAGGTTTGCTGCACAATCCAAGACCATCACGCCCGCTGAAAGAGCAAACCTAAAATAAAATAATGACCCTTCCTGAAGTGCGGAACGCCATTTCCGCAAAGAAAATCTGTGTTTTAATACCGACTTACAACAACGGGAAAACCCTGAAACGGGTGATTGACGGCGTACTCGATTATACACAGGATATTATTGTGGTCAACGACGGTTCTACCGATTCCACCAGGGAAATACTAGCCCAGTATTCTCAGATTCAGGTTATTCATTTACCGGAAAACAAAGGAAAGGGAAACGGCCTGAAAACCGGCTTCAGAAAAGCGAAAGAGCTGGGTTACCATTACGCCGTTACCATCGATTCTGACGGACAGCACTATCCCGATGACATTCCTGTTTTTGTGGAAACCCTGATGTTTGAAAAAGAAGATGTTCTGCTTATCGGGAACCGCAACATGGCCCAGGATGGCATCCCAAAGAAAAGCAGTTTCGGAAACCGGTTTTCCAACTTCTGGTTCTGGTTTGAAACGGGCATCAGGCTGGAAGATACCCAGTCCGGCTACCGGCTGTATCCTCTGCATAAAATTCCGAAAAAATATTTTACTCCGAAATTTGAATTTGAGATCGAGATCATCGTAAGAACTGCCTGGAGGCACGTGCCGGTAAAAAATGTACCGGTAAAAGTGCTGTATGATCCCGCGGAAAGGGTATCGCACTTCAGGCCGTTCAGGGATTTTACACGCATCAGTATCCTTAATACGATTCTGGTAGCAATCACTTTACTGTATATCATCCCGCGGAACTTCATCCATAATTTCAGGAAAAAAAGCATCCGCAGATTCATCAAGGAAGATGTGCTGGAAAGCGACGGCACCAACCGGACAAAAGCATTTTCCCTTGCATTGGGCGTCTTTGTTGGCTTTTCCCCTTTCTGGGGTTTCCATACGCTGATCGTTATTTCGCTGGCAGTACTTTTCAAGCTCAATAAGGTTCTGGCCTTTTTTGCCTCCAACGTGAGCCTGCCGCCGTTCATTCCGTTTATTATCGCGGCTTCCCTGTTCCTTGGAGCACCTTTTGTAGATGGCAACAGCAACATCCTGAGCCAGGAGCTGAATTTCGACCTGGTTAAAAACAACCTTCTGCAATATGTCATCGGAAGCATGATTCTGGCTATCTCTGCGTCTGCATTGACGTGGATCATCACCTTCTTTTTCCTAAATAAGGTAAGCCCGGACAACACCTGATTTTTTCAGGAGCTTTATCCCGCTATCCACTATATCTTTTTCGCCCGCTCCTTTTTTCAAAGCCCTTACAGAAAAAGGATGCCGTTCCTATCGGGGCTAGGGCGGCAGTCTTTTATTTCCATATTGGTCTAATATCAATGGTGAATTTTTGAAGTTTAGTAAGAGAACGAAATGTGAATTCAGCATTGACTAATTTATTTTCATTCAAGGAAAATTCAGTATTCAGTATTCACTCGCAAAACAAAATTGCCTATTCACTATTGACCATTCACCTTTTTAAAACCACCCCGTCAAAAATTCTTTCATATTTTTTGATACCCTCAAAGAAGGTAAATTTTTATACCGCTGATAATTAGGCTATTACAAACATATAATAAAAGTTCTAACTTCAATTGCTTAATGAATAGAAAATTCACTATTGACAAATTCATCATTCACGTGCGAAGCAAAATTCACCATTGACCTTTCAGCTTCTTCCCCGTCTTCTTTAAATATTTTTCGACATTCTCCCGATCCGGAACCGTGGTAATTTCTTTGGATAATGCTTTTTCAAATTCGGTTTTTGCTCTGGAATATTCTTTTCTATTGAAATAATATTTCCCGGCCTGAGAGTAGACCAGCCAGAAATCAGGGTTCAGTGACTGGTAATACGGGATAAACCCGTCGGTAAGTTCTAGGGTCTTATCATTTACCGCATCACTGATTTCAGCGTTGGCAAATTTGAATTCTTCATAGTCTTTAAAGTCTTGGGAATCTAAAAAAGGATCTTTCGGAATATTAAGTTCAGACTTCGCCATCGTTCCGTTTACCGGCTTTTTACCGGAAAAAATTTCGTTAAGATCATAGCAGACAAATTCTCCCAGCTGATATGGATTGGCAGAAATCCACACCAATTTTTTCTGAGGCGAAAAGATTACCGCATGATGCGCCAGAAGCTGGTTAATCGCCTTTTCGTTTCCATAACCGATCTTTTCCCCTTTCAGCCCTGACCTATCCCGCAGAACTGCAGCCATCTTTACGGGATTCACTTTTTTGTTCTCCTGCAGAAGCTCCTGCAGCTTTTCGTAGCGGTACTCAGAATGGCTTTCAGCGATCTGCTTCCGGTTTCGCTTATCGTTTTTGTAAGCCTCCGACTGGAAATGATTGGTACAAAACACTTTACTTGTATTCTCTACTTTATAGACGCCGAAATTATCCGGGGAAACTTCGATAATCACCACATTTTTATCATTCGCACTGCCTACCAGAATCGATTCCGATACAAAAACTTTCCGCTTTTTCGCAATGGCAATGGCTTCGTCAATAGTTTTCGCATACTGCAAAATCTCCCTTGTTACCAAAGAAATCGGTGTTTTGGCCGTCAGTGGAATTTTAGACTTTCCGGCATTGATCGTTACGGTAATACCTTCTCTGTTCATTCCGGATACTACCCCGATCATTCCGGGCCAGCTCACGGACAGGTATGGGATTCCTTTTTCCGGTTCTACCAATTCAATGAGTTTATTCCTGGCAAAATCATCACCCACATAAAAATCGAAATTACGGCCAATCAGCAGGTTGCCGTCTTCCGTATTTTCGTTCCAGACCGCAAGCGACGTACAACCGACCATCATCAGGTCCTGCATCGCATGGCCGATGTCATGGGCACCGTGAAGGTACATGCTTCTGAGGAATTTTGGTGCGATAAAATTATATCGGTCTGATGAATAACGGGATAATCCGTACAATTCTGCCTGGTAATCTTCCCGGATATTGAGGTACATTTTCCGGTTGTACCATTTCAGGAAACCTCTTAAAAGATTCTGTTTGAATTTTGACGGGACAAAACCTTCCACTTTTGAGAAAAATACATCTTCCTGTTTCTGCATTAGGTTTTGCGTCAGAGCACCGTTGTTATACCCGAGCTGCAAAGCATTTCCTTTGATATACAATTCCCAGAGCTGCTGTCTGTTTTTCACTAAATAATTCTGGTTAAAGCGAAAGGTGGAATCGTTGATCTTATTCACTTTCGGAATTTCAAGCGGATAAGGCTTGATATCCGGAACATGCTTTACCGATTTTCTTACGCCACAGGAAGCGAGGATAAGGTTCAGGATAAGACAGAGGCAAAGAAATAGTATCTTTTGACCGTATGAAAAATGAGTTTCGATCAAACCGCAGATCTTATTTTTCTTCACCTTTGCTTTTATTAATCAGTTGGGTTAACCGTTCATCAATCACTTCTTTACCCAGGATTTCTGCACAGGTATTGAAAGCACCGATGGTACAGCCTAAAATCCCGTGCATGTTCACCGACTGGCCCGTGAGAAAGAGGTTATCGATCTTCGTTCTCGGGGAAACCATTGTTTTCAGGGGATTTTCCGAACTTTTCATATAGCCGTACATATTCCCTTTAAAACTTCCGATATAATCCCGGTACGATAAAGGGGACGATGTATATATTCTTTTAATCGACTGCCTCAGGCCGGGGATTTTCTTTTCCACGGCAATAATTATCTTTTCCGCTTTTTCGAGCTTGAATTTTTCATACGCTTCCCCACGGTCCTGCTCTTCCACCACGGTATTGAATGTATTTTTCCAGGTTTCCACTTCCTCAAAATCCATATAGGAAATAACCGTCAGGCTTTCGGCAAAATCCGGGTAGTGTTTAGACCGGGTTGAGGACAGCATATAGTTTTCCGGCCAGGCATTTTTTTGGTAGTGGTAGGCATTCCATACCGATTCTTCGCTGGAAAAATGGTAAATGTTATAATTGAATTCCGGAATGGTTTGCGGCTTCAGTACCAGGTAAACGCTGAAACAGGAGGATACCGGTTCCCAGCTTTTGATCCGGTTCAGAAAAGATTTCTTCAGACGATCCTCTCCGATCAGCCTGATGGCAGACCGGATTTCTATATTGGAAATAAAATTTTTTGCATGGTATTCTCTTCCTTCCGAAGTTTTTACACCAGTTAAGGTTTGGTTTTCATTGAATATAAATTCTGAAACTTCGGAATGCTTATGAACTTTCGCACCCTGTTCACGAAGCCTCCGAATCAATAGTTTTGAAATCTGGCTTCCTCCCTGAATGCATTTATAAGCACTCTGGATGTATGAGTTTACCGTTAAGGCATGTACGTAAAAAGGTACATTTTCAGAATTTCCGGCATACAGAAAATTCGAGCCCAGTAAAACCGACTGAAGGGTTTTATTCGGTGTAATGGATTCAATAAACCGTCTGGTATTAAGATGCAGGATTTCTTCATTATACTGTTCTTTCCCTACCAGGTTATATCTCGGAAACTGGCTGCAGACCCTTTGGATTTCTTTACAGTAATTCTGCACGTTTTCCCGTTCTTCAGGAAAATGCCGGACCAGTTGTTCCACAAAATTGTCGTAGCCCTGTGCATGCGGATATTCGGTTTGATTGTCCCCAAAAGTGATTTTATCATAGCCAGCCCTATCCATCTGCTGAAGCTGCAGATCATCCATAATACCGAGATAGGAAAAATACTGATGGAGGTTCTGCCCTTCGGAGAGCCCGCCCAGATAATGGACACCGGTATCGAAAATCAACTTGTCCCGGGAAAACGTCTGGAGATTGCCGCCATACTGGTTATTCTTCTCCAGGACACAGACTTTCAGGCCTTCTTTCGCGAGAACAAGCGCCGAAACAAGACCTCCCAACCCGCTGCCGATTACCAGTATGTCGAATTCTTTATTCAAGGGAAAAGCTGTGTTTAGTGATCCTGAATTTTAAAATGCAAAGTGCACAAAGATTTTTTCTTAGCTGCTGAATGTTTTTAAGTTCGCAAATGTGTTAACACTTAGCAAAGATAAAAGCAACTTATGACTTACATTTTAACTTTTTCAATCACTTAATGTTTGAGTTAAATATTAGTTTTATTCTGGGGTAAAATTAGGAAAATTAATCAATATCATCCCAAAAATCAAAATAATTGAACCATTGAAGAGGATATTTTCTGATCATGGACTCCAGATTCCGGGTATAGGAATTGAGAAGCCCCTGGGCATCGCGCTTTTTGATGTTTTGAGCCACCCTAGCATATAAATGGTAATGGAGATTTTTCTCTTTCATCACATAAACGTACACCACCGGAACACCCAGCCTCGAAGCAATCAGGAATGGCCCGGCCGGGAACTTTGCAGTTTTTCCGAGCAATTCGCCTTCCAGAAACTTAGAGCCCTCAAAATAACGGTCGCCGGTAAAGCAGATGAGCTCATTCTTAGACAAAGCTTCATTGATCTCGAAAATATGCGACATATCTTCTTTTACATAAATAAACTTGATGCTGCTTTCCTTTACGGAAATACTTTCAAGGTATTCTTTAATGACGGTAACTTCCTGATCGGTAGTCACCAGATTGATCTGGCAGTCGAAATCGATATCGGCAAAGAAATGTTCTGCAATCTCAAAATTTCCGATGTGGGCACTGATGAGAACTCCTCCTTTTTTTTCAGTCAAAAGGTTCCTGAGGTTTTCTATTCCGTCGAATTCATAGGTATACTTATCCCGTAGCCCGGCCGAGATAGCGGTTTTGTCAATTAAAACTGTTCCGAAGGTAAAGTAATTTTTAAATAAGGAGAGTTTTGTTTTCCAGTATCCGTACTTCAGTCTCTGGCTGAAATAATAGCGGTAATAGATATTGCTTTTTTTTTCGAACAGGAAATAGTAGAAAGCCACAAAATACAGGACGGCATATGAACTCCGGATCCCGATATTTCTGATGCACCAGACAAAAATCCTGTATCCCAGGATGGTTCCTCTGGATTTGCCTTTCCATTTGTTCATAGCATTAGTTTTAATAATGTAACAATATATCAATGTAACGGTATAACAATTGTTTCATTGATACATTATCAGATTATTTATTTTTTTCTGTGATTTTGTTTTCAATCGTGGTATAGAAATCATCGAATGTCACCATCTTTTTAAAGTCGGCTTCGCCAAGCTTTACACCAAAATTGGATTCGATAACCACCACCATGTCAATATAATCCAGGCTGTCCAGCCCGAGCGTTGTCTTTAAATTGGCTTCGTTGCTGATCTCATCACCGTCCACCTCAAATTCATTCACTAAAAAATCATTCACGATCGCGATAATTTTCTCCCTTTCCATGTTTTTAATTAAATTTTTTTACGATTAATGCGGAGTTGGTTCCCCCAAATCCGAAAGAATTCGACAAAAATACGTCAATTTTTTGACTTTTTGTTTCAGCTACCAGATTTATCCTTTGGGCCTCATCATCAGGATGTTCCAGATTGATATTCGGGGCGATAAAATCATTTTGCATCATCAGGATCGAGTAAATAACTTCACTTGCACCTGCCATCCAGCATTCGTGCCCGGTCATGGATTTTGTGGAACTTACCGGAACTTCACTGCCGAAAATTTCGTAAATCGCTTTTGCTTCATTGGCATCACCTATCGGTGTAGAAGTTGCGTGGGCATTAATATAATGGATATCCTGTGCCGTCAAGCCCGACTGTTTCAGAGCTCTTCCCATGGCCAGGGCCGGTCCGTCGACATTCGGGGTCGAAATATGTCCGCCGTTTGAAGAAAAACCGTACCCTACGATTTCTGCAAGGATATTCGCGCCTCTTTTCTGTGCCGATTCGAGACTTTCAACAATCAGCGTTGCACCGCCGCCGCTCGGGATCAGGCCATCCCTTCCGGAATCGAAAGGCCTGGAAGCTTTCGTCGGTTCGTCTTCCCGTACTGAGAAAACACCCAGCCCGTCGAAGCTCGCCATCGAATATTTATTGGTTTCCTGCGCACCTCCGCAGACAATCATATCCTGGAAGCCATTTTTAATCATCATAAAAGCCAGCCCTAAAGAATGCGAACCGCTGGCACATGCCGCACTGATGGTAAGATTGATTCCCCTCAATTTAAAAATCGTGGAAAGATTCATCGTTACCGTAGAGTTCATCGATTTAAAAATCGCTCCGGAGCCCATTAGGGTCGTATCTTTTTTCTCTCTGGCAATGTCTATCGATTCTACAACGGCTTTGGAGACACTGTCGTTTCCGTATAAAATTCCGACTTCGTTATGATCTAAAAACTCTTGGTCTATCCCTGCCTGTTTTAAGGCATCCAGAGTGGCAATGTAAGCATATTCGCTTTCTTCTCCCATGCTCACCCGCTGCCTGCGGTTCAGGAGATTCTTCAGATCCGGCTTGGGGACAACGCCTGTAAGCCCCGACCTGAAACCGAACTCTTTTCTTTCGTCCACTAAAAAGATACCGGATTTTCCCTGAAATAAAGATTCCTTCACCTCTTCCAAAGAAGTTCCGATGCAGGAATAAATTCCCATTCCGGTAATGACAACCCTGTTTTCCATGTTGTTAAATTTAACAATGTATCAATCTAGCAATGTAACAATTCTTATCAATCCGTATTCATTGGTATATTGGTACACTGGTATATTGTTACATTTAATTTACGAGTAGATTCCTCCGTTAATATTAATGACTTCACCTGTAATATATGATGATTTTTTCGAAGCTAAAAAGGCCACCAGATCCGCCACTTCTTCCGCTTCCCCGAACCGGTTGGCAGGAATCATGGCTTTCAGTTCATCTTCATTGAATTCCTGCGTCATATCGGTTCTGATAAACCCGGGAGCTACTGCATTCACGGTGATATTTCTTTTTGCCACTTCCTGGGCCAATGCTTTTGTAGCACCTACCACAGCTCCTTTGGCAGCAGAATAATTGGTCTGCCCGGCCGTGCCTTTTACGCCGGAAACAGAAACCATATTGATGATCCTTCCGTATTTGTTGCGCAACAGCTTCTGGATGAAGAAATTCGTTACATTAAAAAAACCATTTAAGCTTGTGTTAATCACTGCATTCCAGTCTTCACTCGGCATCCACATGAAAAGTCCGTCCCTGGTAATTCCTGCATTGTTTACAATTACCTCAACGATTGCTTTCGGATTGTTGTCCTGCCATTGGTTTAAAACCTGCTGTGTTTCTTCGGCATTACCGACATCGAATTTCAGGATCTCTCCCGTAGCGCCCAGTTCTTCAACTTTGGCCAGCGTTTCTTTTGCCGCCGTTTCGTTGGAGGTATAATTAATCAGCAGATGGTAATTTTTCTCTTCTGCCAGTTTGATACAGATCGCTCTTCCGATTCCCCTGGAGCCGCCTGTGATGATTGCACATTTCATGTGTTGCGTATGTAAGTTTTAGTTTTTAATATATATTCTTTTATGACAACTATTATAAGCCGGAAGTTACAGGCTCTTCAGATAATTTTTCACCTCTTCCAGGTACGGATACATGACCATATCCTTGGAAAACGCGGGAATGATCTTTCTTATTTCGTCATACAGCTCTTTTGTTGCCGATGATATTTGATCCTGAAAGCCAAGATATTCGATAGCCTGAACAATAGTGATCGCTTCAATCGTCAGCACTTCGAAAGCGTTTTCAATAACTTTTCTGCAGATCACGGCAGCATTGGTTCCCATACTTACAATATCCTGATTGTCATTGTTATTCGGGATGCTGTGAACATACATCGGATTGGAAAGCATCTGGCTTTCTGCCGTTGTGGAAGTAGCCGTAAACTGCACGCCCTGCATTCCGAAATTAAATCCCAATTTCCCCAGATTCACAAACGGAGGTAAGATCTCATTGATTTTAGAATTTAAAAGATAATTCAACTGCCTTTCTGCGAGCATCGTCAGTTTGGTCACCACGATTTTCAGCTTGTCCATTTCCAGCGAAATGTAATCGCCGTGGAAATTTCCGCCGTGGTAAACATGCTGGTCCTCCACATTGATGATCGGATTATCGTTGGCTGAATTGATCTCATTTTCCAGTACGGTTTCGGTATATTCTAAAGTATCCAGAACAGGACCAAGAATCTGAGGCACACACCGCAAAGAGTAATATTCCTGAACTTTCTCTTTGAACACTTTTTCCTGTTCTTCAAAATGGGTATATAAATGGTCGGCTCTTTTCCGGATCAGCTGGCTGTCGGACAAATGGGCACGCATTTTTGCGGCCACTTTCTGCTGGCCGGCATGAAGCTTGGTTCCGTTCAGCACTTCTGATAAGTGATCGTCATAAGCCTGGACGATTTCATTAATCGCACAGGATAATTTTAAAGAAATATCAGTTAGCTGATTTGCTTTATGTGCGTTAACCACCCCAATTCCCGACATCACGGAAGTTCCGTTCATCAGGGCCAGTCCTTCCCGGATTTCTACCTGGATCGGTTCCAAACCTTCCGCTTCAAATATTTCTTTCGTCGCTTTTCTTTCTCCCTTGTAAAAAACTTCCCCTTCACCGATCAGGACCAAAGCCAGGTGTGCGAGCTGTACCAAGTCACCGCTTGCGCCTACGCCTCCGTGTTCAAAGATCAATGGTGTAATATCCCTGTTTATTAATTCTTTAAGTAAATTTACAACTGACTGATGAACTCCTGATTTACCAAGGGACAATGTATTTAGTCTTGCCAGCATACATGCTTTTGCCTCATCAGCAGGAAGCGGATTTCCCATCCCGGAAGAATGGCTCCGGATCAGGTTATACTGAAGCTGATGGGTATCTTCGTCACTGATTTTAAACTGGGCCATCGGTCCGAAGCCCGTATTGACTCCATATATTACTTTATTTTTTGAAAATTCTTTCAGAAAACTGAAACTTTCATCCACCCGGGCAAGAAGCATTTCATCCAGTTCTATTTTTTCATTCTCCATGATGACCTTTTTAAAGTCGCTCAGTGTTAAAAAGTTATTTATTTTCATTAATTAAAAAGTAATAATAAGATAATTTTGTAATTATTAATTAATTGTCATTAATTTTGCGGCAAAGATAGAAGTTATTATTAAAATAAAAAATCAAAGATGAGCAAAGAATTTGTTGACGTTCTTGTAATCGGCGCCGGGCCTTCCGGGTGCGTATCTTCTTCATACTTAAAGAAGAACAACGTCAGCGTAAAAGTTGTTGAAAAAACGAAGTTTCCCAGATTGGTGGTCGGAGAAAGCCTTATTCCGCGGGTCATGGATCATTTTGAAGAAGCCGGATTATTCCCTGCACTGGATAAAATGGGCTTTGAGAAAAAGCTGGGTGCCCGTTTTTTAAGAGGCAACGAAGTATGCATCTTTGATTTCAGTAATAAATTCGGGGAAGGCTGGGACTGGACCTGGCAGGTTCCGAGAGCCGATTTTGACAATGTCCTGGCTCAGGAGGTGATCAACAAGGGGATTGATCTGGAATTCGAGACCGAAGTGACCGGCATCGAATTCAACGGGACAGATTCCATAACGACCGTAAGAACCAAAAACGGCGAGACAAAAGAGATCCATGCCAAATTCGTCATCGATTCCAGCGGCTATGGAAGGGTACTGCCAAGGCTTCTGGATCTTGAAAAGCCATCGAAACTATCGCCTCACTCTGCGATCTTCTCCCATGTAAAAGACCTCAACCGTGAAGAAGGAACTGAAGGAACCCTGATTTCATTTGATATTATTGAAACGGAAGTCTGGCTTTGGGTAATCCCTTTCTCCAACGGAAATACAAGTGTCGGCATTGTAGGGCCTACGGAATATATTGATAAATTATCCGAAAACGGAAATACGGCAGAAGCTTTAAGAAAAGCGATTTCCCTTTCGGATTATTATGTGAAGCGTTTCGGGGATGTGGATTTTCTGTTTGAGCCGAAGCACCTGAAAGATTATTCCTGCTCGGTAAAAAAATTATTCGGGGACGGGTTTGCCTTAACCGGCAACGCTTCTGAATTCCTGGATCCCGTTTTCTCTTCGGGGATGGCTTTTGCTACGGAATCGGGAATGCTGGCCGCCAAACTAGCCTTACGCCAGCTGAACGGTGAAACCATCGACTGGCAGAAAGAATATTCGGATTATATTTTATACGGTGTGAATGTTTTTACAACTTATGTGAAAGAATGGTACACCGGAAATCTTCAGGAACTTTTTTTCCACCAGCCGGAAAACCCCGATGTGAAGAGAAAGATCTGCGCCGTGCTGGCCGGCTACGTCTGGAACAAAAAGAATACGTTTGTAAGGATACACGATACCGCGATAAAAAATTTAGCCGAATTCATTAAAACGGAAAAGCAACAGGCATAAAAAATACGCTTCCAAACCGGAAGCGTATTTCTTTTTATCTGATTTTTTATCGGGTCTTCTTTTCGATCATATGAGCCAAAGTCTTTGCTGTTTTGGCATATCCCTCCGAAATCCGGTCGTTATTATTTGGCAATCCTACAAAATTATCGCCGGGCGCATTTTTGCTTTCAATTTCCAGCAGAACACGGGAAGGATCTGCGGTTTCTACAAATTTAAGAAGCGTGCTCAGTTTCGACGGCTGGTTCATGATGCCTGCGAACCATCCCGGATAAATCCAGACGGTTTCAACAATCAGGGTATATTTTGCAGATAAATTGTTGACAGAGGTTTTAATGTCCGTATTTTTATTCATCGGTGCCAGAAATTTGTCTACAAACTGAGTGTTCTTGGAATATTTCTAGTCTTTTTTCCACTTTTCAAATTCATCCGGACTTTTACCGGCTTTCCGGATATCGCTTTCCTGTTTGGCAATGTAGGCTGCCTCATCCATATTTTCCTTATAAAAGGTCATGTGGCTGTAATCCATCTTCAGATTCAGCGCAGTCTGTCCTTTTAGGAAATCAAAATTACCGGAAATCACTTTCATTTTTTGTGCGTAGGCCATGCCCGTCAAGAAGACCAAAAAGGCTAATGCTAATTTTTTCATGTGTCATTAATTGATAGAATGTTAATCTCAGTTTCTTAAGTCAATGAAAGTAATAGGTTTCCTGCTGTTCGGATGAAATACGGTTTTGGACAACACCTCGAAATCGATAATTTCAATTTTCGGGCTTACCCTTAATTTTGCCCGGAAATGATCTCTTACTTCATTTACAAACGTTTCGGAACCGCTGTCTGTACTTATTTTAATGATAATTTCGTCCAACCCTATTTCATTCGACTGGATAACGATCTGGTAGCACAGAATGTTGTTGAAATCGTTCAGGATATCGTTCATCGCCGGCGGATAGAGCGTAGTTCCTTTGTATTTGATCATCTGCTGTTTTCGTCCGAGCACTGGTCCCAGCCTCATGGTATTCCTTCCGCATGGGCACGGCTCATAGTACGCTTTTACGATGTCGCCGGTTTTAAAGCGCAGTAACGGCAGAGCTTCTACTCCTAAAGTGGTAATGGTCAATTCTCCGCTTTCTCCTTTTTTTACCGGGTTTTCGTTATCATCAAGGATTTCCGTGATGATCAGCTCTGGGTGATGATGCCCTCCGATCTGCTGTTCACATTCCGTAAAGGCCGTACTCATTTCGGTGGAAGCATAGGTTGAGAAAAGCTTGATATTCCATTTCTCTTTGATTTTTTTTGATAAGATATTATCCGTGAAATCCTGGTTCTTGATGCTTTCGCCGATACACACCGCTCCGTACACACTGGAATTCCGGTAATCGATTCCGTGTTTTTCGGCATAATCGATCATTTTCAATAGGAAGGAAGGAACGGTAATCAGGTATTTCGGTTTGTACCGGAAGATAGAATCCCATTGCAATTCCGGGATTCCCGGCCCCATCCGGACGACGCTGGCTCCCATTTTCCGTAATCCTAAAAAGTAAGCCAGCCCGGCCATAAACCTTTTGTCGATGGTCGTAATCATCTGCACCACATCGCCTTTTTGAATTCCGGCACAGGCAAAGGAAATCGCTTCATTATACGCCAGCCGCTCCAGGTCATTATCGGACAACCCGAACGTTACAGGATCCCCTAAAGTACCGGAAGTGGTACTGTAATCCACGATTTTATCCGGCGTGATGCAGAAGAAGTCGTCATTGTTCTGCTGGATATTATTTTTCGTTGTCACCGGGATTTTCTGCAGATCTTCCAGGGTCCGAATGTCGGCAACCTGAATACTGTTTTCTTTGAATACCCTTTGGTAAAAAGGCGAATGCATTTCAAGATACGCCAACAGCTCCTGAAGCTTCTGCTCCTGCACTTTTTTTATCTCCTGAACGGATGCTTTTTCGATGGATGGATGAAATTCCAAGGCTTCTTATTTTTTAGAGGACAAATTTATTTAAAATTAAAAGACTATTGAACAATGAACCTTAAAAATAAAGTCCGGCTTCCTGGTTAAAATATTGTTATTGGATTTTCAAAAATTATTTTTTATACGTCAAGTTTTGTCGTTACCGGCATTGATCTTTGCATCGGAAAGGTTGAGATAGTGGCTGAAACCATTATTCATCTGAAACCATTAAGTAAACCATCATAAAATATTAATCATGAAAAAACCTGACTATGAATTTTAAAAATACTTTAAAAGGAATGGACGATTTTGATAAGATCGCCCGGGAGATATGGGCCGATATGAGAGGAGAAAAAATTGCCACCAATTCCATAGAACCCTTTTTTACCAACCTGTGGGTGGATGAAAGAAAGATTTTCTCATTACTCGCTTCTTCAACAGATTTCAACACCTACCTGTTTGATGCGGAGAAAAATTTCATCAATTATTCTCAGGAAGTAGAAAAAGTAAATCTGAAAGAAATCCCTCCGGCAAAGATCGATAATGTAAGAGTAAAGGCTAAAATGATTGAGAAATTAATTATCCGGGAGCCTAAATTGGATGAAAAACAATTTCAAAACTCTTTTCTGGAACGTATTGACAAAAAGGTCTGGGTGAATGTAAGCCCGGGTTATATTGACCCCCGAAAATATACCCATCATACGGCGATCAGAATCCGGGAGAGAAAGATAGAATGCACCATCAACATCCCTTATCGTAATTATCATCGGGAAGCCACAAAAACCGTAATAAATGAGACGGAAGCCACTGTTCATTATTCTTCAGAATCTCCTGATGCCATACAAATCAGGCTGAGTGATGCAGAAGACTATATGGCGGCTATCACTTACCTTTTTCCGTACCATCGACAGGAGGCACAGGTTGCACTTATATCCCATTTTGAAGAGGCCGGAAACGGACTTACCTCTATTGATGACCTGATGTTCTTTTATAACCAGCTTCCAAATTTTGCCCTGACCGGAGTGGATTATAAAGGAAAAGCAAAGAAGCTTTCAGACGAGCTGTTATGGGATCATTTTTTACAGTTTTTAAATTTTGATTCCCAATTAATCCGTAATGTAGATTCAATAGGCAAAGCCGCTGCTCTGGCAGCAGAGCCGTTCAGAGATAAGAGCCGGTATGCAATCCGTATCCTTACGGCAATATCCGGGGAATTCGTTTATCGAAAGATTAAAAACGACCCTAAGCTCATTCTTCACATTTATCATTCTCTGGATGGAGAAAGTGTGTACATGGGAAAAGGTATTATTTCAGGTATTAATCAGGCTGCCCATGGTCAGTTGTTTGAAAACAAAGAGCTTTTTGTCATCTATGTTACCGCTTTCATGCAGGCTCAACATGCAACGGATGATACCCACCAACCTCTGCAGAGAGGTTCTCTTTTCGCATTGGGCGTCAGCAGGGATTCTGATACGATAGAAAGACATTGTGAGCTTACGGGATATTTGATGGAAGGAGACCTGGATAATATCGTCACCCTGATCAATACGGTAAAAGTATTTAATCTGAAAACAGAGAAAATTGAAGCTGAAAATGAAATTGAAAACGGAGAATTCAGACCTCTGGATATGTTGCACTTGAAAGTGTATGAAAAGGAAAAACTTCGTACCGGTAAGGTTCAGACCCGTGAAACCGATACTGAAGTCCCGGCCTTATTTCTTTATCATATCGCTCAGAGAAAAGCTGCTGAAGATGCGTTGAAGTGTCTCCGCGTCGCCGCGGATCTCATGGTAATTTCAGCCAGTCTGGCAACCATTGAATCCGGAGTCTCGGGATTGCCTTTATATGCGGCTTATGCAGACATCGGAGTGGCCCTTTCAGATTTTTATATAGAGACCCGGCTCAGAGATGAACTTAAATTCACCACTAAGGGGAAAAAACTTCTGGAGTTATGGGATGACATCTATTTAGCCCAAGGCACAGCAAGTGCCATGGCGAGCATGTTGCCAAAGGCAGAAAAAGCACTGGATGTTACCGTAGAAGTCCTATATACATCCAGATATCCGCGTCAACAGGAAAGCTTACAAAAGTTACTTAAAAATGCATTATATTCGTTTCCTTTAAGAAATTATTCTAAAAACGGATTAAGCGTTCTTTCAAAGGATGGTATAAAAAGCATCACCACGCATGCTGCTGATTTTGAAAAGCTGAGAGTGCTTTTTGTGGAGAATGCTGCGAAAGAGATAGGCGTACTTCATAAGGGAAAATTATTTTTCAAAGGAAAGTCATCTGCAAGAACCAATATTTTTTTAGATTATGTCTATAGAAAAGCAGGAGGAGATATTGGCAAACTTGAGGAAGAATTTAGCCGGCTTGCTGGGATGGCGGAGAATACTATACCACGCATTAGCCTTACCGCAGATGAATTTAAAGCTGGGCTAAAAGTTCTTGAGGAAACTACAATCACTGCTGAAAATGCAATTGATTATATTTATGATGTATTACCTTATTTTAATCATCATATAGTTGATAGAGAGGTTGTGATGATTTCTGATTCTAATTGTGTTAATGTAGTTCAAAAAGTAGTAGAATACTTAGAAACCGGAAATTTTTCTGCTGCATTACACTCTAAAGGACAAAATGTTGATGTCTTAGAAGAAATATATAATAGTTCTTTCGTTCCTACAACCATTGATGATCTTAAGAAAAATATGATTGAAGGTGAAATAGGAATTGTATATTGTTACAAAAACAAATTAGACCCAAAAGGGCATGTTTTTAATATTACTAAAAAAAATGGAACAAAATTCATTGATGGGCAATTTGGAACAATCGCTAAAATAGGAGATTATAAATATTTTGAATATTTAAAAATAAATTAAAAAAATTATGTTAACAGCAATAGAAATGCTAGAAATAGCAAAAAAATACATAAAATTAAACGAAGAAGAAATAAATATAGAACTAATTATTTTTGAACAACTTACAATAATTAAGCCTTATGGAAATATCTATTCTTATGGACCAAAAGACTCTAAATATCGTTTAGCGGGTAATGGGCCATTTCTCGTAAAAAATGATACTGGCTTAGTCATTCAATTTGGAACTTCTAATGATGTAGAATATTATATAACAGGATATGAAGACGGTACATGGAAACCTAGCACTCATGGCGTTTGGGATCCTAATCAGATTTAATATTTGTAAAAATCCATATGCTAATAGAAATAAAAATTATCGCAATCGCAAAAGATTATATAAGAAAACTAAGTCAAAAATGGGAAATAGAACTTACTATTGCAGAGGAACGTTCAATTCAAAAAGAGAATGGAATAATATTTTATTTTAACTCAAAAAAATTTATAGAAGACAAAAATAGAAAAAACCAAGCTAATAGGATAATCCCCATTCTTAGTAGAAAGTAAAACTGGTCAAATTATAGTGTTTGGGACAAATAGATCCATTGACTACTATATTCAGGAATACGAAGCAGGAAGATGGCCGGATATGCCGAGGCTCAGCGATTTTCAATAACTTATAGCCACCCTCAGGTGGTTTTTTGTTATTTGATATTTGATAAAATAAATTAATTTTCCATGACTAAGTGAAAGGATATTTATTTAATAGCTGAATAAGCAATAGAAAAAAGTTAATATGATGTTATCAGAAAATGAAATAATAGAGGTTGCTAATACTTATTTAGCAACCCTTGAACCAAAAATCGGAGAACCTCTTGTTCTTCCACAGGAATTAATGATCAAAAAAAATTATGGAATATACTTTATATATCATTCAAAAAAATATTGGGAAACTAAAAATTGGGAAGAAAAACTTTTAGGAAATGCCCCTTTTTTAATAGAAAAGAGCACTGGCAAAATGATAGAATTTGGAACATCCAGAAGTATGGATGAATATATTAAAGAATATGAAGCGGGAAAATACTTTTAATTTTTTAAAATCACAATTTTTCCATTTGAGTCAATCGCTAACAGACAATCAAATGCTGGATATAGCAAATAAGTATATAAAGCAAATAAAAAAAGAAATTAATGTAGAGTTAATGGTGAACAATGACTTTACAATTAAAAAATCTTATGGAAATATTTATTATTACCATGCTAAAGATTACAAGAAACATCGATTGGCAGAAAATGGACCTTTTATGGTTAAAAATGATACCGGCATTGTTATTCCATTTGGTTACTGCTATGGATATTGATTACTATATTAAAGGATATGAGGATGGTACATGGAAACCTGCGTCATACGGTGTTTGAGATCCTAATCAAAATTAATAGATTTACTCTTATATTAAAAATCATGATGTTAACAGAACAACAAGTCATAGAAATCGCAAAAAATTACGTGAAACAAAGAAAAGAGAAAAGTGGATTAGATCTTGTCATTTTAGATAATGAGGCAATAAAAAAGCCTTATGGTATTATATTTTTCTACAATACCAAAAAATATAATGACACTAGAAATGATGATTATAATACTTTACTTGGGAATGCTCCTTTCTTGGTAGAAAACAAAACAGGAAACATTGTCGTATTTGGAACCAGCAAATCTGAAGAATATTATATTCAAGAATACGAAGCAGGAAGATTTACTAACATTTTAGGGTCAAATAGTAGCCTGGAATAATGCACAGCCACCTTTGGGTGGCTTTTTTATTTTTCACTAAATTATATTATTATTTGATAAATAAGGGTAATTTCCATGACTAAAGAGATGATTCTGTAAAAGATGTTGTTGTAAGTCTATCAGATGATATTTATGGAAAATCATTCCATGTTTATGCGAATGCGGACACTTTAGATTTATTATATATACAAGGTCTCACAGATATATGGAAATAGCTGACTTTTTTGAATTGTAAAGTCAATGAATTTAATTTCATTTCACAATATGAATACTAATGATATTAAACAGAAAAGAAATAGATAAAATCGCGGAAAGATATGTAAAAATGATATCTGAAAATATAAACGTAGAATTAATTATTCCCAAAGATATTATAATTGATAAACCTTATGGAAGAATTTATTTTTATGGAGCTAAAGATTATAAGAAACATCGATTGGCAGGTAATGGGCCTTTTTTGATTAAAAATGATACCGGTATTGTTATTCCATTTGGTACTGCTATGGATGTTGATTACTATATTAAAGGATATGAGAATGGTACATGGAAACCCGCGTCATATGGTGTTTGGGATCCTAATCAGATTTAATATCAAGACTTACTTCGGATTAAATAAAAATCAACATGTTAACAGAACAAGAAGTAATAGAAATTGCCAGCCACCATATAAAAACCCTGGATGGTAATATAGGAGAACTAATAGCTCCTAAAGAAGCAATGGTTAAAAGAATTATGGAATATATTTCAGATACGTTCTTAAAATCTATTACGAAACAAGAGATGAGAGATACAATATTTTATTAGGTAATGCTCCTTTCCTAGTAAAAAATAACAATGGTAAGATCATAGAATTCGGCACTTTGGGAAGTCTTGATTATTATATTAAAGAATACGAGGCAGGAAGATATTCTTAATTTTTTTTAAATCAAAAGTTGTCCATTTATGACAAGACTCAGCGATTTTCAATAACGAAAAGTCACCTTCGGGTGGTTCTTGTTATTTTATATTGATATTTGATAAAATAAGATTACTTTCCGAACAGATACCTCCAACTATTTGGATCAGAAAGGATGTTACAGACTTAGAAATGTTTCATGAATGCATGCATTTTGAGGATTATTTAAGAGGAAGAAAGCGATACTTAACAGGAGAACAGATTATTGAAATACCAAATAATAGAAAATTACAAGAATTTGAAAACTACTCTTAACACGAAAAATCCCTGAAAAAGACCGAGCAATAAGTACTTATATAAAAGAAAAATACGTTTATGATAAGATATTGGAAGAGCAAAATAAATGGATAGATTTATTTGGCAAAGGTAGATTTAGTCCACAAGATATGAGACTAAGCGAAAAAACATTAATGAAGCAATAAAAGATTGTAAAAAACTATGAATAGATATAAGCAAAATAATTATAAAATAGTATTGACCATGATAGATAAAGAAAAAAAAGAAGCTGACGCACTAAAGAAAGTGAAAGAACTTATAAAAAAAGATCCTACCCTATCAATAATATGTTCAAGATATGAGGAGCAGGACTTATTAAGAGATGATTCTGTAAAAGATGTTGTTGTTATAAGTCTATCAGATGATATTTATGGAAAATCATTCTAAGTTTATGCGGATGCGGATACTTTAGATTTATTATATGTACAAGGTCCTCATAGATATATAGAAATAGCTGATTTTTTTGAGCTGTAAATTTTATAGATTTAATTTCAAATCTGAAAGAGAAAAAATAACAGAGCAAGAAACAGATAGGTAGTATATTAACACAACAAGAAGTAATACAAATTCACTCATTCATCATTGGCCACTTACTCCACTTTATTTTTCTGAAACAGAACATTTTCATTGGAAATATCAAAATAAAACATATATTATAAACCGGTAAATTTTAGTAAATTTGCCAACTTAATTAATCAACGATATTGATCTAATACAATGAGCCAATTTAAAGAATACAAAAACCTCAACCTTATTGACGTCGCCGAGAACATCTCGGAATTCTGGAAGCAGAATAAAACCTTCAATAAAAGTGTTGAGATCCGTGAGGGGCAGCCCGAGTTTGTTTTTTATGAAGGTCCGCCTTCAGCAAACGGTATGCCCGGAATTCACCACGTAATGGCCAGGGCATTAAAGGATATTTTCTGTCGTTACCAGACCCAGAACGGAAAACAGGTGTTCCGTAAAGCGGGTTGGGATACCCACGGACTTCCGGTAGAACTTGGTGTGGAAAAGGAATTAGGAATCACCAAAGAAGATATTGGCAAAAAAATTTCGATTGAAGATTACAACAAAGCCTGCCGCGAAGCGGTCATGCGCTATACGGACGTATGGAACAACCTGACCGAAAAAATCGGATATTGGGTAGATCTTGAGGATCCGTACATCACGTACAAATCAAAATATATGGAGACGGTGTGGTGGCTGTTGAAGCAACTGTACGATAAAGAATTATTGTACAAAGGATATACGATTCAGCCGTACTCTCCGAAAGCCGGAACCGGACTTTCTTCGGCGGAACTGAATATGCCGGGAACGTACCACGATGTTTCAGATACCACAGTGGTGGCCCAGTTCAAGGTAAAAAAAGAATCTTCCGAACTATTCAATGATGTAGACGGCGACGTACACATTCTGGCATGGACGACAACTCCATGGACGCTTCCTTCCAACACGGCTCTTACCGTAGGAAGAGATATTGAATATGTCCTGGTAAAAACATTCAACCAATATACTTTTGAGCCGGTAAACGTTGTTTTATCCCGCGTATTGCTGCCCAAAGTTTTCGGTAAAAAATATACTGAAGGGACAGATGAAGATTTTGCGAATTATTCCGCTGAAAATAAAATCATCCCATTTAAAATCTTAAAAGAATTCACCGGAGAAAAACTGGTAGAAACCCGGTACGAACAGCTGGTTCCATGGTTTACGCCGAATGATCATCCTGAGAATGCCTTCCGGGTAATTTCAGGCGACTTCGTAACCACGGAAGACGGTACGGGAATCGTTCATACGGCGCCGACTTTCGGTGCGGATGATGCACGGGTTGCCAAAATGGCTAAACCTGAAGTTCCGCCGATGCTGGTAAAAGATGAAAACGACAACCTGGTTCCGCTGGTAGATCTTCAGGGAAGATTTATCAAAGGGGAAAATGTTCCTGAATTGTTCTCCGGGAAATATATCAAAAACGAATACTACGATGAAGGCACTGCCCCGGAGAAATCCTGGGATGTAGAGCTGGCGATTTTACTGAAGACGGAAAATAAAGCCTTCAAAGTAGAAAAATATGTCCACAGCTACCCGCACTGCTGGAGAACGGACAAACCGGTATTGTATTACCCGCTGGATTCATGGTTTGTGAAAATGACGGCCGTAAAAGAAAGGTTGGTGGATTTAAATAAAGAAATCAACTGGAAGCCGAAATCTACCGGAGAAGGCCGTTTTGCCAACTGGCTGGAAAATGTAAACGACTGGAACCTTTCCCGTTCAAGATACTGGGGAATCCCGTTGCCGATCTGGAGAACGGATTCTTCAACAGGTTCCGGACAGGAAGAGAAAATCATCGGTTCCGTAGAAGAATTGTACAATGAAATCGAAAAATCCGTTGCGGCGGGACTTATGGCAGAAAATCCGTTTAAAGATTTCATTATCGGAAATATGTCTGAACAGAATTATGAGTCGGTTGATCTTCATAAAAATATCGTTGACAAGATTATCCTTGTTTCGGATTCAGGATTGCCGATGAAGCGTGAAAGCGATCTGATCGACGTTTGGTTCGATTCGGGGTCGATGCCTTATGCGCAGCTGCACTATCCTTTTGAGAATAAAGAGCTGATCGACAATAATAAGGCCTTCCCTGCTGATTTTATCGCGGAAGGGGTTGACCAGACCCGCGGATGGTTCTATACGCTTCATGCGATCGGAACAGCGGTATTCGATTCGGTAGCGTATAAAAACGTAATGAGCAACGGGCTTGTTCTGGATAAGAACGGACTAAAGATGTCTAAATCCAAAGGAAATGCCGTAGACCCGTTTGAAACCTTGGCCGTTTACGGACCGGATGCGACGCGTTGGTACATGATCTCCAACGCCAACCCTTGGGAAAACCTGAAATTTGACATCGAAGGAATCGACGAAGTGAGAAGAAAATTCTTCGGAACCTTATACAACACCTATTCTTTCTTTGCTTTATATGCAAATGTTGACGGATTTAATTATTCTGAAAAAGAAGTGGAAAACCGTCCGGAAATCGACCGGTGGATTTTATCGGAACTGAATTTATTGATTAAAGAAGTGAAAGCCTTCTACGAAGATTACGAACCGACGAGAGTTGCCAGAGCCATCAATACGTTTGTGAATGACAACCTGAGCAACTGGTATGTAAGACTGTGCAGAAGACGTTTCTGGAAAGGCGATTATTCGGAAGATAAAATCTCCGCTTACCAGACTTTATATACCTGCCTGGAAACGGTGGCCAAGCTATCTGCACCGATTGCTCCGTTCTTTATGGATCAACTGTACCAGGATTTAAATAAAGTAACCGGAAAAGATGCAGCGGAATCTATCCATTTAACCGACTTTCCGATAGCGGATGAAAGCCTGATCGATCAGGATCTGGTTGAAAAGACCCATCTTGCACAGAACATCACCAGTATGGTTTTCTCTTTGAGAAAGAAAGAAACCGTGAAAGTACGTCAGCCATTGCAGAAAGTACTGATCCCGGTTTTAGATAAGAAAACGGAGGAACAGATCCTGGCGGTTGCAGAGCTGATCAAGCAGGAAGTTAACGTAAAAGAACTCCAGCTGATCAATGCCGAGGAAGCTTCGCATCTTATTGTAAAACAGATCAAACCGAATTTCAAAGCACTGGGTCCTAAATTAGGGAAAGACATGAAAACGGTAGGCGGAGCGATTGCCGGCCTTGAAGCGGAACAGATTTCACAGCTTGAAAAAGAAGGAAAGCTTGAGATCCAGGGATATGAAATTACGCTGGACGATGTAGAAATTTCCACTAAAGATATCCCGGGATGGACGGTAACTTCAGACGGGAAAACAACTGTGGCACTAGATTTGACGTTGACAGAAGAATTAAAATCGGAAGGGATCGCGAGGGAATTCATCAACAGAATCCAGAACCTGCGAAAAGAGAAAAATTTTGATTTAACGGACAGAATTACCATCTTCCTGGAGGAAAACTCACCCTTCCTTGAAGATATCAGGAAGAATGAACAATATATTTCTTCGGAAGTCTTGTCAAATAAAATAGAAATTGTATCTTCACTTTCAAATTTTAACGAAATCGAAATAGATGAGGTTAATTTTAAGATAAATGTTGAAAAAAATTAACATATAGTTATTGTTTTTCAATTTCCATTTCATAATTTTATTAAAAAAGAGAAAAATGATTATGTCAGACGAAAGAGTAAGATATAGCGATGCTGATTTACAGGAGTTTAAAGCAGTTATCAGGGAAAAAATAGAGAAAGCAGAAAAGGATTTGCAACTGATCAGAGAAAGCTTCATCAACGACCAGAATAATGGTACGGATGATACTTCCCCTACCTTCAAAGCATTTGAAGAAGGAGCTGAGACGTTGAGCAAGGAACAGAATTCTATTTTGGCAGGCAGACAGGAGAAATTCTTACGTGATCTGAAAAACGCTCTGATCAGAATTGAAAACAAGACCTACGGGATCTGCAGGGTGACCGGCAAGCTTATTCCTAAAGAAAGATTATTTGCCGTTCCTCATGCTACCTTAAGCATCGAAGCGAAAAATATGCAGAAATAACCATCCGGTTATCTACAATACATTGGGTTTATATCGTATTTTAAGGAATACTTTATAAACCTGATTTTTTAATATAGGCCCGTGAGCGAAATATTGATTTTAGGAATTATTGTTGTTGCCGTACTGGCGTTTTTCAACAGGGAACGGATCAAAAACAGGTTCTTTCCGGATGAAAAGCGAAATTATACAATCGATGACCAATTCAATTCCGAAAAACGCGACCGGGAAAAAGAAATCGACCGTCTGCTGGACAAGATGGGCAAAAACGGAGTGAATGACCTGTCTGAAAAAGACAGGAAAAGACTCGACGAACTCTCCAGAAAATAGAAAACTTATATCAAGACAATGGAATCCATAATTGTGCACACCAAGAATGCCATGGAACTGAACGCCCTGAAAAGCGTTTTAAAGGAAATGAACATCAAATTCGAGAAATTCCATACGAAAAACACGCACCACAATGAGAAGACGATCAAAAAGATCGTTGACCGGAAAAATGAGAAAATAGGAAAACCTTCTAAACCAAAAGGCCTGTAATGAAGAAGATCGCACTTGTAACCTTTCTTATTTTACTCATCGACCAGGCTTCCAAAATGTATGTAAAAACGCATTTTGAGCTGAATGAAAGCATTCCCGTTATTCAGGGATTTTTTAACAAGACTTTTGTAGAAAACCCGGGGATGGCTTATGGGTTTCATTTCGGAGGAATTATCGGTAAATATTTCCTGGTGATCGTAAGGATCTGCCTGATCGGAGGAATGGTTTATTTATTCAAAAAATGGCTTCAGCGGGGCGAATCGAATTACCTGCTGATTCCTATGGCCATGATCTTTGCAGGCGCCATCGGAAATTTAATCGACGGAATGTTCTATGGAATGATCTTCGACAGCGGAACGGTTTTTGATGAAAGCACAGGCCGGTGGATCGGATACGGCGGTATTTCGCACTTCGTACCTTTCGGACAAGGCTATTCCACCTTTATGAAGGGCTGCGTGGTGGATATGCTCCACTTCCCGATTGTCGACTGGAATGTCCCTGAAAGCTGGCCGCTGATCGGCGGAAAGCACATTGAATTCTTCAAATATATTTTCAATGTTGCCGATTCCGCAATTACCGTAGGCGCTGCCCTTTTATTGATTTTCAGAAAAAAAGCTTTTCCAAACGGACTGGAGTTTTAAAGTTTTTGATACACAATGAAAAAATTAATTAAAAACATCCTTAAAATTTTCCTGCTTCTTTTGGTTGCAGGAATTATTTTTATCGCCTGGGCCAATTACAGCATGAAAAGAAATAGCGACCCTTATATTTCTTACCTGATTGCCGACCTTCCCAATACGAAAACCGCCCTGCTGCTGGGCACCAGTAAAAACCTGGATAACGGCCAGCCCAATGCTTATTTCCTGCACCGGATCCGCGCTGCTGCCGACCTGTTCAAAAGCGGGAAAATCCAGTATCTTATTGTAAGCGGAGACAACAGCCGGAAAGACTATAACGAGCCGGAAGATATGCAGCAGGCACTGATCAGATACGAAGTTCCCGAAAACAGAATATTTCTCGATTTTGCCGGATTCCGGACCCTGGATTCCGTGGTGAGGGCAAAGGAAATTTTCGGACAGAATAAGCTGATCATTATCTCGCAGAAATTCCATAACGAAAGGGCTGTATTCCTCGCCCGTGAACATGGGATGGAGGCTTACGGCTATAATGCTCCGGACGTCAACAAATATGCAGGTTTTAAAACCAATGTCCGGGAATACCTCGCCAAAACAAAAGCATATCTGGATCTTATGACAGGCGTAGAGCCGAAGTTTGGAGGAAAAAAGATTCAGATTCCTTAATATGACTAAATAAAAGTCAACACTTCTTCTAATAAAATTTAAACTTCAATCCAGACTGCCTTCTCTTTTGAAGAAATAATTAAATTTGCAATTCATTAATTTTAAATATAAATTTTAAACAATGTCAAGAATTCTTACCGGCATTCAAGCCACCGGAACCCCGCACCTTGGGAATTTACTGGGTGCGATTATTCCTGCAATTGAGCTATCCAAGCAGGAAGGAAACGAATCATTTTTATTTATCGCTAATCTTCATTCGCTTACCCAGATTAAGGACGCGAAAGAACTGAAACAGAATACCTACGAGATTGCTGCGGCTTGGCTTGCTTGTGGGCTGGATACCGAAAAAACCTATTTTTACAGACAGAGCGACATTCCTGAAACCTGTGAACTTTCTTGGCATTTATCATGTTTTTTCCCGTACCAGCGATTAACGTTAGCGCATTCTTTCAAAGATAAAGCAGACCGGCTGCAGGATGTGAATGCAGGATTGTTTACCTATCCGGTCCTGATGGCTGCCGATATTTTATTGTACGACGCGGAGATCGTTCCTGTAGGAAAAGACCAGCTTCAGCACCTGGAAATTGCCCGTGATGTGGCTTCCCGTTTCAACAACCAGATGGGAGAAGTTTTTGTGCTGCCTCAATCCGAGCTTCAGGAAAACACCAAATATGTTCCGGGAATAGACGGTCATAAAATGTCTAAATCCAGAGGGAACATCATCAATATCTTCCTGCCTGAAAAAGAGCTTAAAAAACAGGTCATGAGCATTGAAACCGACTCCAAATCCCTGGAAGAGCCGAAAGATCCTGATACTGATAAAGTATTTGCAATCTATCAGCTGGTAGCAACGCCTGAACAGACCGAAGCTTTAAGAGCCAAATATGTAGCCGGAAACTTTGGGTACGGCCATGCGAAAAAAGAATTGCTGGAGCTGATCCTGGTACGATTCGAGAAAGAAAGGGAAATCTTCTCGTATTACATGAACAATCTGAACGAACTGGAAGCCAGGCTTCAGGAAGGAGCGGCAAAAACGAGAGTGATTGCTACGGAAACGATAAAGAAAGTGAGGCAAAGCCTGGGGCTTTAATACCCTACACTTGAAGATATTATTTTGGCGGTCTCGTTTAAAACGGACCGCCGAAATTTTTATAAATATTCTTTAATCTGCAAAAGATGCTTAATCACTTTTAGCCCGTCTTCTTCTTTGCTTTCATTCAGGACATCAAAAAAAATAACGTCCATCCCGAAACGTTGGGCTCCGACAACATCGGCAATCCAGTCGTCACCAATTAAGATACTGTTTTCTTTTTGAGCTCCGGCAAGATTTAAGGAATATTCGAAAATTTCCGGACGCGGCTTTCTTACGCCGACGGTATCCGCACTGGTAATGGTCTGGAAATAGGCATCGATTTTAGATAAAATACATTTCCGCTCCGTTACTTCTTTGAAACCATTGGAAATGATGTGTAACGTGTAATGCCTGGTTTTAAGATATTCCAAAATATATTCTGCTCCTTCTACAAGTTCATTATGGTTGAGGATTTTATCCAGAAAATGTTCCTCGAAATACATAGAAAGTACTTCATCATCCACATCAAAGCGTCTGAACGTATCGTAAAAACGGTGCTTCCTCAGATACTCCTTATTGATGATCCCGTCCCGGATGTCCTCCCAAAGCTTCTCATTGATTTCGTGATAGGCCGAATGGAATTCATTAAAATCAATGCTGTATTTCAAGCCGATCTCTTCTTTTTCAAAAAGTTCTCTGATGGTAAGATAAGCGTTCCGGCGATGATCCCAGAGCGTATTGTCGAGATCAAAAAAAATGTGCTGAATTTTCATACAGCACAAAATTAATAATTTTAATTTTTGGAAATCGGATAATTCTTGCCCGGGGTTTTCACAACCTCGACACTCTTTGAAAAGCTGAGCAAAAACTCAATGGTTTGTTTCTTAGGTTTCAAAGCTTTCACTTTTAAGGAATCATTTTTTCTCATAGGCGACTAATGTTTTCCTTAAAACGAGAATATTCCGAAATTATTATCTATCGGGTCAAGATAATATGATTTTCATCCATGATTTTTCTCAGGTTAATCAGTGCATACCGTACTCGTCCCAACGTGGTATTGATACTCATGTCCGTATGGTCTGCTATTTCTTTAAAGCTCAGCCCGTCGAAAAACCTAAGTTTAATTACTTCCTGCTGGTTCTTTGGCAGAAACTGAAGCATCCTCAACAGGTCTTCCTGGATCTGATTGGTCACCAGCTGGTCTTCTATATTCTCAGAAGGTTCTTTCAGCAGATCAAAAATAGAATATTCATCAGTTTCGAAAGTCGTTTCGGAAACCTTGATATTTTTTGCTTTTGCTCTGAAATGGTCGATAATAAGATTGTGGGCAATTCTTTTAGCCCAAAGAATGAATTTACCTTCCTCGTTGTAACGTCCTTCCTTCAGCATCACGATAATCTTCATGAATGTATCCTGAAATACATCGTTTGCCAAATCTTCATCATTAATTTTGTAAAAAATGAATGTAAACAGTTCTCTCTGATGGCGGTGAATAAGGGTAGACAGCGCCGCTTCGTCTCCTTTCTGGTAAAGGGAAATTAGTAAACTATCCGATTTTGATTTCATAACTTCTTCTCAATAAATATACTTGCCAAAGATAATTTTCCAGATATTTCATCTGGCTTCAGCTGTAAATACAAAACAATTCTTCAGAGTAAAGTATAATCAATAGGCGGATACAATTTTTCTATGTTGTAAATATAATAAATTTTTAATAACTGTTAACTATTTATTAACTTTTTACAAGAAAAATTTAAAAAAAATCACTTAAACATATCGTGAATGAATACAGTAGGGATATTTAGTGTAAAATTAACATTCAGACCCCTCAGTTCTTTACCGTGGATTCCGCTGTTTCCTACCGGAAAAGCATACCCGCCGGTAAGATCCAGGATCCCGAAAAGTGAAACACCGATCTTCGGAGCGATATATTTATTGGTTCCCTCAGCACCAACCAGGAAATAATAAGAATGATAGAAATCGACGTTTCTTTCAAAATTCATCAGGACATCGGCAGAAACTTTCGGCATGATGGCAAATTGAGAATGCACGGATCCCATCAGTGCCGAAGCACCCAAACGGTAAATCACATCATCATTTTTTAGGAAAAGCAGCTTTCCCCCCACTTCTCCGAAGCTTTGGTTCTGATAGGTATAGCCGACATTGATCATTTTATGTACGGTAAGCTGTGCTTTGGCAAAGGTACTCAGAAAAAATACGGATAAGATTGCAATGGCAGATCTGGCGTTCATCATTTTTTAATTATTATTCTATGTAAAAATAAAAAAAACTGCCTTACCGTAAAGATAAAGCAGCCATTTATTATATCAGTTTTAAAAATTAAATTCCGAAAGCGGCTTTAATTTCGTCTACTTTGTCTAATTTCTCCCAGGTAAAGAATTCAAGGTTCTCCAGGGTAAGCTCATTTTTATGCCCTTTGTTAAAGGTTTTGCTTGCGGTATAGCTTTCTCTTCCCATATGTCCGTAAGAAGCGGTATCCTGATAAATCGGGTTTCTCAGCTTTAAGTTCTGCTCGATCGCATAAGGTCTCAAATCGAAAATCGTAGAAACTTTCTTAGCGATTTCCCCGTCATTCAGATCCACTTTTGCTGTTCCGTACGTATTGATGTATAATCCGCAAGGTTCTGCTACCCCAATTGCGTAAGAAACCTGCACCAGAACTTCGTCAGCAACACCTGCAGCCACAAGATTTTTAGCAATATGTCTTGTTGCATAAGCCGCGCTTCGGTCTACTTTGGATGGGTCTTTTCCTGAGAAAGCACCGCCTCCGTGAGCCCCCTTTCCACCGTAGGTATCCACGATGATTTTTCTACCCGTAAGACCGGTATCCCCGTGAGGCCCTCCGATAACGAATTTCCCTGTAGGATTGATGTGATATTTGATCTGATCGTTGAACAAAGCTTTGATTTCTTCAGGCTGTAAAGCCACTACTCTCGGGATCAGGATATTTTTAATATCTTCCCTGATTTTGTTCAGCATTTCTTCTTCTGCCCCGAAATCGTCATGCTGTGTAGAAACTACGATAGAATCGATTCGGATAGGCTTATGGTCATCAGAATATTCGATTGTCACCTGGCTTTTTGCATCAGGACGAAGGTAGCTGATCTCCGTATCTTCTCTTCTGATGGCAGAAAGCTCCTTAAGAATAGTATGGGCCAGATCCAGTGCCAAAGGCATATAATTAGCCGTTTCATTGGTAGCATACCCGAACATCATTCCCTGGTCACCGGCTCCCTGAGCATTGGCTTTTGCTTCAAAAGACTCATCAGAAACCGCTCTGTCCACACCCTGGTTGATATCCGGAGACTGTTCATGGATCGCAGAAATAACCCCGCAGGAATCCCCGTTGAACATATATTCCCCTTTGGTATAACCGATTCCGTTGATGACTTCCCTTGCAATGGTCTGAACATCAAGATAGGCATCGGACTTCACTTCTCCTGCCAGAACCACCTGCCCTGTCGTTACAAGTGTTTCACAAGCTACTTTTGAAGATTTATCGTATGCTAAAAAGTGATCGATTAATGCATCGGATATCTGATCGGCAATTTTGTCCGGATGTCCTTCTGAAACGGATTCAGATGTAAATAAATAAGACATGTTATTCTGTTGTTTGAGATTAAAATTTACGAGGAAAATAAGAATAATTGTCTAAAGGCCTAAAAAAGAATACTGTTTTAGCATTTTTTTATAGAGGTTGCAATCAGGTCAAATTTTTCCTCGTCCGTAAACGTTGGCAAATTTAAGTACTATTTTTTAATACTCAAAATTTTTGCCTGCTAATTATAATTTTCTTGAAATTAACGGTTTAAGAACCATTAACGATAAAAAAACTATTGGGGTTTTATGCTTACGAATTCTTTCGGGCTTTCGTTGTAATTCAGTTTTTTCTCCAAGGAAGTACGGATCGAATGCGATAATTCGTCAATAATTTTCTGCTTGAAGGTTGGTTTGTAATAAATAATGCTGATTTCCCGGTATGGAAAAGGCTTCTTGAACCGGTATACATTCTTTTTCTGCTGTTCGGAAAGCTGGTTCAGGGCAAGTTCCGGCAAAATGCTGATCCCGCCTACTTTATCTACCATATGCACCAAAGTCTGAATATTGGACGCCAGGAAGTCAAGGTTTTTCGGCTTTAAGGTATTTTCTTTCAGATGGCAGATGTTTTCAAACTGATTTCTCAGACAATTTCCTTCTTCCAGCAGCCATACCTTTTCTACATTCAGTTCTTCAGGGACTACATAAGAATTTTTTTTATTGTTTTCCGTTTCTGAACTGTAGATCATCAGCTCTTCATTAAACAGGAAATCCTGATAAAATTCATCTGCTGCATCATAAGGCGTTGAGATGATTCCGGCATCCAGCTCCCCTGCTTTTAAAGATTTGATAATATTATCGGTTGTCATCTCCTTTACATTCATCTGGATCTTCGGATTGTCTTTCAGAAACTTGAAGATCTCAGTCGGTAAAATAAATGAAGAGACTGTAGGGATAATTCCGATATTGATGGTACCGCCCAGAATATTATTCAGAAGGTTGGCTTTGTTCTTCAGTTCATTGACAGATTCTATAATTACCTTGGCCTGATCGATGATCTGAAGTCCTACATCCGTGGTCCGGATCGGGTGCGTGGTACGGTCAAAAACCTTTACATCCAGCTCATCTTCGAATTTCTGTATCATAGCGCTTAACGTAGGCTGGGTAATGAAGCATGCCTGAGCTGCTTTACCAAAATGCTTGTACTTATCCACAGCGATAAGATACTCCAGTTGCTGAATATTCATCTGATTAATATTATCTATTACAAAGATAAAATGTTTTTGCTATTGACAATTAAAAATTCAAGTAATTTTGATTATTAGTACCTTTACATCATCAAATACCACTCCGAAAATTATTTTATACAAATTACAACTATTATGGATTCTAAAAAATTAACTTCAAGCAACGGTTCGCCCTATTACGAGCACCAGGATTCGCAAACCGTAGGTCCGAGAGGGCCGGTATTGATGCAGGATTTTATTTTACAGGAAAACCTGGCGCATTTTGTACGGGAGAGAATCCCGGAAAGAATTGTTCATGCCAAAGGAACAGGCGCTTACGGAACATTTACGGTTACTCACGATATTACTCAATATACCAAAGCAAAATTATTTTCAAAGGTCGGAAACTCATGCAGGATGTTTGCCCGTTTCTCTACCGTGGGCGGAGAAAAAGGAAGTGCAGACACGGCAAGGGATCCGAGAGGTTTTGCGCTGAAATTTTATACTGAAGACGGAAACTGGGACCTTGTAGGAAACAACACGCCTGTATTCTTCGTTAAAGACGGCAAGAAATTCCCTGATTTTATCCACACCCAGAAAAGGCTTCCGAAAACCAACCTGAAAAGCGCTACAATGATGTGGGATTTCTGGAGCCTGAACCCGGAATCTTTGCATCAGGTACTCATTCTGATGTCCGATCGGGGAACCCCTTACGGTTACAGACACATGCATGGTTTCGGATCGCATACTTATTCCATGATTAATGATAAGAATGAAAGGATCTGGGTAAAGTTCCATTTTGTAACGAAACAGGGTATTAAAAACTTCACCAATGATGAAGCGGTAAAAATGGCCGGTGAAAATCCGGATTTTGCGCAGGAAGACCTTTGCAATGCCATTGAAGAAGGAAATTTCCCGAAATGGACCATGTATATCCAGGTCATGACCGAAGAGCAGGCCAGGGATTTCAGATGGAATCCTTTTGACATTACCAAGGTATGGTTCCACGATGATTTCCCGATGATTGAAGTAGGCGAAATGGAACTGAACGAAATACCCGTGAATTACTTTGCCCACGTGGAACAATCTGTTTTCTCGCCAAGCCATTTAATCAACGGCATCAGTTTTTCGCCCGACAAGATGCTTCAGAGCAGATTATTTTCCTATCCGGATGCCCACCGGTACAGAGTAGGGGTAAATGCCCATCAGCTGGAAGTAAACCGCTGCCCTTTTGCTGTAAACAATTATCAGAGAGATGGATTTATGGCAGATTCCAGTCACTATCAGGATAAACCGAACTACCATCCGAACAGCTTTGATGACATCAAACCGGATTACGCTTACAAGAACTACGAATACGAACTGGACAGTGCCCATGTGGCCAACTACAACAGGAACGAAAACGATGATGACCATTATACCCAGCCGGGACTATTATATTCAAAAGCCATGGCTCCTGAAGAACGTCATAACCTTGTGAACAATATTGTCGGAAGTATGAAACAGATTACCGGACCGAAAAGAGAAGAAATCATTAACCGTCAGCTGTGTCATTTCTTCAGGGCCAACATTGAGCTTGGCATGAAAGTAGCATCCCAGCTCAATGTTGTTATTGACGCGAATATGATGAACCATACCAAATAAGAAGTTAACATATAATTTTATTTAAAAGGAAAAAAGATCAATACTTTTTCCTTTTTTTTGTAAAAAATTTCATAATTTGCGCCGAATAATATTTTATTAGTGGAAAATGAGTTACGAAAATATATTATTGCAAAAAGAAGATAGAATTTCTATCATTACGATAAACAGACCTGAAAGCTTAAATGCACTGAATGCCAAAACAATCAGTGAACTTAGTTCGGCTCTGGACGAATTGGATTCCGATACTATCTGCCGGGTAATTATCCTTACCGGAAGCGGCGAAAAATCTTTTGTCGCCGGCGCAGATATTAAAGAATTCAGTGATTTCGGCCAGGATCAGGCAGAAGAACTGGCCCGGAACGGACAAAACTCTTTATTTAACAAAATCGAAAATATGACCAAGCCTGTAATTGCAGCCGTAAACGGTTTTGCATTAGGTGGCGGTCTAGAGCTTGCCATGGCATGCCATATCAGATATGCATCGGAAAATGCAAAACTCGGGCTTCCTGAAGTTACGCTGGGACTGATTCCCGGATACGGAGGAACCCAGCGGTTGCCGAAGCTAGTAGGAAAAGGTATTGCCAATGAAATGATCTTCTCTGCCAAAATGGTTCCTGCGGCAAAAGCAAAGGAAACCGGACTGGTAAATGAGGTCTACCCTATTGAAGAATTATTAACAAAAGCAAAAGAATTGGCCCAGACCATTGCCAACAATTCACCCATGGCAATTTCAAAAGCAATTCATGCAATCAACCTTTCGGATACGGATAAAGGCTTTGAAACCGAAATCAGCTATTTCGGAGAGCTTTTTGAAATGGACGATAAAAAAGAAGGAGTTTCGGCGTTTCTGGAAAAAAGAAAACCAAGCTTCTGATTTTTACCCTTAATACAAATTATTTCGAAAACCAACAATGCTGCTGTATGAATAAGTTTGATAAAGCTTATCTAAAAATGGCCCAGGAATGGGCAAAACTTTCCTACTGTAAACGAAAGCAGGTAGGGGCTCTTATCGTAAAAGATAGGATGATTATTTCAGATGGTTATAATGGTACGCCTTCAGGATTTGAGAACTGCTGTGAGGATAATGAAGGAAGGACGCACTGGTATGTACTGCATGCCGAAGCGAATGCTATTTTAAAGCTGGCCGCCTCTACGCAGTCGGCAGAAGGCGCCACCCTGTATCTAACGCTTTCTCCGTGCAAAGAATGCAGCAAGCTGATTTTACAGGCCGGGATTGCGCGGCTGGTCTATATCAACGAGTACTCGGACGACGACGGAATATCATTTTTAAGAAACCATCAGATTGAAATAGAGCAAATTTCGGATTATGAACTAAAAAAATAACACAACAATGACTTGGGATGAAAAAATTAAGGATTTTGAAATCTTCCTACGTTTTGAAAGAAACTTTTCAGAAAACACATTAGATGCCTACATCCGGGACATCAAGAAATTAAAAGAGTACGCAGAAGAAGATCTGGAAAATATCGGTCCGGATTCTATCGATTATGAAAATCTGCAGGAATACATCTTCAACCTTTCCAAACAGAAGTTCAGCGAAAGGTCGCAAGCAAGGTGGATCTCTTCCATCAAAGCATTTTTCAAATTTTTACTGGAAGACGAATGTCGCGAAGACAACCCGGCCTCCCTGCTGGAAGGCCCTAAACTCGGCCTTTATCTGCCGGATACGCTAAGTCTTACCGATATCAACAAAATTATCGGTGCCATAGAAGTAAATACGGACCTGGGCAAGAGAAACCAGTGCATCATCGAAGTGCTGTACGGCTGTGGGCTCCGGGTTTCGGAACTTATCGACCTCAAAATTTCCAACATCAATTTTAGAGAACAGTACATTAAAGTAGTCGGGAAAGGAAATAAAGTACGTTTTGTTCCGCTGGCCGATTATACGGCAGAACTGATAAAATGCTACATCAAAGATATCCGTTCCAAAAGCAAGGTCAACAGGAAGCATGAAGACACCTTGTTCCTGAACAGCCGCGGAACCTCGATGTCCAGGGTGATCGTATTTTTAATCATCAAGGAACTGACTGACAAAGCCGGCGTAAGCAAGAAAATTTCGCCGCATACTTTCCGCCATTCTTTTGCTACTCATCTGCTTCAGAACGGTGCCGATCTCCGGTTCATCCAGGAAATGCTCGGCCATTCCAGCATTACCACAACCCAGGTATATACCCACCTGAAAACGGAAGAACTTCGTGATGTAATTCTCACGTACCATCCGAGAAATGCTAAAATTGCGCAATGAAAATATTAAAATACTGCCCAAGTTGCGGTAAAGAATCCCTCAATTGGGACGGCGAGAAAAAATGGAGCTGTCCCAACTGTAATTTTACGCTGTACAACAATGTGGCCGGTGCGGTAGCCGTGGTGATCCGCCATGAAGATGAAATTTACCTGACCCGGAGAAACAGGGACCCGAAAAAAGGGAAACTGGATCTTGCCGGAGGTTTTGTGGATCCACGGGAAAGTGCCGAAGAAACCTGTAAAAGGGAACTTTTTGAGGAGCTGCAGCTTGATGTGGATGTTTCAAATTTAAAATATCTGACCAGCCTTCCGAATGTGTACCAGTATAAAGAAATCGATTATAATACCATCGATCTTTTTTATGAATATAACGTTCCGGAAAAATTTGAAGTAAATCTGGAGCTTTCTGAAATTTCGGAAGCGATCTGGATCCCTTTGCAAAAACTTCAGCTGGAAGACCTGGCCTTTGATTCTCAGAAAAAGTTTTTTGAAAGCTACCTGAAGAAGATTTGATGATATTCTTTCAAAATATAATCCTCCGCAGATGATGAATCTGCGGAGGATTTTTATTTAACGTAAATCCAATCATATTCAACTTGTAATCAAAACCCTACTTAATTAAAAAATAAAATTAAAGCTATTCAGTCAGGATTTTAAATAGAATTCCCTTCGATAGAATGACAAACAATTTTGTTCCTGACGAAAGGAAATTCCGACATCCCGGTTTATTAGCTGATTTCGTTATAATGCTTCTGACAGGATTTTATCCTATCCTGTAGAAAGCCGTCCCTTCGGGACTTTAAAACAAAGCAAATCCGGACATCCTCAACTTATATTCACTTGTTTATTTAACTAAAAAAATAAAAATAAGACTGTTAAGTCAGGGGTTAAACAGAATGACTTTTGATAGAACGGATAGCGGCTTCGTTTGATTATCAATTCCTTTAATTATATTCCGACAAGAGAAACCTTCAGCATCCGGCTTCCCTCTTCCAGCCTGTTAACCGAGTTCTGCTTCGAATTCACATTATTTTAATACGATCCGGATTTCAGTATTTCATCGAAATACTTTACGAGCAAAGCCCTCTCCGCATCCGACAGATTTGCTTCTTCATGGTAAACGATATATCCCGGCATTGGCATCGTTTTATTCTGAATCGTCTGGACCGCTTTTTTCAGCATGCTTTCCTTCAGGTCTTTGTTATATGTTCCCCAAACGGATAAATTAAGGTGTTCCCGGCCTTCGTTCACGTGGCTTTTTACTGACCATGAAATCGGTGCGATATGAGCATATTTGGGATAGACGGTTTCATTGGAATGACAATCATAGCAGGCTCCCTTCAGCAATCCCTGAATCTTTGCGGGCGTTTTCCGGACGTCGATAAAGTTCACTTTAAGGTCAACCGGCGGATTCACCTTATCTGTCGGGACAAACTGAATCATTGCAAACCCGATCAGGCTCCAGAACAGGATTTTTTTAAACATTTTCATATTATCTTGTGAGCTGCTTTGATCCGGTAGGCGAAAGCAGGGTATTGTTGCTTCTTACATCCGGTTTCTGGGTATCTTGCGGCGTGGCGGTACTGGTATTGGTTTTCGGGAAACTTAATTTTGACGTATCAAGAACACGGGTATCTTTCAGATCCCAATTTTCATTACTGTCCCAAAGCGGCCTTACCACTGCCGTTTTATAATAAATATAAGAATCTTCCGCAAAAGCATCATTCTGGAAATCCGCTTCATCCCAATAGCCGTTGCCGTTGTTGTCTACCAGAATTCTTACAATATATTCTCCCGGTTTCAGGATATCGAATTTCACCTCGCTTCCTTTCGTATATTTCTGGTAAAGCACCTTATCGGAAGTATCCAACAGCTGAATCCAGTAGCCGGAAGCAGGTGCATTCTGCAAAATGAATTTCAGGCTTCCGTAATTTTCAACCTTATCCGCTTCAAAATCAAAGCGCTTCGACTGGAAATTTTTAGCATAGAACGAAGAAACGGTTTCTTTCGGAACGGTAAGCTGGTATTTTTTACCCGCCACTAAATCTGCCTTTACCAGAATCTGATACGGATTTTTTTCTGAGATCCTTGCTGTGAACGGAAGGGTACTCAAACTGTCGCCCGCCGCCCTGAAAATCCATTTATCCGTATTGATCTTATCGATGTAATAATTGGATACCATCTTAAATTCTTCTCCCGGCGGAAGCAGGCTTCCCCCGTTATCGCTGTTGATATCCATTGCATTTTTGGCATTGTACTTATAAAACAGCGAGGCATTATACAGGGAATCTTTTTTCCCTGCCCCGGCGTTATAGCCGAATTTCAGGTTTTCCGTAGCCGTCTGACCCACGTCGCTTTTCACCGCATCAAACCAGATTCTTACCGTATCGGATTTCGGAGCGTGCGTTACTTTATAGTCTTTTATTTTTTCATTCAACGGCTGAACCTTTATGTCTTCCGGCTTGCCTTCAAATGCCATCAGTACGCCACCCGGGGCTTCCTTCATCTCAAGGTATTTTACCGGCCTTCTGGATGGGTATAGTTTAAGATTCAGCCCTGAGATTGACTTTTCTACCACAACTGGGTCTTTCTGAAATCCTACTTTTTCTTTCCCGGGATCGTAGATGGAGTTCCCGTTTTCATCTTCAAAAGCAATAATCCTGTATTTTCCCGGTGACAGGTAATTCAGTTCAAAATAGCCGTCGTCATCCACCTTGGTAATATAATAAGGCTTCTGCTTGTAATTCATCGTATCCTTTACCTGATACAATCCCACAACATATTTGTTTTCTCCCGGTTTCTTGGTCGACAAAGCGTCTTTTATATCACCGCTGATGTACAGATCATCCAGCTTACTTCCAGTGGAAAAGGCAAAATTAAAGTACCGCAGAATATTTCCCTCGTTGTTATCGCCAATGGAATTCCCAAAATTGAAATTGTAGGTCGTATTGGCCTGCAACGTATCTTTCCACTGGATCAGGATAAACTTATTGGCAATATTGGAAGGGATAATCCGGGTGATGTTTTTGATCGGCGGAGAAATGATCAGGTTTTTGCTGACATCTTTCAGCGTCACATATTCATCAAAATCAAGGCGGAGTTCCTTAATATCCGTCGGTACATTTACCCTTGCCGTATCAATATTTGAGCTTAAAAACTTCGGAGCCAGCGTATCTTTCGACCCGCCGATAGGCGAACCCACTCTTGCACAGGACTGCAACAGGAAACCGATAACGAATAAAAAAAGGAGTCTTTTCATGAATATGTTTACGCAAAAATAAACATTATTCTCCATAAACTTCGCCATGACTTTTCAATGTGTCTTTTTCGTCACTCATGATGCTGTGAAGCTTGTCTTTCTGCGGTGGGAAATCTTCAAACAATCCCGACAGGGCCAATGCCGTATATACCTTGCCGGAATACTTATTCCCGATGGCAATGATCGTCACCTTGGATTTCAGCAAATGGGCAAAGACCGAGTTGGTCCCATGCCACCAGCCGTTGTGATAAGTCAGCTTTTCCCCGTTATCAAAAATCTTCATCCTGAAACCGAAGCCGTAGTTGTTCATCCCGAACTTTTCATTGCTGTATGGTGTAAACACCTGTTCCATCAGTTCAGGTTTCAGGAAATCTTTTGAAAACATCGCTTTTGAAAAATTGTATAAATCTCTCGGCGTTGTATATACGTTTTTATCTCCGTAGATAAGATCCAGCCTGTCCAGAGGGTACAGCTTGCTTCCCCCGTAATAAAAAGACTGTGAAGCCGTTGGGATATCTTTTTCCTGGAAGATGTAGGTATTTTTCATTTTCAAAGGCTCAAATACCATTTCCTTCATAGCCTGAGGAAAAGGGGTCTTGGTTACTTTTTCAATCAGCAGGGCCAGCATGGCAAAATTGGTATTGCAGTACATAAAGCCCGTGTCGGTATCTCTCGCCAAAGCAGGTTTGTATTTAACGAGCATATTCAGGATATCCCCGTTGGTAAGAAAAGTCTTGGAAAGCTCTGCCGGAGCCGGCTGTATCTTGGTAATGAAATATTCGTATTTAGGAAGACCGCTTCTCTGATCAAGTAAGGTCTTAACGGTAACCTGCGGATAAGGGAACCCCGGGAAAAATTTTGTCAGCGGATCCGATAAATTAATTTTGCCTGCCTCGATGAGCTTCATCATCGCCATCGCCGTCAATGTTTTAGAAACCGAGGCTACATGAAGCGGCGTATTCCGGTCTATCGGTTTCTGATTACCCTCCCTGGCAAAACCCCGGTAATTTTCGTATAGAATATCATCCCCTTTGGCGACCAGAATTCCTCCGCTCAGATCGCCTCTCTCCCATACTTTTTTATAATACTGGTCGATGTATCGCACGAGTGATGCTTTATCATCAACACGGCTTTCTGCCGGTGTAAATGCCTTGCTTAAATCTACATTTCCGTAATTGGGTAGGTTGGTCGTACTTCCGGTGACCGTTTCCTGACTTTCAGATTTTTTTTTACAGGAAAAAAGAGATAAAAAGACCGTTACAATAAGGACAAGATTACGCATTCTCAGGAATTTCAAAATGAGCGGCAATTTAATAAAACTCAAAATAATTATTACCTATTGGCTCTACATTATGAATTATTTAACATAAAGTAAAAATGGAAAAAATTAAATCATTTGATCTAAGCATTTTATTAAAAAAATTCCGTCCGGTTCAGCACAGCAGACCGTTAAAATTTTATCATCTCCACAAGTAATGGCATCTAAAAACCTGTATGGGTTTAATGATCAGATAAAATTAACCGGCTAGCCAAACTGTGCAATAATTTTATCCACAATCACCTGCGCCAGTTTTTCTTTACTCTGGACCGTCCATCCTGCAATATGTGGTGTAACAATGGCTTTTTCAGATTCCAGAAGATATTTCAGGTCTTCATTTTCCGTTTCCAGGTTTTCGAAGGAAGATTTTTCATATTCCAGGACATCAAGGCAGGCTCCTTTCACTTTGCCTGATTTTAATGCTCCGACTAAACTTTTCGTTTCTACATTTTTTCCCCGGGCGGTATTTATGAAATAGAAGTCATTCTTCATTTCAGAAATAAAATTATCATTGATGAGATAATGCGTTTCATCGGTGAGTGGAATATGTAAACTCAAAACTTCAGCTTTCTCTTTCAGTTCTTCCAAAGAAACCTGTTCAGCAAATTCATCGGAAAGGTCTCGTAAAATATCGTAGAAAATTACTTTACATCCGAAGCCTGACAATCGCTTTGCCGTAGCTTTCCCCATATTCCCATAACCAATTAACCCGACAGTTTTCCCTAAAAGTTCATCACCACGGTTTTCTTCCCGAAGCCAGATGCCGTTTTTTACTTCCTGAGATGCAATGAACAGCCTGTTCATTAAGATGAGCAGCATCCCAACCACATGCTCTGCCACAGAATCCCGGTTTCCTTCAGGAGAATTAATAAGCTTAATGCCTAATTTATCAGCCACCGGAATATCAATATTTTCCATTCCTGCTCCTACCCTGGCAATAAACTTCAGGTTTTTTGCTTTCTGTAAAAAATTTCTATCCAGAGGAATCCTGCTGCGGATAATCACCCCGTCGTAATTTTCAATTTTCCTGCACACCTCATCGTAGGAAGATGTAAAATCTTCTTCCAGAATAAAATTTTTCCCACTAAGCTGTTCGGTAATCAAAGGATGGTTCTTATCTAAAAGCAGTACTCTCATAGAATGCATAATTCTTTATATTTGTTAATGCAAAGGTAAGTTAGAAAGAAATAGAAACTGATTTTGCAGGATAAAATTTTTCAATTTTACGTTCTTATGAAGTTACCTAAAATTATTTTCGGAATTTCCGTATTTCTCCTCGTGACCTACAGTATTGTATTGTTGATGAAATATCCTTCCGTTCCGGAAACCATTCCGATCCATTATTCTGAGGGAGGCCCTGATGGATTCGGAAATAAAATATTTTTATGGCTGGACGTTTCTGTTAATGCCCTGCTCCTGGTTTTTATAGGATGGACCATCTACTTTCCTCAGAAAATGTTCAGCAAAAATGATGATTATCTTGAGACCTCCCCGGAAACAGCAATAAAAAACCGACAAATAGTTCTGTCGGCTGTATCTGTAATCGTAACATTAATCTTCTGCGGGCTGTCCCTGAAGGAAATTATTCCGTAGGTTCCTGAAAAAGCTTTTTAAGCTCGATGGATTCAGACGGCTTCATTCTTCCGGAAAGGATGAGGGAAAGTTCTTTCCTTCTTAAAGCAGCGGCATATCGTTCCTGTTCAAGCTCGGTTTCCGGCTCCATATCGGGAATCGGAATCGGACGGTTGAATTCATCTACGGCGACAAAGGTATAGATTCCTTTATTGGTCTGGATCTTTTTGCGGTTGATCGGGTCATCCAGCCAGACGTCCACATAAATTTCCATGGAAGTGGAGAATGCCCTGGAGACCTTGGATTCCATCACTACAATTCCGCCTTCCGGAATCGGATGATCGAAGGATACGTGGTTTACGGAGGCCGTCACTACCCTTCTCTCGCAGTGGCGGGTTGCGGAAATTGAAGCACAACGGTCCATTCTGGCCAACAGTTCGCCCCCGAAAAGGTTTCTCAGCTGGTTGGTATCGTTGGGAAGGACAATATTCGTCATAACCGTCAGGGAATCTGACGCTTTTTTTATTTTTGCCATTATTTCTTAGTGTTGTTTGGAATTGCCTGGTTTTTGGTCTGGCTTTTAGCTGCCGGCTGCACCGGAACGGTTTTCTGAATAACGGAATCTTTCTTTAAAGAATCAGCTGCCGGAGCCATATGCTGCTGAACCTTCACCGTATCTTCCTGAATCCTGTGGGTTTTCGTCTGTACCGAAATGTTGGTATTATCAAACGATTTTTCCCCGAACAGCAGTTCCTGTTGGGTGTAGGCGACATAGATGATCCCAAGCACCGGAATGATAATCAGGAACGCCCAGAGAATCGATTTATTAAACTTATAATCCTTTTCAGCATTTGAAGCAACGGCCGATTTCGGGCTATGGGCCTGCATATCTGAAATTCGGATCTCTTCCAGTCCGTAAAAATCCGGATGGTCCGACTGTAGCCTTTGTCCTGTGAAATGGGTGGTTCCGTCTTCGATATAAACGGTTCCCAGCCCCTGAACTTCCAGCGTCTGTTCGGCCTGAAGCTTTTTCTTCCAGAAATCCGTCTGGATCTGAAGGTCGGTTTTTGAGGCTTCCAGGGTCATGTGTTTTTGTCCCGCAATGAATGCTGCCAGGTCATCCGACTTCGCTTCATAATCCGGAGCATAGACAATGGTGCTGGCAGGAGGAAGAATACTCCCATTTTCGGAATTGATCACCGCCTTGGATTTTTCCAGGGAAAAAACACCGAAATCCGGTACCGTAACGGTTCCGAACTGTTTCAAATATTCTAAAATGTAAGCTGAAATATTCATCTGGCAGCAAATTTATGACTTTTTCGGGACTTTTGGTGCATGAGCGCTGTTTCAGGATCTTAAGTTTAACGCAAACTCAAAGTAACTCTGATTAATTGGTCGGACGATGGAAGCCGGATGCCGGAAATTTTAAGGTTAATCATATAATGGCCATGGTTGTGAATATCAAATGACAATAAGGATCACGAATGTCCTAGCCGCGATAGGAACGGCATCCTTTATTGTGGCGGATGGAGCAAAGCGGAGGCCGTCACAATAAAGATACAGTGGATAGCGCGATTAAGCTCCTGATAAAATAAAAAAGACTGCCGGAGCAGCCTTGAAAAATCTAACTTTTTACTTACTATAATTTGGTTTAAATATATAGCCTGAAGATTACCGGATGGTCCAGCTGATCCCGAACATGAAATTGGTCCCGGCCTGTGAAAAATAGGACGGTTCGCCATCCCATACCGCACCGTTGTTGATGTATTTTTTATTGAAAATATTATTGACCAAAAGCTTGAGGGCAATATTGTTGTTTTTGATTTTAAACTGATACTGCGCATTGAAATCGGTAAGAAAATAGTCTTTCAGCTGAAGGTTTTCGTCTTCGGAATTATCCAGGTACTGTTTCCCTACATACTGGTTCATCAGGGAAAAATGGAAATTTTTATTCGGGTTGAATTTCAGGGCCAGGTTGGCAATGATATCCGGCGAAAAAGATATCTGGGTATTTCCGAGATCCTGAATACCTTCGGTATTTTCAACTTTAAAATCCAGGTTCCGGTTGTTGCTGAAGCTCACATTTCCATTGATCTCCCATTGCTTTGAAAGCTTGGCCAATGCCCCCAGCTCGATACCGCTTCTATAGCTCTTCCCGGAATTGGTCCGGATGAAAGCACCGACATTGTTCAGTTCGCCGTTTAACACCAGCTGGTTGACGTAATACATGTAATACAAATTCGCAGTAAACGAAACGATGCCGAATTGTTTTTCCACGCCGGCTTCAAAATCATGAAGTTTTTCCGCTTTCACATCGTTGTTGGCCAATAAATCGTCACGGTTCGGTTCGCGGTGGGCATGCGCGTAGGAAAGGAATACTTTGCCGTTTCCGATGCGGTAATTGATTCCGGCTTTCGGATTAAAAAACAGCCAGTTCTTTTTCAGGTCTGCTCCTTCGCCGTCGCCGGCAGTGATAATTTTGGTATCGTAATCCACATTTCTGAGCTGAAGATCACCGAAGATCTCGAAATCGTTCAGTTTAACCAACGCTTTGGCAAATCCTGAGACTTCGTTTTTCACGGAACGGTTTCTGTAATATTCGTATTCTTTGATCTGCGGCAGGAAAACGCCGGTTACATTTCCGAAATGCTTTCCGTAATACTGGTTGGCCACGGCGCCAAAGTTAACATCCACAATCCCTAATTTTCCATACAATGTGGAAACTATTCCGTAGAAATCATTATTCAGCCATTTCTTTCTGATGAAATCGGAAGAATCTTCGCCGTTCATATCCGGCAGGTTATACCTTGCAAAAGGATCGCCCTGCTTGTAGTTTTCGTAATATCCTTTTCCTTTGGTGTAATGCAATGTGGTTTCGAGATTCCATCGGTCACTGAATTTCTGTTCCCAGAGCAACTGGTAGTGGCTCTGCCTGTAGTTATCGGTTTCGTTGTTGTAAAATCCTGAAATATTTCCGTCGGCATCATAAATTGCCCCGGAATAATTGAATTTCGGATCGGTTTCCCAGGTTTTGCGGTCGATCCCGTTCCAGGCCTGGTAGGTTTTTTCTTTTCCTCCGAAAGCCATCAGACGGATTCTTGTTTTTCCTTCTTCAAACAAGGCGGTGAAATTGTAAGAATTCAGCTTGGAAAAAGCCCGGTCGATGTACCCATCGGAATTGATGTGGGTATATCTTCCCATCACCGAAAGCCGGTTGCCCCAGAATTTGCCGGAGCCCACTTCCGCAGCATATTTATAGGTATTGAACGAGCCGTAGCTGTCGTCGGTTTTTACATAAAACTTATCTTCCGGATCTTTGGAGAGCACGTTGATGCTTGCCCCGAAAGCTGCCGACCCATTATTTGACGTGCCGACCCCTCTCTGGATTAAAATTTGTGATGCGGAACTGGTAAGGTCCGGCACATTCACAAAAAATGTCCCCTGGCTCTCGGAATCGTTGTACGGAACCCCGTTCATCATCACGTTGATGGCCGTCCCCGACACGCCCCGGATCCTGAATCCGGTATACCCTACCCCGTTTCCGGCATCGGAAGTTGAAATCACAGAGGTCTGATTTTTCAGCAAAATGGGAAGATCCTGGCCAAGGTTTCTGCTGTCAAGGTCCCTCTGAACATTGATGATCTCTTTGGCAACAGGAAGTCTTTTGGTAAAATTAACGGCTTCGATTTCCCTGATCTGTATGGAATCGGTATTCTGTGCCTGGACGAAGGCGAATGCGCCGACGGTAAGCCCTAAAAAAAATAATCCTTTCATTCTATAAATTTTAACATTTAATGAATAAAAGGGGCAGATTACGAATATAACAATGTATTCGGTTTACCAGTTTAACAATAAGCATTGGTACATGGCTAAATTTTCACATTGGTACATTTAAATTCCCTAAACGGCATTACCCGTTCCAGGTTCATTGGGTTTAATCTCAGCTTTTGACGGCACCCCTTTATTTCAGGTGCAAAATTAAGAAAAATTTATGAGAATTTTATGGCTTATGGCTTATGGCTTATGGCTTATGGCTTATGGCTTATGGCTTATGGCTTATGGCTTATGGCTTATGGCTTAAATTTACGGTGCGATAAATAACAAACAAAATTTTATTGAAAAAATGGAAAATTTTTGCCTGAATATGATGTATTAAATACCTATAAATGTTACCGTCAATATGCCTTGTTCCGCTGGTCGATGTAAAAATAGTTTTTGCCGTCTTTGGAAACCTCGAACATCCGGCCGAGCTTCCAGCTGAAATTCCTTTTGATGTCGGCATACTCGAACGGAATGATCACGTTACCGTTGATATCAATTACCCCGAAAGCATTGTTTTTGGAAGCAATGATCATCGGATGGGCGACATCGTCCCCTTCCAGAATAAACAGGTATTCGTATTGCGGGTAAATTTTGAACTGTCTGTAATCCTGCGGATTTTTGAAGGTCGATTTTTCGATCAGGCCATAAAAGCCGTTCATCGTAAACCCCTGATACAGCTGCTGGACATAATCTCTCTGAACACATTTCCCGAGGTCCGCCTGTTTGTACTGGTACACCCTTTTACCTGTCCGGTCGATCCGGTAGGAAATTTCGTTTTTTTCTACAGTAGCATAGTCGGCCGTACCGAACTTTCTCAGCTTTTCAATGGGTGAATTTAAGAGATTGCAGTCTTCATAGAAAAATACGGCAATATGGTATTCAGGCTGAATAATGAATTTCCCTTTCTGGTTGGTATACCCGAAACTGCCATTTTTCTTTTTAGGAATCAAAAGAGGGAGCTCTTTATTCAGTACCGGCAGGTCCGGATTCATTTTTGATTTTTCAGAAGGTTGGCCCACCGCTGTTCTGGCTATATTTTTCACCGGTAATTTCTTTACCGTTTTAGTCTGGGAAAAAACAAAAATCGAAATAAAAACCCCTAAAATCGAAACAACATTTTTCATAATCACCACTGGTTCTGTAAAATTCAGGCAAAAATAGAAAATATAAAATACATATTTATAAAGAATCTAAATAAATTAAGTTATAGAAAATACGAAAATTCCGTAAATTTGGAAACCTTTTCAGGGGTTTAAATAATAAAAATCATCTTTGAACCAGATTTTTGACATTACCATGTGCAAAATTCTTTTACGTCAGGATCCGGAATATCTTGTTATTGAGCACCTTCTGAAATAATTACGGATTATAACCGATTCTTCTTCTGACTTTTACGGATACCGGAATACCGTTATAATCTCTTTTTAAGATTGAAAAGACTTCTATTATTATGAACATTTATCAGGATTACATCCAAGAAATTGAAGAAAGAAAAAATCAGGGGCTTCACCCGAAACCTATTGACAGTGCTGAATTATTGAGCGAGATCATCGCACAGATCAAAGACAAGGCCAATGAGCACAGGGCCGATTCTCTTAAATTTTTTATCTACAATACTTTGCCCGGAACGACCAGTGCCGCCAGCGTAAAAGCTGAATTTTTAAAAGAAATTATCCTTGGTGAATCTATAGTAGAAGAAATTTCCCGGGATTTTGCCTTTGAGCTTTTGTCTCACATGAAAGGTGGTAAATCCATCGAAGTATTGCTGGATCTGGCCCTTGGAAACGATAAAGCGATCGCGCATCAGGCTGCAGCAGTTCTTAAGACCCAGGTTTTCCTTTATGAAGCGGATACCAACCGACTGAAAGAAGCTTACCACAGCGGTAACGAAATCGCAAAAGAAATCCTTGAAAGCTATGCCCAGGCAGAATTTTTCACTAAGCTTCCGGAAGTAGCCGAAGAAATTAAGGTGGTAACCTACATCGCAGGAGAAGGTGATATCTCCACCGACCTTTTGTCTCCCGGAAACCAGGCGCACTCCAGATCAGACCGTGAGCTTCACGGAAAATGCATGATCACGCCTGAGGCGCAGGAAGAAATCAAAATGCTGCAGACCCAGCATCCTGATGCCAGCGTTATGCTGATCGCAGAAAAGGGAACCATGGGTGTAGGTTCGTCCCGTATGTCCGGTGTAAACAATGTAGCGTTGTGGACCGGTAAGCAGGCCAGCCCTTATGTACCTTTTGTTAACATCGCACCGATTGTAGGAGGAACCAACGGGATTTCCCCGATCTTCCTTACTACTGTAGACGTAACGGGAGGAATCGGGATCGACCTTAAAAACTGGGTTAAAAAAACCGATGAAAACGGAAACCCGGTTCGTAACGAAAACGGTGAAATCGTTTTGGAAGAAGCCTATTCAGTGGCTACCGGAACGGTTTTAACCATCAATACCAAAGAAAAGAAACTCTATAGAGGAAACGAAGAACTGATCGACCTTTCCAAATCGTTCACACCGCAAAAGATGGAATTCATCAAAGCCGGAGGTTCTTATGCCATCGTCTTCGGTAAAAAGCTGCAGACTTTTGCTGCTCAGGTACTGGGGATTGAAGCACCTCAGGTTTTTGCGCCGTCCAAGGAAATCTCCCACGACGGACAGGGCTTGACCGCCGTTGAGAAAATCTTCAACAGAAATGCCGTAGGAGTAACTCCGGGTAAAGTTCTTCACGCCGGTTCAGACGTCAGAGTACAGGTAAATATCGTAGGTTCCCAGGATACCACCGGTCTGATGACCGCACAGGAACTGGAATCCATGGCGGCAACGGTAATTTCTCCCGTTGTTGACGGAGCTTACCAGTCCGGGTGCCACACGGCTTCCGTATGGGATAAAAAAGCGCAGGCGAATATCCCTAAATTAATGAAATTTATGAACGATTTCGGTCTGATCACGGCCCGTGACCCGAAAGGTGAATACCACTCCATGACGGATGTTATCCACAAAGTTCTTAATGATATTACGATCGACGAATGGGCGATCATCATCGGAGGAGACTCCCACACCAGGATGTCCAAAGGGGTAGCTTTCGGAGCTGATTCCGGAACCGTAGCCCTGGCCCTGGCCACCGGTGAAGCTTCCATGCCGATCCCTGAATCGGTAAAAGTAACGTTCAAAGGAAACATGAAAGAGCACATGGATTTCCGTGATGTGGTTCATGCAACCCAGTCGCAGATGCTGAAGCAGTTTGGCGGGGAAAACGTATTCCAGGGAAGAATCATTGAGGTTCATATCGGAACGCTTCCTGCTGACCAGGCGTTCACTTTTACCGACTGGACTGCAGAAATGAAAGCAAAAGCTTCAATCTGTATTTCCGAAGATGACACCCTGATCGAATCGCTGGAAATTGCCAAAGGCAGAATCCAGATCATGATCGACAAAGGAATGGATAACAGAAACCAGGTTCTTCAGGGGCTGATCAATAAAGCCGACAAGAGAATCGCCGAGATCAGATCAGGAGAAAAACCGGCTTTAACTCCGGATGCCAATGCTAAATATTACGCTGAAGTTGTGGTAGACCTTGATGCGATCGTAGAACCGATGATCGCCGATCCTGATGTAAACAACGACGACGTTTCCAAAAGATATACGCACGATACTATCAGAGATCTGACTTTCTATGGAGGAGAGAAAAAAGTAGACCTTGGATTCGTAGGATCGTGTATGGTTCACAAAGGTGACCTTAAGATCGTTTCCCAGATGCTTAAAAACATTGAAAAGAAAAACGGAACAGTAGAATTTAAAGCACCGCTTGTGGTAGCGGCTCCTACGTATAACATCATCGATGAACTGAAAGCGGAAGGCGACTGGGAATTCCTTGAGAAATATTCAGGTTTTGAATTTGATGATAATTCGCCGAAAGGAGAAGCCCGCGTTGAATACAAGAATATGATGTATCTTGAGCGTCCGGGATGTAACCTTTGTATGGGGAACCAGGAGAAAGCTGAAAAAGGAGATACCGTTTTGGCTACTTCTACCCGTCTGTTCCAGGGAAGAGTCGTGGAAGATTCCGAACGTAAAAAAGGAGAATCTTTACTGGCTTCAACTCCGGTTGTGGTACTTTCTGCGATCATGGGAAGAATCCCGAGCATTGATGAATACAAAACCGCTGTAGAAGGCATCGACCTGACGACTTTTGTCCCTTCCATCAAAGAGCTTACCAGCACAAGCGCCCATTAATTTTAATATAAACAGCACGACTGTTTACATGATACTGAAAGATTCCGATCCGCATGGATTGGAATCTTTCTTTTTTGTTTAGAATATTTCTATTTAAGACTGCCGAATTATTATTTTATCCTATATCAATGATCAAAATCTTATTTTTTCTTAAATTGATGGCTATTAATTATTTGATTACAGCATATTTCTTTTTCTTTATATACTGGAGGAACAGATTTTGCTGAATTAAAGAAATCGTATTTTTCGCTTAATGAAGCTGAAAAATTTATAAGAAAGAAAAAATAAATTAGATATGACTTTTGATATTGACATGATCAAAAAAGTGTACCAGCGTTATCCTGAAAGAATTGCAGCAGCAAGAGAAATTACGGGAAAACCACTTACACTTTCAGAGAAGATTCTTTACACCCACTTATGGGAAGGAAATGCAACCCAGGAATATGAAAGAGGGAATTCTTATGTAGATTTTGCTCCGGACCGCGTGGCTATGCAGGATGCTACGGCCCAGATGGCACTTCTGCAGTTTATGCAGGCCGGAAAAGCAAAAGTAGCGGTTCCTTCTACAGCACATGCCGATCACCTGATCCAAGCAAAAGTAGGGGCAGATAAAGATCTGCAGGAAGGAATCAACAAAAACTCGGAAGTTTTCAATTTCCTGAGCTCTGTCTGTGACAAATACGGAATCGGCTTCTGGAAACCGGGAGCAGGAATCATCCATCAGGTGGTATTGGAAAATTACGCTTTTCCGGGCGGCATGATGATCGGTACCGATTCCCATACGGTGAATGCCGGAGGCTTGGGAATGGTCGCCATCGGGGTAGGTGGTGCAGATGCCGTAGACGTAATGGCCGGAATGGCCTGGGAGCTTAAAATGCCTAAACTGATCGGAGTAAAATTAACCGGTAAAATGAGCGGATGGACAGCTCCGAAAGATGTAATTTTAAAAGTAGCAGGAATTCTTACCGTAAAAGGGGGAACCGGCTGCATCGTAGAATATTTCGGTGAAGGAGCGGAATCGCTTTCGGCAACCGGAAAAGGGACTATCTGTAATATGGGTGCTGAAATCGGTGCAACCACTTCCACTTTCGGGTATGATGATTCGATGAGAAGATATCTTGCCGCTACAGGAAGACAGGATGTTGTGGATGCCGCAGACCAGATTGCCGAGCACTTAACCGGCGACCCTGAAGTATATGCTAATCCGGAACAATATTTTGATCAATTAATTGAGATTAACCTTTCCGAACTTACGCCTCACCTGAACGGACCGTTTACTCCGGACTTGGCAACGCCTGTTTCTGAATTCAGAGCCAAAGCGGAAGCCAATGGATGGCCGCTGGAAGTTGAATGGGCCTTAATCGGTTCATGTACCAACTCATCATACGAAGACCTTTCGAGAGCAGCTTCTATCGTAGAAGATGCCGTAGCAAAAGGGGTTAAGCCAAAAGCCATCTTAGGAATCAACCCGGGCTCGGAACAGGTAAAATATACTGCAGAAAGAGACGGATTCCTGGATTCTTTCAGAAAATTTGAGAATGCCCGGATCTTTACCAATGCCTGCGGGCCTTGTATCGGACAATGGGATCGGGAAGGCGCTGAAAAAGGTGAGAAGAACTCCATTATCCATTCATTTAACAGAAACTTTGCAAAAAGAGCAGACGGAAACCCGAATACCCACGCCTTTGTAGCTTCTCCTGAAATGGTAGCTGCCGTGGCAATTTCCGGAAGACTGGATTTCAACCCGATTACCGATACCTTAACCGCAGAAAACGGAGAACAGGTAAGACTGGATGAGCCTAAAGGTTCCGAACTTCCGGCTAAAGGTTTTGCCGTAGAAGATAATGGCTATCAGGCACCATCTGAAGATGGTTCAGGCGTAGTAGTGGATGTTAGCCCGACTTCAGACAGGCTTCAGCTGCTTGAAGAATTCCCTGCATGGGATGGCCAGAACATTACCGGAGCAAGGGTTCTGATCAAAGCTTTCGGCAAATGTACCACCGACCATATTTCCATGGCAGGACCATGGCTGAAATACAGAGGCCACCTGGATAATATTTCCAACAACATGCTGATTGGAGCCGTAAATGCCTATAACATGGAAACCAATAAGGTGAAAAACCAGCTGAACGGTGAATACGGTGAAGTTCCTGCCGTACAGAGAGCTTATAAAGCTGCCGGAATCCCTTCGATTGTTGTCGGAGACCAGAATTACGGAGAAGGATCTTCCAGAGAACATGCGGCAATGGAGCCGAGACATCTTGGCGTAAAAGCGGTATTAGTAAAATCTTTTGCGAGGATTCACGAAACCAACCTGAAAAAGCAGGGTATGCTTGGACTGACGTTTGCTGATGAAGCGGATTATGATAAAGTACAGGAAGATGATGTAGTTAATTTCCTGGACCTTGACCAGTTTGCTCCTGGTAAACAGCTGACGCTGGAATTCATCCATATAGACGGTACCAAAGACATGATCATGGCCAACCATACGTACAACAACCAGCAGATCGAATGGTTTAAAGCGGGTTCTGCCCTGAACCTGATCAAACAGCAGGAAAAAAATTAATAATAACATTAATTCTTAATAGAAAAAGGCAGTTTCGTTTGAAACTGCTTTTTTATTTAATATAAGAAACTTACCGTCTCCTGCTTCCCTGATCTCTGCTTTGGATTCGTTAAATATGATTGTTTATAGACTTTTATGAATGACAATCATTTGATCATCTTCAATTACTTTTACAAGCTCTTTTGTCCGGCGGTTTTTATTTCTGTTTTTTGTTTTTTTTACTTTTTGATTCCCGAAATTATGTTTGAGATTAATCATGAAGTAACGGATATTCGGGTACTTGTTATAACATTTCTGATGGGATTTTATTCTACCCTGTAAAAAGCTGCTCCTCCGGGATTCTAAAACAATGTGAACCTGACCGTATTAAGGTCCAATTCATTTAGTTATGAAACAAAAACAAAGTAGGCCATTAAGTTTTAAATAGAATAACAAACAATTAGCTTGATTATTCAATACTTGTGAGCGTATTTCTGAAAAAGGAGCTTCCCGCATCCAACCCACCTCTTCCAACCATTATTTCAAGTTTACTTTATCCTCGTCAGAAAACCCATCCGGTAGCTCTCGCCTATCGGAATTTCATGTTCGGATACCAGTATTACTTTCTTGCCGGCAACATGATGGATCTTATGTAAATTGAGAATAAACGATTTATGGATTCTCACAAAAGATGTTTCAGGAAGCTGCTGCTCCATCGATTTTAAGGTGTCCAGGACGATATATTCCTGTTCTGCTGTTTTAATATTAATATAGTCCCTGATGCTTTCCACATACAGAATATCTTTAAAATTAATCCGATGCTGCTGACCTGAACACTTGACGAAAAAATGCGTCTCTTCTTTACTTTCTGCGGTTGTGAAACGTTCCTGTGCTTTCAGCGCACTTTTATAAAACCGTTCGAACGGGACCGGCTTCAACAGATAATCGATAATGTGATGCTCATACCCTTCCAATGCATATTCGGAATAAGCGGTGGTTAAAATGTATTTCTTTTTATCTCCCAGGATTTTCATGAAATTGATTCCGGTAAGTTCCGGCATCTGGATGTCCAGAAAAATTAAATCGGACTCATTTTTCTGAACATATTCCATTGCTTCGACCGGATTTTCCGTAGAGAAAACCATTTCCAGAAACGGCACTTTATTCACATAGCTTTCCAGCAGCGAAATGGCCAGCGGTTCGTCATCTACAATGACACATTTAATTTTAATCATTCCGCAAATCTATTTTTAAATCAACTGTAAATTCTGTATCCGAATTTTTTATATCCAGTTCATGCTTTCCGGGATACAGGATAGAAAGCCTTTTCTTGACGTTTTCAATTCCGATTCCGGAAACCTCATCTTTCATCCTTTCACTTTTATAGTTTAACAGATAAAAATGCAATATTTTCTTATCGTCGGAAATCCTCATTTCAAAACCTTTATCACGGAAATCTCCGTGTTTAAAAGCATTTTCCACAAACGGCACCAAAAGCATCGGGGAAATTTTCAGTCCGGGATGGCTGATTTTTTTCTCAAAGATCAACAGTTCGGGTTTTTTAATCCTGAGTTTTTCCAGAGCGGTCAGGCTGTCGATGTACCCGATTTCTTTATCCAGAGTAATAGAATCTTCGGTAAGGTCTTTCGTACTGTACCTCAGCAGGCGGCTCAGTTCTTCAATGGCAGGCAAAGCTTTTTCGGAATTCTGGTACACCAGCGAATAAATATTATTTAACGAATTAAAAATAAAATGCGGATTGATCTGGGTTTTTAAGGCCTGCAGCTCTGCCGTTTTCCTGGCTTCGATGAGCTCCGCTTTTTCAGATTCTGCATGGATAAAATACTGAAGGAACCAAAATGTCGTACTGATGAAAATGGCGGTGCTGCTGAAAAAAATATTATCGAAAAAATAAAAGGCAATTCCCGTATCGGGATCATAGTTCCTGAATCCCAACGTCGCTGGCAGCAAGACTTCTTCTATAGAATAGCGCACGATCACAAAACACGTTACACTCAGCAAAAAGGCAATAACGGATTTGTAGATTTTATCCGGCTCATAAAACCGGGGAACAATAATAAAATAGTTCACATAAAAGGATATAAAGCTGGTAAGGAAAAAAGTGATTTTAAAGGTAAGGGATTTTTCAGAATCAAATACGAAATAAGGGATCACTACCGATCCGATAATATAAATTGTCCAGAAAAAAATGTGGAACCAAACAAGTTTATACGTTTTCATCGTAATTCTTTATTATTAACGAAAATACTTTTTGAGGAGGAATAATGCAAATATACCGAAACCGTTACGGTATTCCTGTTTTCCATTGTAAGGCTGCCTTTTTTCGGCAACCGGTATCTGAATCCGGATCCTACCGCAATACTTTGGGGCATCGTGAGCTTTGAGGACAGATGGATTTCTTTATCGGAAAGATTTTTTATTTCCAGGGTCACCGGAGCTTTTACTTCATTAATGTAAAGATTTTCCCCCGGATGTACCGTCAGGGTCTTCCATACATCCACCCGGTGAAGCGGCATACAGAAATGCGCATACATTAAGCTGAAAATAAGAATAACATTTTTCATAGCTCAAAAATAGTCAGGACCACGGCATTTTCTGCATCGGAATCGGCGAAACGTCTGAAATTATCGACGAAATAAGGTTGATCGGATGAAAACCGATGCATGTCTAAATGCTGTTTTATCCTATTCTATATCAAAATACATTTGTCGAAAAAAATTACTATGAAAAATATTCCTGTGTTAGCTTGCCTTTTGGTTTCTTCCTTATTCTGGTCACAAGTAAAAAAAGACAGCGTTCAGACTATTGAAAAAATTGAAATCCTGGTTAAGAAAAAACTGCTGGAGCGGAAAGCCGACCGGATGATCTTTAATGTGGAAGCTTCCATCGCTTCACAGGGAATGGACGGCTCGGAAACGTTGGCCAATGTTCCGATGATCAAAGTGGATGAAAATCTCGGCTCTGTTTCTATCGTCGGGAAAAGCAGCGTGAACGTGATGATCAACGGCAGGATGCTGAACCTTTCCGGACAGGCCCTGCTGAATTACCTGAAATCCATCCGTTCGGAAAATATTGCCAAAATAGAAGTGATCACCACACCGCCGGCAAAATACGAAGCCCAGGGCAACAGCGGACTGATCAACATCATCCTGAAGAAAAATCCGAACCTGGGATTCAGCGGCAGCATCAGCTCCAACCTGATCCAGAGGACTTACTCCGGATTCAGCGACAACGGAATCCTGAGCTACCAGACCGAAAAATTCAGCAGCAGCCTGAAACTGGTCTATTACGACTCCGCCAAAAGGTCCGATGAAAATTACAGCATGATCGGGGCAACCCGGAATTACAGCAGCTCCGTAAGAAGGGATATGTGGAACGAACTGACACCCGGCATCAGCATATCCTATAAAATCAGCAAAAATTCTGAAGCCGGATTCGAATATCTTTATGCCCACCAGAGGTCCGGAATGGATATCGTCAACAGAACCAGGAATATCAGTCCGGCCGGCCAGGAAGAAAACCTTCTCACCAACACTTTCCACCGCGAAAAGGAACCTACCCATACCTTGAGCGCCTATTATGACCTGAAACTGGATTCATTAGGAAAGAAATTAAGCATTACAGGAAATTTTTACAAAAACAATTCAGATACGGAGGTTAACTTTGCTACCCAGAAGCTTTCCGACAATACATTGCAGAATGTAAAAACCCTTTCCCTGGTTTCACCGCAGATCTTTTCCGCACAGGCAGACCTTGAACTTCCGTTTTCTTTCGGAACCATTGAAACCGGGGTGAAATTTAATCAGTTTAAAAACAATTCCGATTTAAAATATTTCAATCTTGCCGGGAACGGGTATGTGTCTGATGAAAACAGGGCCGATCTTTTCCGGTACAGGGAAGAGAATTATGCCGCTTATTTCAGTTATGCTAAAAATTTTGGGGAGCATTGGGAAACCAAAGCCGGTCTCCGCTACGAAAATACGTCGGCAGAAAGTTATACGCCTTCTACAGGCACCGCAAATTCATATCGTTACGGCCGGTGGTTCCCGTCTGCCTATGTTTCTTACAAAAAAGATAGAAATATTTTCAGCCTGGCCTACTCAAGAAGGATCAACCGCCCGGGAATGGGCAGCCTGAATCCGTTCCGATGGTATTCCAACCCTTATTCCTATTCTTCCGGAAATCCTCTGCTGACACCGTCCTATATCAATAACCTGGAATTGGGCTACACCTTTAACAACAAGCTGACCACAAGCCTTTATTATATGAGACTTAAAAATGCATTCGGGCAGGTTTCTTTCCAGGACGGGCTTTCACAGATCTCAACGTATCTGAATTATTATAACAATAATTCCTTCGGGCTTACTATTTCCTATACCGATACCTTTTTTAAATGCTGGGAGTCTACAATAGCAGTAAACGCAAGCAGGCAGCGTTCGGAAATTTTCGGGCTGGATGCCCAACCGCAGAAAGGGAATTCATTCAGTTATTCCATCAACAATACCTTTACCCTGAATAAAACCAAAACCCTTGCTTTTTTCCTGAACTACGAACAGAGCCTGCCTTCCCGGAATGTAAATTACTATTATCATAATTTCTCCGATCTTTCATCAGGTCTTAAATTTTTCCTGATGGAAAAGAAGCTGCAGATCAATGCGACCGTCACCAATATTTTTGCCCAGCGGTTCCGTGGTGATATCTATTTTACCGATAGCATTCATCAAATCAATAATTACTGGGACGGCAGGAGTTTCCGGCTGAGTGTAAACTATACTTTCGGAGGCCAAAAAAAGAAGATCCGGAAAAAGACCATTAATTTTGAAGAAAAGGAAAGGATATAAGCTTCATATCAACTAAATTCTAATCATTAAGAATATTGTTAAGCTTAAAGCAAGCTTTTTGATCAAAGATTCATAATTTTCTCCGGACCTGTAACAAAATCTGTTTTCCGGTGTCTAATCAATCGAATTGAAAGAGCATGAAAAAAACACTTATTACTTTATCTTTCCTGAGCTTGGCCTTTGCTTCCGCCCAGGAAAAAACCAATACCCAGGCGACTAAAGAGAAGCAGATCGAAGGCGTTGTCATTACCAAAACTAAAAAAGCCGTTGAGCAAAAAGCCGACCGTACAATCTTCGATTTCTCGGAACAGCCCCAGCTGAACAACGGGAATGTGCTGGAAGGAATCAAAAAACTTCCCGGCCTGGTTTCTACCGATATTGCCGGCATGATGTACCAGGGTAAGGTACTGGACGTTTACCTCAACGGAAGACCTCTGAATATCACTTCCAACGAACTGAATTCCTTCCTTGAAGGAATGCCTGCCAATTCGGTGGACCGGATTGAAGTGATTACCCAGCCCGGTGCGGAATTCCCGGCAACTTCAGGAGGCGCGATCATGAACATCATTACGAATAAGAATGCCAATAAATATTTAACCGCTACCTATTCCGGAAACTACTCTTTCACCAATTACGATAAATTCAGAAGCCGCACCAGCAATTCCCTGAACCTGAATGCCCGAAACAAAATTTTCGGCTGGCAGCTGAACGTCGGCCAGAATTACCGCGAAAGCATGCTCAGCACCGATCAGGATGCCCTGCTATACAGCGATACCAACCGCTATGGCCGGGGATATTTTGCAAAATCCGGAATTACTTTCGATCTCGGACAGGACCGGTTGCTTTTAAACTACGATATTTACCATAACAACAATGATAATTATACTTTAAGTCATGGTGACGGCGAGAAAAAAGAGCTGATTCCGAATACTGATCCGAAGGAATATAAGTACAGAGACTTTTATTTTGATGCTTCGGATGCTGCAAATACGCTTAATACCAGACAGGAAGCCGTTATAACCTATCAGAAAAGATTTTCAGAAAAAACGCAGAAGCTTGATTTTCAGTTTGGCTACACAAAATCCGACAGCCAATTTGATCAGGACAATATTTTTAGAAGCGGGGCATATTCTAATCCTGAAGAACCCTATGCCTTTTCATTAGGACGGGTTCTAAGCAACTCCTCTACAATGCGGATTGCCAATTTCAAAGTAGACTATTCACAGCCTCTCAAGCTGATGGACGGCGGTAAGGTAAGCCTGGGAGGGTTATATGAAAGACAGGACTTTAAAACGGAAAGCTTTGGAATCACGAACCTCGATTATCAGAGACAAACCACCGCTACCTATCTGGAATTACAGGCCAAACTGAAAAAATTCGATTTTATCCTGGGAACCCGAGCCGAAAACTATGATATTTCAGGAATTACCAGATATTATGAAAAGGATAAGAACAATAATGATGTTCTGGTAGAAGCCGGTTTGCTGCCTTTTAATAAATTTAAATTATTCCCGAATGCCAGCGTTCAGTACAACCTGATGGAACAGGTGCACGTAACAGCCAATTACAACAAAAAGATCAGCCTGCCGAGCATTTCCGCCCTGAATCCCAATAATGTCACTTTCCAGGGCCCGAACACTCAGGTGACGGGTAACCCGAATCTACAGCCTACGATCTTTGACAATTACGAACTGAAAATTTCAGCTTTCGACTATGCCTTCATCGGCTACAGTGTGAGCTCAGCAAAAAACCAGGTAGCCCAGATCATCCGCAGGGAAGGGAAAAACCTTTTCAACGAGCAGATCAACATATCGGAAATGAAAATCCATAATTTCAATGTCGGACTGCCGGTTCCGTTTATGATTTTCAGCAAACCGTTAAGCGAGATCATGAAGTTCAACTTCAATCCGGATAAGATCAACTTTATGTACATCTATGCCGGTTATCAGAAACATGATATTGCCGATCTGGACAATAAAGGTTTCTGGATCTTTAATATCATGACCCAGATTATTTTACCGAAGGAAATCAAGCTGACGGCCAATTACAGTTATTTGACACCTAAAGCCGGATATTTTTATTTTACGGCAGAAAAACCATTCAATAACTCCTTTGACCTGACACTGACGAAAAAATTTATGGATAACCGACTGACGGTTTCCGTATTTGCCAATGATATCTTCAACGGGCAGGTGATGCAGGTCCGATCCAATCCGCCGCAGGGACAATCGGTTTACATGAGAAATAAATATGACACCCGAAACTTCGGATTATCGGTAAACTATAAAATTCCAACCAGAAACAAGCTGGCAAAAGAAGACCAGAGCATCCTGAAAGAAAGCAAAAAAGATGACAACGGCGGAATGGTTCCGCAGGGGCAGTAAACCGTTTAAATAAACAGAAATAATAAGCCCTTTTAATGTAAAAATTAAAGGGGCTTATTATTTATTCAGGTCGTCACTTCCGCTATTAAAAAAAACTTAATTTCCCTTTTACCAGGTGCAGCGCAAAAGATTTTTCTCTATTTTTAAAAAAAATTCCGGATGGCAAAAATTGAAACAAAGGAAAGCTTGTTATTAAGCCTTAGCCCTGTGAAAAGAGGCATCATTAGTCTTCTGGCCGCTGCCGTGGTTTTCTTTTTGATTTTCAGGCTGGACCTTAAACCAATGATCATTCTGATTTTCTGCTGGCTGGCGTTTTCTCTGGTCTTCCTTTTCCTTGACTGGCAGGTGATCCTGCACCGGAAAGTGGATGACATCCGTAAAAAAGCCAGGGCCGATGACGGCAACGCCGTTTTTGTTTTTGCCACCATCATCATTGCATCTTTAGCAAGCATGTTTGCCATATTTTTTCTGGTTACTTCCAAAGACAAAGGGGTGCAAAAAGAAATCTATTTCCTTCCTGCCGTTCTTGGTGCAATGATCCTATCCTGGGTGATGGTGCAAACCCAATACGTTTTTCATTATGCCCGCGAGTATTATGATGAGGATGATTCCGGCAAAAAAGAGGAAGCCGGAGGACTTAAATTTCCGACGGAAGATGAAAACGAAACTTATCACCCCGATTATCTGGATTTTGCTTACTATTCTTTCTGCATGGGCTGTACCTTTCAGGTCTCTGATGTCAGTATTACGTCCAGGAATTTAAGGAGAATCACCATGATCCACGGACTGCTCGCCTTTTTTATGAATACCTTTGTCGTGGCACTTACCATCAATCTCGTTGCCGGGCTTAACGGTTAAAAATAGAACTTCCGCGGAATGATCTGCTACACAGATATTGCTCCTCTAGAGTAAAGCCAATACCTGATCAATTATTTCAATAAAGTAGAAAGCGGAATAATTCAAGATTTCAGACAAAGTTCTTTTAGCAGCTGACAAAAAATTCGGTTTGATAATTAGGTTGTTGGGTTGTGACATTAATTCGAAAAAGCTTCCGGCACCCAGCCTCCCTTTTCCAGCCTATTAATCTGAACTACCTTAGGTCTATGAAATTTCCGTTTAAAAATCCACCGTTTGAAAAGTCCAGTTCCATGTATCAACTAAGGTCAGCCTGTTTACTGGTACAGGCAGATCAGTGATGATGTTCAGTGCTAAATGGGCCATTATGCTTCCCACGATCCCAGGCAAGGGGCCCAGTACCCCCAGGCTGTCACAGTCGGGGAGGTTTTCATCTGAAGGCGGTTCCGGGAAAATATCCCTCAGGTTGTGGCTACCCTGGTAATTAAAAACTGCAACCTGGCCCGAAAAGCCTAGAATGCTTCCGTAGACCAGCGGTCTTCCGAGCTTTACACAGGTATCGTTCACCAGGTATCGCGTCGCGAAATTATCAGAGCCATCCACGATGATATCATAAGCTGAAATTAATTCTTCCGCATTGGCAGCATCTATTTTCAGGCGATGTCCGATAAAATTAACATGATGATTGAGATTCTTAACGAATTGTTCCGCACTTTTCACTTTGGAAATGCCGACTGAATATTCGTGGTGGATGACCTGCCGGTTTAAATTGTGAAGTTCCACCTCATCGAAGTCTGCTACGGCTAAATTACCGACTCCCGCCGCAGCCAGGTACTGGATCACCGGGCTGCCTAACCCACCCGCCCCGATAATCAGGACTTTGGCATTCATGATTTTCCGCTGACCATCCAGTCCGATTTCCTCTATGAAAATCTGGCGGCTGTAACGGGCAAAAATATCTTCCCCTTTCATTTTCTTTATTTTAAGATTGATTTCAGCAGGTAAGAAATATTAAGTATTCGCAAGCGAATAAAATAAGCTCAATGCATAATTTTTAAACCAATATGAATTCGACCCTATTTAATTTAAATTCAGCGGGTTATCAAAACAGAAAGTATAAATTCAAATTCTGAATAAAGATTTCAACAAGGTCCCCTCTGATGAAGTGACAAATGTTTTCATCTGATCATCAATACTTTTGGTGTAACATTGACACAGGAAACCTGCAGCTTCCCTCTTCCAGCCTATTAACCTTATTTCTTCTTCGGGTTCACGCAACTTAAGCTTAATTCTTTAATAAAAGCTTAATCGTCTTTTCGTTTTATACTCCGCTGTAAACAGTATCCCAGTCTTTCATGACCGGATCGTAGCCGGCTTCTCTGATGATACTTTGTATCTCTTCCATGCCTCTCTCATCGCTGATTTCAAATTGTTCCAGGGCTTCTTTGTCTACCGCATATCCGCCGGGATTGGTTTTGGAAGCAGCACTCATAGCCGTTGCACCTAAGGAAATGATATGGTTCCTGAACGTTTCGTTTTCCCGGGTTGAAATGGAAATTTCAAGATCCTCGTTCCAGATGCGGTAGGCACAGATCAGCTGCAATAAATCTTTATCAGACATAATAAAATTCGGCTCGATAATGCCTTCCGCCGGCCGGAGCCTTGGAAAGGATACGGAAAACCTGGATTTCCAATACTGCTTCTGAAGGTAATCGATATGGAGTGCGTTGAAAAAGCTGTCTACCCTCCAGTCTTCCAGCCCGAGCAGGACCCCAAGTCCCATTTTATGGATCCCCGCTTTCCCGATCCGGTCAGGCGTTTCCAGACGGAAACTGAAGTTTGATTTTTTGCCTTTCGGATGGTATTCTTTGTATACTTCCTGATGATAGGTTTCCTGGTAAACCAGAACGGCATTTACCCCTGCTTCATGCAATTGACGGTATTCTGCCTCCGATAACGGCTGGACCTCAATGGAGATATTGGCAAAATGAGGCTTCAACAGTTTTACGGCATTCAGAAAATAACTGATTCCGACTGTCTTATTGGCTTCTCCGCTCACCAGCAACACATGATTCACACCCATCGATTTTAAAACCGAGGCTTCAATCATCAGCTCCGTATCAGACAGGGTTTTGCGCCTGATCAGATTATCAAGGCTGAAGCCGCAGTACGTACAGATATTCTGACATTCGTTGCTGAGGTAGAGCGGTGCGTACAGCTGAATGGTTTTCCCGAAACGTTTTTGAGTGAGTTGCTGCGTTATCCCAGCCATCACTTCAAGCTTCCCGGCAGCAGCCGGGGAAATGAGATTCAGGAAATCATCAATCGTCCTGTTGTTTTTGTGCAGGCTTCTCTCAACATCGGACAGCGTTACCTTTTCCAGCCTGAATTTGATTTCATCCCACCGGTACTGTTCAAAAACAGATGTAAAACTTTTCATCTTTCAGATTTAATCAAACAAAAAAGAAGTCAGCGGGCTTGATGCTTCCGCATGTTTTGAAACGGCTCCCAACCCTGATTCGTATGCCCTTCTTCCGGCAACAACACCCTCTTTAAAAGCTAAAGCCATGCGCACGGGATCTCCGGCAACGGCAATCGCCGTATTCACCAGCACTGCGTCGGCGCCCATTTCCATCGCTTTTGCCGCGTCGGAAGGCGCTCCTATCCCGGCATCCACGACAACTGGAACGTTGCTCTGGCTGATAATAATCTCTAAAAAATCCAGGGTTTTCAGACCTTTGTTGGTTCCGATCGGTGCACCCAATGGCATAACAACAGCTGTTCCCACATCCTCCAGGCGTTTGCACAATACCGGATCAGCATGAATATAAGGCATTACCACAAAACCTAATTTGGCCAGTTCTTCCGTCGCATATAAGGTCTCAATCGGATCAGGGAGCAGGTATTTAGGATCGGGGTGGATTTCCAGTTTAACCCAGTTTGTTTCCAGGGCTTCCCGCGCCAATTCCGCAGCCAGTACTGCCTCTTTGGCCGTTCTTGCGCCTGAAGTATTCGGTAACAGATGTGCTTTTGTGGGTTTTAAGGCATTCAGCAGATCGTCTTCCTGCGATTGGGAATCGATCCTTTTTAAAGCCATGGTTACCAGTTCGCTGCCTGAAGCGATGATGGAATCCGTCATTTCCGAAAGGTTACCGAACTTCCCGGTTCCCAGGAACAGTCTTGATTCAAAAGTCCGGCCGGCAATAATTAAATTCTGATTATTCATAGGTAAATTTTTATCCGTTTTGTAAAATCATATCCTCCTGATACAAAGCATTTCTAAATGCACCGATCATCGAAGGCTGGTTTGTAATCTGCCCTGAAACAGCCACACCGTAAATCCCGGATTGCTGCAGCCGTCTGATATCATCCAAAACCACTCCTCCGATTGCAAATATTTTTGGAATTTCAATTGATTTTTCCCGAAGGTTCCTGATGATTGTTTCATAGCCGTCAAAACCCAGGACCGGGCTCAGCTGTTCTTTAGTTGAGGTAAAACGTAAAGGCCCCAGACCTATATAGTCGCAGGATTCGTTTATCCGCTGAAGGACATCAGAAAATGTATTTGCCGTACCACCGATGATTTTGGTTTCTCCTAAGACAGATCTTGCTGCTTCAACAGCCATGTCATCCAAACCTAAATGAACGCCATCCGCATCGATCTCCTTTGCTATTTTAACATGATCGTTAATGATACACACCGATTTGTATTCCGAACAGAGCTTTTTTACATTTTCACAAAGTCTGATCAATTCTTTTTCAGTAGAATTTTTCCAACGGACCTGTATCCATTGGATCCCGTTGTCTAAGGCATTTTTAATATTGAATTCCTGTTCGGCTTGTGTAAAGCCCTGCGAAATATATTGTAGTTTTTCCATTTTATTTTTTAATTTAATAAAGAAATTTTTCAGGAATGGAATCCCAGCAAACCGGGAGTACCCGTTAAAAATTTTTCAATGTATTCTTTTCCTTGCCGGCAGGCAGTTTCCATATGTTCTCCTTTCGCCAGATGCGCCGCGATAGCAGATGACAGCACACAGCCCGAGCCGTGTTTAGGATAATAAGTTAATATTCTCTCATTTGGGTAAATAAAAATTTCTTTACCCTTCTCCCAAAGAACATCGGTTCCCGGCAAGTCTTTCCGGTGCCCTCCTTTAATCAGAACCGCACAGGAACTCCCCTCCTGGTCAAACAGGTTGCTATCCAGCAAAATCTGGTTTTCATTATAATTGGGAGTGATCAGATCCATTTGGTTTAAAATATTTTTTAATTGTGATACCGTATTCAAATCAAAAAAGGTAAACTCAGAAGTACTTTTCAGCACCGGATCCCAGACAACCTTTGCTTCGGGAGCATGGAGTTTAATGGTATTGATAATCTCATTTAAAAATTCAGCATCCTTTACCACTCCGATCTTGACTGCCTTAACCGGATATTCTTTTATTAAAATCCCAAGGGCTGACACCACCTGTTCCAAGGGCTGCCATTCCAGATTTAAACATCTGTTTTCAGTTTGTACTGTCATGGCCGTACACACGCCTAATCCCTGGACCCTTAGCTGTTCAAAAGTTTTACAGTCGGCAAGGATCCCTGCTCCGCCGCTTGGGTCGAAGCCGGCAACGGTCATAACAAAAGGGCGTTCTCCCTGCATTGAATATATGTTCTTAAAGGTTCTTTACTTTCCCAGATTGCTCCCAGCAAAGCGGCTCCGTCAACATCTTCTGAAAAAACCGTCTTGATGTTATGTTTATTGATGCCGCCCAAGGCAATAAGTCCCGAATCGTCATTTTCCCGCTGCCGGATGCTTTCCAGAATTTTCGTACCGTTTCCATAACCTCTTTTGGAAATACTCGGAAAGACCGGACTGATCAGCGCGTATTCCCACCGGGCGTCTAGTGTATTGAAGCAATTAATGCTATGCACGGAAGTCGATACGATATATTCTTCAAAAAAATGATCCGGAATATTCGGTCTTTCCGATTCTTTAAAGTAGAGCCTGGAAGTACCAAATTCTTCAGCCAGGATATAATGGCTGTACAGAACCAGCTGTTCATGGTAGCCGGAATCAATATTTTTTATATAATTTCTCATCGCTGCGGCATCCATCACCGGTTTTCTCACATGAAGCAACTCCAGCCCTTCCTGAAACAATTCATTAATGATTTCAATTTCATTCGGGACGGGTTGTTCAGGGGTGATTACAATGATCATATATAAATCTCCTTCCCTTTTTCGATGAATTCCTGGGATTTATCCAGCATTCCTTTTTCGGCAGACTCACGGATTTCCTGGGTGATTTTCATCGAGCAGAATTTCGGTCCGCACATCGAGCAGAAATGTGCCACCTTGGCGCCGTCGGCAGGAAGGGTTTCATCATGGTAAGATCTTGCGGTCTCCGGATCCAGCGAAAGGTTGAACTGGTCTTCCCAACGGAATTCAAACCTTGCCTTACTCAATGCATTGTCTCTGTACTGCGCTCCGGGATGGCCTTTTGCCAGATCTGCCGCATGGGCAGCCAGCTTATAGGTAATTACACCAACTTTTACATCGTCCCTGTTCGGAAGCCCAAGATGTTCTTTCGGAGTTACATAACACAGCATGGCACAGCCGAACCAGCCGATCATAGCCGCACCGATACCGGAAGTGATGTGATCGTATCCCGGTGCAATATCCGTTGTCAGAGGCCCTAAGGTATAAAAAGGAGCTTCGTGACATTCTTCCAGCTGCTTGTCCATATTTTCCTTGATCATGTGCATCGGAACATGGCCAGGGCCTTCGATCATTACCTGAACGTTGTGCTTCCAGGCAATCTTTGTAAGCTCTCCCAATGTTTCCAATTCTGCAAACTGCGCTTCATCATTGGCATCGGCAATGGAACCCGGACGGAGACCGTCTCCCAGGGAAAAAGCAACATCGTATTGTTTCATGATCTCGCAGATCTCTTCGAAATGCGCGTACAGGAAGTTTTCCTTATGATGGAAAAGGCACCATTTGGCCATAATCGAACCGCCTCTGGAAACAATCCCGGTTACCCGTTTTGCCGTCAGGTGGATATACCTCAACAGGACACCGGCATGAATGGTGAAATAGGAAACGCCCTGTTCCGCCTGTTCGATTAACGTATCTTTAAAAATTTCCCAGGTTAAGTCTTCCGCGACTCCCTTTACTTTTTCCAGTGCCTGGTAAATCGGCACGGTACCGATAGGAACCGGGCTGTTTCGGATGATCCACTCCCTTGTTTCATGGATATTTTTTCCGGTGGAAAGGTCCATGATCGTATCGGCACCCCACCGGCAGGCCCAGACCGCTTTTTCAACTTCTTCTTCAATACCTGAGGAAACGGCACTGTTCCCGATGTTGGCATTGATTTTCACCAAAAAATTTCTTCCGATAATCATCGGTTCACTTTCCGGATGGTTAATGTTGTTGGGAATAATGGCCCTTCCCGCAGCAATTTCGTCCCTTACAAATTCGGGAGTGATTTTACCTTTGGGTGTTCTCGCTCCAAAACTGTTTCCGGCATGTTGGAAAGCCATTTCGTCAGGAACGGTCTCCAGCTGTTCGATCCTTTGGTTTTCCCTGATGGCGATGTACTCCATTTCAGGAGTGATGATTCCCTGTTTGGCGTAATACAATTGGGTAACTTCCTTTCCTTCTTTCGCTACTTTCGGTTTATGGTTGTAAGAAAACCGAAGTTCATCCAGTTTCGGGTCGGCGAGCCTTGTCTTACCGTATTCTGAGGTAATGCCCTCCAGGATTTCGACATCGTTCCGGTCCAGGATCCACTGTTCCCTGATCCTGGGAAGCCCCTTTTCAATGTCGATTTCAGAATTTTCATCGGTATACGGTCCCGAAGTGTCGTAAACAGTAACCGGCGGGTTGTGTTCCCGTGTTCCGTTGGAAAGTTTCGTTGGACTGAGTTCTACTTCACGCATTGCTACCTGGATGGGATGGATTTCCCCTTTCACGTAGATTTTTTTTGAGTTCGGAAAAGGCGAACGGGTGATGTTATGAGCCATATAATTTGTTTTTATTGGGATTAACCGCCCTGAGTGGCAGTGATGATTAAAATAGAATCTTTGTCATTGAGCAATGTCTCCGGCCAGGAATGCTGCGGAATAATACAGTTGTTAAGGGCTACGGCAATGCCTTTCTGCTTTTGAGGAAGTTCCATAGCCAGTAATACTTCCAGTGTAGCAGGAAGTACATCAAAAGTTTTTTGGGTGTAGTTGATTGTGAGTTCCATTCCTAAATTTTTTATCTGCTTTAGGAATGCCCATGACGGTACAATAGAATGTACGGCAAAGTCATTGCACTTTTCCCTACGCCGGTATGATCCGGATCAGGTTCAAAGGGTAATTCTCAGCCTGCTTTTTCAACAGACACCCCTAAAGTCTGAGACGAAGGTAGCCATTTTTTCTGAACGGGCAAATTTTTTTTAAAGGATGATGATGAAAGATGGTGGCCGGATGATGGAGCTGGAAATTCAAGGCTATACAATTCAGACCAAAAAAAAGATTATCCGTTGAGATAATCTTTGTCACAAATGTCTTTTATTAAAGAAAATAAGTCAGTCCCGCTTTATAGCGGTTCAGCCGGTCCGGCAATCCGTTATAGCCTCCGTTGATGGCTTTGGTGATTTTCTTAAAAACCACAAGATTGTTTCCGCTATCGATGCTTTTGGTGATATCAATCTGATCGGCAAGATCGTTCAGTTTCCGGGCATTCCAGAACCATCCGGCACTTTCCGCTGCGTTTTCCAGTTGGGCATTGCTGCATTTGGTAACGTTTTTTCCGCCAAGAAGGGTTGGATTCGCAATAAAATCCGTGCCCAGTGATTTGGAAACCGCCTGGTAATTGGTTCTTCCGGTAATCTGAATGAGGCCGCGGCCTTTGAATTTTATTCCGTCGCCTTTCTGGGTATTTCCCAAATCTTTTCTGCCTTCATAAGCACTTCCGCTGGCCAGTTCTTCCGTGTAAAAAAGTCCGCCGCTTTCATGTCCGACCTGTGCCAGGAAATTAAGCATTCTCGAAGGTGTGTTGATGGAAAATTTATTGCACGTTTCGATTACATAAGGTAAAAACCTGGAAGCATAGTCTGATTTAGAGCAGGTGGCTTCTTTTAATTGTCCGAGTGTAAGCATGGTTTTTGTTTTAAAATTACTCCCGTAAAATTATTAAAAAAAGCAAAGCCCTGCCCGGGAAAATCCCGTCTTTTCAGTAGGTATTTATACGGATATATTTTACAATCAATACATTATGCATAGAGGCTGGAAGAGGCAAGCCGGATGCCGGAAGTTTTTGCTAACATCATAACGGAGTATGAAGCAGCAGACCGGCATTGTTTCTAATCAGTAAGAATAACTGTAGTTAAATGCTTATTTAACGTGAACCCGATGCTATTTATTTAAATATCAAATATTTAATAAATGAACCCATTCGAAGTTTCCGAATTATCGATTGAAGGTTTCATTTATAAAATTCTTGATACAATTTTTCTCTGCTGCATTGCAAAAATATCCGGACTGATGTTAATTTAGACACCTTTAATATAACTATATCGGGTTAAGGCCGACGTTACCGATAAGCATTTAATATCTTAGTAATCAAATATTTTTAACCCTTTATTATACCGTAATCATGTTAAGTTAATCTTCACAAGCCCTCCAGACGGCATCATTCTGCGGAACCGGTGCTGTGATTTCTATATTTTCTTTGGTCACGGGATGGATGAATTCCAGTTTCCGGGCGTGAAGGCTGATTCCGCCATCGGGATTTGAGCGAGGAGCCCCGTACTTCAGATCACCTTTAATAGGCACGCCGGTTTTGGATAACTGGGCCCGGATCTGATGATGCCTCCCTGTTTCAAGATCGATTTCCAGCAGAAGGTAATTCTCCAAAGCTTTAATCACCTGGTAGGTAAGAATCGCTTCTTTGGCACCGTCCGTGGCTTTCGGGAAAACAATGGCTTTATTGTTCTTTTCATTTTTCTTTAAGTAATGGACCAGCCTCTGGGTTTTGGGGACCATTTCCTTTGCTACTACCGCCCAGTATGTTTTTTTAATTTCGCGGTTTTTCACCATCTGTGTCAGACGTGATAATGCCTTGGACGTTTTAGCGTAAATAACCAACCCTGAAGTCGGCCGGTCGATCCGGTGAACCAGCCCGAGAAATACATTCCCCGGTTTTTCGTCCCTTTTTTTTATGAAATTCTTAATGGCTTCCAATAAGGATTCGTCGCCGGTTTTGTCCCCCTGTACTAGCTGTCCGACCTTTTTGTTGATCACCAGAAGATGGTTATCTTCGTATACAATCTGTTCCTCCATACGCTATTGACGATAACCTTGTCTGCCTGAAAATGTAAGAATAAGGCCTACAAAAACGGCAAGGGTTTTCAGAGATTCCATTCTTGAGCCTACCGGGATCAGTAATCCTCCCAGCACACAAACGGCTGCGGCCGCATACATTCCATAGACGAAATTCCTGTTCTTTAAGGAAGGAGCCTGCAGAAAGAAGCTGATTCCGATAAGAACGTAAAAAATTTTCCGTGATAATAAATTATTGATTTCCGGGGAAAAAAGATTGAACCATCCTACAACAAGGCAGAACAATGCGATGATGGAAATAACCCCCTGGGTTTGCTGTTGGTTTCTCATGAATTAATAACTTTCGCTTTCGTTAGGGAAATCCTGGCCTTTTACGTCTTTTACATACTGCGCTACGGCACCGGTGATTTCCGTATACAGATCCAGGTATCTTCTTAAAAATTTCGGGCTGAAGCCTTTATTCATCCCCACCATATCGTGATAGACCAGCACCTGGCCGTCACAATGGGCCCCGGCCCCGATTCCAATGGTAGGAATTGAAACCGCTTCCGTTACTTTTTTAGCTAAATCCGCAGGGATTTTTTCTAAAACCACGGCAAAGCATCCTAATTCTTCCAGCAGCTGTGCATCGGCAATCAGTTTTTCCGCTTCCGCCTCTTCTTTTGCTCTTACTTTATAGGTCCCGAATTTGTAAATCGACTGTGGGGTTAATCCCAAATGGCCCATCACCGGAATCCCTGCATTGATGATTTTCTTGATTGATTTTGAAATTTCCTTTCCACCTTCGATCTTTACAGCATGCGCACCGCCTTCCTTCATCATCCTTACTGCAGATTCCAGGGCCTTTTCAGGATTGCTCTGGTACGTTCCGAAAGGTAGGTCGGCCACCACCAATGCCCTGTCGGTTCCTCTCACCACACTTTGGGAATGGTAGATCATCTGGTCCAGGGTAATGGGCAGTGTCGTTTCAAAACCTGCCATTACATTCGCTGCAGAATCTCCGATCAGAACAGCATCAATTCCTCCTGCATCCACCATTTTCGCAGTGGTATAATCATATGCCGTAAGCATCGTTATTTTTTCCTTGTCGAATTTCATTTTACGCAAGGTTTCTGTGGTAACTTTTTTAATTTCAGAGTGAACAGACATAACGTATCTATTTTTTAAAAGTTAAAAAGTCGGCACTGAGCCGACTTAAAGTTTTTTATGATTTATAAAACTACGTGACCGAGTTTCATTAATTTGTCGTGGTTGAGAATTTTGATGTTCCGCCCGTCTACTTCGATGAGCTGGTCTCCTTTGAATTCGGAGATCAGGCGGATGGCACTTTCGGTAGCCGTACCGATAATGTTGGCAATTTCTTCTCTCGTTAAAGAAATTTTGATGAAGCCTTCCGGATCAACACCTAATTTCTGCTCGAGGAGCAGCAGGATTTCAGCCAGCCTTTCACGGACAGTCTTCTGCGCCAGGAAGGTAATGGTATTGGAAGATTCCCCCAATTCGTAGGCAATTTTCTGAAGCATTACAAAAGAAAGCTGAGGATCAACTTCCAGAAGATACATGAAAATGTCTGCCGGCAGAAAAGTAGCTTCAATATCCGTCATCGCTTCGGCCTTGGCCTGGAAGTTTTCACCGCAAAGCAAAGAGCGGTAACCGATGATATCGCCCTCTTTGATGAACCGTAAAATCTGGTCTTTTCCGAAAGCTCCCGATTTGGAAAGCTTGGCAGCCCCTTTTTCCAACACAAAAACGCCTTTCGGTGTTTCGCCGTCTTCGAAAATAGTTTCATGCTTCTGAAAAGAGAATTTCTTTTTACCGTTGATGTATTTCTCAAAATCGGCGCTGGAAAGCCTTTCCTTGAACGATTTATCACTAAAAACCCTGGCAAATCTCTCTTCAATTGCAATCTGTTGTTCCTGCGACATTCTATATGACATTTATCACAAAAATAGAACTTTTAAACTCGATAAACAAAAAAAATTGTTATAATTTTGTAGTTCAATAATTTATGGAGGTGAGCGAGAACTGTTTTCATTGTGGTCAGGGGATCGAAAAGGAAAGAATTCTGTTTGATGAAAAGACTTTCTGCTGCAACGGTTGCAAGTCGGTTTATGAAATTCTAAATACCAACAACTTAAGTAATTTTTACGAATTAAATAAACGGGCCGGGATCCGTCCGGACGAAAGCTCCTCACAGTTTGAATACCTGGACACCCAGGAAATTTTTGATAAGGTAACGGATTTTTCGGAAGGCGGCACCAGCCTGGTGACTTTCAAGATTCCCGTTATTCATTGTTCTTCATGTATCTGGCTGCTGGAAAGCCTGCATACCCTGAACAAAAATATCAAATATTCCCAGGTTAATTTTACAAGAAAGACCTTACAGATTTCTTTTAATCACAATGAATTAAAATTAAGCGAATTAGCTAGTTTTTTAACTAATTTAGGATATAAGCCTGTCATCAGCCTTGAAACAGCGGATAAAAACGTTGAAAATTTAGATAAATCCTTACTGGTAAAATTTGCCATTGCCGCATTTGCTTTCGGAAACGGGATGTTCCTGGCTTTTCCGGAATACATCGGCGGCGAAGATTACTGGATGGAGCATTACAAAGGGCTTTTCAGAGCTTTGATGTGTTTACTGGCGATTCCGGTGGTGGTGTATTCCGCATCGGATTATTATAAATCGGCCTGGTACGGTCTTAAAAACAGGATCGTAAATATCGATGTCCCGATTGTACTGGGAATCATTGTGCTTTTCGGACGAAGCCTGTACGAAGTGGCCACCAATTACGGTCCGGGCTATTTCGACACGCTGTGCGGACTTCTGTTCTTCATGCTGCTGGGTAAGATCTTCCAGAAAAGAACCTACAATGCGCTTTCATACGACCGGGATTACAAATCGTTTTACCCGATTGCCGTAACGAAAGTGGATTTTGAGGGAAAACAGGAAAACATCCTGCTTTCCGATGTAAAAGTCGGAGACCGGATATTAGTAAGAAACCAGGAAATCATTCCGGTAGATGCTATTCTGATCAATGGGGAAGGAAATATCGACAACAGTTTCATCACTGGGGAAAGCGAAAGCATCAGCAAGCAGCCGGGAGATAAGATCTTTGCCGGAGGAAAACAGATTGGCTCATCGCTGGAACTGGAAGTAATCAAGGATGTTGACCAAAGCTACCTGACTCAGCTGTGGAATAAAGAAGCCTTTAAAAAGCATGAAACAGGACTTGATACGCTGACGAATACCATCAGTAAATATTTCACGTTCATTATTTTAGGCATTGCGCTTGTTGCAGGAATTTACTGGGCGACCGTTGATCTCGAGAAAATGTTCCAAGTCATTTCAGCTATTCTGATTATTGCCTGTCCCTGTGCGCTTGCTTTGTCGGCTCCGTTTACGTTCGGACACATTATGAGGATTCTGGGCAGGAATAAATTCTATGTGAAGGATACCTTAACGATTGAAAAAATCGCAAAACTGGATACGATTGTTTTTGATAAAACAGGAACGATTACCCATCGTAAAAAATCGAATATCAGATTTGAAGGCACGGAGATTTCCGAATCTGATCTGTTGAATATCAAAACTTTATTAAAGAATTCCAATCATCCGCTTTCCAAGTCCCTGTATGAATTTATTGAAGTAAAGGATGAATATTTCCCGGCGGAGCATTTCAGAGAGATTTCAGGAAAAGGGTATGAAGCAAGTGTAAGAGGAAATGTTTACAAGATCGGTTCGGCAAAATATAACAATCAGGAATCCAAAAACCTTGAGACTGCCGTATATGTCAGTAAGAATAATCAGTTTTTGGGGAAATTCATTTTTAAAAATGAATACCGTGAGAACCTGAAAGACCTGTTCAGAAAGCTGACCCAATACAAAGTTTATATTCTAAGCGGCGACAATGCCTCAGAGGAAAGCCAACTGAAAGAGCTGATTCCGAATTATAAGGCGATGGCATTTAACCAAAACCCTGAAGATAAGCTGAACTACATTCAGAACCTTCAAAACCAGAAGATGAAAGTAGCTATGCTGGGTGATGGGCTAAATGACGCAGGCGCACTGAAACAGAGCAATGTAGGTATTGCAATTGCCGATGATTCCAATAGCTTTACCCCTTCATCGGATGTGATCATGAATGGGGAAAAGGTAGTGGAACTCGACCGGTACCTGAATGTGTGCAAAGGCTCGATCACGATTGTGAAAATCACATTTATAATTAGTTTTCTTTACAATATCGTTGGTTTAAGTTACGCGGTGACAGGACATATGCATCCTCTCTTTGCTGCGCTCATCATGCCCGCAAGTTCAATTACGGTAGTTTCCTTTACAACACTCTCCACCTGGATCCTGGGCAGAAAATATTTTAAAAAGCGGCCTTAAACATGCTTATTTAGACTGATTTTAAATTAGCTAAAAGCCGTATTTCGTGATGAAAGTCATTATTTTTCATTAAATTTGAACCCCGAAAATAGGTTAATTTTGTTGTCTAATGGATATTCTGTATTTAATGATCCTTTGCAGCGTTTCTTTGGCTGCTGTTTTCCTGGTTGTGTTTATCATATACGCAAGAAAAGGGCAGTTTGAGGATGATGAGTCCCCGGCTGTGAGAATTCTGTTCGACTCCGATGAAATCAAGGAAAAAGAAGAACCTAACAACAAAGAAAACACAAAAGAAAAAGGAGAAAATAATAAAATTGAAGATAAAAGTGAATAGTTGATATGGAAACACAAAAGTTTAGTTATGACAACAGTATTGTCCGGGCATTCCTCTATGCGACCGTAGCTTTCGGGATCATAGGGTTTTTATTCGGGCTTACGGCGGCATTAATGCTTTTCTATCCTGAGCTTCCGGAATTCTTTTTCGGGACTGATGATACTACCATTAAAAGTTTGGGTGGCGGTATCGACGGATTGATAAATACGCATGGTGCATTCGGATTCGGAAGGATCAGGATGTTGCACACGACCACTGTAATTTTTGCATTCGTAATGAATGTGGTTTATGTAGGGGTTTACTACTCTTTACAGAGATTATTAAAAACAAGAATGTACAGCGACACCTTATCATGGATCCATTTCTGGACATGGCAGATTATGATCCTGGTAACTTACGTTACATTCTTTATGGGAATTAATACTTCCAAAGAATATGCAGAGCATGAATGGCCGATTGATATTCTGATCGCCTTCTCATGGATTATTTTCGGAGCAAATATGTTCCTGACCATTGCAAAAAGAAGGGTAAGACACCTTTATGTGGCCATCTGGTTCTATGTAGGTACTTGGATTGCAGTAGCCATGCTGCACATCTTCAACAACCTGGAGGTTCCTCTGTCTTTTACAGGATGGAAATCGTATTCGGCTTATGCAGGGGTAAAAGACGCTATCGTACAATGGTGGTACGGACACAATGCCGTAGCATTCGTTCTTACGACACCGGTACTTGGTTTAATGTATTATTTCTTACCGAAAGCAGCAGACCGGCCGGTATTCTCTTATAAATTATCGATCATTCACTTCTGGTCATTAATCTTCGTATACATCTGGGCTGGTCCTCACCACCTTCAGTATACCGCTCTTCCGGCCTGGGCTCAGGCTGTAGGAACAGGGTTTTCGATCATGCTTATCGCACCGTCATGGGGAGGGATGCTGAACGGGCTTCTGACTTTAAGAGGTGCCTGGGATAAAGTAAGAGAAAATCCTATTCTTAAATTCTTCGTGGTAGCCGTAACGTGTTATGGAATGGCCACTTTTGAAGGTCCGCTTTTGGCAACAAAAAACATTAATAAAATCGGTCACTTCACCGATTGGGTAATCGGACACGTACACTTAGGTGCTCTTGGATGGAATGGTTTCATGGCATTCGGGGTAATCTATTACCTGATCCCGATCCTTTGGAGAACGAAATTATATTCTGTAAAACTGGCTAACTGGCATTTCTGGTTAGGAACATTGGGTATCATTTTCTATGCAGTACCGATGTATATTTCAGGTTTCACGCAGGGGTTGATGTGGAAACAGTTCAATCCGGACGGAACTTTGGTTTGGAAAAACTGGCTGGACACTGTAACGGCGATCATCCCTTACTTTAAAATGAGATTCGTAGGAGGATTGTTCTATCTTTCAGGAGCGATTTTAATGGTGGTGAACCTGGTAGCAACGGTGAGAAAAGGATCATTCCAGAAAGATGTACCGGCAGAAGCTCCGGCGTTAGCGAACATCAGCGGAAAACGTAAGGAGGGAGAAGGAACTCACCTTTGGCTGGAGAGAACTCCAGTATTGATGGGAATCCTATCTTTATTAACAATCTCAATCGGTAGTATGGTGGAAATTATCCCTACACTTTCCCTTAAGAAAAGTGTACCGACGATTTCAGCAGTAAAGCCATATTCTCCGCTTGAACTGGAAGGTAGGGATATTTATATCAGAGAAGGATGTAACGCCTGTCACTCCCAGATGGTAAGACCGTTCAGAGACGAGATCGTAAGATTCAACGGTAAGAACGGACAGTATTCCAAAGCAGGGGAATTCGTTTATGACAGACCTTTCCTTTGGGGATCAAAAAGAACCGGACCGGATTTGCATAGAGAAGGTGGTAAAAACCCAAGTTCTTGGCATTACAAACATATGTATAACCCAAGATCGACTTCTGCAGGTTCCATCATGCCACGTTATCCTTGGCTGATCGCTACTGATCTTGACCGGTCTAAAATGGTAGACAAGATGAAGCTGATGAAGAATGCTTTCGAAGTACCTTACACCAAAGCTGAAATTGACTCTGCTAATTCATGGGCTAACAACCAGGCTTCAAAAATCGTAAGAGATATTATGTCTGAGGCACCGGATTTGAAGCAGGCTTATGCAAAGAGACCTAAAGGAGAACTGGAGAAAAAAGAAGTGGTAGCACTGATCTCTTATCTTCAGAGACTAGGAACGGATATTAAGACCACGGAAATTAAAACAGCAAGTAATAACTAATATTAAAGGTTCACATCATGATTCCGCAGAATTTTAAAGACATCTTATCCAACACTGACAATGCTGGTTTTTACCAGACGTTGGCTCTGATTTTCTTTTTGCTGTTCTTCATCAGCCTGGTAATTTATGTTTTTAGCAAGCCTAAAAAATATTATAAGGAAGAAGAAGAAGCTCCTTTGCAGGATGATCAGGATGACGATTTTAATTTAAAAAATTAATTTTATTATGAAACAAAGAACACCGGTTGTTATAAACATCCTAATCATAGTAGTACTGTTAGTTATTTTTTACTATCTGTTTGTACAAAGTTATCAGTTCTTAAGCTCACCTTATTTCTGGGGAACCGTGATCATTGCCGGTATCCTGGCTTACATCCACGGAGCTATCGGAGACCTTGTTGAAAACAACAAGTTCAAAAAATTATCTCCTGAAGAAAAAGCAGCTTATTTAGCTGAGAAAAAAGTACCTTATTTAAAGAGACTATACGACGCAGCATTCAAAAAGCAGTCTGCCGCTGAGGAAAAAGATATCCTTATCGACCATGGTTTTGACGGAATCATGGAATTGGATAACCAATTGCCGAAGTGGTGGGTAGGCCTGTTCTATTTTGGGACCGTTTTTTGTATTCTGTATGTAGCAGCCTACTCCTTTACCGATTTCGCTCACCCGATCAACGAGTACGAGCAGGAATATAAAGAGCAGATTGCAGCAATTGATCTATATAACAAAACCCAGCCTCCTGTAACAATCGAAACAGCTAAATATTCAGCCGATAATATTGCAGAAGGTAAGGAATTGTTTAAAACCAACTGTGCATCTTGTCACAAGGAAGACGGTAGCGGCGGTATAGGCCCGAACCTTACCGACAAATACTGGATCAACCAGCCTGAGAAAACGTTATTTAAAAACGTCTTCCATATGGACTGGAACGGATCTCCTAATAATCCTGCGATGAGAGCCTTTGGTAAAAACGGAGAGGTTTCGGGAGCTGAAATTGAAAAAATTGCAGCTTATGTATACCATATCAACCAGGAATTACCTCCGGTAACAGAAGCTCAGGGCGGTGCAGCTCCTCAGGGACCTGAAGCGCATTGGGAAAAAGAATAATTTTAAATAAAAATTAAGCATATGAGAAACATAATTTGTTATTAGAATAAAAATAGTAACGAATTATGTTTTTCTTTTTTAAATACTATTGCAAATGTCAAACATAGAAGAAACAGAAGCACGCGGCGGACAGGGCCAGGTTCTGGACCCTGAAACTTACAGAGATTCTATAGGCACCATGGATCAGTCCGGGAAAAGGAAATGGGTATATCCTAGGAAACCCCGAGGAAAATTTACCAACTATAGACATATTGTAAGCTATATTTTATTATTGATTTATTTTGCGGTACCATTTATTAAAATTAATGGGAATCCGCTGATCTTATTTAATGTGATCGACAGGGAGTTCTTTATATTCGGACAACCCTTCTACCCTCAGGATTTTTTCATCCTTACTTTGGGAGCCATAGCATCTCTGATATTTATTATTGTATTCACGATTGCTTTCGGTAGAATTTTCTGCGGGTGGATCTGCCCTCAGACAATTTTCCTAGAAATGATTTTCCGTAAAATAGAATATGCGATCGAAGGAGACCGGAATAAGCAGATGAAGCTCGACCGACAGGAATGGAATACCGAAAAGATCTGGAAGAGAGGACTGAAATGGACGATTTACATTTTTATTTCTTTGATCATTACCCATTTTATGTTCATGTATATTGTGGGTTATAAGGAAGTAATCAGAATCGTATCTGAAGGACCATTCGCCCACCCTACCAATTTTATCGTAATGATTCTCCTTACGGCAGCCTTTTACTTTGTATTTGCCTGGTTCAGAGAGCAGGTATGTACTTTAGTCTGCCCATACGGAAGATTACAGGGCGTATTGATTGATAAAGACACGGTGAATGTATTCTATGATTTCAACAGAGGTGAAAACAGGGCAAAATGGAGAAAAGGTGAAGACCGGAAAGCTGTTGGTAAAGGAGATTGTATCGACTGCCATCAATGTGTTGTGGTCTGTCCTACCGGAATCGACATCAGAGACGGACAGCAGCTGGAATGTGTAAACTGTACGGCCTGTATTGATGCGTGTGATGAAGTCATGGAAAAAGTAGGATTGCCGAAAGGGCTGATCCGGTACGCTACCGAAAACGAGATCGAGAAACAGACTGAGTTTAAATTCTCAGGAAGAATGAAAGGGTTTGCAGTAATTCTTGTATTTTTGACAGCCTTTTTAGGATATCTCTTGTATAACAGAGGTGAGATGGAAGCTAAATTCATCAAGCCTGCAGGAAGCACTTTCTTTGTGAGAGACGGAAATATTACCAATACCTACAACTATACTTTCCTTAATAAAACGAATGATAAGAAAACAGTAACTATTAAAGTTATTGAACCGAAGCATGGAGAGGTAATCTACAGCGGGTCAAGCAAAATTTCTGTAGAAAGAGATAAAATCACCAAAGGGACAGTAAATATCAGTTTCCCTGAAAGTGAGATGAATCTTTCCAAACAGAATATCACTATTGGAGTTTATGATTTGAACGGCAAGCTGATTGACTCTTACCAGACTTACTTTGAAGGACCTTTTAAATTACAATTTTAACTATCAGATATCCTCACGATCTAATGATTGGTCGTGAGGCTTTTTTACAACAATACAGAAAGAAATGAAAAATTTTAGTTGGGGGCATGGCGTATTCATCGCATTAGCAGCATTTATTATATTTATTTTGTCGATGTTGTTTCTTTTCCCGAACGGACAGAAAAATTCTGAAATGGTAACGGATAATTACTATGAGGAAGAACTGAAATACCAGGATGTCATCGATGCTAAGAAGAGAGCTGATAAGCTTCAGGAAAAACCGGTATATAGCCAGGATAAAGCAGGTATTAAAATTACTTTTCCACAAGATTACAACAACTCCAATACTACGGTAAAATTTGTATTAAACAGAACCGATGACCAAAATCTCGACGTTCATAAAGCCGTACAGCTGGATGCCAACCGATCTTTTATCATTCCTTCCCAGGTTTTGAAAATGGGAAATTATACGTTGCGATTAAGCTGGACCAAAGATAAGACCGACTACCGAATCGATTATGATGTGATATGGAAATAGCACTTATTGTATCGGCTATTGGATTAGGTTTCGCTTCAGGATTCCACTGTGTGGGAATGTGCGGGCCAATTGCGCTTTCGATGGGATTAACGAAGAAACAGGCCACGAACTATTATCTTCAGAACCTGACGTACCAATTCGGAAGGATCTTTACGTATTCTCTTTTGGGAGCAATCCTGGGAATTATCGGCGAAGGATTTGAAATGGCCGGGTTTCAAAAATACCTTACCATTGCGGTAGGAATTTTATTGATTGTCATGGCGCTGTTTTCCTTTGGCGGTAAAGATTTTGCCTCGAAGATTCCTTTTATTTCTAAATTTTTATTTAAAGTAAAATCGAATCTCGGAAAATTGCTTCAGAAAGCAGATTACCGTTCCAGATTTACCACTGGTCTACTGAACGGATTCTTACCCTGCGGAATGGTCTATATGGCTCTAACCGCAAGCCTTGCAAGCGGAGGAATATGGCAGGGAGCATCATATATGGCTTTATTCGGATTGGGAACCCTTCCGTTTATGTTTGCCGTTGTTTTGGTGGGAAACCTGATGAATCAGGCTTTCCGGGTAAAAGTCTTGAAAGCCATCCCGGTTGTCATGATTATTTTAGGAGGACTGTTTATTGTCAGAGGTTTAGAATTGGGCATTCCTTACATTTCCCCCAGAGCAGAAGCCATGACGGTTTCTAAAGATAATCAGGGCGACTGCCATTTGCCGGGAGATCACAGCTCGCATGAGCATAGTAAGGTGAATTGTCATTAGACTCCTCAGATAGAATTTAACAAAATATGATAAACAAAACCGCCGGAAGTTTCCGGCGGTTTTGTTTTTTATAATTTTAAATGTTGCGTGATTCCTTTTGTCTCTATCCTGTTAAATCGAGAGAACTTTTGAATATTAATATAACGATTGATGAACATCATAAAATGCAACTGATTTATAATATCTCAGCAAATAATCATAAATGATCATCTCAAACAGTCTCTGATTAGAAATAAAAATCCTGTTGATATTCATATGGAATATACTCTGAAAAAGATCTGATAAAATAATTCCTAAAGATTGATTTGCATTATGATTAATAATATTACATAAAGCCATACAGCTGTCTGCAATGTTAGCTGTGATTACATTTCTATCTTCTGAAAATTCATCTGAAGTTAAGAAATCCGAATATTTGGGTTTAAAGTTCCTGTATTTTTTATCCAGCTGGGAATTAAGTTTTTTATCTGCATTAAATTCTCTTTTAAAGGCTTCACTAAAATTTCTGATCCATTCCAGTTTTTCGTGAACAGACAGGTTAATTTTATTTAGTATCTGATCAATCAGAAACAAACTCACGATAATCTTTTCTTCATCATTATAATGCAAACATTGCAGGGTGAGCTTAGCGTTACTGTGAAACAATGTTTCGGCATCTTCTATGGTATTTTCTCCATAACGTTCAATCTCCCTTTTGTAAGAATCTATGACAATGTCTGATATCTCTCCGCTTTCTGTAAAACTTTGAAGAGAAGCAGTGACACTTTTTAAAACTTCATTATAATTTTCTGTGTCTGTTAGCAAAAATCTTATTCTAAGATGGGGTTTCGGATCGTTGTAACGAATGAAAAACCATTTGAATATATAATTTTTTTCTTCTAAAAACAGTACTACGCTTCCTATCGATTCTTCTAAAATAAGATCAGCAGTTTTTATCCCGGTGTAAATTTTAAGATATAACCATTCGCTTCCCGGATCGAATTTTCTTTTCATCATTATTTAGTGCTTTTATTTTGTACATAGGAAAAATGAATTCACGTTTATAAGCATCATTTTCATTGTACAAAAATTCTTCTATTATAATTGTCTTTTCTTTTTTTACGGTTTGTAAAAAAAGGGATGCCATATCATAGTTTTCCAGATTAACAGGTAAAGTATTGTCTGATTTCACCAATTGAATCCAAACAGGAATTTTCCTTTTCAGTCTCCACGCTCTCAGTTCTGAAATTAAACGATTCTTGTTTACATGTTTTTCAGATAAAAAAGCAAGGTCTTTTTCTGTTATATTCCAATACGCTTTTGATAAAATTATATTCTTATATTCAACCCGCGGCAGAAATTTATAAATATTATCTAGACCACCCCAGTTGAAATACAGCCCCCATCTAATATCTTGAAATTGGAGATCAGCCAAAAAATGATAGACCGGTAAAGTGTTGGCAGAATAATTATGGGCATTGGTAAGATATGGCTTAATTTCCCTATTTAATTTCCTTGACCGTAATACAACTCTGTTATTTTTCACGGAAATAAGCAGATCATCTACGGGTATTTGATGATCAGCTGATAAAACTGATTGTGCAAGAAAGGGAATCTCGTATTTCCTTAAGGTCGGCCTTCTTGCAATATTTCCTATTCTTGCTTCCGGAAGGTGAATAATTTCAGCAAGAATATATTCGCTATAAAATTCTTCTTCTTTATTTGCTATGATTTGTGCTAAATCTCTGACTTTCAATTTTTCTGAACTAAATCTTCCTAAAAGATTGGCCGCACTTCTTCCCGTACTGCCGCTCAGTATCATCTTTTCCTCACCATGATCTGAAATAATTTCAGCCATAAAAGAAATTGTTCCGGGAAGATCATCCCAGTTCTCGTCATTGGTATCTTTAAAATCTTCATCCGAAAGCTCAATTGTATATTGCTGCTCTAATAAGGCTTCCTGTAATTTTTCATTTAGTATTCCGTGAATAGAATTGAATGTCAACTGTAAATTTTGTTTTTTTCCGGAACCCTGAAACTTTAGATCTTCCAGATAAGGATGAATTCCCTTTGCCGAATTATTTTGAAGATATCCGACCCCAATCTCGGTATCAAGAGCATTTAACAAAGGGACTTCCTGAGTTTCAAACCTTTCTAAAAATGCTTTTTTAAATTGCTCAAGCTGAGTTTCTTTTTGTGGTAACGTTATTTTATTCAGAAAGCAAATTCCTTTCTTTAATTCTTTTTTCCAGGCTGGGGCTAATGTGAACTCAGCCCCACGATAAAGATCTGTCTGAAACAAATATTTCTGCTCATAATCTATTGTAAAAGAACGGATCAGTTCTTCAATTTCTGTATAAAGAGAAATGGGATTTCCTATAATACGATCAATCTCTTCAAGCTTTTTTTTAGTTGATGTTAAAATCTGTACTTCATGTTCTGCATTTATTTTATTAAGAACAGAAAGTATAATGTCGAAGAAATCGGTTCCGGACACATTAGGCTCCAGCTCACTTACAAGAACCTGATTATCGATTAGCTCTTCAATGAATTCCTCAGCTTCTTCTTTTGTTATTTCTTTATTGATCAGTATCTGTGCAATTTGCTGCATGGTTTTCCCCTTCCGGGAAAAATCCAATACCTGCTGCAGTTCTTCGGAAAGCGGTGCAGATGAAATAAGGTATTCTCTTTTCCCGGTCTTATACTGAAATTCTATATAGCGGATTTTGCGGCCCACTTTATAAATACTATTGTTCGGATAAAATGTAAGCCTGTTCCTGAGCTGCGGACTTTTCTCAAAATGCCGAGCAAGGGAAACAAGAAAATGCATATCCAGCTTGGTATCACGTATCAGGCTACTCATTGATACTGCATTATTATCCTTATTGAAAGGTCTTGATTTTTCTGGGACAAACTGTCCTAAGCCTACTCCGGAAAACAAGCCGAATGGTGTACAGCGCGTGCTCATCCGGCTGTAATATTTCAGTATTGTATTTTTTAATTTTTCAAAATCTTTTGATCCAGATTCTTTCTGTAAAGTAAGCCATTTGTTTACTTCACCATAAAGATTAGGTGAAGCCAGATAAAGAGCTTCCAGAAATATAGGATCGGAACAAATTTCTTTTAGTTTACTTTTTGAAATTTCCAAATTACTAAAGATTTTCTGAAAATCTTTGCATGAAAATAAAGGAGTACGGACAGCGAACTCTTCAAAAAATTGATAAGGAAACTGGGACATTTTAATTTTGCATTACGGGAATTTCTATATAGCTGTCATTATACCATTTTATTTCCAAAGGTTCTTTGGCATCTGCTATGGTTTCTTCACTTACATCTTTTCCTGTGCCGTAGTTGATTTGTGTATCTGCACTCTTTCTAATGCCTAAAACCACAATAATTCTACTTCCTTTTTCTACTTTTCTGCTGGTGAAAAAAGTATTTTTTATCGGAATATTTTCTACAACATTTGGTCGTAACAAATTTCTCTTAGTATTATCTTTTGCATAGCTTGCCCGTGCAAAAGATTCATGTGATAATTTTAGATATTTACCCGAAGATAATTTTTCGTAAACAGTTAAAATAAGATCCATATCTTTTTTATTAATAGCTGTCTTTAAATTCCCTGTAAAACTACCGTTTATTTCAAAAGAGTTTTCAAAAACATCACTCTCGAAAACCAGTCTGTCTTTTAAATATTCCGGAGATATCTTATCGTTAAATACTTTTTCATCATTAAAACTTCGTAAAGTGTCTGCTCTATCTGAAAAACTTACCATTTGAGAAATATAATCCAACTTAGGCTCTGTTTCTTCAAGTTTTGTTTTATTTAAAAACAATTTTAAATTTCCGTTACTTATTTGATCAATTTTAGAAGCACTTTTCCATTGATTCGAGCCCATAACCTGATAATTTACTTTATCCTTTAAAAATTTCGGCTTTTTCTTTTCCTTCAAAATATAATCAAACCATTGAAAAGAAATTTCTTCAATATTAATTTTTGCAACAGAATCAATTTTATATCCATTATATTCTTCATTTATTCCTGATATGACCCCACTATGTCCATAAGGGCCAATCACTAAGTAATGATTTGCATTCTTGTTATATTTGTGATGTTCATCGTAATAGTACATAGCACCTCTTTGGTCAGCATCATAATAACCTGTTAATGTTAAAACAGGAATATTAATTTTTGCAAAGTCTCTTTTATAAGGCATTTTAGACCGCCAATATTCATCAAAAGACGGATGCTTTAACCATTTCTGGAAAATAACATTGGTTTTTCCATATATACTATCTAATTTATTAAATGCAGTTCCATTCTTGTAATAAGAATTGTACACAGAAAGCCATTTTTTCTCATCATTGAAAATTTCATAATGTGTTTTCTTATCTACATAACTTAGCCAACGTAACATATAAGGACTAAAACAATTATTATACATAGGAAAATCAACTCCGAAGCCTACTGAAGCCGAAGGAATTATTGTTTTTAAAGCGGGGTGAAGATTTTTTGCCGCAGCCCATTGGCTAAAACCATCGTAGCTTCCTCCAATCATTCCAACTTTGCCATCACTCCAGGATTGTTTTGTAATCCAATCAATTACTTCATTTACATCTTCTATTTCAAATTCAAAGGGTGTAATTTGATCATGACTTAAATAAACTCCCCTGCTATAAGCATTGACGATTGCGTATCCTCTCAAAGAGTTGAGCTTTTCATTATTGTTCAACCTTCTTCTGTTATAGATACTAAAGTTGAGTATTGTCGGAACTTTATTTTCTCCTTTTTTATATCTTAAAAAGCCTAATGAAATCTCATTTCCACTTTTTGTTTTTATAATGACACTATCATTTATTGCATATTCTTCCCGATCCACTTTTTCTATTAAGGGAAGTGCAATATGATTGGTTTCTTTTGCAATAATATAAGAAATATAATAACGGCAGAGCTTCACTGCATTAGCCTCGGAAATACTGTCATTTACAACATCGGTTTTTATAAATTTAAGTATGTCATTTTTCAATGCTTCTTCTGTATATCTGAAAAAATCGCCTAAATAAATTTTAGACTTATCTGATATGGAGTTTATTTTTCTATTAAATGTATTCTCAAATTTATCTCGGTAAGATTTATTTTCAGAACTTAATTTAGATAATGCATATAGTTCAAACTGTATTCCAATGATCTCTTGATAGTCTAAACCTTTGTATTTAGGAAAGCCTTTTAATTCATTTAAATAAAATAGTCCTTTTTTATAATCTCCATTTAGGATATAAAGCCGAAATATATTATCATTAAATTTAATTTTATCACCATTTTTATAGATTCTTAAGATTTCGACATTTAACTTTTTTATATTATCATTAATAGAACTGTTCTCTATATTTCCAGGAAATTTAAAGTAATAATTTTGTGATTGAAAATTTAATGAAAATAACACTAAAATTAATAGTGTTATTTTCATTAATAAAAAATTAATCTGAGTTTTCATAGTGTCAGGTTAGGCTATGCGATTAAGGAGCAACTGTAACTCCATCATCAAGACCAACAGTTCCTTTTACAGGTTTAGTAGGAGGACAATTTTTACTTGTAGTATCTCCATTCGTTCCACCATCATTTCCATCGCCACCTCTTATCAGATTTAATTTAGTTAGCTGTAATTTTTTTAAAGATAGTTTTTTTTCAATGTCGGTTTCTTTTCTCATTTTGATCTATTTTTCTTAGTATTTAATTGCAAGGCAAAGTAACTCCTTTTGTTCGGGCTATCAAAAATTCGTATCTCGAAATTGGTAAATTCCGAGATGAAATTTAGTTTAATTTATTGTTTTTCAAATATTTAAAATCAATCCTGTTCCTGCAATAATTTTATATAATAAGAAGGCAAGGTACCTGTTATTTTCCTGAAAGCATTGGAAAAAGATTCTGAATTATTATAGCCTATTTCATCCGCTATTGCTGCTATCGTATATTTTCTCAGTCTTTCATTATTATTTAATTCTTCTACGATATGATTAATCCGTAACTCATTTAAATATTGTGAAAAGTTTTTCCCTTTAAGCTCATTCACCAACTTCGAAAGATAATCCCGATTTGTTCCCAAATCTTTTGCTAAGCCATCCACAGTAATATTTTTTTGTAAAAAGTCTCTGTTACTTTCAAAGCGCTCTAATTTTGTTTTTATATCCTGCAACTTTTTATCCGGTATACTTTTAACTTTTTCCTCTTTAAAATTATCTTCTTCTATAACTTTATGACTTGGAACAGTCAAAACTATCGACACCTCTTTGGATTTTTCCAGTAATAACTCTGCCTGTTTTTTATATTCTTTTATTTTCTTTTTATTTTTTATATACATATATGCTAAAACAGAAATAATTAGAAAACCAATTCCTAAACACCAATACAATAAAAAATTCTTATTGCTTAATTCATTGATTAATTTTTCTTTCTTCTCCAACAATATAGGCGTATCATATTTTTTGTAAATTTCTTTTGAAAGATATTGTTTACTATTATTGATTATACTATCTGCATAAAATAATTTATCAATATACTGCAGCTGTTTTTCTTTATCGCCGGTTTTTTTATAATAATCTATTAAGACTTCATATCCGTCACGGGTGATGGGATAAAAGTCTTTTGACAGTACTAAAACCGAATCTGCTTTAATAAAATATTTTACGGCAATTTCTTCCTTATGAATATCATAATTAATCTTCCCCAAAAAATAATAAGTGATCGCCAGATTTCCATAGTCATTATTTTTGACGAAACTTTTTTCCGCCTCTAAATGGCTATCAGAAGCCTTTTTATAGTTTTTTAAATAATAATTGGCAATCCCTGTGGCAGATATAAAGTAAGGATAATGGGTATAGTCCTTAAATCTGTTACATTCTTTGATCCCAATATTAATATAAATCTGAGCATTTTTATATTGTTTGTTTTTGCTATAGCCATTTGCCAGAGAAAATATAGATCCAATATAACTTTTAATATCCTTGTCTTTTGTATTTACTTTTTGCTTCTGATAGTTATAATATTCTAAAAAAAGAGGAAGTGCCTCTTTATTTTCATCAGTGGCTGTTTTTAGAATTCCTAAAAGCTTTTTGATATAATAAAACTGATCCGGATTTTTGTTTTTAGATAATTTTTGAGCAGCAATATAATAATCTAATGCCTCATTATATTTCCAATCATAATTAAACAAAATACCTTTTATAATATATGCTTTTGCAGGATACTCTTTTGTATCTATATTTCTCGTGATATTGAGTAACGTATCTGCATAAGGATGTCCATTTTCAGATTTTAGTCCTTTAACATGTGCTGTTTTATAATATCCCTCATATATAAGATCATTATTCTTCTCCTTCTTTCCTTTGCTGAGAATCGTATTTGCATATAATTCAGCCTTGCTGTTGTCTATTCTAAATACCTTGTCATAAGACTTCTTTAGCTGCTCGAAGTTTTTGCTTTTTAAAGAGTCCGGAATATGAAAACCTTTTATACTTTGCGAGAAATATAAGCTTTGGCAAAAAGCCAATAGAAAAGTGAGATATAATCTGTGCATAACTTGAGATGCAAAATTACAAATTTTCAAGCTTTATTTTCATAAAAAAGAGAATTATACTAAACATTGATTTTCAGCATTTTGAATATCCAAATTGATCAATCTCGAATTGTGGCTATTCGAAATTGATCAATTTAGAGAAGCCTTGTTTGCAAAATTTATTGAATCACTACATCTTTGCGAAAGGTAAAAACACAAATGTTTGTTTTGTTGTGCGCACTTCAAAACTTACCAAAGATCCCATGTCAGGGTTTATATGACAAAAATTAATTAAAAATTTTAAAAATTAAATTATTATGAAAAATTTATTTAAGTTAATCTGTATTATTGCATTAGCCTATAGTAGTTTTGGCTTTGCTCAAAATTATGTTAATAAGGATGCGAAGGAATTATTAGAATCAACTAGGGATGCCACATCTAAAAAGCGAAGATTATTATTTTGCACTACAATTTCGTGTTGTTCAGTTGGCGCATTTGGAATTGAAATTTGGTCAGATAAAGAATGTCATTATATTGTTACAGGCAAAAGAGTAGCCGTTGTAAATTTAAAAAATAATGATGGTTCTGATTTTACAGGATCTGAAATTGAAGTTAAAGAAGACATTACTCTTATAGATAAAGACAATAGCCTAGAAGCAGATGGACAGGAATCTGTGATGAAAGCTGGTTTATATAAAGTGATAGATGGTGAAGTTGCTTTCGAACCAACTGTCCAAAGGATAAGAATAAAAAAAATCTGTTATGAAGAAACACATGAAGGTACTATCTTTGGACATCATTATAGTTATAGTACAAGTATTTGTTTGTATTATCCTTCTTTTAGCCATCAAGTGAAAAATATTCAGGGAGGCTATGCCGTAATTAATTTAACTGATGATGCAATAAAATTAGCCGAAAAGAATGATAACATATTAGTTTTTGATAAAGATATTATTTTAGGCAATGAATATATAATTACTGCAGGAAAATATAATGTAGATAATGGTAAAATATATACAAAAAACGTACAATTAAAATAAATTATGAAAAAAAAAGTTCTAATAATTGTC
>NZ_VTSX01000013.1 GCF_008329705.1 Chryseobacterium sp. SN22 | reverse complement strand
AATAGAAATTGAATTAACAGATCAAAAGAGGGAAGCTGGATACCGGAAGTTTCTCTTGTCAACATTACTTTCACAGGTATTAAATATTAAATGAAATCGTTTGTTATTATACAAATAGGAAATGTATTTAAAATTCTGACTTACCAATCTGACCCAATCTTTAATGTCAATAATCGACTGGAAATAATTTGAATACTATCGAATTTACGTTAAGTAATAAAAGATTCAATGTTGGAATATAAACAAACGGCACCAGAAAAATATTCCGATGCCGTTTTAAAATTTAATATGAAGAAACTAATTACTATTTCTTATAAGCTGGACCAACCTGAAGCCCAAGATGGAGAGGAAGTTCCGTTTCCTGCACCTGTAGCGTTTGCATTTTCGGTGTAAGTATTGGTCAATACCGTTACAGAAGTTCCTGCATTGGATTTAGCAGAAGCTTTTGTTGTTACGTTATCAAATTTGATGTTTGTAATCTTACCGCCACCGTTAAAATAACTTACAGAAGCATCGTTTTCGATGTTGATTCCTGTTGTCCATTTGGAAAGTACTACGTTATCGATCGTAGCATAAGTTCCTACTCTTAGTTTGAAACCGTCTGCTTCACCTGTTGTACCTCCGATGAACGTAGCGTTTTTGATCGTAGGGTTTGATCTTGGAGAGGCGTCGTGGTTGTTTGAATTGTTATCCGCTTCAATACCTCTGTTTCCGGTACCGTCAGCTCTTCTTTTTGTAAAGATATTGGTCGCAGTACCGTTCCATCCTTCAGTCCAGTCAAAAGCATCATCTTCATTGTTGATAGAAACGATGTTGGATACATTTACTGTTCCTCCGAAGAATTCGATACCGTCATCAGATCCGTTTACCAAAGCAACATTATTGATGGTTGTTCCGTTTCCAACCCCGAAAAGAGAAAGTCCGTTAAATTCTTTATCTGCCGTAAAGATAGCTCCCGCATATTCGATTCTTACAAAGTTCAGAATTCCTGAGTTATCTGATGTATTTGTTCCTCCGTATGTTGCATTTCCAACTTCAGCTGTTGCAGAAGTTCCCTTATTGATAGGTGCTTTTCCACAGATTACCAGTCCGCCCCAGCTTCCCGGTGCTGCTGCAGGAGAAGTAAATACGACCGGTGCAGAAGCTGTACCGTTGGCAAAGATTTGTCCACCCTGTTCCACAGTAATGAAAGATGAAGTACCGCCGGTAGCTTCAATTCTTGTCCCTGCAGGAATGATAAGTTTTCCACCGTCTTTGACCATAACGGCACCTGTAAGTTTATAGGTTTTAGATGGATCTAATGTTACCGTTTGTCCGTTTGCGATATCGCCTTTAAAATTACTTGGATCCTGAGCGATGCCTACAGGAGATACTGTCGGAATTGAATCATCATCACTGCTGCTGCAAGATTGGATAGCGAATGAAGTTCCGATGAACAAAGCTGCTGCTATTAGTTTTAAATGGTTCTTTGTCATAATACTTAGATTTTATTTTTTTATTATTATTAAAATTCATAGGAAACGCCCAGTCCCAGGTTTACCCCTCTTTTATATTCTCTGGTGGTAAGTTCCTTGGTTTCGTTATCCTGTATTCTTCTGATGGTAGGATTAATAAGGTTTTTGCCCTGAAGAGAAAGACCAAGCCCGTTATTAAATTTGAATCGTACCGTACCGTCAAGCGTATTGATGGCTTTGTCTACAAGATTTCCTCTCTTTTCGAAACCTAAAGAGTAAATGTTATCTCCGATATAAGAATAGGCCAATACCACATCCAGGCTTCCGTTTTTCATTTTGTTTTCCCAACCCAGGTTTACGTTGGCAAGGAAATCTGAGGCACCCTGCATCTTTTCTTTGGTTTTCAGGAAGTTTCCTGAAACATACGTGTTTTCTCTGATCAGCTTTTGAGAATCAAGATCCTGTTCGGTATGCAGGTAAGTCGCATTTAAGAAGGTATAGAATCTTGAATTTCCTGCAGAATAGAGATCTTTCCTGAATTCTATCTCAGCTCCGAAAATTCTGGCACTTTCACCAACGTTGGCAAATGAAACTACATTGGAGGAAGAGGCAATTGTAATTCTGGAAATCGGGTTTTTAATATATTTTCCGAAAGCCGTAACCGAGATTACTTCATTCTTTTTAGGGAACCATTCCCACTTCAGGTCTACATTATAATTATCAGAGGGATAAACGTCTTTATTTCCTAGGCTGGATTCATCGATATCTTCATATTCAAACGGTGCCATTTCCAATAAAAGAGGAGTCGTATAGGTTTTTGAAGCTGAGAATCTGAAATTGTTGAAATCATTCAGCGCGTACTTCACGTTTAATGCCGGAAGGATTTTAGAATAATTTTTATCCAGTTTACCCCCATTGGAGATAAGAGCCGTATTATACGTCATTTTCTGGCTCAGATTATCATAACGTACCCCGATCTGTGCAGTAAGCTTTTCATTGAATTTGTAATCAAAATTCAAATAGCCGGCATTGTTTAGAATTTCAGAAGTAAAGAACTGCGGGATTAAAGCCGTTGCCGGATCATATTTCACATCCCCTCTGAAGGTTACCAGTTCGAATAATCCGATCTGATAATTTAAAGGATTGAAGAATGAATCATAATTGTTCGGGTCTACAAAATTTCCCTGGCTGGATTTAATCCTGAAGTTATACTGAGTTGCTCTGAAGTCGCTATCCTTATATCTTCCGCTATATCCTAAGGTTAGTTTGGCATTATCGGAAAATTTATAATCGGCGTGGATATCGCCTACATAATCATTTTCGATCAGGTTATCATAATACCGGTTATTGGCGCCCGGGTTACTGCTTGCGAAGAAGCTTGAATTCGTCTGCTTGTCGAAAATAGTAACGTTCTGCTGACGGTCCGGCCTCTTGCTTTCAAGCCTGTTAAAACCTAAATTCCAAGTTACTTTCAATGGTTCGGAAAGCGTATGCTCACCTCTCAGTTGGTTAACGAAAAGATCGTTTACCTTATAAGTAGCCCTTCTCAGGTTGGTTACATATCTTTCTTGTAGAAGATCATTATCATAATAATCTCTGTTATATCCTTTATAATTCCCCAGTTTCTGGTCTGTGGTATGGATATAATTGGTGGTGAAATTGATATTATGACTGCTGTTGATCTTATAATTTACATTAAGCAAACCTGTGGTATTGGTAAGATACCTGTATTCTTCAGAATCATCGTATATTTTAAGGGGAACATTCTGCCCATCATGGGCACCCCCTGCAATTCCTTTGAAATAAAAATATTCATTGTCAAAAGCACCATATCCGAAAATGCTAAGTCTGCCCTGTGAACCAATTTTGAAGTTGGTCCCGAAATCGATTCCTAAAGAAGAATTGAAAGGCGTATTTTTTTCCTGGTTCTGCCATGAAGTTTTAAATGGATAAACTCCTGAAGAAACTACGGCATTAGATGGTTTCTTTATAATATTCGTTCCGAAAAAATTGGGACCGTCCTGAAGATAAAAATGATCTTTCTGGATCGCATTAAAGTTCACGGAAGAACCCAGGTTTACTTTAAAATAAGGTTTACCGGTATATACCTTTGAAACGATGTCTACGTTTGCTCCGGCCATATCACCCCAAATCCTTGGCGTATATACTTTTTCCAGACTTATGTAATCAATCATATCGGTCTTCACGATTCCTAAGTCCAGGTTTTTATAAAGCGGGTCATTGGAAGGAATAGGGAGATTGTTCATAGTCGTAGAATTATATCGGTCTCCCAAACCTCTTACGAAAATCTGTCCGCTGCTTTCCTGCTTCTGAGTTCCTGTTGCTTTCGTTACTGCTGTAGCGGCATCGCCTACTCCCTGTTTGGCAAGCTGGGCAGAACCTACTCTTTCAATAACTTCTACGGATTTTTTCTGTAAGCTGATGATGTTCGCTTCAGCCCCTTTTTTAGTAGTTCCCTGAATAACCACACCTTCGATTTTCTTTTCTTTCTTTACGGTGTCGTTTTTGGTCTCTTGAGCGTAAAGTACAGTTCCTGATGTTGTTAAAAACAAAACTGCGATACTCAGTTTTCTAAAATTCATTTCTTTTTTACTATATTCTTTCGGTGCAAAGAAAGAAAGAATCCGTGGGGTAGATGGTTTAGCGAAATTTAATTTTTTTTTAACTAAACATTAAGAAAAGAATATAATTGTTAACTTTATGTGAACGATACCCGTTTTGTTAAACCGTGATTAAAATATTATTAACTTTGACGCGTAAAAATTGAAAATGAACCAAAAGAAAATCCTCTTAATAGACGACGAACTGGATATTTTAGAGATTCTGTCTTACAATTTAGAAAAGGAAGGCTACGATATTTATACAGCCACCAACGGTAACGAAGGTATCGACAAAGCGAAAGAAATGATCCCTGATCTGATCTTACTCGATGTGATGATGCCTGAAAAAGACGGGATAGAAACCTGCCAGGAACTCCGCAAGATTAAAGAACTCCAAAAAACACTCATCGTTTTCCTTTCCGCAAGAAGTGAGGAGTTCTCCCAGTTGGCAGGATTTCAGGCAGGAGCAAACGATTATATCGTTAAGCTGATTAAACCGAAAATCCTTATTTCTAAGGTGAACGCTTTATTACAGCTTACCTCCCAGGTTTCAGATAATGCCAAAATGATCGAGATCGGGGACCTTATTATTGATAAGGATAATTTCAGGGTTTCCAAAAGCGGGCAGCAGTTCCTGCTTCCGAAAAAAGAATTTGATCTGTTATATCTGTTGGCTTCCAATACCGAAAAAGTATTCAAAAGAGAAGAGATTCTTGAAAAGGTTTGGGGAAATGACGTCATCGTAGGCGAAAGAACCATCGATGTACATATCAGAAGACTGAGAGAAAAATTAGGCATCAATACGATCCAGACCTTAAAAGGAATTGGATATAAACTTATTGTGTAATACTCAATTTCAATTCTTATCTTTATATCCATAACCCCTAAAACTTTGTAAAATTGAAATTTTACAGGCTTACCTTCGTCGCCTCCTGTCTTTTGACATTGGTGATGTTTCTGTTAGTAATCACTTTCGATTCGCTAAAGGATCTTTATTACAACACCCCGTTCTTTAAAGTCGGGCTTTTCGTCTGCCTGATTCTTATTTTTATCATCAATTATATGGTGCTGGAACTGCTCTTCAACTATTACGGTAAGAAGCAGGTCCGCGGGCTGTCCCAGCTATTGCCGCAGGAAATCGTTCATAATGACAATGAGAACATCACCATTAAAGAATTGGGCGAGCGGTTTTCAGACCTTAATCAGCAGAAGGTTACGGAACTCGATATGATGAAGGAAATGGAAAGCTACCGGAAAGAATACATCGGCAATGTTTCCCATGAGCTTAAAACGCCGCTTTTTTCCATCCAGGGGTATGTAGAAACGCTTCGTGACGGAGGTGTCGACAACCTTACGATCCGCGATAAATACCTGGAAAGAATCGATAAATCGGTGGAACGGTTAATCGCCATCGTTACGGATCTGGATATGATCAACAGGCTGGAAGCGGGAGAAATCAACCTTACGGTCTCCAGATTTGATGTTAATCTGCTTATTAAAGAAATTTTCGACCTGCTGGATCTTGAAGCCGAGAAGCATAATGCCACGATGCAGATCCAAACCCTGCAGCCACAGATTTTTGTGGAAGCAGACAAACAGAAAATATCGCAGGTCTTCATCAATCTCATTTCGAATGCCATTCATTACGCCAACCGTCAGGAAGCAAAAGTAGTGGTGAAAACAAGCATCCTGAAAAATAAAGTGCTGATCGAAGTCATAGACAACGGGATGGGAATAAAATCGGAAAGCCTGCCGAGGATTTTTGAAAGATTTTACCGCGTGGAAACCAGCAGAAGCAGGAGGGAAGGCGGTTCCGGATTAGGGCTGGCCATTGTGAAGCATATCCTGGAGGCACACAACGAAAATATTACTGTTGAAAGTGTCTATCTGGAAGGGACAAAATTCAGTTTTATGCTCGAAAAAAATAAATAATCCCGGCAAAAATGTAAGGAAAAAAAATAATTTAAAAAATCCTGAAATATTTTTTTGTCACATCTCATTTATTTTATATTTGCAGGAGAGATTTATCATAATAATAAAGGCAATAAGTAATTTAAACTGATGGTTTACAAAATCCGCGTAATATTAGATGCGAAAGAAGATATTTTCCGGGATATCGAAGTTAAAGGAAAACAGACGCTGTGGAACTTACATTTAGGAATTAAAAGTGCGTTCAGCCTCCAGGGAGACGAGCTTTCTACTTTTAACCTGCTGGAAGAGGACGGAACGATCGTTAAAAGTGTTCCGCTGGAAGATATGAGCGATGACGGGGACGGCGAAATTATGTCGGATGTATACATCGATGAGGCTTTCGGAAAGACGGGAGATAAAGCTCAGTTCCAGTACGGACTTTTAGACCTTTGGGAGTTTTTCTGCGAATTGGTGGAAGTAATCGAAGAAACGAAAGGCGTAAATTACCCGATCACCGTATACCGTTTCGGAAATGTGCCTTTGAAAGCACCGAGCAAGAGCAGCACCGGAGGATCCAAAAAGAAATCGGCCATGCCGTTGATGGATGACGATTTCGGCTTTGAAGATGATTTCGGGGCAACCGGAAACTTTGCAGACGAAGATGACGATGCTTTTGATGACGATGAAGAGGAAGACTACAACGACGATGTGTTCGACGATGAAGAAGACAACGACGATGAAAGATAACCGCAGCACTTAAAAATATACAGCCCGGAATGAAAATTCCGGGCTTTTTATAATCAAATATCAATAGTAATCGGTTACCAATCATCATGTATCACTCAAAATCATCACTTATCACTCATAAATCCGAAGCTTTTTCCCGCTTTCTGCTGTATCTTTTTTCCCTTGTCTTTCCCACTTCCAAAAAAAGGATGCCGCGGCAATCGGGGCTAGGGCGGCAGTCATTTTAAGGGATGGCGCTTTATAATAACACTGACGTAAGCCTACATATCGGAAATAGGATATTTTATTCCGGAGCGGACTTTTACTTTATGCCATATTTCTTTATCTTTACTTTTAATTTTTCAATCAATTAAAAACAACAGATGGAACAGAAAATACATCAGGGCAGAAACGTAAAACGGTTCAGGGAAATGCTGGGCATCAAACAGGAAGTGCTGGCTTTCGATCTGGGAAACGACTGGAACCAGAAGAAGATCTCAATGCTGGAGCAGAAGGAACAGATTGAAGATATATTGCTTCAGCAGATCTCTGAAGTATTGAGAATTCCTGTAGAGGCATTCAAAAACTTTGATGAGGAAAAAGCCATTAATGTGATCTCCCATATTACTTTTGAAAACTGTCCTCAGCCCTCTGTTGTACAGTATAACCCTAATTTTCATCCTGTGGAAAAAATTATCGAGCTTCATGATGAAAAAATCGCGCTTTACGAAAGGATGCTGAAAGAAAAGGATGATATGATGGAAAAAATGCAGCAACTCATTAAAAAGTAGTATTCTAAGCTGGTCGGGACTATATGCGCGCGGTGCAGACATTTACGCTTATGTCCCAGTGCTGGTGCAAGCATCTTGCTCGTGTTCTTATTCTGCTCAGCTGTCTGCCTCTGCCGGCATAAGCGTCTACGCTTATGTCTTCCATAGCAATTACTTTGCAAATTTCATACTTGGTTTCCGGGTTTTCCGATCACAATTCCTATTTTTGTTAAAAGAGAATTAATGAAAAAATTAATTTTAATTGCGGTAATGGGCTTGGGACTTGTATCCTGCGCCCCTACTCAAAAAGCAACGAAAGACATGACGGATTTACCTAAAAACTGGAAGCACACCACCAATATTTACGAAGTCAACCTGAGACAATATACAAAAGAAGGAACATTCAGGGCTTTTGAAAAAGAAATGCCGCGGCTGAAATCGATGGGCGTGAAGACCCTCTGGTTTATGCCGGTGACGCCTATTGCACAGCTGAATAAAAAAGGAAGCCTGGGGAGTCAATATGCAGCCTCGGATTATACTTCCATCAATCCGGAATTCGGAACGCTGGATGATTTCAAGCGCATGGTGAATGAAGCGCACCGTTTGGGCTTCAAGGTGATTATCGACTGGGTAGCCAATCATACGGGCTGGGATCATATCTGGACCAAAACCCATCCTGAATTTTACCTGAAAGATCCTGACGGCAGTTTCCACCGCGCTTCCGGAATGGATGATATCATCGAACTGGATTATAAAAACCAGGAAATGCGCCTGGCCATGATTGATGCCATGAAGTATTGGGTAAAAGAAACCCATATCGATGGCTTCCGGTGCGATCTCGCTTCGTGGGTGGAAGTGGATTTCTGGGAACAGGCACGTCCCGAAGTGGAAAAACTGAAGCCGCTGTTCTGGCTGGGAGAATATGACGAGCTTGAAAACCCGGATTACGGTAAAGTTTTCGACGCCAGCTATTCCTGGAAATGGATGCACAAATCAGCAGATTATTATAAGAATAATGAACCGCTTAAAGAACTGACGGATCTCCTGAGAAAATATTCTGCCATTGGCGATAATTCGATGCGGGCATGGTTCACCACCAACCATGATGAAAACTCATGGAACGGAACCGAATATGAAAAATACGGGGTGATTACAAAGCCGATGGCCGTATTTTCCGCTACCTGGAATGGGGTCCCCCTGTTATATTCCGGACAGGAACTGCCGAATATGAAACGCTTGGAGTTTTTTGAAAAAGACCCGATTGAATGGAGCAGTACTTATCAGATGGCAGACTTCTATAAAACCCTGCTGGATCTTAAATCCTCCAATCCTGCCCTGAGAGGAGGGGATCCCAACGTCGCCACTTATCTTCTGAACACCACGGCCAACGATAAAATTCTGGCGTATGTACGGAAAAACGGGAATCATGAAGTCCTGGTGATTCTCAATATGTCAAAAGAGCAGGTGAATTTCAATATTGGAGATGAGCAGGTGTCGGGCTCATTTAAAAATGTTTTTGAACGAATCAAAAGAAACTTTGACGAAGGAAAATCCTTCAATTTCAATCCCGGTGATTATGCCGTTTTTGAAAAATAAGAATAAATAAATGAGTCTCCGTCCGAACAGGACGGAGATTTTTTATCATGGGATGCCGGCTGATTGATATTTAATTTTAATACATTTGGCTATCGTATGTTAAATGAAAATGCTCGTCTATGGATAAATCAAAAATATTGACTCTTATAAAAACGAAGATCGCCGATAAAATTCAGAAGTTTGAAAGCCTGATTGAAGAAACCCGCGCGTCGAATAATGATACCAAAAGTTCGATGGGAGACAAATATGAAACCGGCCGCGAAATGCTTCAGCAGGAAATCAATAATTTGCAGCGTCAACTGAATGAATGCCTGCAGCAGCAGTTGCTGGTTCAGAAAATTAACGGAGATCCGGCGTCAAAAGTACAGAACGGAGCTTTGGTAAAAACAGACAAAGGACTGTTTTATATTGCGGCTTCGGTCGGTGAAATTATATTTGAAAATCAGAAAATCATGACGGTTTCTTCCGAATCTCCATTAGTAAAAGCAATGGCAGGATTAACCAAAGGACAGAATTTCTTTGTAAATACCGTGAGCCAGACCATTAAGGAAATCTGGTGAAAAAAGCTTATTTCAAAATTGATATTAAAATCGATTTAAAATTAAACATCATACAAACAAAATTTCTACTGTTCATACAGAATATCGCTCATTTATGATATTTAGTATTTCACGGAATAAATTAAGAAAACTTTATCTTTCCGATTTAAAAAGAACCCGGATTTTCCCCGTAACTTTATCAATAACAAGATAATGAACAATTAAAATTTTATCAATATGGGAATTTTAAATAATAAAGTTGCTTTAGTTACAGGAGCCGGATCAGGAATCGGGCTGGCCATTGCTGAATTATATGCAGAAGAAGGCGCAAAAGTGATTGTATCCGATATCAACGAAGAACACGGAAATCAGGCGGTTGAAAAGATCAGGACTAATGGCGGGGAAGCAAGCTTTATAAAAGCGGATACCTCTCATCCGGAAGACGTCGAAGCTCTTGTCCAGAAAACGGTTGAAGTATATGGAAGACTGGATATTGCCTGCAACAATGCCGGGATCGGCGGTGAACAGGAAATTACAGGAAATTATAGCCTGGACAGCTGGAGAAAAGTCCTGAGTGTCAATCTGGACGGTGTCTTCTATGGCTGTAAATACGAACTGGAACAGATGGAGAAAAACGGAGGCGGTATTATCGTGAATATGGCATCTATCCACGGAACGGTAGCGGCACCGCTTTCATCAGCTTACACCGCAGCAAAACATGCGGTAGTAGGGCTTACAAAAAATATCGGTACGGAATACGGGCAGAAAAATATTCGCTGCAATGCAGTAGGTCCGGCCTATATTGATACCCCGCTTCTGGAAAGCGCCAGCGGGGATATGAAGAAAGCTTTGATTGACAAACATCCTATGGGAAGATTGGGAAGACCTGAGGAAGTAGCGGAACTCGTGCTGTTTCTAAGCTCAGACAAATCTTCTTTCATGACAGGGGGGTATTATCTTGTAGATGGGGGATATACCGCTGTTTAACCGAAATACTTCTCGACAGTAATAAAAGCGTCCGTCAGAATGGATGCTTTTTTTATTATATTTTCGGATTATATCTTTAAATTTGAATCTTCAAATTACCTTTCCACATGCAAAACTATTTAAACCTTTTACAGCATATTTTAGACAACGGAACCGATAAGACCGACAGAACCGGAACCGGAACAAGAAGCGTTTTCGGCTATCAGCTGAGATATGACCTTTCAGAAGGTTTTCCTTTGGTAACCACCAAAAAAGTGCATCTGAAATCAATCATCTATGAACTGCTCTGGTTCTTAAAAGGCGATACCAATATTAAATATCTGAAAGACAACGGCGTTTCCATCTGGGACGAATGGGCGGATGAAAACGGCGATCTTGGACCGGTTTACGGTGCGCAGTGGCGAAGCTGGACCGGTGCCGATGGAAAAGTGATCGATCAGATTACGGAAGTGATCGATCAGATCAAGAAGAATCCGGATTCCCGGAGGCTCATCGTATCGGCCTGGAACGTTGCTGAAATCCCGAATATGGCGTTGGCACCCTGTCATGCCTTATTCCAGTTTTATGTAGCGGACGGGAAACTGTCGCTTCAGCTGTACCAGAGAAGTGCCGATGTTTTTCTGGGCGTTCCTTTCAACATTGCCAGTTATGCTTTATTGCTGATGATGATGGCGCAGGTGTGCGATCTTGAAGTTGGCGATTATGTACACAGCTTCGGGGATGTTCACATCTACAACAATCATTTTGAGCAGGTTCAGAGGCAGCTTTCGAGAGAACCGAGGCCGCTTCCGGTAATGAAGCTCAATCCTGAGATCAAAAATATTTTTGATTTTGATTTTGAAGACTTTACACTGGAGAATTACGATCCGCACCCGGGGATTAAGGCACCGGTCGCTATTTAATTTCACTAATAATTTCATTAACTTTGAGATCAAGATCAGTCTGGATAAATACGCCGACATTCCTTTTATTAAAAAGCTTTTATCCCAGATAAAGGCATCACGGATATTGAAATTTCCGAAGAAGACAAAACTTATTCATGGGAGTAAATTGAACATTCAGAACACTTTGCAAAAGTAATGGAGCAAAGTGAAAACGATTATAAAAACGGAAAAACTCAGCAACTGACTGATGATGTATTGAATGAAACATTCGGCGGAAAATGAAAATAACGATTTCTGAAACGGCAAGGATATCGCTGGATGAAATTATTGATTTCCTGAAAGTCCGCTGGACTGTAAAAGAAATCAATGTTTTAAAAAATGACCTTAAAAAGTTCAGAAAAACAATAATGGATGATCTTGTAAAATATTTGTCCTTAGAAACACTTCCGAATATAAAATACACCTTGATCGGTAAAAAGCAGATTAAACTGTTTTTATGAAATCAGGAAGAATGAAATTGTAATTAAACTATTCTGGTACTGCAGACAGGACCCGGTAAGATTAAAAAATATTCTAAATAAAAATATAAAGTGAAGCTCAAAACTTCACTTTTTGTAACATCTCCCGGGATTTTTCAACTTATCGGTAAATCTCAAAAGTATGTTGAAAAAATTATTTCTTATTTCAGCCATCGGCGTTTCAGGAATAGCCCTTTCGCAGAATAATGTGAAAGAAAAGCTGGGAAATTATCTTGACTCCCTGTATGTGCATCACAAAGTAATGGGAAGTTTTGCCTTTGCAGAAAACGACCTTCCGACCTTCATAAAAGTAGTCGGGTGGACAGATGCCGGGAAACAGCAGAAAGCCAACGTCAATACCCAGTACCGCATCGGATCCGTCAGCAAGACCTTTACCGCTGTGCTGATCATGAAAGCGGTTGAAGAAAAGAAAATGGCTTTGGGCAGTAAACTGTCGGATTTCTATCCGGAAATTCCCAATGCTTCCAAAATTACCATAGAAAATCTATTGCAGCACCGCTCGGGAATCCACAATCTTACCGATGATCCCGGATACCTTCAGTACAATACAAAACCGCAAACGGAAAGCAGCCTTATCGGCATCATCAAAAAATACAGCAGCGATTTTGAACCGGGAACCAGGTTTGCGTACAGCAACTCCAATTATATTTTACTGGGTTTCATTTTGGAAAAGGTATACAAAAAACCTTATGCCGAATTAGTCAGCTCCAGAATAACAAAGCCTTTAAAGCTTACCCTCACGGAAGTCGGCGGAAAGATCGATCCCTCGAAAAACCAGGCAGAATCCTACGAATACACCAATGGAAAATACCAGGCGTCTTCCGAAACGGATATGAGCATCCCCGGCGGTGCGGGAAATATCATCTCGACACCGCGTGATCTTCTGACCTTTATGCTGGGGTTGGAGCAGGGAAAGCTCTTAAAGAAAGAGAGTCTTAACCAAATGAAAAACTTTGCGGACGGTTACGGATACGGTCTCACAAAAGTTCCTTTTGGAAAATCCTGGGGCTACGGCCATACCGGCGGGATCGATAAGTTCAGCTCGGTATTGTTTTATTTTCCGGATCTGAAAGTCGCCGCTGCTTTCACCACAAACCAGTCGGATATGGATGTGAATGAAATTTCCATCAGACTCCTTCAGGCGGCGAGCGGACAGGATTTTGAAATGCCTTCCTTTAAAACAGTGGATATTCCGGAAGCTGAGCTTCAGAAATTTGCAGGAAAATATGCAAGTCCCGGAATACCCGTAAAATTTGATATTTTTATCCGGGATAAAAAACTGATGGCGCAGGCTACCGGGCAAAGTGCATTTCCGCTGGAACCGGTTTCCAATACGGAATTCAAATTTGCACCAGCCGGTATTACCGTTGAGTTTTTCCCGGAGAAAAAGCAGTTCGCCATTATGCAGGGCGAAAGAAAAGATCTATTTATAAAAGAATAAAACAATGAAATATTTAAAAATAAATACAGCACCGAACGCCGATCTTGAAGCGTTGAAGAATGCCATCCTTCAGATGAAAGGCGTAGACTCTGTGGAAATTATCGACGATGAAAATCCGGAAAGCGAACTGAAAAAAGCTTTTGCCAAAACAAAAGAACAGTTCAAAAAGGGAGATTACGAAACCCTGGTGAATGATATTTTTGATATTCTGACAAAAAAATAATTTTTAAAATACATGAAAAAAGCCATTTTATCGATTGCTTTATTGGGTGGGATTTTCTTTTCCACAAATGCAGCAGCGCAAACCGAAACCTCAGGCAGGGAAAAAGTATACAGGGCAACCCACACTAAGGTAACGGAGCTGAAACATACAAAACTAAAGGTTAATTTCGACTATCAGAAAGAACAGATGAATGGAGAAGAGTGGCTTACGGCAGCCCCTTTCTTCTATCCGACCAACGAACTTACACTGGATGCCAAAGGAATGCTCATTCATGAAGTCGCTCTGGAAACGAATGGCAAAAAGTCTCCTTTAAAGTATGATTATAAAGACGATGTTTTAAAAATTACATTGGATAAAACGTATCAGAAAAACCAGGATTATACGGTGTACATCAAGTATACGGCACGTCCCAACGAAGTAAAGCAGGAGGGAAGTGCAGCCATTAACGATGCCAAAGGGCTTTATTTTATTAATGCCCAGGGAAAAGATCCGGATAAGCCAACCCAGATCTGGACGCAGGGTGAAACGGAATCTTCATCGGCCTGGTTCCCGACCATCGATAAATCCAACCAAAAAACCACCCAGGAAATCTACATGACGGTTCCTGATAAATATGTTACCCTTTCCAACGGGATTCTAAAAGATTCTAAGAAAGAAACAAATGGGCAGAGAACCGATCACTGGGTAATGGATAAAAGGCATTCTACCTACCTTTTCTTCATGGGTGTCGGAGAATATGCCATTGTAAAAGACAAATGGAGAAATATTCCGGTGGATTATTATATTGAGAAGGAATACGAGCCGTATGCAAAGCAGATCTACGGCAATACGCCGGAAATGATCGAGTTTTTCTCTAAAAAATTAGGCTACGACTACCCTTGGGCAAAATATGCGCAGATCTCCGGAAGGGACTATGTAAGCGGAGCCATGGAGAATACGACGGCAACCCTCCACGGAAGTGCGATTCTGCAGAAGCCGGGACAGCTGATTGACGAAAACACGTGGGAAGATACGATTGCCCATGAACTCTTTCACCATTGGTTCGGAGACCTGGTAACGGCAGAAAGCTGGAGTAACCTTACCGTAAACGAATCTTTTGCCAATTACTCGGAATACCTCTGGAACGAATATAAATATGGCAAAGACCAGGCGGATTACCATCAGATGACAGATGTGAACATGTACCTTCATAATCCGGGCGATTTCAAAAAGGATCTGGTAAGGTTTAATTACGATTCCCGTGAGGATGTTTTCGATCTGGTAACCTATCAGAAAGGAGGCGGAATTCTTCATATGCTGAGAAACTACCTGGGTGATGATGCTTTCTTCGCAGGAATGAATGATTATTTAAAAACCTATGAATACGGAAATGCCGAAGCCCATCAGCTGAGGTTGTCATTCGAGAAAATTTCCGGAAGAGATTTAAACTGGTTTTTCAACCAGTGGTATTTCGGAAGCGGAAACCCGAAGCTTAAATATTCGTTCACTTTCGAGCCTGTGAAAAAGCAGGTAGCCGTTACCATTGAGCAGACCCAGGAACAGCCGTTCCAGTTCCCATTGGCCATCGATGTATACGATAACGGTAAACCGAAGAGATATAAGGTATGGGTAAATGCAGAAGCTAAAAACACATTTAATTTCGATGTTTCAAAGAATGCGGATCTCATCAACATCAATGCAGACGGCATTTTGGTAGCAGAGATTACCGATACCAAAACCCCGGAACAGAATCTGATGCAGTTTTTGGGTTCAAAAGAATTCAAAAGCAGATATGAAGCGTTAAACGGGATTAAAGATCAGGTCGGCAAAAATCCGGCGGCCACCAAACTATTGGCCGCAGCAATTAAGGATCCTTTTTTCCGCACAAGGATAAAAGCTTTAAGAATGATGGACCTTTCCAATGCCGAACAGTTTAAGGCGATGGGCGCAGATGTTGAAAAATTAGCTTCCAATGATCCTAAAACCCTCGTACAGGCCGCGGCGATTTCAGCCCTGGCAAAAACAAAGGATAAAAAATATATTCCTGTTTTTGAAAAAGGACTGAACGCTGTTTCCAATGCGGTAAGAGGAAATTCGGTAAGTGCCATTATCGACAGTGATCCTTCCAGAGCAAATGCTTTGGCTGAAAAAATCGACCTGAAAAATGCTTCTGAGGACCTGATGAGCAAATTGCTGCCGGTGATTGTAAAAAATAAAGTGACTTCACAGATGGAGAATATTACCCAGCTGGTTGCTTTCTATCCTTTCATCAAATTCCAGAATCCCGAGTTGGGCAAATCCGCAGAAGAAGGATACAACTGGATTATGGGTTCCGATAATCTGAAGGCTACGGAAAATATTACAAAGATTCTCGGGCAGGCCAAAGGAGAAATCGGGAATAACCCGCAAGCTAAAATGATGATAAGCCAGATGCTGAAGGAAGGGTTGAACAGAAAAATGGAGCTCCTAAAACAGAATCCGCAAAGTGCTGCCAGCATTAACCAACAGATCGATGCCATTAACAAAGCCATCGAAGATTTCAAATAATTTCCTGCAATAATTATATTTAAATATGATAACCGCTATTGTGTATAGCGGTTATTTTTATTTTAATCATTATAATTGAAATTAATTTATTTTTTTAACAAAATGTTTGATTTATCTGTTTTTTTAATGTAATTTAGCTGTCAAATTAATACCGATAGTCATTGAACTAAATAGGGGTCCCTTACCGGTTTAAAGATAAGATTCTCATGACTTTTAACCTGTGATATTCAATGAAAATCATAAATTTAAATCCCACCATCACATTTCCGGACTCTAATTTATCTTAATATAGTAATGTTCTTTAAAAGCCATTGCTTAATTAGGAATCAGTAAGTATAGGAAGGGTTATAGAAAAAATAAATTTTCATGATTTATAGCTGAACACAAATTTAATTAATAATTTACACCTTGGGCATTTTTTCATTAAGATGCCCTTTTTAATTATCAGGCAACTGTATTTTCATACCGGTACCAAAGTTTGGGAATACAGCTTATTCCAAAATAAATCATTCTGATTCATGGCTTCCCAACTTTCACACTCATACTTTTTTCTTTGCAGATATGATTTAGTCACTAAAAGTGAAAGATCAGACAAAAATCATATATGATTAAACGTTTACATTTTTTAAATTCGTATTAAAATAAACAATATGACTTTTGGAATTGAGGCGGCAAGCTACTATGTACCTTCACTATATTTGGAAATCAAGGATCTGGCAGAAAAAAGAGGAATTGAACCGGCGAAACTGGAAAAAGGGCTGGGACTTCACAAAATGGGTTTTCCCGATGTCCATGAAGATGCGGCAACCTTTGCAGCAGAAGCTTTGCTGAAACTGATCAGTGATTATCAGCTTAATCCGAAAGAAATAGCAAGAATTTACCTCGGAACCGAAAGTGCCCTGGATGCTGCGAAACCTACTGCTTCCTACGCCATGCAGATGGTGGAACAAACCCTGGAAGCTGAATTCGGTACAAGGGTGTTTAGAAGCTGTGACGTAGTGGATATGACGTTCGCCTGCATCGGTGCGGTAGATGCGCTTCACAATTCCCTGGATTTTGTACGGGCAAATCCTGATAAAAAAGCCGTAGTCATTGCAAGTGATTATGCAAAATATGAGCTGGCTTCGTCCGGGGAATATACCCAGGGTGGTGGTGCAGTCGCGGTACTGATTTCCTCAAAACCGGATCTTCTTGAAATCGAAAACCATTGGGGAGTAGCCACAGAAAGTGTCTTTGATTTTTTTAAGCCGAGGCGTCATTTTCAAAAGGAAAATTTAGCCAATGCTCCTGAAAGTTTTCCAGATAAAATAGAAGTCTTTACCGACGAGCCGGTTTTCGACGGCCAGTATTCCAACCAATGTTATCAGGACAGGATCAGGGAGGCTTACAACCATTATAAAGAAATTACAGGCCGGCAAAAACCGTATGAACACTGGAAATACCTTATTTTCCACCTTCCCTATGCCTTTCATGGAAAAAGGGTGTTTACGGAAATTTACAGCCTGGAAAACGGATTACCGTACGGAACACCTGAAGAGCAAAAAGCAGCGGCAAAATCAGAAGGATATATTCAGTTCATCAGTGAAAAAATTGAAAAGTCGCAGCGGGCTTCCTCCGAGATCGGGAATATGTATACCGCCTCTATCTTTATGGCATTGCTTTCTGCTTTGCAGACTTCATTCAACGAAAATGAAGAGCTGGCGGGTGAAGAAATCGGATTTCTGGGATATGGCAGCGGCTCGAAATCCAAAGTCTTCGCCGGGAAAATTTCAGACAACTGGAAAAAAGTCGTTGAAAAATGGAATATTTTTGAAGCGCTGAAAAACCGGACCGCTATCGACTTTGATACCTATGAAAAACTTCATCGGAAAAAGTTAAAAAATTCAGTGAATGAAAACTACAAAGGTTTCGGACTGAAATCCATAGAACTTGAAAATCCGGTGTTAAAAGGAGCCCGGTACTACGGTTTTCAAAAATAAATTGAGCTTAAATAAAAACCGGAATTCAATGAGTTCCGGTCTTTTATGTAGAACCAACTGATCCTGATTAATTTAAAATTCAAAGCTTTCCCCTGCATTTTTTTTGACTTATGTTCTAATTTTATGACTTTAATCTCCCACAGATCTGCACATATTTTACTTTGTTTAAACCTTTGCACAGCGATATCCGCTTGTCCATCCCGTTGGGGACTTGATATGGTATTAGAGAATCGCAGGTAATATAACTTGAATTAGATCGTATTTAATTTTTTTCGGTAGTTTAAAAAGGCTAACGAAAAATACAAATGATTAGGAATTTTAATAAAGTTTTCCTTCGCCCAAGGCAGAAAAATCATTTTGGCATGCAGGATCCATCGAAATATCTTAAATGAGGGTACTTCCGCATCCAGCTTTTCATTCCGTTTCTGTCCTGAGTTCACGTTAATATAAAGGGAAATCAGAACCCTAAAAAACTTCTCTGTACGTTTTATCTTGAAAGCTTTTCGGAGTAATGCCTACCAGCTGCTTAAAAACCCTGGTGAAATAATTCGTATCCGAAAAACCGGTCTGGAAAGCAGTTTCTTTGATGCTGTTCCGGTCGGCCAGCAGTTCTTTGGCCCGGCTGATCCGTTCCTGTAAAATAAAATCGTTCGGTGAAGTTCCCAGCTCTTCCCTGAACATCTTAAAGAAATTCGATTTGCTGACGTAAGCCATTTTAGCAATACTTTCTACCGACAGCTTCTGGTGCAGGTTCTTTTTGATATAATCCACCGCAAAACCGATTCTTGATTTATTCTTTGTCCTGTTCTTTTCCACGATACCCCGGGCCTGAGTCTGCATCAGCCGGATCAGCAGTTCCTTCAGTGCAAAATCGGCCATAATATCTTTCTGGGAATTATCATCCATGGCAATCCGCATAATGTTGTTGGTAGCAGAGGCAAGGGAAGTATTGTTGAACAGATAATATTCATCCGGCCCGATATTCCAGTGGGAGGATTCGTCGGTTTTCGGAAGATTGTAGTTGAGATAATTAAGGGAATCTTCAATAAATTCGGGGTTCAGGCTCAGCGAAATGCATTGGGTAGGGGTTTCATCAGCTTCCGGAAAATCAATCACCATCGTTTCACCCGGCGATACAAGAACGCTTTCTCCCGGAAAATAATCGAAGTAGCCTGTTTTATGATCCAGTTTCATATGTTTTTTCCCGCGGAGCATGGCAGTAAAAGCAATGGTTTCAAAATGCAGCTTTACCCCAAAAGCGGCCTGATGCGTCTCATAGATGCTGAATTCGCAGTTATTCAGATTGAAGGTCGTCCGGTTTTCAACCAGGCTCAGCAGCTGGTTTTCCCTTTTTAGTTCAGGAGTTTCTAATAAAATCTTGTTGCTGTTCATTTCCTAAAGATTTAGATGGGCCTCTTTATCAAATATAGAAAATATCTGCTGATCAATTTGTTAAGGAAACCATAAAAAACAAATGCCCAATACGATTTTGAAGTTTTTTTATACGATTGTGCTATACAAATATCACAGGGAAGTGTAATTTGGTGGATATAAAAATTAAAAATTGTACGAATTATGAGCACTACAACACAACAGCAATCGGAAACGGTATTACAATGGCCTGAATTTAAAAGCAGATATGATAATTATATCAACGGGCAGTTTACCGCACCGGCGAACGGAAATTATTTTGATGTAGTTTCCCCGGTAACCGGTAAAAACTTCACCCAGGCGGCCCATTCTTCCAAAGAAGACCTTGAACTGGCCGTAAATGCTGCTGAAAAAGCTTTTGAAACCTGGAAAAATACTTCTTCAACCGAAAGAAGCATCATCTTAAATAAAATTGCCGACCGGATTGAGCAGAATCTTGAATACATTGCCACCGTCGAAACCATCGACAACGGTAAAGCGGTAAGGGAAACCCTGGCAGCCGATATTCCGCTGGCGGTGGACCATTTCCGGTATTTTGCCTCCGTCATCAGGGCTGAGGAAGGTTCCCATAACGAACTGGATAAAGATACCGTTTCCCTGATTGTCCACGAACCGCTTGGCGTTATTGCCCAGATCATTCCATGGAATTTTCCGATCTTAATGGCCGTATGGAAACTGGCTCCGGCATTGGCGGCAGGAAACTGTGTGGTTCTGAAGCCGGCTGAAAGCACCCCGGTTTCCATCATGGTATTAATGGAGCTGATCGGCGACCTTCTTCCTCCGGGAGTGGTAAACATCGTTAACGGTTTCGGTGCAGAACTCGGAAGGGCTCTGGTAACCAATCCGAAAGTGAATAAGGCTGCATTTACAGGTTCTACGGCAACCGGGCGCCTGGTGATGCAGTATGCCACGGAGAATATCATTCCGGTAACGCTGGAACTGGGCGGGAAATCCCCGAACGTTTTCTTCAGTTCCGTCATGGATGCCGACGATGAATTTTTGGATAAAGCCGTTGAAGGAGCTGTACTTTTCGCTTTAAATCAAGGGGAAATCTGTACCTGCCCGTCAAGACTGCTGGTTCAGGAAGACATTGCCGATGCCTTCATCGCCAAAGTGATCGAAAGGGTGAAAGCCATTAAAGTCGGAAACCCGCTGGATAAAACCGTGATGATGGGTGCACAGGCCTCGCAGATCCAGAAAGACAAAATCCTTTCTTATATTAAATTAGGAAAAGAAGAAGGCGCGGAAGTGCTTGTGGGAGGAGATGTGAACAACGTAGGGGAAGGACTGGAAGACGGATATTATATCCAGCCGACGATCTTCAAAGGAACAAACCGGATGAGGATCTTCCAGGAAGAAATCTTCGGGCCCGTACTTGCGTTCACGACCTTTAAAGATGAGGAAGACGCCGTAAAAATTGCCAACGATACCATTTACGGGCTTGGCGCAGGGGTCTGGACCAGGGATGCGCACCAGCTCTACAATGTTCCGCGTCAGATCCAGGCGGGAAGGGTGTGGGTCAACCAGTACCATTCTTATCCGGCGGGAGCGCCTTTCGGAGGATACAAACAGTCGGGAATCGGACGTGAGAACCATAAGATGATGCTTGACCACTACCGTCAGACCAAAAACATGCTGATCTCCTACAACAAAAACAAACTTGGTTTCTTTTAATTTTAATACATGATGGCGTGCCCGTTTCCCGTCTTGCAACGGGAAACGGTCGGGCTATCCAGGGCTCCACTTCGTTCCGGTGCGATGCACGCCGCTTTAAGCGGCCCCTTCCTATCCCTCACGCAAACATTGCAGGTCGTTAGCTGAACTTTCGGGATCCTGTTCACCGTGATGATGGGTTGGTCTTTAGGCAGGATTTACCATCTGTGATCAGAATTACTTTAATTCCTAAAAAACAAGATTATGCAAAATAAAATACCCAGGCTCGCCGCTACCGAGAAAGCATTGGAAGTCATCTGGGAGCTGGAGAAAAAATACGGCGACCTGATGTTCTATCAGGCAGGAGGATGTTGTGAAGGAACCCAGCCGCAGTGTTTTGAGAAAGGCGGATTTTTCCCGAGAATGAATGATGCCATGATCGGAACCATCCACGATCACGAATTCTGGATCGACCGTGACCTCTTCGAATACTGGCAATATTCCCATTTCACCTTAGACGTCACCGATGGCTTCGGTCCCGGCGGATTTTCACTGGAAACTCCGTTAGGAAAAACATTTAAGGTTATCTACAGACTCTTCACTCCCGAAGAACTCAAAAACCTGGAGCCGGTGAAGCGGAGTGAATAAAATTAATAATTTTCTCTGATTTAATTTTAAACTAATTTGGTATGATGGCTGAGGCTCTCAAAAAACCACTAGCCAAATATTTAAAAAACACACATATGAAAAAAGGATACATGTACATCCTGCAATGTTGCGATGGCTCATATTATACGGGTAGTACAATAGATTTGGAATTGCGTCTGCTACAACATCAAAAAGGAGAGGGCTCAAAACATACAGCAAAGCGGTTGCCTGTTAAATTTCTTTATTGTGAACAATATGATAACATTGCCGATGCCTTTTTATTGTGAAAAGCAAATTCAGGGTTGGAGCAGAAAAAAGAAAGAGGCATTGATCAATGATGATCCTGATCTTCTTCCGCCGTTATCTAAAGCTTATCGTGATCTCGAAAATAAATAGGTCTTACCTTGAAACAGTTTCCTTTAGTTTAAAATACTTGATTTTATCAACGGTGGCTTCAAGAACCTCAGCCACCCGTAAATAGATCGGCAATACCTAAAATTTTAATAATCCTCCTAATCCATTATTTAATATCCGGCATTTATCAAGATGGTACGATCATTATAACCCGTATTCCCAATAAGCATTGAAATTCTTATTAATGACTGCTATTCCTGATGCCTATACTTTTTATAAGTAGTACTGATTTGCAGATAGCGATGTCTGTTATTTGAAGTTCTTATTAATAACTGCCTTTGACGGTGGCTGAGGCACTCGAAGCCACCTTCACAAACCTGCTCACAAACATCGAAGCCACCAACTGTCCCACGGCATTCAGTACCGTTGCCAGCGGATCCACCAGGGTTCCGATAATCATTACGGCCGGAACTGCTTCCTGTGGCAGCTGATACACCGAAATCATCAGCATTTCCCCGATGTAACCGCCATTCGGAATTCCGCCGGCAACAATGCTGACAAAAATCGTAATCCCCAAAGCCAGCAGCAGGTTCATCGGATCAAAAAAATCCTTCCCGATAATCAGGAACGCTACATAAATTTTGATGATCGACGACATCGACGAACCGTTTTTATGCAGGGTTGTCCCGATCGGAATGACAATATTCGAAATCTGGCTTGGAATCCCGATGTTGGATGCCGCCTGTAAATTCGCCGGCATGGTGGCAAAACTGCTGCAGGTACTCAAAGCGGTAAGGGTCGGAAACGGAGCATTTGTCCAGAAACTTTTTATCCCCGTTTTTCCGTTGGCCATAAAAGCATACAGTGAAAAGAATACAAGGAAGTAAACCACTCCGGCAACATAATACAATCCCAGCGGCCTCGCATAAAACCCGAAGAGCTGAGGTCCCAAGGTAGCGACCTGGTAGGCAAAATAAGCGCCCAACCCGATGGGAGCCGCTTTCATAATCATCAGGAGCAGTTCTTTCATCACTTCATAACCCGATGCGATAAACGACCTGAAGACCTGTCCTTTCTCTCCTGCTTTCCTGGCAGAAAAACCCGTCATAAAAGAAAAAATCAGAAGGGCCAGCATATTCTGCCTGGAAAAAAGCTGGGTAAATTCCCCGACGGTAAAGAATCCGACGATCCTGTCGCCCCAACTGTCGGTATTGGCAGCTTCTTCAACAATTTCACGGCTTCCCGAAACTCCTGAAACCGGAAAAAGGTATACTGCGCCAATGGTAAATACGGCTGCCGTTACGATGAAGAATAGAAATGTAAGGGCCATCACCAACATAATCCTTCCGAACTTAGACTGCTGTTCGAGCGAAGCAATGGAGTTGGAAACGGCAAAAAATACCAGTGGAACGACACTTACGAAAAGCAGGTTCAGGAAAATATCTCCTAATGGTTTCAGGTATTCCACCATGCCGGGAGCAACAATTCCGATGATGCTTCCGATCGTAATTCCGAGGAGCAGGAGTAAAATTCCGGAGTAGTTTTTCAGAACTTGGTTCATAGGTCGCTTTTTGATCAAAGATAGCAGTAATTTTTAATATGAGGGCTGTCGGTTTCGGTCTCAAATTTGTTGATTTCAAGAAAAATTGTTTCTATGGCTTATATAGATTACTATACCATTTTGGGTGTAGACAAAAACGCAACCCAGGAAGATATCAAAAGAGCCTATCGTAAACTGGCAAGAAAGCTGCATCCGGACCTTAATCCTAATGATAAGGAAGCGGAACGGAAATTTAAGGAGCTCAACGAAGCCAATGAGGTCCTCAGCAATCCGGAAAACCGGGCCAAATACGATAAATACGGCGAACACTGGAAACACGGAGAAGAATACGAAAAAGCACAGCAACAGCAACAAAGACAATATCATAACCAGGGCGGAAACTTCGGAGGCGGTTTCTCCGGTACCGATTTTGGCGAAGGTGAAGATTTCTCAGACTTTTTCCAGAGGATGTTCGGCGGAGCAGGCGGCGGTTTCGGAAGAAGTTCCCGGGGCAGTGCATCCGGAAAGTTCAAAGGACAGGATGTGTATGCAGAACTGAATCTGAGTTTGAGGGATGCCGCGGCCACCCATCCGCAGACTTTCGAGATCAACGGTAAAAAAGTAAGGATCACAATTCCGGCAGGGGTCCATGACGGACAGCAGATCAAGCTGAAAGGCCATGGTGAACCCGGCTTCAATGGAGGTCCGAATGGGGATCTGTATATTACCTTTACGATTCCGGCTGATCCGGATTTTGAAAGGGCAGGGGATGATCTGAAAACCAAAGTTACAATCGATCTTTATACTGCCGTCTTGGGCGGTGATGTAAACGTGAATACCTTAGACGGAAGCGTCAACCTGAAAGTAAAACCCGGAACCCAGAATGGCATGATCGTAAGGCTGAAAGGCAAAGGGTTCCCGGTATACAAAAAGGAAGGGCAGTCCGGCGACCTGTTTGTGACCTATGAAGTAAAACTTCCGACTGATCTTACCGATAAGCAGAAAGAACTTTTCGAACAACTTAAAAATTCCTAAGCCATGAGTGAAAGAATATCGCGGGAAGAACTCGTAAAAATATACAATATCGAAATTACTTTTTTTGATGAACTGGTGGATTCCGGCCTGCTGAATATCCAGACCGAAAATGAAGTCCGTTACCTGATGTACGAAGACCTGCCGAATTTCGAAAGGTTTACCAACTGGCATTACGACCTGGACATCAATCTTCCGGGACTGGAAGTGATCCATGATATGCTTCAAAAAATGGAAGACCTCAGACAGAGAAACCGTGAGCTGATGAATCGGCTTTCGATGATCAGCAACAGATACGAAGACGAGTAATCTGCTAATGGTTGATTGATAGAAATAAGAATTGTTTACCTTAAATACAATCACATTAAAATCAGGAGGGGATTTCTGAATTTTTCAATTAGATTTGTATTCAGAAATAATTAATATGAGCGAAGAAAAGGGAATTGTTTTAAAACCGAGAAGGCAGGACTTTGAAGAGATCTATTTTAACGGCAATCAGGGAAGCCTGTTTTTTTCGTCTTCTACCAGGGGAAAAACCATTACAACGATTGTTGTAGGGATTATTCTGCTGATCGTCTTTATTTTCAGGAACGATTTCACTCAGGAAAAAGCGGGAATCCTGTATTTTGTGAGTTTTCTGTTTTTACTGTGTGCCGTTTTCCTTTCTGTCAGCATCAACAAAGTTTCCCGTTGGAAAAAGCAGGTTCACCGTTATCTGGGCAAGCTTGAAAAATGCGGGATATATGAGATAAAATTTGATGATCAGTTCTTTACCGTAAATATCGATGGCGAAAAAGAAACCAGCGAATGGAAGGATTTTGAATATTTTGACAGTAACAATGAATGTATTGTGCTTGAAGGAAAATGCAGTTATATGTTTCCCCGGAAATCAATGAGCGAAAAAGAGTACAGCACATTAAAACAGGTTATTAAGAAAAACGTTATCCCATAATAAAAACAAAAAACTCAGAGCAAAATACTCTGAGTTTTATTTTATCATAGAAGCTGACTAATCCAGCCAGCCCATTTCTTTCATCCACTCATCATTGTAGATTTTTCCGACATACCGGGAACCGTGGTCGTGAAGGAGAACCACAATCACATCGTCTTTCGTGAACTGGTCTTTCATCTGAACCATAGAAGCAATAGCGCTTCCTGCCGAGTAACCGCAGAAAATCCCTTCTTCCTTCGCCAGTTTTCTGGCGTAAACGGCACCGTCTTTATCAGTTACTTTCTCAAAATGATCGATCACCGACATATCGTAGTTTTCGGGAAGAATATCTTCTCCGATCCCTTCGGTAATATAAGTGTAAGCGTTTTCTAATTTGATTTCTCCGGTTTCGTGTATTTCTTTCAGGATCGAACCGTAGGTATCAACACCGATGATTTTAATATTTTCATTTTTCTCTTTGAAGAACTTACCACAGCCTGTAATCGTACCTCCCGTTCCGGCACCGACTACAAAATGCGTCAGCTTCCCTTCCGTCTGTTCCCAGATTTCAGGAGCGGTAGATTCATAATGCGCCGCTCTGTTTGATAAATTATCATATTGGTTGACATACCATCCGTTTTCCGTTTCTTTAGCCAGTCTTTTTGAAACGGAATAATAAGAACGCGGGTCGGTAGGTTTTACGTCGGTCGGACATACAATAACTTCAGCACCCACCGCACGGAGAATATCACATTTTTCTTTAGACTGCTTGGAGTTGGTAACAAAGATACATTTGTAGCCTTTGATAATAGCGGCAAGGGCCAGCCCCATCCCTGTATTTCCCGAAGTTCCTTCGATAATGGTTCCTCCGGGTTTCAATCTTCCATCTTTCTCGGCGTCTTCAATCATTTTTAAGGCCATTCTGTCTTTCACGGAATTTCCCGGGTTGAATGTTTCCACCTTTGCCAAAACCAATGCCGGAAAATCTTCGCCTAAAACCTTATTAAGTTTCACCAATGGCGTATTTCCGATAGTTTCGAGGATGTTGTTTGCGTATTTCATAAATGTTTTTTAAAGCACGCGCAAAGATACGGCTTTCAGATAATTAATCATGACTTGCACATCATCAAAAAGACAAATTAAATGTAATCTTGCATCATAGATATAAGATGGTCAATTAATTATTTATGATAATTTATTTAGCTCCGATGAATTTTTAAAAAATTCGTAACGCCGCTTTTTTATTTCGATACCTGAATTCGACAATATCAATCATAAAATCGTGAATGAAATGAATTGATAATTCACCGTCAACCTTTAATGCCAGTGGTCAATTTCTGTGAGTCACTGGTCCATCTTTTTTGAAGTAGAATTCCCTATTCACAATTGATCTAATTGTATTTGATTGCTTTTACCGGAGAAATTTTACTGATCAGATAGCTTGGAACGATAAGAGCCAGACCGGAAATAAGCAGGATTCCAAGAGAAATGGAGATAATGGCAATCGGATTGAGATCTACCGGAACAGTGCTTACGTAATAATTCTCCGGATTTAATTTAATCACCCCAAAAATCTTCTGGATGAAAATTAATCCAAGACCGATGGCATTTCCGTACAATAATCCCGGAATCATAATGATCAGCGTATAATTGATGAAAGTTGCTCTGATCTGTGCATTGCTGGCTCCTAAAGTTTTCAGTAGGCCTATGGAATTCGTCCGCTCAATAATCAGGATAAGAAGAACCATGATGATATTGATAACGACTACAATCAGCATGATGATAATGATCAGTGCAATGTTGGTATCGAAAATACTGATCCAGTCGGTAATCTGCGGGAATTTTTCTGTGGCTTTTTCTGCGTAATTTTTATAGCCGATCAGTTTTTCGATTTCCGGAAGGTTCCGGTCGGTATCGTTCACGTTGTTAAAGAAAATATCAAGTCCGCCGATTTCATCCGGTTTCATATCCTGGATTTTGCGGACATGGTTGATTCCGCCGAGCACGAATTGGTCATCAATCATTTTAATATCGGTCCTGTAGATTCCGACCACTTCAAATTTCCTGTAAATGGGTTTCTGGTCTGCTTTGGAGAAAACAGTGACAATGCTGTCTTTTACTTTTAAATGAAGATCGTTGGCAATCTTCTGCGAAATCGTCACGCCGTTGTAGTATCCTTTCTCGGTAACTTTCGGCGAACTTCCGGCGGTCAGGAATTTCTTGAATCTGAGGCTGTCGAAATCCTTTCCGACACCTTTGAAGATAATGCCGGCAAAATTATGTTCATTCCGCATGATCCCGGTTACCGTAGCATATTTCTGGACGCTTGCCACATCCGGCAGCTCCCTGATTTTCTTCAGGTCCAGCCCCTGGTTATCCAGTACCGAAGTATTATAGGAAGAATTGGACCGGGTCGACCGCACGGTAATATGCCCGCTGAAATCGGCCAGTCTTTCCTTGATCGCCTTCTTGGAACCGAATCCCGTGGAAACGGTGATCAGTGAAACGATGATTCCCAAAGCCACAGAAAGCCTGCCGATAAAGATGATCACCCGCGATAGGTTATTTTTGTTATCTTTGGAAAACGCTATTTTTTTGGAAAAATATAAAGGAAAGCTCAAGACGATGAATTTAGATTTCAAAATTAAAAATTTACTTCTTATTTGCCTAATTTTTTTAGGAGTATTCAATCAATATTATTCTCAGGTTCACCATAAAGATGATTTTAAAACCGGAGCGGATCAGCCTGCCCTGTATCTGCCCTTGTTGCAAGGCAAGACCATTGGTGTCGTGACCAACCAGACCGGGCTGATGAGCGACAAGACGCATGTGGTGGATTTTCTGGTAAAAAACGGAATTAAAATCAAATCCATTTTTGCACCTGAGCACGGTTTCAGGGGAGATGCGGATGCCGGGGAAAAGGTAAAAAACGGGATTGATGTAAAAACCGGAATTCCTATTGTTTCCCTTTATGGCAACAACAAGAAGCCAAGTGCTGAACAGTTGAAGGGGATTGATGTAATCGTGTTTGATATTCAGGATGTCGGCGTCCGTTTTTATACCTACATTTCCACTTTAACGTATGTGATGGAAGCCGGAGCGGAGAATAAGGTGGAGGTAATCGTGCTGGACCGCCCGAATCCGCATGACGGTTATACGGACGGACCCGTCTTAAGGAAAAAATGGACCAGCTTTGTCGGGATGCATGAAGTTCCGGTTGTGTACGGTTTAACCATCGGCGAATACGGGAAAATGGTGAATGGCGAAGGCTGGCTTAAAAATAAGGTCCAGGCAAAATATACCCTGATCCCAATGAAAAATTACCATAAAACCAGACGTTACCCAATGCTGGACAGGCCTTCACCCAACCTGCCGAATGACCGGTCGATCAATCTGTATCCCAGCCTTTGTTTTTTTGAGGGAACCCAGGTTTCCGTAGGCCGGGGCACGGATCTGCCGTTTCAGATCTATGGTTCGCCCTGGACCAGAAGCCTGCCTTACCCGTTTACTCCAAAACCGACGGCCGGCGCAAAAGACCCTTTTTTAAACGGAAAATTATGTTATGGTGAAAACCTTTCGAACTATAAGGGAGATTTGAGGGAACTGAATATGGAATGGCTGGTGAAAGCCTTTAAAAATTACAGAAATCCGGAATTGGATTTTTTCCTGAAGCCTGCAGCGGGAAAAAATTACTGGTTTGATACGCTGGCCGGAAGTGATGAACTGAGGAAGCAGATTATTGCCGGAAAATCAGTCTCCGGGATTAAAGCATCCTGGAAATCCGATCTGGAAGCCTTTGAAAAGATTAGGGAGAAATATATAGTTTATGAAAAATAAAAAGGTCAATGGTTAATTTGGCGTCGCCAGTCAATTGTCAATTGATTAGCAACAGCGAATTGACCATTGACTATTCATTTTATATCAGTCAAAATTATGTGGCGGGGTCTTGTCATCTTTTCCTTTGTTCATGATGACCAAACCAATGGACAGCCCGATAACGCCTGCTCCGGCAATCATCAGGGCTCTTTCAAGCTTGTCCGCCTGATCGTTTCCGAGGTAATTCATCAGAAAAAGAATGGCAAACGTGATAACACAAATAATGATATGGTTCTTTCCGAATAATTTCATGAGTTTATTTTAATTTGTAAGAAATCATCACACCGCCTCTGTACGGAATGATTTCACCGCTTTTGTTATAGCCGGTTGCTTTATCGTAACGGTCGCCTCTCGAGCGGTCGTATCCTTTGTAAAAATCCTGGGAAGTTCCTACCGTTCCATAAAGGTCGATGTTCCAACGGTCCGAAACTTTAAACTGGTATCCTGCGGTAACCCCGAATATCACCGAATATCCCTTTTGGTAAAGGTCTGAATTTTTTCGGACAATTCCTGTTTCCTCATCAACGCCGACATTGTCATTCCAGTAGTTCCATTTCTGTACGTTAAAACGTGATCCTGCAATATTGGCTCCGACGTAAAAATGCTTAAAAGCTTCGTTAAAGTAATACCTTCCTTCCAATGAGATGGAGTAGTACTGCAGCTCGTGTCCTGCAAAAGATTTCCAAGGGGAAATAAACACATCGCCCTGTACTGTTATCTTTTTAGTGATCTGATGCTCCAGCGCCAGATTGACAATTCCAATAGGGATAAATAAAGCATTCCCCTTCACATATACGCTTTTTTCAGCAGGCTGCTTCAATTCCTGAGCTTTTAAGTTTCCTAATAAAAACAGGGTGAGAAATCCTGTAATAAATTTAATTTTTGACATTCGTTATTTCAGTTGTTTCAATAATTCATCAGCTAAAGTGGAATCCTTCTGTGATTGGGTAGCTATGTTTTTAGACATTTCGGCATATGTTTTTGCCATCTCCCTGTTTCCCGTCAAATGATAGAGCTTGGCAAGAATATAGGTGTTTTCGGAGGTTTCACTTCTCATGACGGATTTTTCTGCCCATTCCGCTGCTTTTTTAAGGGAAGATGGGGTTTTGATATGCTCAGAAAACATCCAGGCAGCCTTCAGAAGTTCATTGGGCTCAAAGGCTTCTGAATTTCTATAGTAGGCAAGAGCCGCTTTTTCGTATTCGGGGAAATTAGCGTTCTGTTCATAATAGCTTAATTTGGTCTGGTTGAGCTTTATTTCCGCATCATGCTTTCCGACTAAAGGTTCGGCATTTTTTATGAAATAATCGTCATTGATCTTTTTGCTTTGCGGATCAATGGATTGTTCCACGATTTTTCCCAATTTGATCTGGCTGTCAAACTCTTTATAGGTTTCTTCGGGTAAAAATTTGATGATGTCTGCTTTCCTGTTTACGAAAGTCTTATAATTTTTATCTTCGGTTGATTTTAAGAAATACAACAGCAATCCCACATCATCTTTTGTAAATTCCTCCGTTTTTTTCCTGTTTTCAAAATACCTTTCGGAGGCCTGTTTGGCAAAAGGATAATCCGAAGAAGAATTCAGCTTCATAATGTTGACCAGGAATTCCGGATCTTTTTCACCTTGGGCAAAACGTTCTTTCAATGAGCCTTTTTTATTGTTCGGGGAATTGACCTCCCGGGCCATGGTAAGGAACATGCCTGCTTCCATATATCCGAAATTCTGCGAAACAAGTTCGCCGTCGCCGTTCAGGAACAGGTAAGTAGGGTAAGATCTTACCCCATACTTGGCGGCAATATCCCTTCCTTCTCCTTTTTCCATATCAAATCTCGCATTTACGAAATTGGCATTGAAATAATCTCCGACTGTCTTTTGGGTAAAAACACTTCTTTCCATCATTTTGCAGGGGCCGCACCAGGAAGCATAGGCATCCAGAAAAACAATTTTCTTTTCCTTTTTTGCTTTGGCAATGAGATCTTTAAAAGGCAGATCCTGAAACTGGATGGCTTCCTGGGCAAAGGCTGCTATTGCAGAAAATAAAAATAAACCGGAGACAATCTTCTTCATTCTTAAATAGAAATTTCAAAAAGCGAAGATACTTATTTTCAGATAAAAGATTTGTGATTGATGTTATATTAACCACCATTTAACAAAAATTCCGTCAAAAACAAAAAAGGTCACCTCGGATGAGATGACTTTAAGTGGTTTCTCCAGGAATCGAACCAGGGACACATGGATTTTCAATCCATTGCTCTACCAACTGAGCTAAGAAACCATTCTTGTACTTCATTTTAGAAGTGGTGCAAAAATAATAATAATTATTAAATCCTGCAAGGTTTATTTTAAAACAAGTTTGAAAAGAAAACCACCTTTTTACAGGTGGTTTTTCTAAGTGGTTTCTCCAGGAATCGAACCAGGGACACATGGATTTTCAATCCATTGCTCTACCAACTGAGCTAAGAAACCATTCTTGTACTTCGTTGTTTTAAAGTGATGCAAAAGTAGTAAGTTTTCGTATATGAAGCAAGTATTAACACTACTTTTTTTAATAAAACCTAAAAACCTACTGATTTTCAACCGGATTATTTTCCTGTTCCCTGCGGATCTGCTCACTCATCTCTTCCAATACAGGCTTAATGGTGCTTTCAGGAAGATCACTTATCCGGATGTACATCAGCCCGTCAATCGCATCGTTAAAGTTCGGATCGACGTTAAAAGCGATTACTTTTGCATTTTGCTTGATGTATTTTTTAATTAAAACAGGCAGTCTCAGCTCCGGTTCGAGATCATCTATGATTTTATCAAGTTTATTTAAATCAGACTCCATTTCCTCGAAAAACAAATGCTTGTCCCGGTCTCTGAGTTTCACCTTGTATTCATTTCTCGGCGTAATATATTGGGCCACGGCGGAATCATAATAATTCGACCGCATAAACTCAATCATCAGCGATTTTGAGAATTCCGAAAATTTGTTGGAAATACTTACACCTCCCATCAGGAATTTATGATCCGGATTTCTCAGGCAGACATGCACGATCCCCCGCCACAAAAGAAAGAGAGGAAGCGGTTTCTGCTGGTATTCCTGGCAGATATAGGCACGGCCCATTTCAATCACTTTTTTGAAAAAAGGGTGTATGTCCTGCTCGAATTCAAAGAGCGAACTGGTATAGAATCCCCTGATTCCGGATTTTTTCATCACTTCTTTACCCAAAGCCATCCGGTAAGCGCCTACGAGCTGTTCCGCAGCGCTGTCCCAAAGGAAAAGATGATGGTAATGCTTATCGTATTCATCCAGGTCGAAAGGCAGGTTGCTGCCTTCGCCTACAGCGCGGAAAGTCAGTTCACGCTGACGTCCTATTTCCCTCATGATCGAAGGAATCTCCTCGTAAGTGGTAAAGTAGACTTCGTAATTCCCGTTGCTGAAAAACATTTTATCTGTCCCTTTCAGCTTGGAAATATCTTTTAAAATATCTTCTTTCGGTGTTTCATCAATGATGTTCTGGACAATATTCTCTTCTTTTAACAAAGGGAACTTTACCGATAAGTTTTTAAGATTGATGCTTTGCGCCAGCGATTTCCTCTTTTCGTAATAAGATTGCATCATATAAACCTTACGTTTCAGAAACTCCCCCAGCTCTTCGATCGTTTCCATGTCGTCCATGGCTTTTACCGTAATCGGCTTTCCGATCCTGATCCTGATCGGTTTTTCCCGGTCTTTCATCATCTCCGCAGGAAGCATCACGGTCTGTAAATTGGGATGCAGCTTTGCGACCTGGTAAAACATCCTGCTGTTCTTTGCATGGAAATACATAGGAACCACCGGCACTTTAGCCATTCGGATAAGTTTCAGTGCCGGTTTCTCCCAGTCTTTATCCAGTATTTCGCCATAAGGGTTGTTTTTGTTGGAAACTTCCCCTGCCGGGAAAATCCCTACACAGCCGCCGTCTTGAAGGTGCTTTAGAGTTTCACGCATTCCGGAAGAGCTGCTGTATGCGCCTTTTCTGTTTTCAAAAGGGTTGACGGAAATAACATATGGTTCCATCGGTTTGATCTTTTCCAGGAGGAAATTTCCCATCACCTTAAAATCCGGACGCACTTCCGATAAGATCTTGCACATCAGGATTCCGTCGATCGCACCCAGCGGGTGGTTGGAAACCAGAATAAACGGCCCCGTTTTCGGAATTTTGGCCAGATCCTCTTCAAAAGCGATATAGCTTAAATTACGCTCTCTCACAAATGAGTCGAAAAAGTCTTTACCTTCCTTATCTTTCAGTTTATTGTATAATTTATTTACTTCGTTGATCTTGGCAATGCTCATCACAGCAGAAGCTACAGGATTTTTCAGAAATCCTATCTTATGTAAGCCGGAAGCTTTAATTAAATCGTTTTTCGAAATTAAACTCATGTGTGTTTAGTCGTAATTAGTTTTATTGTGTTACCATTTGAAGCGTATTCTTCGAAATCTGCTCCAATAATACACTTTTTTCCTGGTAAAATTGATCTATGTTCTCTATTTTAGCATTCCTTACGGTGAATAAAGATACATTTTTTACGATTTCGGTTTTAAATGATTTCTGCAGTTCTTCATTCAGCTCATCTACCTGGTTGAATTTATCTTCCAGGCATAAAGCCAGGGAAATAGCAGAATTCTGCATCAAAGAAACCTTGATTTTATTTTTGGAAAGATATCCGAAAATTAAACTCATATGATCTTCTGCAATGAATGAAAAGTCTCTTGTTGAGATTTTCAGCAGAGTTTGGTTTTCCTTTAAAATATATGATTCCTCACTTTGGTTTTTTTCTGAAGCCCCGACTTTCGTTCCTGCTTTTGTGGGATCCACAAAAGATTTTACATAGAAAGGAATATTTTTCTGCTGAAGCGGCTGCAGCGTTTTCGGGTGGATTACACTCGCCCCGTAGTAAGCCATCTCGATGGCCTCTTCATAAGAAATATTGGAAAGCAGGGTAACATCTTTGAACTTTCTCGGATCTCCTGTCATTACGCCCGGTACATCTTTCCAGATGGTCATGGCTTCTGCATTCAGGCAATAAGCGAAAATAGCAGCCGAATAATCGGAACCTTCTCTTCCCAGTGTTACGGTGAAATTGTTTTCATCTGACCCGATAAAACCCTGGGTAACGTAGCAGATTTCTTTATTTAGGTTAGAAATAAATTCTTCTGTTTTTGTCCAGTCTACAACCCCTTCCCGGTACGAATTGTCGGTTTTTACGTAATCCCGGGCATCCAGCCACTGGTTGGTAAACTGGATTTCGTTCAGGTATTCGCTCAGGATCTTCGTGGAAATCATTTCTCCGCAGCTTACGACCTGGTCGTAGACGAAATTATAATTCGGAGACTTATTTCTGCGCAGGAAAGAATCAATATCATCAAAAAATAAATTGATTTCCGCAAAAACAGCATGATTTTCCGGGAACAGGCCCTCTGCGATTTCAATGTGTTTCCGTTTTATTTTTTCAATCTCTGTTTGATAGTTATCCTTCCTGAAATAAAGTTCCACCACTTTTTCCAACTCATTCGTCGTCTTGCCCATCGCTGAAATTACCAGCAAACATTTGGCAAATCCCTGGCTTTTTAAAACCATAGACACGTTCTTTACGCTTTCAGCATCCTTTACCGATGCTCCACCAAACTTGAAAATTTTCATTAATTTGTTAATAATAAAATTGTTAGATAAAAATTATGGGAATATTTTACGGGGCTCAAAATTATAAATTTACAACGAGATATGAAATAGCCCATGAATTTCACAGCCTTAAGATTTTATTAAAAATTAATAACAGCAGTCAATTATTCATCCTGCATCACTAAAAAGGGAAAGGATTTTTATGATAAGGTTTACTTTTTAGGCTGATGTAAATGTTTATATAGTTTACAGACAGGGTATTAGGGGCTTTTATTAATAATTCTTTTAAATTGTGATAAATTTTACGAAATTTGAGGAAATCGTAAAAAGAAAAATATGTCACAGCAACCATTACAGACTTTAGGGGAGTTCCTTATTGAGAAGCAGGATGATTTCCAGTATTCAACCGGAGAATTTTCCCGACTGCTGAGCGCAATAAGACTGGCTTCTAAAGTGGTAAACAGAGAAGTAAATAAAGCAGGAATCGTAGATATCGCCGGTGATGCCGGCAACCAGAATATTCAGGGGGAGGAGCAGCAGAAACTGGATGTGATCGCGAATGAAATCTTTATTACGGCTCTGTCTCAGCGTGAGGTTGTCTGCGGAATTGCTTCTGAAGAAAATGATGATTTTATTGACATTAAATGCGGGGAAAACGGACACTTAAGCAAATATGTCGTGCTAATTGATCCTTTGGACGGATCTTCAAATATTGATGTGAATGTTTCTGTCGGAACTATTTTTTCTATTTACAGAAGGGTTACCGAGCCGGGAACTCCGGTGCAGCTGGAGGACTTTCTACAAAAAGGGGTCAATCAGATTGCAGCAGGATATATCATCTACGGTTCGTCTACCATGATTGTTTATACCACAGGAAACGGAGTGAACGGTTTTACGCTGGACCCTTCTTTGGGAACCTATTACCTTTCCCATCCGAACATGACTTTTCCGAAAACCGGGAAAATTTATTCTATCAATGAAGGAAACTACATTAAGTTTCCACAGGGCGTAAAAAATTATCTCAAATATTGCCAGATGGAAGAAGGGGACCGGCCGTATACTTCAAGATATATCGGTTCGCTGGTTGCCGATTTCCACAGGAATATGCTGAAGGGCGGGATCTATATTTATCCTTCTTATTCGCAGGCTCCGAACGGAAAACTAAGACTTTTATATGAATGTAACCCTGTAGCTTTTATTACTGAGCAGGCTGGAGGAAAAGCAACTGATGGTTTCAGGAGAATTCTGGAGATAGAACCGACTGAGCTTCACCAAAGGATTCCTTTTTTCTGCGGAAGCATTGATATGGTGGAAAAAGCGGAAGAATTTATGCGAATCGACAGTGTAAAATAATGAGAGCAGAATATTTCAGATATGTATTGGAATTCAAACGCCCGAGTGGAACATCTCGCGGCGTTTTGTATGAAAAGGAAACCTTTATCCTCGAAGTTTCGGAAAACGGGAAAAAAGGGACGGGAGAATGCGCTGTTTTCAGGGGACTGAGTTTTGATGACCGGCCGGATTACGAAGAAAAGCTTCAGTGGCTGTGCAAAAATATTCAGAATGATCATGAATTTTTAAAAACGCACTTAAAAGATTTTCCCTCCATCTGGTTCGGGTACGAGCAGGCCATGCTGAACCTGAAACATGGCGGACCTGTTTATTTTCCAAGTGAATTTACGGAAGGCAGATCGCCGATTGTCATTAATGGACTGATTTGGATGGGCAGTATTGATTATATGGAGGAGCAGATCCGCGACAAGCTGGATCAGGGATTTCATTGTATTAAATTAAAGATCGGAGTAAACTGGAAATCGGAACATGAAATTCTGAAAAAACTAAGGCAAAAATTCTCACAGGAAATCCTGGAACTGCGCGTGGATGCCAATGGCGGATTTAATAAAGATGAAGCTAAAACCGTTCTGCAACAGCTGGCAGATTTACAGATTCATTCCATTGAACAGCCGATCAAAGCGGGAAGTATAACAGATATGGCTGAATTGAGTGCAGAAACGCCGACGCCAATCGCGCTAGACGAAGAGTTGATAGGAATTACGGATTTTAATGAAAAGAAAAAACTGCTGGAAACCGTAAAGCCGCAATATGTCATTTTAAAGCCTGCTCTTATTGGAGGCTTTAAGGGTTCGGATGAATGGATTTCCTTGGCTGAAGAACAAAAGATCGGATGGTGGATTACTTCCGCACTGGAAAGCAATATCGGTCTGAATGCCATTGCCCAATATACTTTTACAAAAAAAAGCCCCATGCCGCAAGGATTGGGAACCGGAGCTTTATTTGTGAATAATTTTGAATCGCATCTCAACCTCCAAGGTGAATTGTTATGGTTCAGAACGTAAACGAGAAGAATTCATTAGCATGCGGGAGGAGGTGAGTCAGGGCAAGTTGTCTTACCACAATAATCAGGATCCCACGACCTGCAACACATGGCCGTATTATTCCAGCTATTGCATCCAAGAGGAGGTCTACCTCCTTTAATTGCTTTTAATTCTTCTCTTTTGATTTTTTTTAGATTTTTCATAGAACATTCAATTTATTGATTGGTGATGTAAATATGAAAATCTTTTTGGATATTTGCAAAGAATTCAACGTATTTAACAGATATTAAAATTATATAGTTATTTAATTAAAAAACTGCTATTTACTATAACTAATATAAATCGCTTGTATTTTAAACTTAATAAGCTCCTATTAAATCACGTCTTTTATGAAAATTGCTTTCTTAATGTATTGTAACAAAGAAGAAAACCTGGTTCTTACTTTTTCCATGATATAAATTTTGTCTTTCCCTGATGTTTATAGTGAGTGAGCTTACAATCTCTATGCCATACTATGGTACCATAATTTATCAACAATTGGTGATATTTACTATTCTGATGAAAGCCGCTTGCTAATAGTTTATTGTAAATGTATAGTCGTTATTTTTTATTCTGTTGGTGATGAGATTCCGGTCGATTCCGTTAAGATTCTGGAAAATGTCGTTCTGAACCATCGAGCTGGAAAGATAACCCCAATGGTTTCCGGCCTCAAATTTGAAAGAATCCAGAATGTCATCTTCCACGAAAGTACAGTCGATGATGGAAACGATATCTTTTAAGTGCTCAATATTGCTTGGCCCGTTTTTTCCAAGTCTTGGCGTCAGGATATTTTTGGTGAACTGGGAAACGCCGAGAATCAAATCTTTCCTGTTCAGGTAAATGGAAACCCGGTTCGCCAACAGAGGAAGTTTACTGAAAGAATCCTCCGAATCTTCAAAGACCTTATAGCTCACATCCGAATTCAGCAATAAGACCTGATCGATCACGCGCAGGATATTTTCCTTTTTTAAACTGTACAGCATGCTCTGAAGCACGCGGTTTCCCATAGAGTGGGCCATGATATGAATCCGCTGGTTGCAGGGAGCCAGATCGCGGTTCGAGAAAACATCTTTCAGAAACTGGGTGTAAAAATAAAAAAGCCGCATCAGTGAAGTTCCGGAGTTGATGCTGGACGCTTTATCATCAAAATACGTCAGCGGAACGATGCTGCCTGAAGCCGGCCAGCTGATAAAAAGGATATGTTCTACAGGCGATGCCGGATGATCGATAAAGATTTTTTTTAGAGCGGCGATGGCTTTTAATTCATCATCAAAATCGTAAGCGTACCCATGAATGAAGATCATTACATCACTCCTGTCTTTTGTGGAAGACCTATTTTTGTAAAGTTCATAGAACATTCTCTGGGTTCCGCCCAGGTTGTCTGCCGTTAATGGGGATTCCTTAATTCTTTTTTCAGCCAGCAGCACGTCCAGTACTTCCTGATAGCCCTGCTTTTCAGGTTCCGAGAAAAGGGTATACTCTAAAATATTCCGGTTGGTATAATCTTTCTTCTTCCGTGCTGCCTCAGTAGGTTCCTGGTAATCTTCAAAGTCGCATCTGGCAATTCTGAAATTGGGAATTGAATATTCATCGTTGGAAAAAGAGTCGGCTCTTTCGCCTTTATGACGGACGATTTTTCTATTGCTGAGGATATAGACAGCCATGTTGATATCTAATTTGAGTAAAGGTTTTTAGCTAGCCTAAATTAAGAAAAATAATGTACCGGAATCATTTAATCATCGTAAAATTACTACTTGGGTAAAACCTTTAATTTTCCTAAATTTGCAAATTGTCGTGATACACGGCATCTTAAAGCGAATTTTAATGGAAGAAGAAAAAAAATCACTCAATTTTATTGAGCAAATTATCGAAGATGATTTGGCAAACGGACTGAAAAGAGATCAGATCCGTTTCCGTTTTCCGCCTGAACCAAACGGCTATCTGCATGTAGGCCATACCAAAGCCATCTGCATCAACTTCGGTTTGGGTGAAAAATACAATGCTCCCGTAAACCTTCGTTTCGACGATACGAATCCTGAGAAAGAAGAACAGGAATTCGTGGATTCTATTATGAAAGACGTTGAATGGTTGGGTTTCAAATGGGATAAAGTATTGTACGCCTCCGATTACTTCCAGCAGCTTTATGATTGGGCGGTCCAGCTTATCAAAGAAGGAAAAGCGTATGTAGACGAGCAGCCTTCCGAAGTGATTACCGAACAAAGAAAAAATCCTACGGAACCGGGGGTGGAATCTCCGTACAGAAACCGTCCCGTTGAAGAATCTCTTGATCTTTTTGAGAGAATGAGGAGCGGAGAATTTGAAGAAGGGGCAATGTCGCTTCGGGCTAAAATCGATATGACGTCACCGAACATGAACATGCGTGATCCGGTGATGTACAGAATTTTGAAAAGGCCGCACCACAGAACAGGAACGGAATGGAAGATTTACCCGATGTATGACTGGGCACATGGGGAATCCGATTATATCGAACAGATTTCGCACTCGCTGTGTTCCCTGGAGTTTGAAAACCACAGACCGTTGTACAACTGGTACCTGGATCAGGTGTATGAAGAAGGAAATGTGAAGAACAAGCAAAGGGAATTTGCCAGGATGAACGTTTCTTATATGATTACATCCAAAAGAAAACTGCAGAGGCTGATTGCTGAAAAGGCAGTGAACGGCTGGGATGATCCGAGAATGCCTACCATTTCCGGAATGAGAAGAAAAGGGTTTACGCCGGCTTCGATCAGGAATTTTATCGAAAAAGTAGGGGTTGCCAAAAGAGAAAACCTGATTGAGCTTCAGCTGCTGGAATTCTGTGTCCGTGAAGACCTGAACAAAGTAGCCAAAAGGGTGATGACCGTAGTGGATCCTGTGAAATTAATCATTGAAAATTATCCTGAAGGTCAGGAAGAATGGCTGGAAACCGAAAACAACCCGGAGCAGGAAAATGCAGGAACAAGGGAAATTCCGTTCTCCAGAGAATTATATATTGAGCGTGAGGACTTCAAAGAAGAAGCCAATAATAAATTTTTCAGACTGAAATTAGGTGGTGAAGTGCGTCTGAAGTCTGCGTATATCATTAAAGGAGAAAGGGTAGAAAAAGACGAAAACGGAAACATCACGACCATTTATGCGACCTACGATGAAAAATCCAAATCGGGAAGCGGTACGGAGGAAAGTTTGAGAAAAGTAAAAGGAACCATTCACTGGGTATCTGCAAAACATGCCATTCCTGTGGAAATCAGAAACTACGACAGATTGTTCACGGTGGAGCAGCCGGACGCCGAAAAAGACGTGGATTTCCTGGATTTCATTAATCCGGCATCCGTAACAACCGTACAGGGATTTGCCGAGCCAAACTTAAAAGATGTAGCTGTGGGAGAGCCGCTTCAGTTCCAGAGAATTGGCTATTTTACGAAAGATCAGGATTCTACGGATACAAATTTTGTATTCAACAGAACAGTGACCTTAAAAGACTCTTATAAGCCGGAGTAGAAATTTATTGATACTATATAAATGAAACAGGGCTTAATCTTAAGTCCTGTTTTTGTTTTTAAACACTAATAACACTCATATTCTTACCAATAACAGTGGTACGATTGTAAAAAAGGTAGTGCTGTCTGTGTTTTAAAATGGAGTGGCGATGGCTTATTTTTAATAATAAATATAAAATCAAAATTGTGAAACTATTAAAAATATATATCAATTCATTCAAAGGGCTCTCAGTGGAAAGCTGGATGCTTGCACTGGTGATGCTGATTAACCGGTCGGGTTCCATGGTACTGCCTTTTCTGGGCGTGTACATGACCGATCATTTGAAATTTGACATTAAAAGTGCCGGAATCGTTCTCAGCTTTTTCGGAATCGGTTCGGTAATCGGTTCCTGGATCGGAGGAATGATTACGGATAGAATCGGAGAATTCAAGGTGCAGAGTATGAGCCTGTTCCTGAGTGTTCCCATGTTTTGCCTGATTCCTCTTTTTCATACCGAGGTCGGGTTAGCGGCGATTATTTTTATCCAGAGCTCCATCAGTGAAGCTTTCCGGCCAGCCAATTCTGTCGCGGTTTCCAAATATGCCAAGCCCGGAAACATTACGCGGGCATTTTCACTGAACCGCATGGCCGTCAACCTGGGGTTTTCCGTAGGCCCTGCGCTGGGTGGGATTTTAGCTGCGATTTCGTATGATTTCCTGTTTTATTCCAATGCTGTGGGTGCTTTGCTGGCGGGATTAACCTATGTTTTCTTTTTCAGGAACCGAAGCTACAGAAACAAGGAAAAGTCTGACCGGGCAATGTCTGATAAGGCGGTGTCTCCTTATAAAGATTCAAGGTTTATTCTTTTCGCAGCAGCCTGTTTCCTGTTTTCCGTATGTTTTTTTCAGATATTGAATACACTCACCATCTTCTACAAGCAGGAAGCCCGCCTTTCTGCGGAGAAAATAGGCTATATCCTGGGATTCAGCGGAGTGATTGTTGTCATCATGGAAATGATTCTGGTACAGATTGCCGAAAGATACCTGAATCTGAAAACCACCATGCTGCTGGGAACGCTTTTCTGTGCCGTTTCCTTTGGAATGCTGGCGGCAGGAACTTCTATATGGATCCTCGTAGTTTCTATTACCATTCTGAGTCTTGGAGAGATCTGGGCACTTCCGTTTATGGCTACTATTACGTCGCTCCGTTCGGGAACCCATAATAAAGGCGCTTATATGGGATTGCTGGGAATTGCTTTTTCACTTTCATTCATCATCATCCCTTCGCTGGGGACTTTTGTAGCAGAACATTTCGGGTTTACCTTTTTATGGTCAGCCACAGGAATTATTCTCGGAATAACAGCAATCGCGTTCTACTATATTATTCCATGGATGATCGGAGATAAAAAAGAATCGCATTAAAGAAATGAAAACAATTTTAAATAAAGAGTCCGGTGTTTTACCGGGCTTTTTTCTTTAGATTTAACCTGAGTATTGTTAAACAATTAATGTTTCCTTTAGATCAACCTAAAAATTCTGAAACACATACGTACTCTTTGAGATTAAATTAAAAACTTTAGTTTAAATATACCCTTATTGTAAAGGAAAGTACGGTTTTTGCATAGCATCAGGCAATGACAAAACTCTATTTTTTACTTCCCTTGTTTTCGGCTTCAATACTGCTGGCTCAGCAGAACGACTCGATAGGTCTGATTTCTGAAGTCCGTATTGATGCTTACAAAAAACCAACGGCTTTTATCTCTTCTACAAAATCTGTTTCTGTAGTTTCCGAAAATTTGCTTATCCAGAACCCGCCGGAAAGGATGCTCGAATCCATCAACCAGATTGCTGGCGCGAGAATGGAGGAGCGTTCACCAGGCAGCTACCGGATTTCATTGCGTGGAAGTACGTTGAGGTCACCTTTCGGCGTACGGAATGTCAAAGTGTATCTGGATGATTTTATTCTGTCCGATGCTTCGGGAAATACCTATTTTAATGTGATCTCCCCGGAACTTATCGACCGGATGGAAATTTATAAAGGCCCGGAAAGCGGGGATTACGGAGCAGCTACAGGAGGGACTGTTCTCTTGAAAACAAAAAGGTCAGATCAGATTTCAGCAAACCTTTCGGCCGGGAGCTACGGAACTTTCAACCAGAGTTTCGATCTTTCAAAACAGCTCGGAAAACATTTTGTCGAGGTTTTTCAGAACTATTACCAGACCGATTCTTACCGGGAACAGGCTAAAGTTCAGAGGAAGCAGGTTTTCATTAAAGATCATTTCAAATATTCCGAAACAGGCCTGCTGAAAGCCATGCTGATGTATTCCGATCTCGACTACCAGACGCCGGGCGGACTGACGCTGGAACAGATGGCTGCCGACCGTAGACAAGCCAGGCCGGCAACAAAAACAGTGCCCGGCGCTAAACAGCAGGATGCCGGCATCCGCAATAAGATGCTCCTGGCCGGCCTTTCACACGAATTCAACATCACCCCGGAATTTTCCCACTTTGTTATGGTCCAAGGTTCGTATGTTGATTTTGAAAATCCGTTCATTACCAATTTTGAAAACCGTTTTGAAAAGAATGTTGCCCTCAGGACGCATTTTAATTATGAGAAAAACTGGAATTCGGTTTCATTGGCTTACCGTCTGGGATTTGAAGGAGGCATCAATGATATTTTAGTTAAAAATTATGATAATAACAAAGGGATCGAAGGGAAGCCCCAGAATTTCGATCGGCTTAAAAATACATCCGGATTTTACTTTTTATCCCAAAAGCTGAATATTGGCGAACGGCTGTTTACGGATATTTCCGTCAGTTTAAATTCAAATGCCTACCATTGGGAACGGCAGTATCCGCGGGAAGAAAATGGAAAAGTAAGATTCAGAAACCAGTGGCTTCCGAATTTCGGCGTCGTTTATCTTCTGGGAAAAGGTTTTTCCGTACGTGGAAAAATTGGGAAGGGGAATTCTGCTCCGACAAATGAAGAGATCCGCTCCTCGACACAGCAGTTCAATGCAGATCTGAGGCCTGAATTCGGATGGAACAGGGAAGCCGGCATTAGAAAACAGTTTGGAAATTCTATTTTTATTGAAGGAAGCTACTTCGATTTCCGGATGAAAGACGCCATTGTAAGAAGGCAGAACAAAGCCGGGCAGGAATATTTTGTGAATGCGGGAGAGACGGTTCAGAAAGGAATAGAAGTATTGCTCGAATCTAAAAATTTTGATTTAAGAAATGATTTTGTGAGCCGGTTCAAATTTAGGTTTTCAGGAAGTTTCTATGATTTTAAATTTAAAAATTACCGGCAGAATGAAAATGATTTTTCCGGGAATGATCTTACCGGAGTACCGGAAGCCACCATCAACAGTTTGCTGAACTTTACTTTCTTCAGAAAACTGTCGGTTGACTATTCTCATTTTTATACTTCAAAAATCCCTTTGAATGATGCCAACTCAGTATGGTCGGAGGCCTACCTGATCGGAAATATCCGTTTTGGCTTTCCGGTAGATCTGGATAAAACAAGGCTGAACTTATTTCTTCAGATCCAGAATGTATACAATGAAGACTATGTGCTGGGCTTTGATATCAACGCTTTCGGAAACCGTTATTACAATCCTGCGGCAAAAAGGAATTTTGTGTTTGGGGTGAAGGTTGACTTTTGACTGCAATCGATAAAGGAAATAAAACCACATAATTCATATGAGACTACTCAGTGGCTGAGCTCGTCGAAGCCAAATTTTGAAATATTTTAGAACACATCAGATGAAATCAAAGCTTTTCATTACAGCGCCCAGAATATTTTCTCATGTGCCATTCTGCAAGGATTAAAACCCGAATCTTTCCGTGCGGTTCTCTAATTATGTTGAGATCTCCTGCGGGGATGACAAGCGCGGTGTTGAAGCTTTTTTAGGGTTATTTTATATTCGTAATTTAAAGGAAAAGCGTCCCGGTGGCTGAGGCTACTCGAAGCCACGTCCTCATCCGTGAAAATCTGCGGAATCTGTGGGAATATCTATTTTGAAAGAATATGCTTCACAATCATCTCCGCATGAATCCTGGAGTTTTCAATAAACCACAAGTGGGTATCCTTTCCTCCGCAGACGACACCGGCCAGATACAAATCCGGAACGTTGGTCTCCATGGTTTCAGGGTGGTAAAAAGGGTTCAGGCATTCGCCCTGCAGCTCGATACCGGAATCTTTCAGGAAATCAAAATTGGGAAGATAGCCGGTCATGGCCAGTACAAAGTCATTTTCAATCTCATTGGGTTCTCCGTTTTTATCTTTAAAAATCACGGAATGCTCTTTAATTTCCAGCAATTCAGCTCTGAAATGTGCCTTGATGCTTCCTTCTGCAATCCGGTTTTCAATATCCGGTTTAACCCAATATTTTACACTGGGCGAAATTTCGTCATGACGGATGATCATGGTCACTTCAGCACCCTTCCGGTACGTTTCTAAAGCTGCATCCACCGCCGAATTGCTGGAACCTACCACTACAATTTTCTGTTTGGCATAAGGATAGGGCTCGGTATAATAATGTTTTACTTTGGGTAAACGTTCACCCGGAATATTCATAAGATTGGGAATATCATAAAATCCGGTAGAAATAATGACGTTCCGGGCGGCATATCTTCCTTTCGTTGTTTCAATGGTAAAAATCTCTTTTTCTTTGGAAACTTTTTCCACTTTTTCATACAGGTTGATGTTGATATTCCGTTGCCGGGCGATGCCCTGATAGTACTCCAGGGCTTCCTGCCGTCCCGGTTTAGGAGCGGTAGAAATGAAAGGAATTCCATCAATCTCCAGCTTCTCGGCCGTCGAGAAAAAACGCATGTATAAAGGATAGTTGTATAAGGAATTTACGATGGTTCCCTTTTCGATGACTAAATAGCTAAGGTTGTTTTTTCCGGCTTCCAGTGCACAGTTTAATCCGATAGGTCCGCCTCCGATAATAAGAATATCTAAAATTTCCATAAAACAAAATTACAAAAAACGATAAAGCAATAGGTTTAAACTCAGCAAAAACCGTACAATCGATGACTAAATCTGTTTTAAAGGCGAAAGTAAACGTAGAGATTTAAAAAATGTGGCATCTATTTTGGTAAACACTAAGGTTAAATATCGTGAAAAATATGAAAAAAGCAGTTCTTCTCTTATCTTTTCTGGCAGTCGTTTCCTGTAAGAAGAATCCGGAAAAATTTGTCAACGACAAAGCCGATTCCGCAAAAGCTTCACAGACAGAAAAAGTACAGGAAACATCGGTAGCCATCGATAAGGAAACTGCACTGAAAGCGGCCAATGAAGCGGTTCTTCAGGCATTACACGATAAAAATTATAAAAGATTTTCGGAATTCATCCATCCTGAAAAAGGCGTACGGTTTTCGATGTATGCCTTTGTAAGCCCTGAAGGCGACAAGCTTTTTTCCAAATCTGATTTTATAAAATACCAGCCGACAAAAACCATTTTTACCTGGGGATTGCTGGATGGTTCAGGAGATCCTTATCAGTCGACCATTACCGATTATCTGATCAAATGGGCCTATTCAAAAGATTTTGCAACCGGACAGGTGTCAATTAATGAATTTCAGGGAATGGGAAATTCACTGAACAATTTAAAAGAAATTTATCCTAAAGCTGATTTTACTGAAAATTTTGTCAAAGGTTCGGAATCCAATCCTGAAATGGACTGGAAATGCCTTCGGTTGGTCTTTGAACCGTTTCAGGGAAAATATTATCTGGTAGGGGTGGTCAATGACCAGTGGACGATTTAAGTCTCTACAGATTTTATATATTTTCACGGATAAAACGTGGCTTCAGCTCCGCTCAGCCGCCGGGGCGCTGTTCCTTAAATCTTTATGATTAAAATCTCTTACAAATTCCGAAGATTTTCAAAGCTGATAATGATTTGGTTTCGAGTGGCTTCAGCTACCGAATTTTTATATGGCTGATATGTTAAATTTTTCGGTTTAAAAAAGATCTAAAGTGTCAGCCAGCTTTTTCGTAAGGTTCCTTCTGGAAAACTGTTCGATGTTTTGGGTATTCTCTATCAGTTCATTTTTCTTCCAGAGCTCAAATTTTTCAAGGATAAAATCTTTGATGGTTTCGGTATCATCGTAGCTGAAATGTTTACCGGCTTTTGTGTCTTCAAGGATCCGTGCAACGTCGGCTCCGTCCGGTCCGAAAGAAATGATCTGTTTTCCCGTAGCAAGATATTCAAAAATTTTTCCCGGGATGATGCCTTTGGAAGAGGTATTGGGGAAATTGGTAATCAATAAAATATCCGAGGTCTGCATTTCGTCAATCGCTTTATCATGCGAAAGGTAACCCAGATTTGCAATATGGTTGTTTAAAACCGACTGTTCAATTGAGTTCAAAATTTTATCATCGATTCTTCCGGCAAATTTTAAAGTGAAATTTCCCGCAAAATCAGAATTCGTTTTCACCAGTTCATTCAAAGCTTTCCAGAGGTTTTCAGGATTTCTCAGTTGCTCTAAAACCCCGATGTAACTGAGGGTGAACTTCCGTTGCTGATCGTCAGCTGTCGACTTATGGCTTTGGGAGCTGGCATCGGCTTCATCAAATCCGTTAGTAATGCAGATGGCATGGGCTCCATTTTTTTTGAAGTTTTCAGCATCGGTGTAACTGGTTGCGAGGGTAATATCTGCATTTCTGAAGACTTCGCCTTCCAGCTTCCGGTGCTTCCGGTCGGAGCTTTTTGTAAGCTTTAAATGTTTATAATATGAAATTTCGGTCCACGGATCGCGGAAATCGGCAATCCATTTCAGATCGGGAAACTTTTCTTTCAGTGCTAAGCCCATAAGGTGCAGCGAATGCGGTGGCCCCGAAGTAACCACGACATCGATTTTGTTTTCTCTTAAATAATGTCCCAAAAATTTAACGGAAGGTTTTACCCAGAACACTCTTGCGTCAGGGATGAAAAAATTTCCTCGTACCCAGATCGAAAGCCTGGATTTCCAGCTTTGGTTGTTGCCTACATCAAATTGTCCGGCTTTGAACTTTTTATTGCTTTTATTCAGCTTTTCAGCTAGCTGATACGGCTCCCAGATTTTTGTTTTTACAATCTCAAGACCTTTCGGAACATCTTTTAGCAGGCTTTTATCCAGCAAAGGGTAGCTAGGATTTTCCGGGGTATAAATTACAGGGGTCCAGCCGTTCTCCGGCAGGTACTTGGCAAATTTCAGCCATCTTTGAACACCAGGGCCTCCCGCAGGAGGCCAGTAATAGGTGATGATGAGTATTTTTTTTTGTTCCACTGTTTTAGCTATGAGATTTTTATTCCTGAATTATTTTAGCTTTTCTTTTGTCTCTTTTGCGGTAAAGAAAATAAATTCCAAGTCCGCTTAAAATAATAAATAATCCGAAACAGATCAGTGAAATCCATTTTCCTTTTTCGATAACTTCCGGTTCGAAGACCATTCTTACATGGTGGCCTCCTGCAGGAACGTGCACGGCACGCAACAGGTAGTCGGCTTTAATGTAAGGTACTTCTTTTTCATCCACAAAAACCTTCCAGCCATGAGGATAATAAATCTCCGAAAATACGGCCAGCTGTGGGGTTTTAGACTGAGACCTGAATTCCAGTTCGTTCGGTTGGTATTTCGTTAAATTAATAAAGGCTGTTGAATCGGGCTGAACCGGTTTTCCTTCAAAATATTTCCTGTCGGAAGCGGCGATAACGGCGGTTTTTTTACTGTTGACGGTTCCGATTGCCTTAATTTCCTGGTTCGGGGAGTCTGCAAATTTCAGGTCGCTTACAAACCAGGCATTTCCATTGGCTTTTGGGTTCGGGATAGCTTGTGGCTGCTCCGGTCCGCCTAAGACCAGGTATTTGGCGTTCAGAAGATTCAGGATATTTGGAACTTTTACCGAGTCCATCGTCTGGAAATATTCATTGATTACATCATCGTATCTTCTCAGTTTTACCGCGTGGTATCCTCCTATAGAAGATTTAAAGTAAGAAGTATTTGTCTCACTGAATGTTCCCAGAATATTGTTGAAAACCCGGTAGTGGGTTTTGTCTTTTTCAGCAATGGTTTCCAGAGCTTTGTTGACATTGACATTGGCTAAAATTGATTCCAGATTCGGATTTCCCTGAGCTTTTTCAGCCAGCAGATCTGAGCTTTCTGTCTGGAAAGGGTTTTCGGCAAAGATCTTATCTACGTAGTTTTCATCATTCAGATACCGTTTATTCACCGTCCATAAGTCGAATAAACTAACCACACCGATAATCACCATAGCGATGTTCTGGTTCAGCTTTTGTTTTAAAGCCATGAATAAAGCAGCAACGGTAATCGCCACATAGAAGAAGGCTTTAATGGCATCGATCCTGAACATTTTAAATCGTTCATCTACCAGATAATCCAATAGGAAAGGAGGCAGGTAGGTCTTTTCATTTTCTGTCTGGAAACCTAAAAGAGATTTTCCGAAGAGCAGCAGGATGAGGACAAAACCTAAGGTCCCGCCGCCCACGTACAGAAGAATTTTCTGTTTGTATTCTTTGGTTAATTCGTTATCTGTAAAGAACCTGTACAATCCGATAATGGCGATTAAAGGGAATAATAATTCCACTACCACCAATATGGAAGACGGCGCCCTGAATTTATTATAAAAAGGAATGAAATCAATAAAGAAGTCGGAAAGCGCCATGAAGTTGCTTCCCCATGCGAGGAAAACAGTCAGAATGGAAGCTCCGAGAATCCAGTAGCGGTACTTTTTCCAGGCAAAGAAAAATCCCAGCAATGCCAGGAAACAGACAACAGCTCCCTGATAGGCCGGTCCGGAAGTTCCCGGTTGATCGCCCCAGTAGGTAAGGTTTCCGAATCCTTTGGATATCCTGTCCATTTCAGTTTGTGAACCTACATTTTCCTGGACCATTTCCTGGATTTTCGCCATCATTTCCTTTCCTTCCGGTTCCTGGCTTCCGCCGCCCATCAGTCTTGGAATGAAAAGATTTAGGGTTTCCAGCTTTCCGTAACTCCACATCAGCATGCTTTCCTTATCCATCCCCGAGTCTCCTCCGGTATGGCTTTCATTAGTCAGGATTTGCTTTCCGCGGACAGTTTCTTTAATATATTCCGAATTGGCCATGATCCTTTGAGAATTCATTCCTACCCCTATTAAACAGGAGACTGCAATAATTCCGGAAGAGATCAAAAAGTGTTTTACCGGCGTTTTTTTCTGAATGGTTCTGATTAATTCGGATAGGAATAAAAATCCCAAGGCCAGGAAAAGATAATACGTCATCTGCGGGTGGTTCGCGGCAATCTGAAGCCCCATAAAGAGGGTAGTGACGATGAATCCCCAAATGTATTCTTTCCGGATATAGACCAGCAGGATTCCGGCTAAAAGCGGGGCGAAATATTCAATGGTATTGATTTTACCATTGTGTCCGGCCGCAATAGCGATGTAAAAATAGGTGGAAAGACTGAAGAAAGTGGCTCCTAAAAGGGCATATTTCCAATTCCTTACCACAACCATTCCCAACAGGAAAAAACCTGCTGCAAGCAGGAAAAGATAATTGACGGGCCGTGGAAAGAAGTTCAGTTTGGAGTCGATGTTTTTAATAATATCTCCTTCAAACCGGCTTCCCATCTGGTACGTCGGCATCCCGCCGAACATGGAGTCGCTCCAGTAGGTTTCCTTTCCGGCAGCATCTCTATAATCGAGGAGTTCTTTGGCCCCGCCGCGATACTGCACAATATCATGCTGGAAAAGCTGTTTTCCCGTAATGACGGGCGTGGAGTATAAAAATGCTAAAACGATAAATACAACTAATGAAATTGCAATATAAATCAGGTTTTTATTTTTCGCCATGTGGATGGTTATAATCTTTACTTTTAGGAATGGTTATTTTTTGTCCTTATTTTCTTTTACCTCTTCATAGTCTACGGTTTCCGCATCCCAGTTGAGGCCCTGGTTATTCTTGTCAGAGTTTTGTAGATCCGGCTTGCTATTATTGTTCTGGTTATTGAATCGGTAACTGTAAAAGGTCTTGAAGAAAATTCTTTTAAGAACATTCCAAACAAAGAAAATAATAATGGCGCTGAGTACAAGCTCAAGAATATATTTCATAATTTTATGTAAGGTTTTACGTTAAAGTCCGGTTTTGCAGACCGCCGGTCAGGCGGATACGTGCTCAAACTCTTCAACCCTAAAGTCATGTATTTACTTAGCCGTAGGGTTTACCATGACAGAAGAATTGGAAACACTGGTCATCGACTGTGATTCTTTTCCTTTCGAAATACTTTCAATCTGGGTGGTCTTTACGGAAATATTCTGGTTTTTGATCCATCCCGTATTCTGGTCAAACTTAATGGTTCCATTCTGCGTCAGTTCGCTGCTTAAGCTGTGGGTAACATCGCCCTGGTTCTGCTTTTCTACCTTTTTAGGAATTCCTCCTGTTACTGAAATCTCTACTACACCGTTTCCTGCGCTTTTCAGCGTATAATTCGAGGTTACTTTGATTCTTCCCTGGGCGTCGGCATTTTCACTGTTGGACCATTTTCCTCCGATCTTGGCTCCTTTTTTAGGGATGATCGTCAGGTTTTTGGTGAACTGGTCTTTCAATACTTTTTCATTAAACGATTCTTTAAGGCTGGCCACTACGCTTTCTTTTTGGTTTTTGTCCTTAATCAGTGTTCCTACCGAGTTGGCCACTTTGTTGTAAACTGCATCGAATCCGGTAATGGAAATCACGTTTCCTTTGGTATCCATTTTCATGTTCAGTTTGTTTCCTGTCAGTGCCCTGTTGATGTTCCAGATCATTTTCAGGTCGTCTTCTTTCGGGATCGGCAATTTGGTATCTACAACGAGGGTTTTTCCCTGAGCCGTCTGCGAGTTTCTTTTGGCGATCAGGTTCAGGGTAATGTCATAAACATTTCCTTTGATGTCGTTTACCGTAAAAGACATTTCGTCTGTAGATTCGCTGGTAGCGTTGATGGTTTTCCCGTTAGGATCCGTCATGGTCTTGGTATCTCTCTGATAGGTGGTCAGAGGATAGGTTTTTCCTTTTTCCAGCTTAAAAGTCTGCGTATAAACGCCTGCAGAATCTTTAATCGCCGGATTTTCTTCCACTTTGGCTACGGAGTCGGCCGGAACTTCCACGGTGATGGTTTTTCCGGTTTTAGGATCTACTTTCGTTATTTTTGCCGTTTCTTTTTTGTTGCACGAAACTAAAGCTATGGTTGAGATCAGCGCTAATGCTGCTATGTTTTTCATTTAAATTTTTTTAATGTTTGTTGAATTAATTGGCTTTGGTGAATTTCTGTCGTACCGCTTCATATAAAATCGCCCCGCAGGCAACAGAAACATTCAAAGATTGTGTTTTTCCTTCAATCGGAAGTTTTATTTTTTCATCAGCATGATGCAGAACCTCTTTGGAAATTCCGGTTTCCTCATTCCCCATCACAATAGCGGAAGGCTCGGTAAAATCGACATCATAAATCAGTTTTTCTGCTTTTTCGCTGGCGGCATACACGGAAATTCCGCTCTGCTGAAGGAAATCCACAACATGGGCCAGGTTCGGGGCCTTGCATATTTTTACATTGTATAAAGCACCGGCCGAAGTTTTAATGGCATCCGAATTGATCGGTGCCGCTCCTTTTTCAGGGATGATTACGGCGTCAACACCAACACATTCGGCTGTTCTGCAGATCGCTCCGAAATTTCTGACGTCGGTCAGCCGGTCTAAAATCAACAGGAAAGGGGTCTTTCCTTCTTCAAAAAGCTGAGGCACGATATCCTCCACTTTGTGAAAAGGAACATCCGAAATAAAGGCGACTACCCCCTGGTGGTTCTTTCTGGTAAAACGGTTCAGTTTTTCAACCGGAACGTAGTTCGGACGTATTTTATTTTGAGCTAAAATAGCTTTAAGTTCAGCATAAATCGGCCCCTGCAGCGCATTCTGCACGAAGACCTTGTCAATTGTTTTTCCCGCTTCAATAGCTTCAATCACGGGACGTAATCCAAAGATGAAATCGTCTTTCATTAAGTAAGTTTTATGTTTAAGGTTCAAAGTTTAATGTTTAAAGTTTTTAAGATTTATACTTTGTTCCTCTTAAATCGGTCATGTTCAAATATTTAATAAATGAGCTTATTTTTCTGCTCAATATCTCCGTCTGTTCTTTTAAAATTTTAAATTTTTCTTCAGAAATAAAACTTCTGTCAAAAACTCAGTATAACTGTAATCTGGTTTCGCCGCATGACGCTTTTTGCAATGGAAAGAAATTGTACAAACTCCTTGTTACCATTTCTTTCAAACCCTTCGGCTATATTATCCATTATCGATCCTGACGAACCATCAATCTGATTGCTGAGTTTAAAATTATTTTTAAGGTTTGTAGATTCGATCATGTTGTAAATTTCTCTGCAAAGCCCCCTGGCCAATTGCCAGATTTCCAAATCTTCAAATTTATTGATCGTTGCCATAAACTTTAAACTTTAAACCCAAAACCTTGAACAGTTAATATTTCTCACCTAAAATGGCCCTTTTCTGTGCCAGCGCGTATCCATAGTGCAGTCCTTCATGCATATTGTTGAAGATGATCGCATCCTGGATGCTTTTCAGATCCATTCCGAAGCTGGTGGTATAGGGGGTATAATCTGAAAACAGGTCGCTGTCGTAATCCTTCATCAGGATTTTCGAAGTTTCCGTCAGCAGGAACTCCAGATCTTCCACTTCCGATTTCTGGACGTCCAGATTCGGCAGGGTCCCTTTTTTGTAGGTCTCGATCCAGTACTTGTCGATTCTGAAAGGGTTTCCGCTCAGGTAATAATGCAGAAGCTGCTGGGTCGCAACCGTATGGGCAATATTCCAGTACAGGTTGTTATTGAAACCATCCGGAATCAGCAAAAGATCTTCGTGCGAAGTATTCTGTAGGATATCGAGAAGATTCTTCCGGACCTGCCGGTGCGCTTGAAAATGATAATTCATTTTGCAAATTTTTAATCACCAAAAATAGTTTAATAAACTGGAAATGACAATTTTTGAGAGGGGCATTGAATTAAAATTTATATATTTTTATGAAAAACAGAAACCATAGCCCTGAATTCTAAAGTGTACAAGAGTTTGGGATCTCGTATTAATCGTGGAATATTTAACAAACTTTAACTCAAAGATGGCATTTTTTGTGTTGATTAATGCAAGTATTTATTAGAAATTTACCAATTATTTTAAATAAGACTATGTCAGATACATATCAGGCGGATGATATTCGTCAGCTAACGGAACAGGTAAAGGAAGCCAACTTCTATTTTTCCCGCCTTCGCGAAGAAATCAACAAAGTAATTATCGGTCAGGAATATATGATCGACCGTCTTTTGATAGGACTTTTAGGGAATGGACACGTCCTTCTGGAAGGAGTTCCGGGACTGGCGAAAACCCTGGCGATCAAAACTTTGGCGGATGCGGTTCACGGAGAATTTTCGAGAATCCAGTTTACGCCGGATCTGTTGCCTGCAGACGTTGTGGGAACCATGATCTATAATGTGAAAGACAACGATTTTTCCATTAAAAGAGGGCCGGTGTTTGCCAATTTTGTACTGGCCGATGAGATCAACCGGGCTCCTGCTAAAGTGCAGTCGGCGTTGTTGGAGGTGATGCAGGAAAAGCAGGTGACGATTGGTGATGAGACCATGAAACTGCCGAAGCCTTTCCTTGTACTGGCTACCCAGAACCCGATCGATCAGGAAGGAACCTACCTGCTTCCGGAAGCCCAGAGCGACCGTTTTATGCTGAAATGCACGATCGATTATCCTAAGTTTGAAGATGAAAGGCTGGTAATGCGGATGGTTTCCACTTCGCATCAGCCGACAGTGAAACCGGTGATTTCTCTGGAGCATATTGTTGCGGCAAAAGAGCTGATTAACCAGATTTATCTTGACGAAAAAATTGAGAAATATATCCTGGATATGGTATTCGCTACACGTTTTCCTGAGAATTACGGATTGGCCGAACTGAAAAACTATATTGGTTTCGGAGCTTCCCCGAGGGCATCCATTAACCTGGCGATTGCTTCCAGAGCCTATGCGTTCCTGAGAGGAAGGGCTTTTGTTATTCCGGAAGATGTGAAAGCATTAGCCAAAGATGTGCTGAGACACAGAATTGGTTTAACCTTTGAGGCAGAAGCGGAAGAAATTTCCTCAGAAGAAATCGTAAACAGAATTTTAGCGAAAATCCAGGCTCCGTAATGGGTGAAGTGACCATACGGAAAGCCGTTTGTGAAGATTGCGCGCCGATGCTGGAACTGATTAAAGAACTGGCAGACTATGAAAAGGCACTGCATGAAGTCACATTAACGCTGGAACAATTTACGGAAGACGGATTCGGAAAGGCTCCGGTCTGGGGTGCTTTCGTTGCAGAGGCTGGCGGAAAAATTGTCGGGATTTCTTTGTATTACGACCGGTATTCAACCTGGAAGGGCAGAAGGCTGTACCTGGAGGATCTGGTGGTGACGGAAGGGATGAGGGGAAATCAGATCGGCAGAAAGTTATTTGAAGCCACAATGGAATACGGAAAATCCGGGAATTACAGCGGAATGGTTTTCCAGGTGCTGAACTGGAACCAACCTGCCATTAATTTCTATAAAAAATACAGTCCGAAATTTGATGACGAATGGTTCAATGTATCGATTGAGTTTAAGGTTTAAAGTTCAAATTTTAAGGTCTAAGCGTTGGTAATGAAGATTAAATCTGAAATCAACTTTGAATTTAAAATTAATGAAGTGCTATGCAGATAAAAGATATTGTAAAAAAAGTAAAGCAGATTGAGATCCGTACCCGGAAGAAGACGGAGGCTACTTTAATGGGGCAATATCACAGTGCTTTTAAAGGGCAGGGAATGACTTTTTCGGAAGTCCGCCCGTACCAGTTCGGTGATGAGATCCGAAGAATTGACTGGAACAAGACTGCCCGTTTCCGGGAGCCGTTCGTGAAAGTCATGGAGGAGGAGCGGGAACTGACGATGATGCTGCTCGTCGATATTTCGGCGTCTATGGATTACGGGACCAAAAACCAGCTGAAAAGGGAATATGTGGCAGAGATTGCTGCAAGTCTTGGATTTTCAGCGGCGGGAAATAACGATAAAGTGGGACTGATTCTGTTTGCAGATAAAGTTTACAAGGTTATTCCTCCACAAAAAGGAAGAAAGCATATCCTGTCGATTATCAGCATGATCCTGAGGGCAGATTATGTTCCAGCCGTGTCAAAAATTGATAAAGCCCTGGAATACATGATGGGGATTTTTAAAAGAAAATCGCTGGTTTTCCTTTTTTCGGATTTTGAAGATGAATACGATTCCAAAATGCTGAGGGTGGCTTCTAAAAAACATCAGCTGTTGGGCATGCGGATTTACGATGAAAAAGATAATGAAATTCCGGATGTGGGCTATACGCTGCTGTATGATGCGGAAACCGGAAAGCAGGTTTGGGCCAATACGTCCAGCGCGAGATGGAGGTATACCTTTGCAGAAGCCCAGAAGCAGAAGCTGAAAGCATTGGAAGAGGATTTTTCCAACAGTTCCGCAAGTTTTATGAATGTGAATACGGGAGCCGATTATTCCAGACTGCTGTACGGTTATTTTCAGAAAAAATAATTCAACGGAATGGGCGGGGCCCATTTTAAAATGTATTGAAATTGAAAAAAATAATATTAATATTCTGTTTTTTACTCTGTGCAAATGCGTTTTCACAGATCCTTTCCTCCAGCGTGGAAAAGAAAACCATTGCTTTGGGAGAAGTGAACCATCTCGTCGTGACGATCAATAATATCCACGATGAAAAAGTTTCCGCCGCTCCCCAGAACGAACTGCTTCCTTTTCATTTCGAGGAAATTAAAGACAGTATTGCCCAGACACAGGACATTTATTACAGGAGGATCGAGTTTACCGTTTTTGATGAAGGGAAATTTACGATTCCGGAACTGGAATTTAAAGTAGCAGGAAAAGTTCTGAAGACCATCCCTTATGAAATTGATGTCATCAATACGGCTCAGAAAACGGATCCGATCAATGACATCATGAACAATAAAGAAGTAAAGCTTGAAGTAACCGACTACTGGGAACTGTACAAGTTTTATATTCTGGCTGCCATCGCACTGATCTGCCTTATTATTGCCATTATTATGTTTGTAAAATATGGACGCAGGAAAAAAAGTTCGCCGGTGGTTATGACCAACCAGACGCTGAAAGAACTGGATTCCCTGAAAAAGAAGAAATATGTGGAAACAGGAAATTATCGTTCGTTCTATGTGGAACTGATTGATATTTCGAGGAAATTTATCACTACCCAATACCGGCTACCGGCTGATGTGCTTCTGACGGATGATCTTGTGGATCTGATGAAGAAAAACAATACAATTTCCCAGGAAAATGAGCGCGTGGTAGAAGCGGTGTTTGTAAGGGGCGATCTTGTAAAATTTGCAAAGACGTTTCCGGACCAGCAGATGATGGAAAAGGACCTGGCAGATATTACGGCCTTTGTAAAGCGGTCATCAAAGGATTTGGAATTCGAAAACCTGAGAAAAGATGTTTAATTTTGAATTTTACAATCCATGGTTTTTACTTTTGTTTGTCCTTTTTATCCCACTTCTCTTCCGGGATATCAGCAAACAGAAAAGGAAAGGCATTAAGGTGCCGACGGTTAAAAATATGGGCGACAGTGGCGGAATCCACATTGTGATGTTTTTCCTGAAAATTTCGAAATACCTGATTCTGTCGGCTCTGATCATTGCCATGGCAAGACCGAGGACTTTTACGATTTCTCAGGACCGGGACGATACTAAAGGAATTGATATTATGCTTTCCGTAGACGTGTCGTTGAGTATGCTGGCTAAAGACCTTACCCCGGACCGTCTGACCGCTCTGAAAGATATCGCGGTTAAATTTGTCAATAAAAGACCGAATGACCGGATCGGGGTGGTAGCGTATTCCGGAGAAGCCTTTACAAAAGTTCCGGTAACTTCCGACCATCAGGTAGTGGTAGATGAATTGAACAGTTTGAATCCACTGGAATTGCAGCCGGGAACGGCGATCGGCGAAGGGCTTTCCGTAGCCGTTAACCATTTGAAAAACAGCAAGGCAAAGAGCAAGATTATCATCCTGATGACGGATGGGGTCAATACGATAGAAAATGCGATGCCGCCTGCTATTGCAGCGGAACTCGCCAAGAACAACGGAATAAAAGTCTATTCAATCGGGATCGGAACCAACGGATACGCCCTGATGCCGACACAGCAGGATATTTTCGGAGACCTGGTCTTTACGGAAGCGGAAGTGAAAATCGATGAACCGGTTTTAAAGGAAGTGGCCCAGATGACAGGTGGAAAATACTTTAGGGCCACGTCAAACAGCAGTCTTGAGGAAGTGTATGACGAGATCAACCAACTGGAGAAATCCGATGTAAAAGTAGCCAAACTCTTTAATTACCAGGAATATTTCAAGATCTTCCTTTGGGTAGCTTTGGGCTTGCTTCTCCTGGATGCTCTGCTGCGATGGGTATTTTATAAAATTTTAAGCTAATGGATTGGTATTTAGGTAATTATTGGTATTTGTTGTTGCTGCTGCTTTTGCCGCTGCTGGCTGCCTTTCTGATCCGTTATCTGAAATGGAAAAAGAAAAAGAGGATTCTTTTTGCAGACAGCCAGTTTCATGAGCATTTGTTTGAAAAAAAATCGGGTTTTACGAAATTCTTTCCGGCCTTTTATCTGCTGGCCGTTTTATTTCTGATTTTTTCAATCATCGACCTGCTGAGCGGTTCGGAAGAAATAAAAACCAGCCAGAAACTGAATAATGTTATTTTCATGATGGATGTTTCCAATTCCATGAATGCGGAAGATATTAACCCAAGCCGTCTGACTGAAGCAAAAAACCTGATGCTACAGACCATGCAGAAAATGAATAACGATAAAGTCGGGATTGTAATTTTTGCTGGACAGGCAACGTCGATTATGCCGTTAACGACCGATTACGGCTCAGCGGAAACCTATATTGGCGGTATCGAAACCAATTCCATGCAGATCCAGGGAACTGATTTTTTAAATGCAATGAAAATAGCCGTCGACAAATTTAAAAATGTAAGCAAAGACGGGAGGAAGGTTGTTCTGCTGAGCGATGGTGAAGATAACGAAGGAAATGATGACGCAGCAATCCGCTTAGCCAAGAAAGAAGGAATTATGATCACTTCCGTGGGGATCGGAACGGAAGAAGGAGCACCGGTACCGGAATATGTTTTCGGTCAGCTGATGGGATACAAAAGTGATATGAACGGGCAGACGGTTATTTCCAAAAGACAGACGGAAGCTCTCAGAAAAATGGCAGATGCTACCGGCGGAACCTATATCGACGGGAACAACGTCAGTGAAGCACCGGAGCGGATTCTGGATGCCTTAAGAAAGAAGTCCGGCTCCTCGGAAACAATGGTAAAATCCCAGAATGCCAACCACTATTACCAGTATTTCCTGGCGGTTTCCCTGTTTTTCTTCTTTCTGATTTATATTTTTAATCCTAAAAGAGATTTTAATCTTTAAAAGCAGGGGTCATGATCTCAGTTTCAGTCAATTACTTTAACCTACTTTTAACAAATAGCACGCTGTTTATTAACATATAAAGGAATAATTTTGCACTTAATGAATACTAAAATCATTTTTTTGTCGTTTATTACTGCTTTCCTATGCTCAGGCTTTGTATTTGGGCAGAAAAACTACCGTACGCTCGTATATGAAGGAAATGAAAAATTTAACGGCAAAGATTATGACGGTGCTTCAGTAAAATATCTGGAGGCCATCCGGAAGAGCAGCAAAGATTTTACAGGGCATTATAATTTAGGAAACGCATTGTATAAAAGCAAAAAGTACGAAGAGGCAAAAGTGGAATTTGAGACTGCACAGAAGCTCGCACAGACCCTTCCGGACAAAGCGGCTGCCCTTCATAATCTGGGGAACAGCTATATGCAGATGAAGAAGCCGGAAAAGGCGGCAGAAGTATACAGGCAATCACTGAAACAAAATCCTTACAGTGAAGCAACCAGGAAGAACTATGAAATTGCCAAGCTGAAGGAAAAAGAAAACCAGCAAAAGCAGCAGAAGAACAACTCCGGTAAAGGAGGCGGCGGTGGGAAGGACCAGCAACAAAATGATGATCAGAAAGGAGGCCCGAAAGACCAGAAACAGGACCAGGGGCAGGGGCAGCAAAATCAGGGAAAAGGTCAGGGAAACGACCCTAACAGGAATCAGAATAATGAAGGAAAGATCCCGAAGGGCCTCGAAAATCAGATACTCAATAAAGTAAGCGATAAAGAAAGAGAAACCGCCAAAAGGATTTTAAACAAAAATTCTTATTCGATGCCCGAGAGCAACGAGAAAGATTGGTGATGCAGAACAGAATTATTTACATATTGCTCTTTTTCACGTCCGTAATTGCTTACGGACAGGTAAATCTTACCGTAACGCCGGATAAAACGATCTATAATGGGAAAGATGTAGTAAACCTGAGTATTGTTCTGGAAATATCAGGCAGCGAATACAATCCGCAAACGAAACTTCGCCTGCCGGATTTTTCAAAATTCAACCTGATTGGTACAGGTTCCGTCAACAATGCTTTTATGGATCCGGAAACCAATACGGTGGTATCGCAGTCTGTTACCAGGCTCGCCCTTGAACCGAAGCAGAAAGGCAAGTTGAAAATAGGGTCGTTCCTGATCACCATCAACAATAAAATCTATAAGACCGAACCTTTTGAAATCCTGGTAAAGGACCTTGAAAAGAAGGCTGCAACAGCAGCCAATACTTCTAAAGACGTTTACCTGAATATGGAAATCGAAGACCGTGACGTCTATCAGGACCAGCCAACGGTTGCCGTACTGAAAGTATATTCCAGAAACATGGACAATTTCAGAAAGGTGAGGAACATCCGTCTTCCTGATCAGGAAAATATGGATGTTTTCCCGATCAGTTTTGCCAAATCAGAGATCGATCCTTCGGATAACGGAAGCATGGCCTCACAGATCCTGGCTGTTTTTATGGTATTCCCAAACGAAGCGGGCTATGTGGATATTCCGGGTGTTTCCGCTTCTCTGAATTCGTATACGCATAAGGAAAAACTTATTTCCAATAAAGTAAAGATCAACGTAAAGAAACTTCCCGAAGGCTCTCCCGATTGTTTTAAAAATGCAGTTGGAAACTTCAATGTAAGCGTTGCCAATATTTCAAAAGAAAAGGTTGAGGTTAAAAAACCGATGAATGTATTGGTAAAGGTAACCGGAGAAGGAAACCTGAAAAGCATGGAACTTCCGAAAATTGCAGCATCGCCGGATTATGAAGTCTTTGCTCCCAAAATTACCTCACGAGTGCTGGTAGGAACCGAAGGAATGAAAGGCGAAGTACTGGCAAATTATCTGGTGATTCCCAAAAAAGCAGGGGAGATTACCATCAGAACCGAGCATTTTGCATTTTTTGATCCGTCTAATAAAGAATATGTAGACCTGGGCGAGCAGTCTCTGGCAGTAAATGCTTTTTCTCACGACCAGATTCTTGAATCGCGTACCACTGTTGAAAGAGTAAACGAATACACCAATACATTTCTTGAGACGGTTAATACACCTGTCCTGAAAACAACTTCACTTAAAGTAAAGGAGAAAAGCAAGTTTCACTGGAACATCCTCTTTACCAATATTGCCATTCTGTTAGTCCTTTTCGTTGCTTATATCGGATTTAAAACATGGCAAAGAAAAAACCGATCTGTTAAAGAAACGGCAACTCCAAAACCGACGGGATCCATTGAGGAAACTGAAAGGGAAATCAGGGAAAGCCAGAAAACGGATATCAATGATTATTTCAGTTACCTGGAAAATCTTAAAGATCAGTCAGACTATGAGAAGTTTTTTCAGATCTTCGATGAGCTGGACAGAGAAGTGAAAAAGCAGTGTAAACAAGGGGCTGCCGGAGATTTTAGCCATATACTTGAAAATAATTACGGGCCTGCCGTTGCTGAAGAATACAGAAGCCTGATCCAGCGGGTGCAGATCGAAAAGTATGCTCCGGTAAAATCACCGGAAGCAATAGATGAACTTTTAACGGCAATTGTTAATTTGTATTCAAGAATTAGTAAATAATCGATTTATTTTCATATTTTTGCGAAATTCTTAATAACAAATAGATGGAAATTTTTAATCATTTTTCTATTAAAGAAATTGTAACCTGTTTCATGGTACTCTTTGCCGTGATTGATATTATCGGTTCTATACCGATTGTCGTAAGCCTGCAGCAGAAATACGGGCAGATCGAAGCAGAAAAAGCGACATTAACTGCAGGGGCCATTATGCTGGTTTTTCTTTTTGTAGGAAATAAAATCCTGAAGTTTATCGGAGTAGATGTAAATTCATTTGCCATTGCCGGTGCTTTTGTGATTTTTATCATTGCCTTGGAAATGATTCTGGGTATTGAGATCAACAAAACCTCAGAAGTGAAGGCCGCTTCCATTGTTCCTATTGCCTTTCCTCTGGTGGCAGGTGCCGGAACTTTAACCACCACGCTGTCCCTGAAAGCTGAATTTCACGATATTAATATTATTTTTGGGATTATTCTCAATACAATTTTCGTATATTTGGTGTTGAAATCGGCTACCTGGCTGGAGCGGAAAATGGGAGATGCCACATTGGCCATTCTGCAGAAGGTTTTCGGGATTATCCTGCTGGCGATTTCCATTAAATTATTTACAGCAAACTTTGCACAATTGGTGCAGAATTATATTAATTTTTAAGAATCATGCAGAAGTTTTATAAAGTATTTTTGGTAGTGTTTATCGTATTTATCGCGATTAATGTGTATGCCCTTGACTGGCAGTCTGATATGCTGTCTGAAGATAACTCCAAGTTTGTATTTTCCATTGCTGCGGCAGTGATCGGCCTGATGTTGCTTTTTGTAATGAATACATGGAGCAAAATCGGCATAAAAAAATAAATTTTAAAATTATTGATCGTTATAGGCCTCTTTCAGTTTTGGAAGGGGTTTTTTATTGCACTGATGACACGTATTGTATGGATGATGGTAGGTTTTGGCTCCGCTCAGCCAACAATGTATTAACTGTTGTTTATAAAAATTCAACACAAAGTTTGTCATCCCCGCAGGGGATCTAAATCTAGTATTAGAGAATCGCGTGGAAAAATTAGAGTTTAGATTTCTGCGGGATGAGAGACATGCTGGGAAACATTAATTTAAAAAACTAACACGATGTTTTATCTTTGGAGTAATCTGAGCAGTATTAGAGGAAGCATATAAAGATTGCGTTTTGATTTCTATGGATGGCAAAAGATCTCCCATAGATTCCACTGTTTTCAGCCGGCGCCGAGAATAAAAATCAAAGATCTTTTTAAACCTCTGTGCTTTTCAGCATCAATGGTTTTTATGATTTTTGTGGCAAAATCGCCTACATATTTTACGAATTTGACGGATGGTAATGGGGCTTCAAGTGCCTCAGCGCCTATTGCTACACCAGTTTTAGTAAAAAGAAGTGGACATTTATCCACTCACCATAAGGTTTCGGAAATCCAATTAGGAAGCCACTAGGTTTTTCAGGATGGCTCCGGATTTCAGCTCGGTTTCGGTCCATTCTTTTTCCGGGCTGCTCTGAGCCGTGATCCCGCCGCCGACAAATACATGAACGGAATTTCGATAAAGCCTGGCACACCGGAGGTTAACAAAGTACTGGACCATGTCTCCGGTTTCTATTTTAATATAACCGGCATAGAGTTCCCGGGGAAATTTTTCAAGCTTCTGAATACTTTCTTTACAGAATTCTTTCGGAATGCCGCAGACCGCCGGCGTAGGGTGCAGCTCCTGAATAATAGCATCAAGGTCTTCCGGCCGTATCTTGGCCTTAAAATCAGTACGGAGATGCTTGATATTCCCTGAGACATGATCATAAGTTTCGGATTCATCGGTGTTTTCGGAATATTTTTTTAAAATATTCCTGATATAAAGGGTGACCGGCTTCTGCTCTTCAATTTCCTTTTTCGACCAGCTTTCCGAAACAGGGAGCGTTCCGGCAAGGCTCATGGTTTCAAATTCGTGTGTTTTCTTGTGGAACTTTCCAAGTACTTCGGAAAAAGCCCCCATCCATGAATTTCTGCCATTTATAAAAATATACCGGAAAGCATTCGGATAGGTCCGGCATAGGTTTTTAAAGCTGTTTTCCAGATCGATTTCATTAAAGCCGGTGAATATTTTCCTTCTTGAATAGACAAGTTTCGGAAGTTCGTTTTCTTTGATAATCTCAATGGTTTTTTCCAGTTGACGGAGATATTCCGCTTTGGTTTCGACAGCAAAGCCGCTTTGGTCTTTAAAGAGGTTTTTGCTTGAAACCCTTATTTTTTCAGAATCTCCGGCTTTTACTTCAACAATATTTCCGGTAAATTCTATTTGGTTTAGACCGTCAAAAGCGTAAAATCCGATATTTTTTTGTCCGGAGCTTTCATTAGTGGAATACAGTTTCTCGTCGAATGGAAATTTGAAATAAATCATTGTCTAAAGGATTTGCAGAGATCAGAGTTGGAAAGGATATAGGAAATTCCGAAGCTGATTTTTCTTTGTGCAAAGGTATTATTCGTCTTAAAAATCTCAAAATTAAAGTCAGGGTTTTTTAGCGAAATATTTTTTATATGATACTGCTGATATTCGGCAGAAAGCAGAAACGCCTGAACATCCGGTATTGGACTCCAAGAGCAAATCCAAAATGAGTCTGGTTGCTTTTAAAATCATCCAGCCGGTTCAGAACATTATTTCTTATAAGATGCAGAAAAATGCAAAGGTTGCAGTCAGCACATAAAAAAAGCTCAATTTTTTTGAGCTTTATATTTTAATCTATCGGATTCTATTTCCTGATGATGGTATTGGTCATCGTCGTATGGCTGATCAATACTTGTTTTTCGTCGCGGATCTCGATTTCGGAGACGTGCATGGTTTTACCTTTTCGGATAAACCGCGCTACAGCCGTTACCGTTCCGTCTTTTTTGCTTTTCAGATGGTTGGTATTGATGTTGGTGCCTACGCCGAAATATTTTTCGCCGTCGATAAAGATATTGGAGAGGCTCGAACCCATGGTTTCGGCCAGTACACAGCTTGCCCCGCCGTGCATAATCCCGAAAGGCTGATGAATCCTGGGAAGAACCGGCATGGTAGCGGTTAAGGTTTCATTCTCAACATCAATATCCGTAAAACGGATTTCCAGTGTTTTGGCGAAGGTTTCACCGCCCCAGCTGTTGATAAATGCCAGTACTTCTTCCTTCGGTTGATCTTTAATATACATCTTTTATGAGTAATTAGTAATAGGTAATGAATAATTTTGCCAGTAGCCAGTAGCCAGTAGCCAGTAGCTAGTTGCCGGCTGTTGTTTCGGAATCGGTGCCCATGATGTTCGGGTTCCAGTTTTCGGGGATTTTCGGGCCGATGTCGTTTTTAACATAATAGTCCTGGATTTCTCTCATGATTTCGGTAAATGGTACCGAAACAAGTCGTTCGTAAGGAATGGTATAACCTAAGAAAATGGTATTTCTTTTAAAATCCCCTGCTGCCAGAACAATCGGGACTTTTGCTGCCAATGCCATGTGGTAGAATCCTTTTCGCCATTTCGGAACCCAGCTACGGGTACCTTCCGGGGTGATTACCAGGCTGAAATCGTCTTTTGCAAACTGCTCTGCCACAAAATTGATCAGGTCGTTTTTCCGGCTGCGGTCGATCCCGATTCCGCCAAGCCCTTTTACGATTCCACCGTACCATGCTTTGGTATGGGCATCTTTAATGATGATTTTCAACGGTTTTCCCAGCGACCAATAGGCAAGATTCCCAAGGATGTATTCCATATTGTGGGTATGCGGTGCCACAACCAGGATACATCGGTCCAGGCTGGCTGCATCGCCTTGCAGGACGACTTTCCAGCCCATTAATTTTAACAGCAGTTTGCCAATCAGCTTTTTCATAACATTTCGATTAAAAACAAAAAAGTATAACCAAAGTGGTTATACTTTACAAATATATTGAAATATTATCGCTCTTAAAACAGACTGCTGATTAAATCAACAATTTTCATTACAATTTCTAATGCCAGTTGTACCATAATCGTTTAATATTTTTTATGAGTGTTTTTGGTTATTATTTTTACTAGACAAATGTAAATATTTTTCCTGAAATGAAGAATTAAATTTTTACATTTTTTTTATTTTTCTGAGAGAAGAAGGGTGTGAATTTCAAACGTTTGGGTTATCCGTCCACACCTTCTGCCACTCTCTGAAGTTTAGTTATTTGGTTTGTATGGAAATTTCATTTTTATCTTTATTCACCTTGAAGTCGATATTGGCTCCTTTCATCTTTTTGATGCTGTGCTTCATCGAGTCGATCACGTGGTCTGCCTCATCGCTGGCTACTTTTTTTCCGTTTACGATGATGCTGTCTTCGTCATCGGAATTGTATTCTATCGTAGAACCGTTTACCGTGATTTTATTTTCCCCGATTTTGATGTTTCCGTTTTCATCTTTCTCCTGATCGTTATCATTGACGCCGTCTGCATTAAGATCCCCATCGAAGCTGATGCCGTCCTGTTTTACCGGAATCACTACGGTTTTCATAGGAAGTACCAGTTCATAATCTATGCTGTAATCTCTGAATCGGTGGTCGTAAGGATATTTGATATAATTCGGAAAGATGATTTTATTGTTGATGACATCTACCGGAACGCTTACATTCAGTGGAAGATTGTATCCTTTAGCTTCTTTTTTGATGATCAGATACGGTGTTTTTACATCAGCCTTTCTCGTTACATCTACGTGGATCCAGTCTTTATGGTAAACGGAAAGCCTGTCAGAGTAAAGATCATCATCATAGGCGGTAAAGTTCTGAGGAATAGTTACCTGCTTAAAGTCTGCATAGATCGTATCCGATGTAGTATTGATGGAAATTTCTTCCGTATCTTCTTTGTGCCCTTTAAAGATCATTTCTCTCTTTGCCATACTTACTCCGAAATAAGTTCCCAATCCGATCAGGGTAAGAAACAAGGCACCTAATACCCACCCTACATTTCTCAGTTTGGTTTTAGGAGAGAAAATCTTGATGCTCAATAAGCTAAAGATTAGTGCAGGAATCAGCGATCCGATGATAATCATTGCCGTCAAAACACTGTACAATCCGTTGTCATCAAAATAGAACTTAATTTCGCTGGCACCCGGGAAGTCAGAGTCGATCCCGAAAAGCCCGAACACGACAAACACTCCGATAATAGATCCTACAGCCATCAAAGCGAAGAATGCACCGATAATGTATTTTAGAACATTCCATACGCCGTTGCCTGCGTTGTTGATGTAAGGTTTGTTTTCGATATAGATTTCGCCTGCTCTTGTGGTCGTTTCATTCGCAAACTGTACCAGCTTGCTGGATTCTTCCTTTAGGTTATCGAAGTTCAGCGGTTTTCCTTTCATTTTAAGAAAATCGGATGCTGTTTCAGCTTTCGGGAGCACCGCCCAAAGGATGAAATAAAGAAGGATTACCAGAAAAGAAGATCCCGGTGCTACCCAGAGGAATAAAAATGCTCCGACCCAAATCAGTCTCATCGTGGTAATATCCATTCCGAAGTAAGCGGCCAGACCGGCACAAACCCCGGCAATCTTCTGTCTTTCAGGATCACGGAAAAGTTGCTTTTTATCGGAATATTCCGTTCCTGCACTGCTTGTTCTCTTTGTATTTTTCTCAGAATAATACGCTTCTTCCTGCTCTTCGATCTTTTCAGGACTTCCGATCTGGGCAATTACCCTTTCTACATCCGAATCGTTGATTACTTCACGTTTTGCCATGGAATCCCTGAAGATTTCCACCATTCTGATTTCTATATCGTGCATTACCTCGTCCGCTTCTGAAGCATCCAGTGAGCTTCTCAGTGCATTCAGGTAATCGCTCAGTTTTATATAAGCATGTTCTTCTATAGTAAAAGAAAAACCGGCAAGTCCTATTGAGAGTGTTTTGTTCATAGCTTTGTTTTTAATGTTTTTGAGTGATTTGGTTAACTGAATCTGTCAAATCGTTCCAGGTATTCTGAAGTTCTCCTAAGAACAGTTTTCCTTTTTCCGTAATCTGGTAATATTTTCTGGGTGGTCCTCCTGTAGATTCCTCCCATCGGTAGGAAAGAAACTCGCCGTTCTTCAATCGGGTTAAAAGAGGGTAGAGGGTTCCTTCCACAACGTCCAGCTTTCCTTTTTTCAGCTCATCGATCAGGTCGGAAACATACATCTCGCGGTGATTGATCAGGCTTAAAATACAGAATTCCAGAATCCCTTTCCGCATTTGCGCTTTGGTATTTTCGGTATTCATCTTTAATAAGTTTTGTTAATTAGTTATATAATCTTCGAATCAGGAACCCGGCCAGCAGAACCTTCTCCGATTTTACATTACAAAGATATATAATTAAAATGGTATTATGCAATACAAAGTAGTGGAAAAATATTTATCAATTATGTAAGTGGTTGTAAATCAGGTTAATTATTTTTAATTCTGAAATTAAGGTCCCCCAATTTTCTGAAATAGATTAAACTTTAATGATCTTACCCGGCAGGCTGGTCGTTCTTAAAGTAACCAATGCCTTTTTTTCCAGCTCCTGCTGATAGGAATGAAAATGGTATCTGTTGTAGAATTTGCGGACGATCAGTGTCATTTCCATCATGGCAAAATGTTCGCCGATGCAGAGACGCGGTCCGGCCCCGAAAGGGTAATAAGCGAAATTGCGGGCATTTTCATCGTCGAAACGTTCCGGAATAAAATCATCGGGACGGTCCCAGTACTTCGGGTTCCGGTGAAGGCCGGAAATATAAAGGATGATTAAAGTCCCCTTTTCCCAGGAATAATCTTTGAAACGGTCGTCTTCCAGAGCCTGGCGGTCCATGGCCCATGCCGGGGAATGCAGCCGCATGGCTTCCTTAATAATATTGGTGGTAAAGGATTTCTTCATCAGGCTTTCGGCAGTGAAGGCATTTTCACTTTCTTCCGAGATTTCCAACCTTAATTTTTCCTCTGCTTCAGGATTGCGGCTGATTTCAAAAAAGATAAAGCTTAAAGCATTGGCGGTGGTTTCATGCCCGGCAATGAAAAGGATCAGCATTTCATCCACGAGCTGCTTGTCGGACATCGGAAGCTGGGTATCTTCATACCTGGATTGAATCAGCATATCCAGCAGATCATTCTTTTCCTCTCCCGAATTCCGGCGTTTATCCAGTACGCTCTGGATAATGGCTTTTGACCTTTCGCTTTTTCTCATGGTTTTCCCAATAACCCCGGAGGCTTTCAGGATCTGTGTGTAAAACGGAATCCTTACTTCTTTTGCAAAAACTTCCTGAACTTCAGTAATGATTTTCCCTAATTCCTTTATTTCAGTTTCATCGATATCCGAGCTGAACAGGGTTTTGGCGACGATGTTGAAAGCCAGTGTATGAAAAAAGACGTACAGGTCTATTTCCGGTTCCTGATCAAACGGCCCGAATGCTTTATCAATTTCCTCATCCATAATAGAAACCAGATTCGCAATTTTCACTTTGCTGAAGCCGGGCTGGATCAGCCTTCGCTGTTGGAGCCAGTCTTTTCCGTTGTTGGTCAGCAGGCCATTGCCAAGATATTTCCCCAGTGTGACGGATTGTATCTCCGATTTGAAATAGTTTTTATGATTCTGCTTTAAAATATATTCGATAAACTCCTTATCCTGCGTAAAGATGAATTTCTTATCCGTTAAAGTAGCTTTCAGGTAGTAAGTATCGCCTGCGATCGCATGATTTCCGCTGATGACGCCCAAGGGATCTTTTACCCCATTAAACAGTGAATATAATTTTCTTTTTCCTTTAATCTCTGCCGGATAATTGAATTTCGAAGCCATACTGAATATTTACCTTAAAATTAAGACTAATCTCCGATAATAAAACATGAAATTTTAAGGTCTTGAATGGTTTACATAGAAAGTCTTTGGTATTATTTTAAATGTTCTTCCGACTTTGCGATTTCCAACTCAGAACTGAAGGGCAACTGGCATTGAATAAAGAGTATCTTCAAAAAACGTATTTTTGTAAGAATTACCATCACGTAAATAAAACCAGCAATGAAGATCCAGAAAGAAATCGATTTTATCCTGGCGGTTGACGCCCTGAAAAATGTACAGCGAAGAAATTATAATGCCGACGATTCAAGAAGGGAAAATACGGCGGAACACTCCTGGCAGATTATTATTCTGGCCCAGATTCTTTTTCCGTATGCTAAAAACCGGGCAGATATCGATTTGCTGAGGGTGATCCGGATGCTTTCGATTCATGACCTGGTAGAAATAGAAGCCGGAGATACTTTTATATTCGATGAAGCAGCCATGGTCGGCAAATTTGAGCGGGAAAAAATTTCCGCCCAAAAGATTTTCGGGATTCTGGACGAGCCGCTGCGGTCTGAATTTTTTAATCTGTGGCTGGAATTTGAAGAGGAGCAGACGCCGGATGCCATTTTTGCCTGTGCCATTGACCGCATTATGCCTTTTATCCTGAATTCGCATACGTCAGGGAAAAGCTGGACCGAGGCCGGCGTTACCGAGCGACAGATCCGGAATATGCTGGAAAATGCCATCAGCCGGGCTTCCGATGAGCTGGGAGAAGCCTTCCAGCTGCTGCTGATCAAAAACCTGGAAACGGAAAAGGTGGTGAAATAGATGGAATGAGGGAAACTGGAGGCCGGAAGTTTTAAAGTCAACATTACAATGAATATCGTCCAACGCATATTTAATAAAAAATTCCGGCGGGCACAGGCCGCCGGAAAGATTAAAAAATATTGAGAAGTATAGGTTCGGCCGCTATAAGCAGCCGGAACTTTTAGAGGATTTGGATCGGTTTTTTGAATTCATCAATGGCCACAAAAGTAAAATCGCCCACGATTGCTTTTTCTCTTTCATAAGAATACATCTGCTCCGTATAGATTTCCACATTTACCTTCAGGCTGGTTTTCCCGACGTGCACGACCTTTCCGATCAGCTCGACGATAGTTCCGGCGGGAATCGACCTTTTAAAATCGATCTTGTCGCTGCTTACGGTAACCACGCGTTTTCTGGCAAAGCGGGTGGCTGCAATAAAGGCCACCTCGTCCATCAGCTGCATCGCCGTACCTCCGAAAAGCGTATCGTAATGATTGGTTGTATTGGGAAAAACCGCTTTGAAAATTCGGGTTTCGGACTTTTCAATTCTTTCTTCTGTCGTCATATTTCATTATTAATTAAAGCGGAATGAAATAGATCAACACAACAGCAGAGCAGAGATGGGAATCTCCGGTGTCCGTCTGGTCAATAAACTTCAAATCGCGAAAGTTTTTATTGTAAAGAAATGGCAGGTCTCCTGACTTGTAACATCTTTATTTCCTTCCCATCCGTTGTTCCGGACAGTGGATTCTTAATAAAGACTTCAGCTACTTACAGTTGCGCGACAGTTCGTGATTTGCACACGATTCCCTTTTAATCTGCAGTTAAGCAGAACCGCTTTCCTGAAAACTTGAGTATTTAGCCGTTCAGCAGATACAAAAGTTTTCTGCCGACAAAAGTAATGATTATTGATAAATTATTCAGGATTTTTGAAAATGATCTGGCTTTCGGCCTTTCCCTGCTTGATGGTCCAAATGGTGGTATAGCGGTTCTGGCCGGAACCGTTGATCATGTACAGGAAAATATGGTCGTTGTCGATGGCCGTTACGCCCACATTGTTAAAATCCATAGTAGGCTGAAACATGTTTTTGATGGCATCCCTTACGAAAACGGATCCTCTTCCCGGCTGCTGAACCCGTACGGATTTGATTTCGGTCAGGTCTTCAGGAAGTTCTTTTCCGACGCCCCAGGCTTTTACTTTATCCACTTTCAGGATATTTCCTTCTGCATCCTTTTCCTGCTTTTTGATCTTTGCATACGAAGGATAGACGTCAATGATCACTTTTGTCCTCTGATTTCCGGGGATTTTAGGATTGGAATCATCGGTAAAGATCAGGGATTTGCCATTCTTGGATTTGGAAGGGGTAAACTGTGGCAGCTTGTCTACGAAAACCACCCGGTTTTTATTCACCATGCCTTCTTTGGTAATGCTGTCGTACCGGACGAAAGGCTTTTCAGTGTCTTCTCTTTCAGGATATTTGATCCAGATCCACTCGGTTTCTCCCGGTGCCGGCTTTTCATAAATAAAAACATCGCCCGTTTTCATGCGGATCTTATCGACGATTTTCCGGTAATCATCCTTGTGTACCCGTACCATGGCGTATCCTTCCTCAGCTTTCACCACCCCGAAAGGAACTTTATTCTGGCCTTTGGCGAAAACCACAGATAAAATACTGAATACGGATATGTAGAGTGCCTTTTGTACGGAAATCATGATGAAATTTTTTTAACAGTCCAAATATATAAATTAAATGCTTTTCGGCAGATAATAATGCTGTTGTAATTCATTTAAATCTTTGATTTGCCTTAAAAAGCCATTATGAAGAAGATACATTTTATCCGAAATTTCTATTGTCTGTTGCACATTAAAATCCGCAATGATAAACCCTTTCTCTTTGGATTTTTCTTTTATCATTTTCATTACTTTTTCGGTAACAATGGGAGATAAGCCACTGTAAGGCTGTTCCAGCAGGATAAATTCAGCTTCGGAATGGATGATCGTCAGTACTTCCACCAGCTTTCTTTCACCACCGGAAAGATTTCTTACGCTTCTGTCAAGGAAGGGTTGCAACAGGCCATCATTAAGAAGTTTGCGGGTATTTTCAGGATTGCAGAACAGAGGGACCAGGTTTTTAATTTTAATATTTTTCGGAAACATCGGCTGTTGCGGCAGATAAGCTATTTTTTGTCTTCTGTCGGATTGCTTTGTGAGAACTTCATCATTAAATTTAATAAACTGGGAATCGCCTTTCATGGTTCCGAAAATAATCTTCAGAAACATTGACTTTCCGGAGCCTGTCCCTCCTAGTAAAGCCACAATTTGCCCTGTTTCACAAGTCAGATAAATGTCCTGTAAAATTTTTTTCGGTCCGAATGATTTTGTAATGCTGTCGATGTGAAGTTTACTCATGAAAATTTGCAAATCAGATTAATAAGGAAGCCGGCTGAAAAGGTAGTGATCCAGAGGAATTGTCTGGAAAACCCGAAATTGGCAAAAAAGACATATTCATTTTTCAGTCTCAGTTCATAAATTAAAAAATGAAACGCCGGGAAAATCACAAAAAAGCAAAATCCGAAATGATGCAGGCTGAAGCCCGCCTGAAAAGCAAATACTATTGAAAATAATACGGTGGGGATCAGCAGTTTCAGGTAAAAGATCCGGAGAATTTTAAGGTTTCTGATCATGTTTCAAATATAATAAAAATTGAAGATGCTGATTTATTAACTATCTTTAGGGCACTTAATAACTTCAGGAAACAATTTAAACCAATTGAATATGACAAAACAACTCCTTTTTTTCTTTATTTTCCTTTCAGGAATTTCATTTTTTCAAAACAAAAACATCTCGGCGGGAGATCCCGGCTCCTGCTATCTCTGTGATACCATTGATAAATAATAGGGAAGATTTCCGGTCAGAAAATACAGGTGCGTAATCTGGTAAAAGGGGTCTATTTTATTCGTATTAAGGATAAAAAATATCACAAAGCTGAAGTTTATTAAAGAATAAAATTTTGAATTTAAAAAATAAAGAAGCGGATCATCACTGATCCGCTCTTTTGTTTTTAGAGGATTAATCTTTTCTGAGTTTCGCTTTGATGTGATTGGCTTTAATCATATTCCTCAACTCTGAAACTTGCCCTTTGGTAAGAAACTTTTTCGGAACCATATTCATCACCTGCGCACTTTGGTAAATCAGGAACCAGTCCTTATTTTCCTTTATTTTATAAACGGAATTCCAGGTAAAATCTTCATCGAAAGTCTCTCCTTCAATCCTGATTTTTTCATCCGTAAAAGTGTAGGTAATGCTTTCCTGGATATTTTTGTTTGAGCTAAAAGCAAACTTTATACTGAAATAAGACCGGATGACCATAAACAGAAGCAAAATGGCAAACCACATCGAAGTTGACCGTAACAGATCCGTTTCCGGACTACCATCTACCGATTCTTTGATGATAAAAAATACCAGAAGAATTAATAAAAAGACGATCAGCCTTAATAGGGAACTCTTAATGTGAAACAGTAAGAAATCCCTGAATGTAATCTGCGTTTTTACCGTCATGGTTAAAAATTAAATCCTTTCCAGCTCGTCCGCGTTGATGGTCGTCTTAAAGGTTCCGTAATTGACAATCACCTTATTCCTTGAAATTTTTTCAATGGTTCCGACGCTGGTGCTTCCGGTAATCCGTACACGTTGACCTTCTTTCAGCCAGAGGGCGCGGTCGGTTTTACGCTTTTCTTCTAGCTTTTCATTGGTTTCCGCAATTTTATCAATGACTTCCTCTTTTTTCAGTTGCTGCGTAATTTTACGTTTTACCACCTGCAGGCGTTTGCTTTCATCCTTATCGGCACCGATCTTCCTGAATTTTTCCTGTTCGAGGATCTTCACAAAATCTTTAACAACATCTTTCCTGGATTTTCCTTTCACATAGCTGTCGATAAAAGCTTCGATCTTATTTCCGAACTGCAATTTCCGGTGTTCCTCTTCATAAAGCTTCTGGAAATTGTAGAGCTTCTGCTGAAGCTGCTCGTTGAGTTTCTGAAGATTGTCCCGTTTGTCTTCCACAGATTCCTTTCTTTCGGCAAGATCGGTTTTCAGTTTTTCGACTTCGTATTTCTCCTGCTGAAGCTTGACAATCGTTTTATCAAGGTTCACAATATCATGTTCCACTTTTTTCTTTGCGGAGTGGATGATGAATCTCGGGATTTTATTCTTCTCCGCAACCTCAAAAGTAAAAGAGCTTCCTGCCTGTCCGACTTCCAGTTTGTACATCGGTTCCAGCGTTTCCTCATTGAAGAGCATCGCTGCATTCTCGGCATTCGGAAGCTGTTCCACCACCAGCTTGATGTTGGTGTAGTGTGTTGTAATGATTGCAAAGCTTTTTTTATCATAGAAAAACTCCAGGAAGCTTTCGGCTAAGGCACCTCCCAGTTCAGGATCGGAGCCCGTCCCGAATTCGTCGATCAGCAAAAGCGTATTCGCATCGGCTTCACGGATGATCCCACCCATTTTCTTTAGTCGGGAAGAATACGTGGAAAGATGGTTTTCAATGGATTGATTGTCCCCGATATCGGTCATGATCTTATCAAAGAAAAACATCTCGGATTTCGGATGGGTCGGAACCAGGATGCCGCTCTGGATCATCAGCTGAAGCAACCCTACGGTTTTCAGTGTAATGGATTTTCCCCCTGCGTTCGGCCCGGAAATACAGATAATCCGGTTATGATCCGTTAAAGTCAGCGTCTGAGGGAAAATCGTTTTGTTTTCCGCTTTGTTTCTCAGGAACAGGAGCGGGTGGAAAGCTTCTCTTAACCGCAAAGTCTTATGACGGTTGATTTTCGGAAGCACCCCGTTGATCAGGTCGGCAAATTTCGCTTTGGCCCTTGTCAGATCAAGATCGAAAATATATTTCTGGTATCTCCAGAGCTGCGGCTGGAACTCGGCCAGTTCGGCCGTCAGTTTTCTCAGGATCTTGTCTATTTCTTTTTTCTCTTCCTCTTCGCTTTCTTTCAGCTTGAAATAATGCTTCACTACAGAGTCCGGCTGGATGTAGGTAATCGATCCGGTTTTGGATAATCCCAAAACCCTTCCCGGAACCCTTTTCTTGAATCCTGATTTTACCGCTAAAACCCTCTGGTCATCGATAATCGTTTCGCGGATGTCATCTAAAAATTCACTTTGCCCGTAATTGAACAAGGCGCGGTTAAAGTTTTCCTGGATGGCTTTTTTGGCCACCTGGATTTCGGCCCGTAATTCTTTCAGGACAGGCGAAGCTTCACTTTTCACTTCTCCGAAACGGTTAAAGACTTTATCTACTTTATCAATGATTTCCTTTTTAAATTCCAGAACCAGTACATCTTCTACCAGGGTTGGAAACGTCTCCGGCATGCTTGGGAAGAACTTCTGCAGTTTTCCGATCTGCTCCGTCAGCGTCTTGATTTTCATGAAAGCGCTGTTTTCCAGACGGTAATTCTCGATCAGCATCAGCTTCAGCTCATTTTCAATGTCTTCGTATTCATCGAACGGAACCGCATTGGAGCTTTCAAAACTAGAAAGATATTCGGATGTTTTTTTTAATGAAATTTCTGCCTCGTCGATTTCCATCGGGCGGAGCTGAAGAATTTGTTCCCTGGTCTTCGGGGAATATGCAAAAGGAGAGATCTCCGCGAGCAATTGCGGAAATTCTAATTCGTTTAAATCTTCTTTATTTATATACACAGTACAAATTTAGTGAGAAAATGTGAATGTATTTTGAAAATGAGTTAATTTGGATGTTTGGAAATGAGAATTTTTACCGATAATTTTGTTTTAGCAATCCATATCAAAAATAATCTGATACCAATGGGGAAAATTATTATTAACCGTTCCAGTGAATATTCAAATTATCTGAGATCAGTAGAAATTCATCTGGGTGATAAAAAAATAGGCAGCATCAAAAACGGTGAATCAAAAACTTTTGAAGTGGCTCCCGGAAAATATGTTTTAAATGCTAAGATCGATTGGTGCACTTCAAACGAAATTTATTTTGAGATTGGTTCTGATGAAACCCTGCGTTATAATCTGACGGGAAGAAATCCCTTGTTTAACCTGTATTATATAACCTTCGGAAGGAAAAGATATCTGAACCTTAAGCAAATACCGTAGATCGCCCTATGAAATTAAAGACAAAAAGATTATCTTTAAAAGAAATCAACGAAAGCCACGTTGAAGATATTCTGAAAATCAGAAGCAATGAAATCATCAATCGGTTTGTGCAGAGAAATTCTCCGAAAAACAATTATGACGCGTTGCAGTTTATCCTGACCATTAAAGAACGGACTAAAAATAATAAGACCTATTACTGGGGAATTTCTTTAAAAGATCAGCCGGATCTGATTGGAACCATCTGCCTGTGGAATTTTTCGGAAGACCGGAAAGTGGCTGAGGTAGGCTATGAATTATTGCCGGAGTACCATAGAAGTGGCATGATGTCGGAAGCTTTGGCAGCCGTTTTAGATTTTGCTCTCCACAAACTGCATCTCAATGAAATCGTAGCCATGACCCATCAGGATAACGAAAGCTCCAAACAGCTTCTCTTAAAGCATCATTTCGTACGGGAAGAGAAACGGGAGGATAAAGGGTTTCCTGAGAATCTGGTTTTCAGCCTGAAGGCTTCCCTCTGATAATTTGTAAAATCGTTACCTTTGGATCAATAAATTGAAACACAATGAATATTGCATCCGAAAAAAATGAACTGATCAAATGGGTCAATTCTATTGAAAATTCCTTTATTATTGAGGAACTTAACAAGATCCGTAAAAGAGAAAATTTTGATTCGGGAAAGAGTAGGAACGGGGGGTTAAGGAGAAAAAAAATAAAAAACGTATCACAGATTTCCTTAAAACATTACCTTGGAAAAAAAACGGTTCAATATCCATCGGAAATAGCAGAATACCTGAAGGAATCGGCGGCTTTATTGTTTCAGAAAGACTTTTTAGCTTGAATAACCATCCGGAGATTATTTATCTCTTTTGATGATTGTTATTTTTAATTTAAAATGGGATTAGATTACTCGATAGAAATTTTTGTAAAAGAAGCAAAGCTGATTGATGCATTACATTGGCTTAGTGAAAAGTTATATGATTACGACGAACCCAAATTTTTACAGTGGGAAAATGAAAATGTAAAAATCGGCGGACACGATTTTAAAAATGATAAAAATATTTTTAAAGATTCTTACATACACCTTGATAATGGAATTTCTTTTACAGCCTCCCTTATCTTTGACATAGATCCTGTAATTATAAACAGCTTGTCTCGCCATTATCCTTATTGTTTTGATGCCGAAACTTTTAAAGATGACTTTGAAAATTACTATTTAGGAAACGGAAAAATAAGAATAGGTGGTTTCGATACAAAAATTGTAAAGTATAAAGAAGATGAGGTTTATCATATTAATTTTACGGCAGTTACGACTGCTATGAGCAGCATGCTTGTCGAATCGCTTTTTGTAAAAAATTGGATAGAGGAACTTTCAGAAGCTTCAGAAGCCATAGTTTCTTATATAGATATGGAAAGTTGTGGACATAAGCTTCTTTTTTATAAAGGCAAGAAAATTGATATGATTATTAGTGACCCCTACGATATTCCTCAAGATGAAACAGCTGTTTTTTTCAATGAATATTTTAAATTAATAAAAAACCATTAAGAGAAATTATTTCCAAATTAGTTCATTCTCAAATTTTCAAATTAAAATCATGACCTGGACCGAAGTTTTAGCCCCGATAAAAAATACCCCTTACTTTACCAACCTTTGGGAAAAAGTAAAGCAGGAATATGCCGCAACCAAAGTTTTCCCGCCGAAAAGCCAGATTTTCAGGGCGCTGGAAATTACACCGTTTGATGATATTGAAGTCGTTATTCTCGGCCAGGATCCTTACCATAACGATTACCAGGCAAACGGTCTATGCTTCTCTGTTTCTGAACAGGTAACGGCACCGCCGTCGCTGAAAAATATTTTTATCGAATTAAAAGATGATGTGGGCGTAGTGAGGACATCGAAAGAACTGGATGACTGGGGCAAACAGGGCGTTTTATTATTAAATGCCACTTTAACCGTCCGTGCGCACTCGCCAAATTCCCACAAAGACCTGGGCTGGGAAAAGTTTACCGATTATATCATTAAAGAAATTTCAGACAAAAAAGAAAATGTGGTCTTTGTGCTTTGGGGAGCCTTTGCACAAAAAAAGGCCGAACTTATTGATCCGGCCAAACATTTTATCTTAAAATCCGCACACCCTTCGCCTTTTTCCGTTCACAGAGGGTTTTTCGGCAGCAGACCTTTCTCTAAAATCAATGAGTATCTGGTTTCAAAAGGGAAGAAACCTATTTCGTGGTAGAAGGATCGCCTGCTTTGGTGATGGTAATTCCGATTCTGTATTTTCCTTTCAGGGCTTTTGCCCCGTCAACAGCGCCTGGGTAAGGCTGGACATCCGCCAGAGAAATCGTATAGCCGTTAAAGACAGCCGATGCAGTGTAGTTTCTGGCTTTGTTATCGATCGTCGCAATTTCCAGCGTCATCGGCCGGGTAGCGGTTCCCATTACTTCAACCTGTGCTACGGCAACCCCTGCCCAGATGCAGTTGACGTCTTTCGGGCAGCGGCTGTCCTCAGAAATCCCTTTGAAGGTCACATTCATCTGGTATTCTTTCAGGAAACGGTTTTCGCCTTCATTGAAATAAAGGATGGTTTTGTCTGAGTTTGTTACTTGCTGAACCTGGTTTTTATCGGTATCCACTTTGATCTTGTTGGTTTTTTTCTGAGCGTTGCAGTTCATTAAAAACATCGAGCTCACACTAAGAATAATGGTTTTATACGGAATCATAATTTCTTTTTTTTAGATAACATTAAGCATATCCAGAAGTACTACCAAAAACATGGCCACTCCCACGACCAGGCTGAATCCCGTTCCGTAAATAAATCCAATGAAGGCTCCTTTGGTCGATTGCAAGGCTTTTGTCATATCTTTGCTGTCATGCAGAAGTTCCCCGATAAAAACACCGGCAAACATCCCCACTAAAAATCCCAGAGGAATCGGCAGAAACATCCCGACAATAGTTCCGATGATGGAACCAATGCTTCCCCAGCGGGTTCCTCCGTATTTCTGATTGGTTTTTGCAGGAATGACGTAATTTAAAACCACCGAAGCCGCCGTCAGGATCACAAATGCCCAGACATAGATCATCGGGAGGTCAGCATCGGTTCCGAATTTATAGATCAGCAGGCCGCAGATACTTAGTAAGAGTCCAGGCAGCACGGGAAGGAAAGTTCCTAAAATACCAAGAAACAGTAAGGCAAGGCAAAGAATCTCAATTAATACAACGTCCATGATGTTTGATTATACTATGCAAGATATAAAAAAAGCGGCTCTTCTGAAAGCCGCTTTTTGTATAAGTGAAATTTTATTAAAGGTTCAAGATAACATACTGCAGGATCACTTCGGCGTTTCCGATATTTCCGCTGGCGTGGTTGTGGAAAGTCGTGTAATAAATATAGCCACTGTTTGCCGATCCCGAGCAAGGTCCTACGGTAGCGCCCAAAGCTACAAGATATGGAACGATAGCCTGGGGAACGGAGAGGCTGATCTGGATATTCCCGGGAAGGGTAATACAAACCGTTGTAAAAGTAGTGGTCGGAGCGTTTCCGATCGGTGTCGTCGGCAGTCCGGTAGCCGAAAAATGGTTGGTTCTTATCATCAGGGCGTCATTGGAAGAGGTTTCTTTTACCAAAACTTCCCAGTAAGCCGGATCGTAACTGATGATTTTCTGCCATGTTCCCAGGTCATAATTGATGTTCAGATTGTTGAAGCCTAAAGCGGTGGTAAGGCCGGCGTTGGTAACAGTAGCTCCTACATTGCCTGAATTTCCGATGTTCTGGGAGCATAATTTCGAATCGGGAACAAATCCTCCTGCCGGAGCACACGCTGAGGTATTGCTGGTACCGCCTACGAGATAGGAAACGTCCCAGTCTGAAGCGTAAATACTTCCTCCGTTGGCTACAAAGATGGCAAGATTGGCCTCAGCAGCAGCATACAGTGCGGGATTGGAAGAATAGTTGTTTCTTGAGCCGCAGTTCAGAAATATAATATCATACTGGGCAATAGTCGTGAGGCTGGCGAGGTCATTATTGGTGATTTCGGTTGCGGTATAGCCTAAACTCTGGATAATGTCTTCAATTTTATCATAGGTGCCTTTTACGTAAGCTATTTTTGCCACCTGGTTCAGCTTGGTCTGTCCGGCATCCAGGCTCAGGGTCTCGTTGTGTTTTACCGTCGCGGAAATCTCTGTCCGGAAATTGCTCCCGTTACCTGTCTGAATATAGAAGGTATGGTTTCCCACCGGTGCTTCAAGTGTGAAATTACCGTCGGCATCAGTTGCGGTGTAGTAAATCTTATGCTTTTCATCAAACGTAAAAACCGACGCACCTCCGATGGGCTTTACTCCGTTTTGAGACATGACTTTCCCTGTAATTTTTCCGGTCTTTACGGTATTGTCAATGGTGATTTCGGTAGGGCTTTCAGATTCTGGGCGGCAGGCCCCCAATGATAAAAGAACAATGAAAATGAAAAGAAGGTTAAACTTTTTCATAAGCTTTAGTTTTTTTTAGTTAGAATACTAATTTAGTTCTTTTATTGTTAAATATTTTATGATTTGGATTATATTTTAAATAATTCGTAAAATTTTAAGACAGATTATGGTGAAAAATCCCGATTTTAAAAGGGTTTTGCTGAATCTAAATTTATTAAATTTGTTTTGATGAAAGACCAATTGAAAGAAACCAAAGATTTGATACAGGAACTTACTGAGCCCCTGTATATTTACATAAGCAAAATTTCGCCGACCGGCCTGGAGTGGGTCTTCCACATGATTGTAAAACTAGCTTTGCTCTGCATTATTTTCTTTGTAATCGATTTTATCCTGAAAATCATCATCAATAATATTTTCAGCATTTTCCGCAATCAGGAGAAGTACCCGATCGTTAATTCGGTCTACGCTTCAAGAATTACCAATTCCCTGGCGCATCTGATTGCCCTTTTAATCATCGGGGGTATCCACGAATCTATTTTTGCCGGTGCACTGAGGAATACCACCAAATTTATTGTCCGGTCCGTCAACCTGGGCATTGTGATGATCTTCGCCGGTATGTTGTACCGTGGGCTAACGGCTTTCAGGAATTATTTCGTTATCAAGCAGGACTACTATAAAATCATGGCACTGAATGCCATTTCCGAAACTGTAAAAATTTTAGGGATCTTCATTTTTTCGGTGGTGGGCCTCTGTGTGGTTTTCGGAATCAAAGGAACCACCATCGTCGGAAGTCTGGGGGCCATCACGGCAGTTCTGGTATTGGTTTTCAGGGATACCATTCTGGGATTCGTCACAGGGCTTCACGTCGCCACTTCCAAAAATCTGAAAGTAGGGGATTGGGTAAGTATTCCCAAGTATAACGTTGAAGGAAATATTGCGGAAATCAATCTGTTGACAACCAGGATTAACAATTTCGACAAAACCTTTTCCACAATACCAACGTATGACCTCTTGACCACTGAGATCAAAAACCTTCAGGTGATTTCGGAAAAAAATACAAGGAGAATTAAAAAATCAATTTATTTCAACATCAATTCGTTTAAATTCCTGACAGATAGTGATATACAGCGGCTGAAAAGCATCAACCTTATTTCAGAATACCTGGAAGAAAGTTCCGTAAACCTGAAAAAGGAAAAAGAGAACATGGCCCATAAAGAGGAGATCATCAACGGACGGCAGCTTACCAACATCGGGGTATTCAGGATTTATGCCCAGAAATATATTGAGAGGATTCCCGAACTGGATAAGGAAGGCCCGATCATGGTGCGTCAGCTGAACATTACGCCGCAGGGACTTCCGCTGGAGATTTATTCGTTTACCAATGATACGGAGTGGGTAAAATTCGAACAGATCCAGGCTGATATTTTTGATCATCTTCTGGTAGCCTCAAAGGTTTTTGATCTTGAAGTGATGCAGGTAAAGGTGTAGGATTTTCAGTCTGAATTTAAAAAGGACATCGGATTCTATGCGAAATCTCAGTATGGAAAGCTGTTTTTCGTTTTTGGAATCTGTATTTTATCAATAGCTTTGCAGCTGTATAATCATCAGGCGGGACTGATGGTATTAATAATACCGGATAAGTTAAAAATGGGTTGATTTAACCCATCAATAATCCGTCAGACCTATTTAAAAATTATCATTTAAAATGACAAAACTAAGCGTAAATATTAATAAAATTGCAACGATAAGAAATGCAAGGGGAGGCGAAATGCCAAGCGTAACGGAAGCAGCTGTAAAGATCCAGGAATTCGGCGGACAGGGAATCACCATTCATCCCAGGCCGGATGAAAGACACATTACCAGAAAAGATGTTTATGACCTGAAGCCGTTGGTGACAACAGAGTTCAATATTGAAGGGAATCCGCACCGGCCTTTTATCGATATGGTGCTGGCGGTAAAACCGGAACAGGTAACTTTGGTTCCGGATGCAGACGATGCCATTACTTCCAACGCCGGCTGGGACACCAGAAAACATTTTGATTTCCTTACCGAAATCATTGCCGAGTTCAAAAATGCAGGCATCCGGACTTCCATTTTCCTTGATCCTGCTCCCGAACTGGTAGAGTATGCCGCCAAAACGGGAACCGACCGCATTGAGCTCTATACCGAAGCCTACGCAAAATATTATATTCAGAATAAAGAAGCTGCCATAAAACCCTATTATGAGACGGCAGTTCTCGCCACGGAGTTCGGATTGGGAATCAATGCCGGACACGATCTAAGCTTGGATAATTTAAAATATTTTGCCGATCATATCCCGAATCTGCTGGAAGTTTCCATCGGTCATGCCCTGATCTCCGAAGCCCTGTACATAGGATTGGAAAATACGGTTCAGGCCTATTTAAAGAGGCTGGCAAAATGGTGAATTAGCTGAATGATAGATGCCGGAAGCTGGAAGTTCTATTGAATATAAATTTTGAATGAGGTTTGTTGTGATCATCAATTTTCAATCAAAAAGTAAAGTCTTTCAACCTCATAAGCATCCTGTGGCCCGCATCCATCATCCATCCACAAAAACTACAAACAATTGAAAAATCGGAAGCTGAACTGCTGACTAACGTAAACATCCGGCTTCGCGCTTCTATCACCCATCCAAAAAAACAACCTATGCAAATCCTTAATTCAAAAATATTCGGTGAAAACCTTTCATCCACTCCTTTGCTGGTATTCCACGGCTTATTCGGAATGCTTGACAACTGGGGTACTTTCGGGAAAGATTTCCGAGAACAGATGCCGACCCATCTGATCGATCTCCGCAACCACGGGAGAAGTTTTCATTCCGACGAAATGTCTCACGATGATCTGGCAGACGACATTCTTCGGTATATGGAACATTACGGAATGGAAAAAGCCCATATCCTGGGGCATTCTTTGGGAGGGAAGGCTGTGATGCAGTTCGCCATAAAGTATCCTGAAAAAGTTGAGAAGCTCATCGTGGTTGATATTTCTCCAAAAGCCTATCCGCCGCATCATCAGGGAATCATAAAAGCACTGGAAACGGTGGATTTCAATACGGTAAATTCCAGGAACGAGGTAGAGACGGTTTTAAGCCAGTACATTCCGGAGCGATCGACCATTCAGTTTCTGACGAAAAACCTGTATTGGGACGAAAACAAAAGACTGAACTGGAGGTTCAATCTGAAAACTTTGGCCGAAAAGTACAACCAGTTTGTTTCCAATGCCATCAGATTCGGGACATTCAACGGAGAAACACTTTTTATTGCCGGGGAAAAATCAAATTACATCCTTCCGCAGGACCAGTTTGCCATCAGGCAGCAGTTCCCGAAAGCGGAATTCGTTACCGTGAAAAATGCCGGGCATTGGGTACAGGCGGAAAATCCTGTCGATTTTGCAGTGATTGTCAAAGAATTTTTAAATATTGGATAATATAATCTACTATTAATCCGAATTTGTTAAAATTTTCTTAAAATATACATTTATTCTTCCTGGTGTGAATTTTTTTAATACTTTAGTAACTTCTAAATGACTAAATATTAATACTATGGAAAACAAGAAATCTAAAAAACCTTTTTTTGCTTCTTTCCTTGAAAAGCAGATCCAGGATCCTGAGAAAGTTAAAGGTGGGTCCGGTGCCATAACATTACCGGCAGAAGACAACATCACGTCAGTATTGAAAGATAGTGTAACGGCTCCGAACTATGATGCCGTAACCATGAGATATCCTTCCGACAGTGATGCCGCTGAAGATCTGGATTAAATAAAATAGCCCGGCCGGTTCTATCATAATCAAACTTTCATAAAATTAATATGTTTGTTCATTTAAAGGTGGAATGTTTTAATGAGATAACAGACCTGGATTCAAAAGCAATATAATACTCCAATCCAATTTAATCATGAAAAAAAAGAATATCAAAAAACCGTTCTTTGCTTCCTTCCTGGAAAAGCAGGTACAGGATCCGGAAAGAGTGAGGGGAGGATCCGACACTTCCACTGGGGTTCTGAAGGATGCCGTAACTTCACCGACAATAGACAGCCTTACCAAGCCCGGGGAAGATACCGTGAGCATGAAATATCCGTCCGACAGCGATGAAGGCGGAAACGAATTGTAAAGCCAAATCACAATAACCCAATCAAATTACAGACATTATGAAAAAGAAAGACAAAAAGCCGTTCTTTGCTTCTTTTCTGGAGAAACAGATTGAGCATCCTGAGGAGATTCAGGGCGGAGGAACCAGTCCTTTGACTGACCATATAACCATCCCTGAAAAAGATGCCGTAACATCGCCAACGATCGACGGACCGATTACCCTGAAGTATCCTTCCGATAGTGATGACGGCGGATACGATCCGGTACCGCCCGGAGATGACCCTCATACTCCGACACCTTAATAACAAATAAGCGTACAATCAAAATTAAATTATATGAAAAACAAGAATTCAAAAAAGAAGCCTTTTTTCGCCTCATTTTTAGAGAAACAGATTCAGGATCCTGAAAAGATAAAAGGTGGAACAGATGTTTCCTCTCCTCTTCAGGATGGGGTAATTACCACATCAAAAGTTGCAGATACCGTAACCAAACCGACCCAGGATATGCTGCATACGATGAAATATCCATCGGACGGCGATGATGATTCGCCTGCCGTTTAATATATTTCAGTATATATTTACAAATTATATCGGGGAAACTTACATTCTAAGTTTCCCTTTTTAATAAAAACGGCTACATGATTCTCTGCATCACCCACTCTCAGGATTTTTACAACATCGATCTTTTTTTTAATTATTTGAACACGAAGAATATTCCTTATTTCAGATTGAATTCGGACCGTTTGAATCATCTTCAGAAAATCAGTATTCAGGAAGATTTTTTTTTACTGACGGATGAATCCGGAAATACCTTGGATTCCAGAACGGTAAAAGCGGTCTGGCACCGCAAGTCCTGGGGAATTTCTATTCCGGAAGAGCTGGATGAAACCTATGCTAAAATTTTCCTGAAAGAATATGCAAGTCTCCGTTACAATCTTCTCACCTTGTTGGAACATGTTCCCTGGATCAATCCGCTACAGAATGAAAATAAAATCGACGGCAATAAAATCCATCAGCTAAAGCTGGCTAAAAAGCATAATCTGACCGTTCCGCAGACTATTTTTTCCAATGATCCGGAGAAAATAACGGAATTCTTCCGCCAAAGCTGCAGCGGAAAGATGATCGCCAAACTTCACGGGGCTATTTCAAAATCGATGGGCGGGGAAAATCTTCTTTCGACCCACATCATTGATGAAGATTCCCTGGAATATATCGGCGATATCGAATACTGCCCGATGATTTTTCAGCCTTATATTGAAAAAGAATACGAATTAAGAATCGTTTATCTGGACGGAGAATTTTTTACAGGAAAAATAAACAACAGTGAACATACGGACTGGCGGGTTGCCCAGGGAGATTATTTCTGGTCCAGATATGCATTGCCTGAAAGTATTAAAGCAAATCTTACTTCCATGATGAAGGAAATGGACCTGTATATCGGAGCCATCGACATGATCAAAAGCAGAGATGGGAATTATTATTTCCTGGAAGTGAATTCCCAGGGAGAATGGGGCATGCTGCAGAAAGAACTTGGGTTTCCCATTGCAGAAAGGATTGCCGATAACCTTATAAAAAGAATGAAAACCAATGAATAAAATTTTAATCATCACCCATACCGGGGATAACTTTTCTATTGAAAAAGTAACGGAATATATTGATAAAAACGAATGTGAAGTCATTCGTTTTGATGTTGATCTTTACCCTCTGCAGAATAAGCTTTCAACACGTTTCGAAGATGGGGAATGGATCACCATTCTTGAGACCCCGGAAAAGAAATACCGTTTGGATAACATATCAGCCATCTGGTACAGGAGGGCTTACAATATGGCAAACGGCCTGAAAGAAGAGATTGAAGGAAAATTCCTGGGTGCTGCGCTGGGAGAGATCCGAAATACGCTTTTCGGGTTTTTTGAATCTGCCGATGTGTACTCATTAGGAAAGCCAAGTGTATACCGGAGGCTGGACAGCAAAGAGGAACAGCTGAAAATTGCAGATAAGATCGGACTTAAAATTCCGGCCACCTGCATCACCAATAATCCTGAAGAAGCCAGGCAGTTTGTGCTGAAACACCAGAATGTAATTGCCAAAATGCAGACCGGTTTTGCGATTTATGAAGACGGGGTAGAAAATGTAGTGTTCACCAATGTCATCAGTGAAGAAAAGCTTGAGGAACTGGATGCGCTTTTATACTGCCCGATGCAGTTCCAGAAAAAAATCGAAAAGAAAAAAGAGCTCCGCATAACTATTGTCGGACGTGATGTCTATGCTTTCGAAATCGATTCCCAACAGTCGGAAAAGGCAAAAGTTGACTGGAGGAAAGACGGAGTCAACCTGATTGACAAGTGGATCCCGACAGAACTTCCTGCGGACATCGAAGCGAAATTACTGGAGCTTCTGGATGTTTATCACGTAGATTACGGAGCAATCGATATGATTGTTTCCCCGGAAGACGACTATTATTTTATCGAAATCAATGCCGCCGGAGAATTTTTCTGGCTGGACAACCTTACGGAAGGCAACCAGATCTCAAAAAGCATTGCTGATCTGCTTTGTGATAAGGCTCCGAGAAGAAATAATATGGTTTTGGCATAAATTGATATTTCCTAAACCTTCAGGGCTTTTAGAGCGTTGAAGGTTTATTTTTTCATAATTGTATGGTTGATCTGAAATGTTTTTTCAGATCATTTATTTTAAATTCCATCATTGTTGCTGTTGTTCAACTTGATATGGTAATCTTTTATAAATATTCAAAATAGCTGAATTTTCACATGATTTATTAAGAAAACTTAATTTTTCCCATCATTTTTTCAAAGATTAAAGATGATTATCTAAAAATAAACTTAATTTTATCATCTAAAATGTGGTAGTGTCTAAATTCTTTTCTATAATTTTTATCGCGGTATATGCTCTTATCCTGGCCGGGACCGGAAATCCGGAGAAGAATGAGCTTTTCAGAAAGGCGGGCAGTGAGATCGTCATGTCTCCGGAACGGACAATGGAAGTGCTGGATTATATCGAAAAGAATTTTACGCTGGATAATGAAGAATCAGGCCGGCTGACGTATCTGCGGGCCAAGTCGCTTTATTATCAGAACAATCTGACGGATGCCTTGAAAATGATCTCGAAAGAGCATGAGCATTTTTCCCCCGGTCTGATCATTTTAAGAAGAAACATCCTGTATTCATTCAACATTAAAGATACATTTTCTCCGGAAGATATGCGGGAAAACAGCGATTACCGGTTTTCCGAAAAGATAGGGCAGGTGCTTAGCCGCTTAGCCGGCAAAGGAAAGCGTGCCGGTTCTTCGGAACTGTCGGCGGTTCTGAAAGAAATGAAGTCTCATCATCCTGCAATACAGCGGGAGAATATGCTTAACCTTTCGGAATATCTGGCCCGGCATGATCCCGGTCTTCAGTATCAGGATTTTCTAAACCGGGTCATAACCTTTTATCAAAACGATCCGGCCTTTAAAATTCTGTATGCCAAATATCTGCTGAAAAACAATAAGGCTAAAGAGGCGGGTATATTAATAGAAGAGCTTCCTAAAGAAATTCTGGAACAAAGTACGAATGTATACCTGAAATACCGGTATTATGATCTGCTGGTGACTTATTACTCGAAAACTGGTCAGCAGCGTGATTATAAAGAAGCCGTACAGAAAAAAGAAGCTTTGTTCATTACCATCGACAGGGTTGCTTTTTCAGCCAAGAACAAATGGTTCGGTATACTGGAAGAAAATTACAGAAATGAGCTGGATTCATCAATAATTACCCGGCGATATATTTTATTCTCTGTTTTGGGCATTGCCGTACTGCTGGTTATTTTTCTCGTGGCAAGACTCTTACAGATCAGGACAAGAATTGAGGAATATGAAAATTTCACCGTCAAGCTGAGGCTTAAACAGGATAAAAAGACAGTTCAGCCTCAGGCCATCCCTGAGAAAACGGAGACCCTGCTTATACAGAAGTTACAGGATTTTGAGAAAACGAATGATTGCATCAGTCCTGATATTTCCCTTCAGAGCCTTGCCAAAAAACTGGATACCAATACCAAATATTTATCGGAAATCATCAATAAGCATAAGCAAAAAAATTTCAATGCCTACATCAACGAATTGAGAATCAATTATATTACCTGTAAATTAAAAGAGAGCAATGTATACAGGAATTATAAAATTAAATATCTTGCAGAAGAGAGCGGCTTTTCCACACACAGTGCTTTTGCCGCAGCATTTAAGACCGTGAACGGCATATCGCCGGCCCATTATATCCAACTGTTAAATCATAAAGAAGAATGAAGCTACCGATCTTTATCGTATTGTTGTTTTTGTGCTTTTCCTGCAGGGCGGATGATCCGGCAGAGGATAAAATGGTGGTCCGGGCTGAAAAATTAACGCTTTCAAATCCTCAGAAGTCATTTGATCTCGCCCAGGCTTTGCTGAAAGAACATTCGTTAAATCATAAAAACAAGGTAAGGAGCCTGTTTGTTCTTGCCAATACGTCCAACGTAATGGAAAGACCGCTCGACGTTATAAAATATGGAAACCTGACGCTGGAGAATGCCACTGAAGAAAGTGATGTTATTACAAAAATCAAGGCCCTGACGCTGATAGGAAATACCTACCAGTCCATACAGCTGAATGAAAAATTACGCACGAATCTGGATCAGGCCGAGAAGCTGCTGTCTTCTCCCGCTGTTCCGGACTCGATGAACAGCATTGTCCGCGGAAATATATATTATCTTAAAGCCATGAACTACTTCAGCAATATGGACGGAAATATTGCGTTGTCTTATTTTGACAAAGCCATCCATCAATACCTTATATCCAAAGAGCCGGTAGCCGGGATCAATATTAAATTTGCATATATTAATAAAGGGTGGGCACTTATTGACCAAAAGCGTTTCAGCCTGGCAAAACAGAACTTTGCATTGGCAAAGACAGACATAGGGCCCGCTTCAAAGAAATATCCATCTTTATTCATTGAAAGACTGGAAGCAACTTCCGCTCTTGCAGAAGCCAAGGTATATTCCGTGCAGAATGATCCTGAACGTTCCAATACCATTCTCTTCGGCATATTAAATGATAAAAAAAATATTCAGATAAAAAAAGAGATCGAAAATGACGTTTATAAACTTTTAGCCGACAATTTCTTAAAAAAGAATGATGTCGAAAAGCACGATTACTATCAGAATCTGTACATCAGCCGTGCGAGCAAATACAATCAGATGGCGGCGGATCTGGTTAATAAACTGATACAGCAGGAAGGCCAGGAGTATATGATAAAGAAAAAGGAAACCGACCGGAAATATTTTTTGTTAACAGGTATTATCCTGCTGATTTTCCTGCCTATTATCCTGTTTCTGATAAAAAAGACCACGGAATTGAGCAGAAAATACAGAAATTTAAGAAAAGAAGTTTATTGAGTCATTTCGTATTTAGAACCAGATAGTTAAATAATTTATCTGCTTACCGGAATCATGAATATTCTGTAAAAACGGTATAGTTTTTCTTGATTTTTGTAAAGTGGACAATTATTTTCGTAGGACTAAATATTTACGAAAATGAAGAAACTCTATCTCTTTAACAAACCGTTAAAATTGAGTACAGTTGAAAGAAATCCCGGAAAAGAAAACAGACTTTCCATTTTTAAATTTCTGATGGTTCTAACCCCCTTTTTATTGTTGCCGGATCAAAACTGTAAGGCACAGATTATAGCCTACAACTTTTCGCAATCCACTTCTGTTTATACGCCTGTTGCCAACGAAACAGTATTGGCTGTAGCAACAGATAATACTGCAACGCTGAACCTCAACAGTGTGGTTGCTGCAGTTAATATACCTTTTGCTTTCAGCTTTAACGGGACTTCCTATACTTCCCTTAATGTTTCTTCCAACGGATTTATTACTTTTGGTTCTGTTGCACCGTCTCCCTTTTATACCAACCCCATTTCGGGGAATACATCGTATCAGGGTGCAATATCTGCATGGGGACGGGATATTTCAAGTTTTTATAATATAAGCGGAAAGACAGGAAAGATCTCATACGGCGTTATGGGAAGTGCTCCTAACAGGGAATTCATTATCCAGTGGACGAACTTCAGACCGAATGCCACCTCGGTAACGACCAATGTGTATTCATTTTCTTTTCAGATCAGATTAAAGGAAACTTCCAATGTCATTAAGATGGCCTATGACCAGGGATCTTATCTGGCCGGAAGCACGACGGTAAACGGTACCGCTGAAATAGGACTAAGAGGTACTTCCAGTGCCGAATTCAACAACCGTATAAATCCGACAACTTCCGGATTCACAACTTCCGGAGCAGGAACCGCCAATAATTCGGCACAGGCGTTTAATACGGTGGGTACATTACCCGGAATGCCGCCGGCAGATCTTGTTTACACGTGGACGCCGCCAAGTTGTTACACCCCGACCGGTATTGCCGTAAATAATCTTACATCGGTTTCTGCAAATTTATCATGGAACACTTCTGCGTCATCACCGGGAGGATACGATATTTATTACAGTAGCAGCCCTACGGCTCCAACCTCTTCGACGGCTCCAACCGTTTCGAATGTTCCGGGGACTTCCTATCAGATAAACAACTTAAATCCGTTAACCACTTATTATGCGTGGGTGCGCTCAAACTGCGGCAGCGGAAATGTGAGTTTATGGTCACTGGATACCATGGTATTCACCACGAAATGCAGCAATCCTCCCGCTGCTCCTGCTGTGAATGGAACAACTATCTATCCGAACCATCAGGCCATTCTTACCGCCAATCCGTCATCATCCGCCAATTACAGCTGGTATGATTCTCCAACCGGGGGCAACCTGATGTTTACGGGAAATCCTTTTACAACACCTGCATTAACGGCCACAACCAACTATTATGTAAGCACGTTTACGGGAAATTCCGGAATCCAGACAGGAAGGCCGATTTATACCAACGGAGGTGCTTTTAGCGGTTCAGGAACCACTAATTTCGGGATGGTTTTCGATGCTTTGAGCTATCTGGTATTGGAGAGTGTAACCGTTTATCCTCTCAGTACGACCAATTCTTCAGGAACTTTAACCATTGACGTTATCGATTCCAATGGCGTTATCGTCAATACAAAGACGGTGAATGTAGTTGGTGCTCCCGTTTCGGCCCCTGTAGAGCAGGTCATCAATCTCGATTTCCCGATTTTCCCGGGAACCAATTACAAATTGCGTCCCCGCGGCTTTACCGGTATAGACGGGTTATTGTATGAATCGAATTCAAATGCCGGCTACTTCGGATATCCTTACAGTGTTCAGAATTTAATAGATATAAAATATGCCACTTTAACCGCGGCTCCTGCCAACACGGCCAACACCGGTCTTTATTATTATTTTTATGACTGGAAAGTAGGCAATAAATGCGAGTCGGCCAGAAGTCCTGTTACAGTAACGGTGGATTCCACACTTTCGACATCGGAAGAAAACAGGAAAGATACCGTAAAAATCTATCCGAATCCTTTTGCCGATGCTGTGACGATAGACAGGCCTGAGCTGATTGGTTCCCTCAGCATTTTGGATGTTTCCGGAAAATTGGTAATGCAAAACGTGAAGGCGGAGCAGAATCTTTCCCTGAGCCATCTGGCATCCGGAACATATATTGTACAGATTCTTATGAAAGACGGTACCCGCCAGTCGGTGAAACTTATTAAAAAGTAAAAGCAAATTATATTGGGAAGGGCTGTCCGGATTTTTGTCCGGGCGGCTTTTTTGTTTTGGATAATCATTGATTCGGACACTGATCGGAAAACCAATGGCCTGCATCTAATAATAATTCTGAACAGAAAGCTCAAAACTGAAAACAGAAGGGTTTGAATCTAATGTATTGAAATTCAATTATTTAAATAATATAATCGCTTACTGAAATCATGAATATTCTGTAAAACCGGTATAGTATTCCTTGATATTCTTAAAATCGAAAGCTAATTTCGTGAAACTAAAAAAATTAAAAATGAAGAGACTATACCACGTACCCCTGAATTTGAATATTAAAAATATATTCCGGATTCTTGTTTTAAAATTCATTATCGGAATGGCTGTATTTGTATTGCCGGCAGCCGAAAATTGCAAAGCTCAGATTGTTGCTTATACCTTTGCCCAATCCACTGCCGCCTATACTTCTATCTCCGGAGAAACCGTATTGGCTACTGCAACAGATAATACCACTGCGCTGAATCTCAACAGTGCCGTATTTCCGGTTGCACTGCCGTTTTCCTTTAATTTTAACGGAACTTCATTTACTGACATCAACGTTTCTTCCAACGGTTTTATCACTTTCGGTTCTGTTGCACCATCTCCCACGTATACCTATCCCATTTCCGGGACTGCTGCCTATCAGGGAGCAATATCTGCCTGGGGAAAAGATATCAGCAGCTTTTTTGATATCAATGGCAGAAGCGGGAAAATGTCGTATGCCGTCACTGGAACTGCCCCAAACCGTGAATTTGTGATTCAGTGGGCTGAATTCAGACCTAACTCATCCGTTATAACCACTACGGTCTATTCTTTTTCTTTTCAGATCAGGCTCGAAGAAACAACAAATAAAATTCACATCGTGTATGATCCGGGCACTTACCTCGCCGGAAGCACGAGTGTTAATGGCTCTGTTGAAGTAGGACTAAGAGGTGCCTCCAATACAGAGTTTAACAACCGTACCAATACATCAGCCGTTGAATTCTATAATTCCACAGCAGGAACTTCTAACAACAGTTCACAGACTTTCAATACGGTAGGGCCTAACCCGGGACTGCCCTTGGTGGGACAGGTGTACACCTGGACACCGCCAAGCTGCTATACTCCTACCAATATTGCCGTAAATAATATTACTTCATCTTCTGCAACGGTATCATGGGCTCCTTCTTCATCATCCCCTTCAGGATATGATATTTATTACAGTACAAGTCCTGTACCGCCTACTGCCGCTACAGCTCCTACCGTTTCAAATTTTTCAGGGAACTCATATCAGATCAACGGAATAAATCCTTTAACCATGTATTTCGTCTGGGTACGCTCCAACTGTGGATCAGGGAACATAAGTCTTTGGTCGTCAGATATTGCCATGTTTACTACAACCTGCAGTAACCCGCCGGCTCAGCCTGCCGTGAATGGAGTAACGGTTTCTCCAAACCAACAGGCTACCCTTACTGCCGTTCCTTCTTCAAGTACCAATTACAGCTGGTACGATTCACCCGCAGGAGGTAATCTTTTATTCACAGGAAATCCGTTCACGACCCCGGCATTGGCGACAACGACGAATTATTATGTAAGTGCATTTTCAGGGAGTACGGGAACTCCTGCTGCCAGATCTTATGTTACCGGCGGATATATCGGAGTCGGAACCATAAATACGGGTATTCTTTTTGATGCCCTGAATTATTTTGTACTGGAAAGCATCACTGTCTATCCGATAAGTTCGAATGGAGCTTCCGGAACCGTTATCGTCGATGTTTTAGACTCAAACGGAAATCTTATCAATACAAAAACGGCAAACGTCACGGGTGCACCAAACAATGCTCCGGTACCACAGGTAGTTACACTGGGCTTTCCGATTTTCCCGGGAACAAATTATAAATTACGCCTCCGCAGCTTTACAGGAATTTCCGGTTTACTGTTCGAGTCGAATGTGTCAGGTAATTATCCATACCCATATACAGTCCAGAATATAGTAAATATAAAGGCAAGTACTTTAACAGCAGCTCCTGCAAATACGCCACTAACCAATCTGTACTATTATTTTTACGACTGGAAAATCGGAAGCAAATGCGAATCATCAAGAAGTATGGCTGTAGCAACTGTAAATTCCATGCTTTCTACATCAGAAGCAGGGGCTAAAGATAAAATCAAAATCTATCCGAATCCTTTTTCGGATATCGTAACGATCGACAGGCCTGAACTAATCAGCAGTCTGGACATTATCGATGCTTCGGGAAAATCGGTTATGCAGAATGTCAAACCGGGATCTAAGCTGATGTTAAATCATTTGCTTTCAGATGTATACATTGTAGATGTTCATATGAAGGACGGTACCCGCCAGTCGGTTAAACTGATTAAAAAATAAAAGTAAATTATATTAGGAAAGGCCGTCCGGATTTTATTCGGGCGGCTTTTATATTAATCATCATCAATTCAGGCGGCAATCAGAAACCGAAAATTTTCAGGCTATGTTCCGGTAAAAGGTCAATTGAATTTTTACGGTTTTTATCATTTTAAAACCGAATTCTCCTTTAAAAGTCGCAAATTTGCATAAGGTAGAATATTATCATAATTTAGTCAGCAATCAAGTAAAAATAATTGATGGTTTTTGTAACGGGCGCAACCGGAATTTTAGGCAGGATAATCGTTTTGGAACTTCTGAAAAACGGAAAAAACGTCCGTGCTGCAAAAAGACCGGCAAGCAACATCAGCGAAGTCAGGCATTCCTATACCTATTATACGGAAGACGCTGAAGGCTTTTTCAATAAAATTGAGTGGATGGATGTGGATTTTGATGATATTCATTCTTTACAGGAAGCTTTGGAAGGTGTGGAAGAAGTATACCATTGTGCTGCAAAAGTAAGCTTTCATCCCAAAGATGAAAAAGAAATGTATCACACCAATATCAAGGGTACTGAAAACCTGCTGTATGCCTGCGAAGGTTCCGGCATTAAAAAATTCCTTCATGTAAGTTCGATTGCCGTTCTGGATAATTTTAACGACAGAGGAGAGCTGGACGAAGAATCCGACTTTAACCCTAAGCTGGAACATTCGGCTTATGCTTTATCCAAACACCTCTCGGAAATGGAAGCTTGGAGGGCTTCAGCTGAAGGCATGAACGTCGTTATTATCAACCCCGGGATGATTATCGGCAGCGGAAACTGGGGAAACAGCAGCGGGGATATTTTTCCGACCTTTGAGGAGAACAGTTTTACCTTTTCGGGCGGATCGAATTATGTGGATGTAAGGGATGTAGCCAAAATTTCGGTAGAACTGATGGAGAAAAACCTTTTTGGCGAACGTTTTATTATTGTAGCCGAAAGCCGAAGGTATTCCGAGCTGGCCCGGCAGATCAGGTCAAAATTAGGATTAAAAGAAGCTAAAATTTTGTCTGACTTCCAGCTGAATGCAGGAAGATGGGCCAATATCCTGTTCGGATGGCTGATTCCTAAGCTGAAGATGATTACAAAAACCAACATCGAAGCCATTTCTAGCCTCCATACAGTTTCCAATCAAAAAATAGAAGAAACGCTGGACTATCAATTTATTCCTGTTTCGGAAAGTATTGATTTTCATTTGAATAATTATATGAACGATAAAAAGATGAAGCCATGAATCTTGCAGAGGCGATTATCCTAAAAAATACAGAAAAACATCCTCTGAAAGCGGCCATCGGTTTCAAAAAGAAAGATGCGGGATGGAAAGAACTGAGCTGGAAAAAATTCGGCGACATTGTTTTCAAAACGGCGAACGCGCTGAGAAACGCCGGAATTCAGGAAAATGATAAAATAGCCATCTATTCGGATAATTCTTCCGAATGGATGATCTTCGATCTGGCAGCCATGGCAGTCGGTGCCGTAAGCGTGCCTATTTATTCCACCAACAATGCCGAGCAGGCAGAATATATTATCAACGATTCGCAGGCAAAAATTATTCTGGTAGGAGATCAGGCACAGTATGATGCTGCCCTTCAGATCTTACAGAAGGAAAACAGCAGCCTGGAAACAATTATTATTTCTAAAAAAGCAGTCTGGATTAAGAAAGAATTCAGCAGTTTTTATCTGGAAGACTTTATTGCCAAAGCATCTCCGGAATATGGATGCAGCCCGAAAGAATACGATGATATAGCAACAATCATCTACACTTCAGGAACTACAGGAACACCAAAAGGAGTAATGCTTACCCATGGAAATTTCATTAAGGCACTTGATGCTCATTTTGAATTTTTTAAGTTTAAAAATTTTGAAGAAGAATTGTCTCTGGCATTTTTGCCACTGACCCACGTTTTTGAAAGAAGCTGGAGCCTGCTGTGTCTTTACGGTGGCGCAAGGGTTTATTTTCTTGAAGATCCAAAGAATATATCGAAAGCTCTGGAAGAAGTAAAGCCTACCATGATGTGTGCTGTACCGAGGTTTTTCCAGAAAGTCTATGCCGGTGTACTGGAAAAAGCAGAGGAAGGTTCTCCGATAAAGAAAAAGATCTTCGACTGGGCTTTGGCAGTTGGCTGGCAGACCGCAGAACTGAGAAGAAACGAAAGACCTGTTCCGTTCGGGTTAAAAATAAAAGAAGCCATCGCAGATACTTTGGTTTTCAGTAAAATTAAAGAGCGGATGGGCGGAAGGCTGTGGTTCTTACCTTGCGGAGGCGCTTCATTATCCCCGGAAGTCACGAAGTTTTTTGAGTCCGTCGGAATTCATGTTACGGTTGGTTACGGGCTGACGGAAACAACTGCGACGCTCACTTTATTTCCACTGACGCATTTTGAGCATGGAACGAGTGGCAAACCGCTTCCCGGTGTGGAGCTCAGGATCGGTGAAAATGACGAAATCCAGGCACGAGGAAACGGCATTATGAAAGGGTATTACAACAGACCCGAAGAAACCCTGAAAGTATTTACCGGAGACGGATGGTTTAAAACCGGGGATGCCGGGAAAATCGATAATCATGGAAACCTCATCATCACCGACCGTCTGAAAGACCTGATGAAAACCTCCAACGGAAAGTACATCGCGCCGCAGCCGGTAGAGAACCTTTTAACCAACAACAATTTCATTCAGCAGATTGTTCTGATTGCAGAAGGAAGACAATTTGTTTCCGCACTTATTGTTCCCAATTTTGAATTCTTAAAAGACCATCTTCAAAAAAACAACATCCCGTTTACCAGCTGGGAAGAAACCGTAAAGAATGAAAAGGTAAATGATTTCTACAAAGAAAAAATCAAAGAACTGCAAACCGATTTGTCCGACTACGAAAAGGTGAAAAGGTTTACTTTGATGCCTGCTGAATTCGATATTAACACCGGCGAAATTACGCCGACCCTGAAGGTGAAAAGGGGCGTGGTTCTGAAGAAGTATGCAGATCTTATTGAAGAGATGTATTAAGCTAAGGCTGAGTTAAAGGCAAAGGCCTGAAAAGTAATTGATAATAATTCGGGTTATATCCCGGTAAAAAATATTCCATCACGATGATGACACCACAGGAATTTTTAGGAAAAAAAGAATTTACGACTTATGATCAGACGGTTTCCGAAAGCTGCCCGTCAAATATTGCCCTGATCAAATACTGGGGAAAATACGACAATCAGATCCCGGCAAATCCGAGCATCAGCTATACCCTGAACCATTGTAAAACCATTACCACAATAGAGTTCCTGGCGAATGAGCCTTTTTCCGTCCAGACTTTTTTAGCCGGGAATGAGGAGGTGAAATTTGCGGAGAAAATAGAGAAATACTTCAGGAATATAGAACAGTATCTTCCCTGGATTTTACAGGGGAAATACATCATTAAAACGGAGAATACCTTTCCGCACAGTTCGGGAATAGCCAGTTCAGCTTCTGGTTTCGGGGCGATTGCCAAATGCCTGATGAATCTGGATGAAACATTTTCAGGAAAAACTTCCGATGAGGAATCTTTGAAAAAAGCTTCTTTTCTGGCTAGACTGGGAAGCGGAAGTGCCTGCAGAAGCTTATATAACGGACTGGTCGTTTGGGGAGCTTCCCAGGTGAAAGGCAGTTCTGACCTTTTTGCCGTTCCGTATCCTGAAGATGAAATCCATGAGGTGTTTAAAAATTTCAACGATTGGGTTTTATTGATTCATGAAGGCCAGAAAAGCGTTTCTTCTACCGTGGGGCACGGATTAATGAATACCAATCCGTATGCAGACCGACGGTTCCAGGAAGCCCGGGAAAATTTCGGCCCGATGAAAGAAATTCTGGCAGCAGGCAATATGGAAAAATTCATCAGGCTTGTGGAACACGAAGCATTGACGCTGCATGCCATGATGATGATGAGTGACCCTGCCTTTATCCTGATGAAAACAGGAACCCTGGCCGTCATCAATAAAATCTGGGATTTCAGGAGAGAAACAGGATTGCATTTGTTCTTTACACTGGATGCGGGGGCCAATGTCCATCTTTTATTTCCGAACGACGGCTCCGAAGAAACTATCAAATCCTTTATCGAAACCGAATTGCTGCAGCATACCCAAAACAACGGGGTGGTGAAGGATGTGATGCAGTTTTAAATTTAAGAAACATTCTAAAAAGATACAGCCTTCTCATAACCGGGAAGGCTTTTGTTTGCTATGAATGACTATTGAAATGTATAAAAATATCCAGGAGTTGTCATTCCGCAGGAATCCAGACATGATCTTCCCATGAGTTCTCTAATACTATGTTTAGATTCCTAGGGAATGACAAATAAAACGTATAGACAAAAATATCCAGGAGTTGTCATTCCGTAAGAATCCAGACGCGAACCTTTCCATGAGTTCTCTAATACTATGTTTAGATTCCTGCGGAATGACAAATAAAACGTATAGACAAAAATATACAGAAGTTGTCATTCCGTAGGAATCCAGACACGATCTTTCCATGAGTTCTCTAATACTATGTTTAGATTCCTACGGAATGATATAAGCCTATAAACCAGTAAAGATTAAAAGTATGAGAAATTCAGGTATTATTCGCTAAAGCTCAGAAAATCCGCTTTTATCCTTCCGTCACTACAGCGTCCCTCTTCCCATCTTCCTTTTTCCCTTCTTCAATCATTTCTTCGGCTTCGGCTTTTTCTTCTTCGGTTGCGTAATCAATTTTTTCTTCCTGTTTAATTTCCTGTTCGTGGTCGATAAAGAATTCACAATATACGGGAAGGTGGTCGGAGCCGAAGTTTTCAAGGGTTTTCAGGTCTTCGATAAAAATTTCTTCGCTGTGGAACATCAGGTCGATAGGAAACCGCAGGAGCTTGTATTTGGCATGGAAAGTCGATACAAAAGAGCGGCCGATCCGCGGATCGATCAGGTGGCTGGTTTTCCTGAACAGGATGGAGGATTTGGACCAGGCCACATTATTGAAGTCGCCGACCACAATTACAGGCTTATTAATTTCGATCACCCTTTTGGCCGTGCTCAGCAGGTCACCGTCCCTTTCTTTGGAGGTTTCTTCTTCGGTCGGGCTAGGCGGCGGCGGATGAACACCGAAAAACACAAACGAATAGCCGTCTTCCGTTTTCAGATGTGCTTCAATACTGGGGATATCATCGGCTACAAAATAATGCGTCCGCGATTCTTCCATTTTGATTTTCGAATAGAAATGCATTCCATAGGTGTTTTCCAGCGTTACTTTATGCTGGTACGGATAATCTTTTTCCAGTTTCCGCAAAGCCTGTTCCCAGTCTCCGTTGCTTTCCATAGTAAGGAACATTTGGGGACGGTATTTTTCAATCAGCTGAACGAAGCGGTCGTATTCTCTGTTAAACTGATAAACATTGGCGGAAATAAAATGGATCTTGTCCGAAGACTGATATTTCTGAGTGAATTTTTTAACGGGGTACAGCGGGGTATATTTTATTAAAATAACGCTGTGGTGGATAAAGATCAGCACCAAAAGCCCCTGGCAGTACCATAAATATTCGGAAGAGCCGATAAAAAATCCCAGGATTATCGTAAAAAGCGTGAAAAAAGTAATCTGTATCTTACCGAACTCCGGGATATGGAAAACCCAGTGCGAATGCTGGATTTTGGGTAATAAGGTTAAAATTAGTAATAAAACGGTCAGACTCAGGTAAAGGATCCACATATTTTTTTAATCAACGGATAAATTTAATTCAAATTTCTAAATTTTCAAACCGATTGGTGTTTTAAATTTATGAATTAAATAAAAATCTACCGATTAATTCAGTATTTTTATCAGACCACAAATCAATAATCTCATGAAGAGAACATGTGCGGTTATCCTGTTGTTCGGAAACTTTTGCTTCGGCCAGCAGAACAGGGAAATCGAAAAGCCGATCCGAAATCTTTTTTCAGGGATGAAAAATGCCGACGCTGAACTTTTAAAGTCGGCATTCTCTGACACAGCCATTCTTCAGACCATTACCCAAGACGGTGTGAAAACTGAAAATATTAATAATTTTATCGCTTCTGTTTCAAAAATGGAAAAAGAGGCACTGGACGAAAGAATTACTATTGAAGCCATTCATCAGGATGGAGATCTGGCCAGTGTTTTTACACCTTATGCTTTTTACTTTAAAGGAAAGTTTTCTCATTGTGGTGCCAACAGTTTTCAGTTGGTAAAGCAGAACGGGGAATGGAAAATACAGTATTTGATCGACACCCGCAGAAAAGACCGATGCGCGGAAATAAAACAAAATTCACATGAAAATCCACCATATTGCCATTATATGCTCAGACTATAAAGTTTCCAAAAAGTTTTATACCGAAATATTGGGGCTGAACATCATACGCGAAGTTTATCGTGAAGAAAGACGCTCGTACAAGCTTGATCTTGCGATCGGAGAACATTACGTAATCGAACTTTTTTCTTTTCCCGATCCTCCTGAAAGATCATCAAGACCGGAAGCCTGCGGGTTGAGGCATCTTGCATTCTCGGTCGAAAATGTTCAGGACAAAAGAGAAGAACTGATACAGAAAGGATTAACCTGTGAGGAGATCAGGATTGATGAATTTACCGGAAAGGAATTTTTCTTTACGCAGGATCCCGACGGTCTGCCGTTAGAATTTTATGAAATGTAAGAATTAAAATAAAAACAGCTTTACGAATGAAAAAGTACGCCATATTATTTGCTCTTGCAATGATCAGCCACTTGAATGCCAAGGATGTTCATGAACCGAAAAACCATCCTAAAGAATGGTCGCAGCCCTATAAACCGTTCAGAATTGCCGGGAACCTGTATTATGTGGGAACGTATGATCTTGCATCTTATCTGATCGTTACCGATAAAGGAAATATCCTGATCAATACCGGTCTTGCCGATTCGCTTCCGATCATTAAAAATAATATTAAAAAGCTGGGCTTTAAATACAACGACATTAAAATCCTTTTGCTTAATCAGGCACATTATGATCATTTAGGCGCAATGGCAGATGTTAAGAAAGAAACAGGTGCCAAGCTGTATGTGGATGCGGCAGATGCAGAAGTGCTGAAAAGCGGAGGTAAATCGGATTATGAAATGGGGAAGTACGGGATCTCTTTCAAGCCGGTAAATCCTGATTATTTTAAAAGATAAAAGTTTGGTGACTCTCGGAAATACAAAGCTGATGATGCTTCACCATCCCGGCCATACCAAAGGGTCATGCAGCTATCTTTTTGAAACAAAAGACCGGAACAGAAGCTATAAGGTTCTTATTGCCAATATGCCGAGCATTATTATTGACCATAAATTTTCTGATGTTTCCTCCTATCCGGACATTGCAAAAGATTATGCATATACGCTCCGCGAAATGAAAAAGCTGGATTTTGATCTTTGGGTTGCTGCCCACGCCGGTCAGTTCGGTCTTCATGAAAAACACCATCCGGAAGATCCTTATCATCCGGAAGTTTTTATGAACAAAAAGGATTACTTTGACGAGTTAAAAGAACTTGAAAAAGAATACCTCGGGAAGAAATCAGAAGATCAGGCTAGTGGGCGTACCCGGTGAAGAAACTGATCGCCATAATCGCCAGGACAATTGAAGAAATAACGACATACACGTAATCCTTTTCCTTTAAGTAACCGATCAGAGCAAAAATAATCCTCATTAAAGGCGTAAAGATCAGCAAAAGAATTCCCAGCTGGATAATGGCCATGCCTTCGCCTTTACAGAGCGTGTTCCAGAAATGGCCCCATACTTTCTCAGAAGACTCGCCCATATCAAGAAGCCTGTATTTTTTCGGCATCTGGAAGCCTTCCGTAAAAAGCTTTACAAAACCGACGAGTGAAGTGATCACCGATAAAATAACGCCCAGACGGAGGAGATTGCCTACCGAACGGTTAAGATCCGTATCCGTAAAATTCTTTCTCATGAGAAGTTGCTTCTTATTCCGTTATACATCATATATACTGAAAGAATTGTAATCACAATGGCGAAGAAAGTTTTCAGTTTCTTTGTTTTGGAAACCATCAGCGTTTTGGAGCCGATAAAACTTCCCACCACGACGCCTACCAAAACCGGCGCTACAATAACGGGAATAATTTCACCTCGCTGGAAATAAATCAGCGAACTGGCCACAGCCGTTACCCCGATCATGAAATTACTGGTGGTTGTCGAAACCTTGAACGGCAGTCTCATCATATTGTCCATAGCCAATACTTTCAGAGCTCCCGAACCGATTCCCAATAATCCGGACATGGCGCCCGCGAACATCATCATGAAAAATCCGGGAACGGTATTTCTTGCCGAATAGCTTTTTAAGATGCCTTTATCCGGGAACGTTCCGTATAATTTAAGCTTTTCTTCCAGGCTTCCCTTAATAACGGGTTCCTGATGATCCGGCTTCCCCTTTAAATTTAAAATAACCGTCAGAAGAAGGATGCTGGCGAAAATAATCCCGATCGTATTCGGATTCAGCATTCCGGAAACCAAGGCACCCACGATAGCTCCTGCGGTGGTGGCAATTTCCAGAAACATCCCGATCCTCATGTTGGTAAACCCTTCCTTAACAAAAGCAACGGCTGCCCCGGAAGAAGTCCCGATTACGGAAATAAGAGAAGCGCCGATGGCGTAATGCATTGGAACACCGAAGCCCAGCGTCAATAAAGGAATAATAATAACGCCTCCTCCCAAACCGGTCAGTGAACCCAGAAGTCCTGCCGAAATTGCTCCAAGGAAGAGAATGATGATTTCTGACATGGTACAAATATAAAACTATTGTAACAGTCTGCCAAACGTTTAAAAAAGATAAATTTGATGTATTTTTGCACAAACAAAATTTTTTATGAAACTATTTTATGTCATTCTGGGAGCCACGCCGCCCGGCAGGAATATAGAGCAGCACGATGTATTCTTTGGGATTGCGGAAAGCCTGAAAGACCTGGTGGAAGATATGAAAGCTTTCTGGAAAGAAGCCAAAGGGAAAATCCATATCGACTGCTATCAGGAAGTAAAGTTTGTGGACGGTTATGAAGTGCAGATTGTGGAAAGGGGAGAAGCGACTTCCGAAGAACAGCTGTATTTCATTAATCTCGGAGGATATAAAAGAGGTCACTTTGAGGAATTCCATGAGCAGCATCTGGTGGTAGGAAATTCCATGAGTGATGCCGTAAAAAAAGCAAAGTCTACGGAGTTTTATAAAACCATGGGCTTTAAAGGAGCCACCAGCCATATCGATGAAAAGCTCGGGGTGGACATCGACGATATTTTCCCGGTAAAAGAAATCCTGCCTTCCAAAATGAAGCAGAGGTATGCCATTTCCCTGGTGAAATCCGAAGCGGAGAATCAGGAGAATTTTGTGAGCCTGGGATATTTAAAAATCGACAAAATTAAGTAGTTAAAAAGAGCGCTGAATGAAAAGACGAAAGCTTTTGTAACCATATTAAATTAAATCTAACAGAAATAAATAAGTAAAAATGAAAATTGGAATTTTAGGAGGCGGACAGCTTGGAAGAATGCTGATCCAGGAAGCTTTGAAATACGACGATGAATTTTATACCCTGGACCCGGCTTCCGATGCACCCTGCCACAATATTTCTTATTTCACCAAAGGCAGTTTCAATGATTATGAAACTGTTCTTGCTTTCGGGAAAGATAAAGATGTGGTGACCATTGAAATCGAGCACGTTAATGCCGATGCGCTGGCCAAACTGGAAAATCAGGGTATAAAAGTGGTGCCGAATTCCAATATCATTAAAACGATCCAACAGAAAATCCTTCAGAAACAATTCTATAAAGCCCACGATATTCCAAGTCCGGAGTTTGAAGTGATGGACGGAAGTTCTGACGAGATCAACATGCCTTTGCCTTTTGTGCAGAAAATGAACACCGGAGGATATGACGGAAAAGGGGTGCAGGTAATCCGCACGGCAGAGGACATGAAAAATCTTTGGGTGGAAGATTCGGTGATTGAAAAGCTTGTGGATATCGATAAAGAACTCTCCGTTATCGTAGCCAGAAATGAAAACGGCGAAACCAGGACTTTCCCGGTAACAGAAATGGTCGCTGACCCCAAGCTGAACCTTTTGGATTTCAACATCTGTCCGGTTCTCCTTTCGGAAGATATCGAGGCACAGATCGATGCCATTACCGAAAAGTTCCTGAATGCTATCCAGTCGCCGGGGCTTTTTGCCATCGAACTGTTTCTGGATAAAGAAGGAAAGGTCTGGGTAAATGAAACCGCCCCAAGGCTTCACAATTCGGGTCATCAGAGCCAGGAAGGAAATGCCAACTCCCAGTTTGAGCAAATGTACCGCGTGGTGAAGAATTTACCATTGGCAGATACGGATGCGATTATCTACAGCGGGATGCTGAACCTTGTAGGAGCAGAAGGCTATTCCGGGAAAGTGGTTTACGAAGGCATGGAAGAAGTCCTGAAGCTGCCGGAAACCTATATCCACCTGTATGGGAAAACGGAAACCAAGCCCGGAAGGAAAATGGGCCACATCAATGTCCTTGCGGAATCCAGGGAAGAGCTGATGGAAAAGCTCGTGATGGTAAAAGGCATGGTAAGGGTAATTGCTAAACGTTAATAGGGCTTTGAGCCCTATTAACGTAGCCGCTATTTAAAGATCTTCTTAATTACGTTTCCGATTTCCATAAAGTCGTCGTGGTTTCCGACGGATCTTTTTTCAGCACTGCTTTCGGATTCGGAATATGGGAAAATCAAAAGGTAATTTTTATCTGCCAGGCTCCTGTTCAGGAGCTCGGGAATCAGTCTCATCCTAGGAATATAGGAAGGCATGCCCCGTTTGGCCATAAACAGGATCAGGGCTTCGTCATCCTTTAGCTGCGAGGCTGTCTCTTCACCGTCTTTCCACGCATTCATGATGATAAATTCTGCTTCGATATTGGCTTTTTTAATGATTTTCTGAAGAATATCCAGGATCTTTTCCGAAGCATAAAAAACCAATGTGGCTCCGGAATTTCGGGCAATGTTCCAGACCCTCAGCAGGGCATGGAAAAATCCGGCTTCCAGATGGGCTTTTTCAGGAATCATAACGGCATACCTTTTTATGGTGGATAAAGGCTGTGCGGCATGATACACGAGCACATTCACATCTTCGTTCTGCAGGTATCCGTTGTAGAGGTTATATACAAAAGAAGGGGAGAATCCTTTCTCATCATTAACGGCAATAATCAGGTCGGTAATCTTCTGTTCTTTAATCACATTGTTTACCCCATTGATTACGTCGTTGTCGTATCTCTTCAGTGACTGGATCTTTACATCAGCGGCGGCAGCGGCATCGGTAGCGGTGTGCAGCAGCTTTTCGGCATTTTTTACCGAAGATTCGTTTTTATCTTCATTAATGATATTTAAAGCGTACAGATCTTCCGTATTGGAATGCGCTTTTATCAGAATTCCCAGGTTCACCATGCGTTCGACCGTTGTTTCATAATTAACGGCCAAGAGGATATTTTCCTCTTCATGGCTGTTGCCGGATACCGTATCCTCATTGTCCTGTTCTGCAATCTTCTGGGCGCTGGCCATTGATACGAATGAAGAAATCGTACAGGAAATCAGAATCAGTAAAATACTTCCGTTCAGAACATGTTCGTTTAACAGCCGGATCGGTTCCCCGGTTTCCGTTTCGGAAAGGATGATGTTGTAGCCGACCATTACCGAAGCCAGAGTCGCTGCAGCGGAAGCCGAACTCAGGCCGAAAATCAGCTTGCCCTCTTCTTTCGTCAGTCGGAAGGTTTTTTGAGTGGCAACTGCCGAAAGGTATTTCCCGCCGATGGAAGCCACGAGCATAATCCCTGCTACTTCCAGGGTTTCCCAGCTTTTGAAAAAGGCTTTAAAGTCAATCAGCATCCCAACGCTGATCAGGAAGAAAGGAATGAAGATCGCATTTCCAACGAATTCCACGCGGTTCATCAGCGATGAGGTATGCGGGATCAGCCTGTTCAGGGCGAGTCCGGCAAAGAAAGCTCCGATAATGGCTTCTACACCGGCCAGTTCTGCCAATAAGGCAGCCAGGTAAATCATCACCAGGACAAAAATGTACTGTGAAATTTTATCGTCCACCTTTTTGAAAAACCAGCGGCCGATAATTGGAAAAACCAGCAGAACAATCAGTCCGAAAATAACAAATGAAACCGAAAGCTTTACCCAGAATTCCGTGCCGACGTCTCCCTGCGACATGCCTACAATCACAGCCAGCACCAATAATGCGAGAATATCTGTAATCATAGTTCCGCCAACGGTAATATTAACTGCGGAATTTTTGGCAATCCCAAGTTTACTGACCAAAGGGTAAGCAATCAAAGTGTGCGATGAAAACAAACTCGCAAAAAGCACGGAAGTAAGCACGGAAAAATGCAGGATGTAATACGCTCCGAAATAACCTAATACAAAAGGCACTGTAAAGGTATAAATACCGAAGGTAAGGCTTTTCCATTTGTTTTTTTTGAAATCGCCCATATCGATTTCCAGTCCTGCCAGGAACATGATGTAAAGAAGCCCGGTAGTCCCGGTAACCACGATACTGCTGTCCCGGGCCAGTACATTAAAACCGTTCGGGCCGATTATGGCGCCGGCAATAATCAATCCCAGCAGATGCGGGACTTTAATTTTATTCAAAAGCAGCGGTGCCGCAAGAATAATAATTAAAACCAGCAGGAATTTCAGGACTGGGTCTTCGATCGGAAGACTCAGGTTGTGTATGCTCAGTAAGTTCATGATGCGCTTATTTGGTGGAACGGACTAATTCTACAGAGAATTTCGCCATACAGTTGTTGTCTGCAGTAATGGTTCTGGTACCTCTCATTTTATTGGCGGAAAAATCATTAAGCAGAACATTCATTGTGACCTGCTTCTTTGAAGTGGAATCGGTTTTGAAATTAAGTTTTACCTCATTATTTTCAAACTTTCCGGAATACACCCTTACCAGATTATTATTATTGATAATTTTCGTTAAAAGCTGAATGGAATCGCTGTCGAATTCCCAGGTATCCGTACGCTGGTCGCCCACCACATAATCGCTGCAGTTGGACTCCGTACAGATCACTTTTCCGGTCCATAAACCGGCCACCTGTGCCGGCCAGATGTTAATCTTTACAGAATCTTTCCTGGTGGCAAAAATACTGTCTCTCATCTTTAAAAGCGACTGGTATTCGGATTCTTTCCGGGCAAATGACTTTTCTTTTTCCAGCAGCTGCTGTTCTCTCATTGTAAGGTCGTTTTCCTTCTTTCTGTTGTCGCAACTTATAAAAAGAAATAAAACGGTAAAAGTTGCAAATAAAGCGTTTTTTATCATATTGAATAACTTGGTATGTACAATATAAGAAAAAATACGAAAATGCCTAAGTGTTTTATTTTAACAAATATTAAATAAAATAAAGTTATGGCTGTTCAATTCTTTGTCTCTTAAACATCTCCTTGTTGTAATTAATAATGAATACCCCTAAAATGATCAGTACTGCCGCAATAATAAATTTGGCAGAAATTTCTTCGTTCAGAATTAGCCAGCTTAAAAATATGGAGATAATCGTATTTACATAAGCCAGGATAGAGACCTGTACAGGAGAGACTTTCGTCAGCGCATAATGATATGCGAAGAAAGTGGCGACCGAACCGAATAAAGAAAGGTAAAGCATGGCGCCTACACTTTTCAGAGACCAGCTTTCAAACTGATATTTTTCCGTAAACAGAAAAGCGAAAATAATCTGGATGATTCCGGCAAAGGCAAACTGATAAAAAAGGTTCAGTGAGATATTTTTGCTTTGGATATTCATTTTCTTAGTGAAAATGGTTCCCGATGCCCAGCCCAGAATCCCGCAGAAGAGCAGGAAGATCCCGAACCGGTATTCCGGATTGGCCAGGTCCCTGATGCCGTCCCAGAAAATAAAGGCGATTCCGCTGAAACACGTCAGCACTCCTATTAAAGCTTTAAACGTAAATTTTTGCAGCCGCAGGGCAACACTTCCCAAAAATACAATGATGGGGGAAGTGGCACTGATTAATGACGTAAGGCTGCTGGTAATGGTCTCTTCGGCAACGGTGGTTAATCCATTGGCAATAATCAGCATCAACGAGGCAAATACAAGCTGATAGCTTAGGTTTTTCCAGCCGATCCACTGGAACTGTCTCCGGTATAAGAGAATCATAAGCATGATAAGGGCCGCTAAAAACTGCCGGATTCCTGCCACAAACCAGGCCGGTATCGTTTCTACAGCGACGCGGATAGAGAGGAAAGTAGTTCCCCAGACAACAGCAACGGTAAGGATGGCGAGGGTAAGTTTGTAATCTTTCAAAACAATGGTATTTTGCAAAAATATTCAAATTAAAAATATCCAACGGTTTCCCGGATCTCGGAATAGAACAAGTTTTACGCCTTTTTGGAAGAACCTTATTAATTTTTTATCTTTGAACATCTAATAAAAATTGAAGAATGGTAGGAATTATCATGGGAAGTCAGAGCGACTTACCGATCATGGAACAGGCAGCCGGTTTTTTAAAGTCACTGGATATCCCGTACGAACTAACGGTGGTTTCCGCGCACCGGACCCCGGAAAGAATGTTCGATTATGCCAAAACGGCTAAAGAAAGAGGTTTAAAAGTAATTGTAGCCGGTGCAGGAGGGGCAGCCCATCTTCCGGGAATGGTGGCCAGCTGTACCACACTGCCGGTAATCGGCGTTCCGATTTTATCAAGCAATTCCATCGACGGCTGGGATTCGGTACTTTCTATCCTTCAGATGCCGGGCGGCATTCCGGTAGCCACTGTAGCCCTGAACGGTGCCCTGAATGCAGGGATTTTAGCAGCAAAGATTATCGCAACCTCAGATGGGCAGGTGGCTGAGAATCTTCAGAAATACCAGGATGCACTAAAAGATAAAGTGTTGGGAACCGTTGATGACATCAAAGCGAAACATCCTAACCATTTTGATCAGTAATTTTTTTAATTGAATGATAGAAACCGGGGCTCACGAATTTCGTGAGCCCCGGTTATTTTTTATTTTTTGATGAATTTTAAATTCCGGATATTTTTTTCAGAACTCAGCTGCAATACGTAATTCCCGGAGATCAAATCTGAGATATTGATTTTCCCCTCATTTAGAATGCCCTTCAAAATGATTCTTCCGTTTTGATCAAAAATTGTAAACTTTTCAGCATCCGCATTTTTTACAAAGATCAAATCAGTGGCAGGATTCGGATAAATACCGATGTCCTGTTTGGTTTTAACATCTGACACTCCTAAAATTATTTGACATTCTCCGCTGTAACTGTCTCCGGAAATCATCCAGTTTTTATTAGCAATCAGATGATTTCTTGCTGTTACCGAAGCCGGAGAGCTGTAAATCAGCGGAGTGGCATCGGATAAATTAATTCCGGATGGTGTCGCAGGGTTATTGGCCCATCCGACCAATGTATCGCTGTAATTTGAGCAGTCGATCCCGGAATTTGCGATCATGGATGCTGCCATGGAAAGAGAGCTGAGATTCCATTTTCCCAGGCTGTAATTAAATTGAACGGCATCTTCAAGCAAAGATCGGGTATCCGTAACATTCGAGGTATCCCAATCGGTAATATCCTGATTGAATTCCGAACAGATGTGAAGCATGTGCACCATGCTTGTCACCTGGGACGTATTCCAGTTTCCGATGGGCTGATTGAATTTGGAAAGATAATGAAACATCCAGTCCATATTCGTTACATTTGAGACATCCCAATTGCCGATCGGCTGATTAAAATTTCCGGTGTTGGCAAAGAGATGGCTCATATTATTTACAGAAGATGTATTCCAGAGGTTGAAGGTGGGATTTCCGATAAGAGAAGTACAGTTGTTGAACATGGCTGCCATACTGCTAACGGATGACAGGTCAGGAATGTCGGTTGCCGTTACATTCAGATTGCTGCATTCTGAAAATGCCCATTCCATGCTGCTCCAATGAATATTTCCCCATTGTGAAACTTCCAGAATCTTTTTGACATCGCCACTGAAAGAGATAATGTTCGGGATCTTCAGGCTGGGCGAAATAAACGCAAAATTCGGGAATTTCACGGCTTGGAAATTTCCGTTACCGCTGCTTATTTTCACTTTATAGGTTGCGCTGCCGGGATTGGAATTTACTGGGGTTCCGAAATCGATAAGGAAATGATCTATAGAACTTATGGTAAAAGTATCGGTATGGGCAGGAAATCCTACCTCTTCCCAGGATACCCTGAAATTATTTCCTGTGCCGGGAAACCAGATCTGACTGGCAGTAGATGGTGTTCCTGAAAATACATTGGTACTTTGATTACCGGGTTTCCAAATGGTAATGAACTCATTTTGAGCTTTCGTAATCTGAAAGAATACAATAAATAAAAGAAGTGTTATTAGTTTTTTGTACATACCGATATTTTATTATTTAGGTTTTATAAAAATACTGAAATATTCAAAAGTATTAATGGTTTTCTAGTTTTAAAGGAAAGATTTTAACATAAACCGTTGTTTTATGGAGGGAATACTAATAAAAAACTCTCCAATGCGGAGAGTTTCGTTTTTTATTCCTGAAGCATATTGTCCCGGGTGTTTTTCTGTACTGCAATGGCTCCGAAAAGCGCCAGTAAGAAGGCGAATCCGTAGAATCCTTTTTCGCTTGGAAGAATGGTGGCATTCCACAGGCCTATAGCCAGTAAAACAATAGAAGATAGGGTGGCAAACCAACATATTCCATAATAAATGTCCGTTACTTTAATGTTTTCCAGCCGGTCCCTCACTGCTTTCTGCAACGATACCACAGCAAAAAGCCCGTACAGCAGGATGGTAAAATAATACCCTTTTTCATTAAGCTGCATTTCAGCCCTTGCCAGTCCTACAATAAAGCCGATCATTCCAGCTCCTAAAGCGATCCATGATGCCGCGACAAACGCGGTCGATACATTTTGCTTTTTCATGTTTAATGTTTTTGTTAGATGCCAAAGATATTAATTTAAATTAAATGTGAACGTCAACTGGGATCTTTAAATTTTATTGTCTAAAGTAGGCGAATTGTTAATCCGCTACGCTTGTTATTTTTTTGCATACAAGATTCACCATTAGCCTGCAGATGAAAGTTGTAAAAGTCGCTGATAAATTAAAAGTAAAATAATAGATCCTTGACCTCTGGAGAAGTAGCGGAAATTCCAAAGGGATTTTTTACGGGGTAGGTTATAGTGAATGGTGAATCCGCTTTGCTTGTCAATTGTTTCCGAAAAAAATTACCTTTCACCTGCACAGCAAAATTCACCATTGATGCCTAATAAAAAAACTCCCCAATCCATGGAGAGTCTTTATTTTATTTTTGCTGGAAGCTTCTTAGTATCTGTAATATTCAGGTTTGAACGGTCCTTCCACATTTACTCCGATATAATCGGCTTGTTCCTTAGAAAGGGTTTCCAGCTCGACACTTAATTTCTTAAGGTGAAGGGCAGCTACTTTTTCGTCAAGGTGCTTAGGCAGCATATATACTTCGTTTCCGTATGCTTCAGAATTGTTCCAAAGCTCGATCTGCGCCAATGTCTGGTTGGAGAAAGAGTTGGACATTACGAAAGACGGGTGACCCGTTGCACATCCAAGGTTTACCAATCTACCTTCTGCAAGGATGATCACTTCTTTTCCTTCAATGGTATAGATGTCAACCTGAGGCTTCACTTCAGATTTTGTGGAACCGTAGTTTCCGTTTAACCAGGCCATATCGATTTCGTTATCGAAATGTCCGATGTTACAAACGATGGCTTTATCTTTCATTTTAAGGAAATGCTCACCCCTTACGATGTTGAAGTTACCGGTCGTTGTGATGATGATATCGGCGTTATCCACTACCGTATCCAGTCTTTTCACTTCATAACCGTCCATTGCGGCCTGAAGTGCACAGATCGGGTCGATTTCAGTTACCGTAACGATAGAACCTGCACCTCTGAAAGAAGCGGCCGTTCCTTTACCTACGTCTCCGTATCCGCAAACCACCACTCTTTTTCCTGCCAACATAACGTCTGTTGCTCTTCTTACCGCATCCACAGCAGATTCCTTACATCCGTATTTGTTGTCGAATTTAGACTTGGTTACCGAATCGTTTACGTTGATGGCAGGCATTACCAAAGTACCGTTCTTCATTCTTTCATACAGTCGGTGTACTCCGGTTGTGGTTTCTTCGGAAAGTCCTTTGATATCTTTTGTCAGCTCAGGGTATTTATCAAAAACCATATTGGTTAAGTCTCCGCCGTCATCAAGGATCATATTCAACGGCTTTCTGTCTTCACCGAAGAATAAAGTCTGCTCGATACACCAGTCAAATTCCTCTTCGTTAAGACCTTTCCATGCGTAAACAGGGATTCCTGCAGCAGCGATGGCAGCCGCAGCGTGATCCTGGGTAGAGAAGATATTACATGAAGACCAGGTAACTTCAGCACCTAAAGCCACAAGGGTCTCGATAAGCACAGCCGTCTGGATCGTCATGTGAAGACATCCTGCGATTCTTGCCCCTTTCAGTGGCTGAGACGGTCCGTACTCTTCACGGATAGCCATCAGACCCGGCATTTCTGCTTCAGCAAGGGTAATTTCTTTTCTTCCCCAGTCTGCAAGGGCGATATCCTTAACTTTATAAGGAATGTATTGTGTTGTCGTACTCATATGTAATGAATAAATTTAAATTCAGTAATAATAAGTTGCAAAATTACAACTAATAATTAAAATAAAAAAACACTGACAGGTATTCGATTGCGTAAACTGACTTATAACAGGAATTTATCAGTACCGGCGTGCAGACAGCCGCCCGAAATTGTTGGTCTGCTTTCAAAGAATTTTTCATTAATTTTGTCCTCTATAAAACTACGCAATGCCACTTTACCGCGATTTTTCCGATGCCAACGCTACTATTCTCGTCTGGAAGTATGATGAAACCGAAGAACTGGATATTCATCAGCTTCTGGAACCTGAAAATGCAGAGAAAGTAAAAGATTATCATCCGAAAAAACTCCAGGAAGTTCTGATGGTGCGGAAATTACTGAAAGGCTTAAAGCCAGATTCAAAAATTTTATATAAAGAAAGAGAACCTTTCTTATCTCCGAAAGATGCCGAAATTTCAATCACCCATTCTTTTCCGTTTGCGGCAATTGCCATTTCCAAAAACAAAATCGGGATCGATATTGAAAGATTCAATCCTAAAATTTTAAGGGTGATTGATAAGTTTACTTATGAAGATGAGCGCGGGTTTATTCCTTTCGATAATGAAGTGACGTTCTATACCATTATCTGGAGCGTAAAGGAGAGCATGTACAAGATCCATCATTCCAAACACTGGTCGCTGAAAAAACATTATGAAGTACGGCCTTTTGAACTGAAGCATCTTCATCACATCAGATGCAGGGTCTACGACGACCGGATCTCAGATGAACTCAAAGCAAGAGTCGAATTTTTCGACGATTACTGTTTTACGATTGTTGAGGAATAGGTTGTACCGGCTCCGGTTTTTCGTGGGATTCGTTTTGGTAGGTTTCAATAACCTTGCGCTGTTCCTTGGCTACATCAAAGATCAGTTCCAGCACATCATGGATATTTTTAAGCTCGGTAAGCCGCGAGATTTTGTCGGGATCCCTTAAGTCATAGGCTTCATTTTCAGTAAGCTCAGCTTTTCTTTTGAGGATGAGATCGTCCAGCGATGAATCTTCAGGCTCGATACGGCTCTCCATGTTCAGGGTTTCGGTGATTTTTTCGCCGTTCAGGAGATTGAAGACTTTCTGCATTTCCGCTTCGATTTTACGGCTCCAGCCTTCTGCATCAATTTCAGGATATTTTTCTTTATCTTTTACATATTGAGACAGGGAAGCTGTATAAGCGGTAATCAGATGGGAAGTCGCGACAAACTGATGTACCACCTCCAGTTTTTTCTGCTGGTTTTTAGGATCAGAAATCATCCGCTGGAAGTTGTCGGAAAGATTGGCTAATGAAATGATTGCATTTTTTCGTTTCACTTTATAATCTTCCATATTAAAACCGTCACCGATAAATTTTGAAATCACACTCTGGAAATAGATGAGGTTGGCAGCTGCCGATTTTTTCATCAGGTCCAGGTTCTGCGTATGTTCCCAGACCGGCAGCACTATATAGGCTACCAGTGAAGTAATGATGGCAGCAATCACAGTATCCACGATCCTGTCCCTGAAAATAATGTTGACGTTTCCGGGACTGAGGAAATTGAAGCTGACGAATACATAAATTGTCATAAACAGGACGGCCCAGAAATATTTCCCTTTCAGAAAGCTGAAACACATGATCATACTGAGAAGCAGCATGATAAACAGCACTTCATTGATGCGGATGTAATGGAGGATCCCGTAAGCAACAACGGCTCCAGCAATGGTTCCGTAAAGACGGAGGAGGTTCCGCTGTTTAGTAATGGAGTAGGCGGGCTTCAGGATCGCAACGGTAGTGATGAGAATCCAGTAGGTGTGCCCGATCCCGATAAACTGAAACAAGGAAAATAAATACCCTAATAATAAGGCTATCGTGATTCTCAGCGCATGGCGGAAATGAGAAGACGACAATGAGATATTGTTTTTTAAAACCTTGAAATTCAGCTTTTCTTCGTTAGGCATAAACTTTCTTAGGTCCAGGCCCGTTGAAAGACTTTTGGCGAGCTTTACGTTCTGTGAAAACACTTTATAAATCTCACTGATTTCTTTGGTAATTTCATTGATGCGCATCAGGATCTGACGCAAGACCATGAAGTTCTCAAAATTGTCAGGAGAGATCTTTTTATTTCTCAGCTCAAAATAATGGTGATTTAAATTCTGTAGTTCATCATCAAGCTGATGGATCGCTTTTGCACGGGTCCCGATCTGAAGGGAAATTCCGATGTTGGTAATTTCTTCCGCCAGCAGGTTCAGATAATCATGGATGTTTACCAGAATGGTAGTTTCGCCGAAACTGTTCTGAAGCTTTTCGTAATCGCTTTCAGAAGTCATAAGTTTCTCGTGGAGGTCCATGGAATTCAGCAGCATCAGCATCAGCAGGCGGCTGGTGGTGGTGGATTCATTAACGATTACCCGGGTTTTGAAAACTGTTTCCCGGGTTTCTTCCTGCAGGTTTTTGATCTCGATCTGCTTGGCGATGACCTGGGTGGTAAGTTTGGTAAAGTCCGGGTTTTTCTGGTAATGGTCGGCTTTAATTTTAAGAAATTCCGCAAGCTGGAGGTAATTTTCCCCGATCATCTGGCTGGCGAGCTTATAGGGCTGAATGGTGGTTACAATCAAAAAGATGAGTAAAAACCAGGTACAGCCGGAAGCAAAAATCAGCAGGCTTTTCAGAATGTCGGTTCCTGTGAGATGTCCGTCGATAAAAATGGCCATGACAACCAGTGATAAGGAACCGACAGCAGCCAGTCTTTGGCCGTACACGCCGATGAGGGAGAAAAACATTCCAAAAATAATGATCTCGGCAAAGACGAGAATTTTAATGTGCATGACCAGACTCGCAATCAACGCAACGAATGTGAAGCAGACAATGGCAAACGTCAGGGCATTTCTTCTCCTGATGAAAGGTCCCGGCTGGTCGGTGAGCGCTACGAAGCTGGTTCCGAGCGGGAAAAGAAAGTATTCTTTCAGGATTCCGAAGTGGGCAAGAACCAGACACGGCAGAACGGTGGCCAGTGTAATCCTGATGGCAGAATATACATATTGGCTGGTCACAAATTTTTTGAGTTCCTCGGAATAGTTCATGCTGCAAAAATAAGGGTTAAATGTGAATTATGGATTTACAAATGGTGAATTTTCCCCTGCCGGTGTCTGATGTTCGGTTTAATGGTACAGGAACCGGATTGACAAATCAGTATCAAATTTTAAACCATGATATGGCGTCGAGGGTTTTAAGGTGTAAAGAGTTTGAGAGTTGAAGGGTTTAAGGATTGAGGGTAGTGGAATATCGGGTTTGTTATAAATGTAAATTCGAAGTAGAAATCAGGTTAACAGGATGAAAGAGAGAAGTGAAGAAGGGAAGTTTTTGTTCCCGTTGTTGAAGGGGAGGGCTGATGTCCTAGCCCGGATCGCAGCGGTTACCCCACAGCGGAGTGGGAGGTTTGGGAGTGAATGGGTTTGGCGGAGGAGCGCATAGGAATACGTCGGCGCGAGGAGTAGTAGCGGAGAGCCGGATTAAGCTCCTGAAAAGTAAAGAGTGGATGGTGAATTTTGCTTTGCAAGTCAATTTTAGGCTGAGGGTTAATTGACCATTGGTCCGGAGGAATTGACGATTGACAAAAGTGAAAGGGTGAATCTTCATACAGCTGAAGAAATTGACGGGTGCTGCGGATTGACCATTCACCATTGACTGTTCAAATCCTGCTGATGTAAACCACCCTGTCAAAAATTCTTTGAATTTTCGCCACCCCTCCAAAGAAGTGGAATTGCGATTAAGGGTTTAACAATTCTTTTTTGATTAAGGTTATCTTTAATATCTTTCATGAATCAACAAACGAAATGAACTGATTATTCACCATCCACTTTTATTCACTGCTGTCATTTGCTGAACGAATGGTGTTATGCTGAGCCTGTGCAGTACCTTTGCACATGGAAAATATGCATAGTCATTTATCCCAAAACTTTGCGGACGTCGCAGTAAAAATTGCCAAACGAAGTGAATTGACTATTCACACGAAGAAATTGACCATCGTCCCAAATAAAACAGGCTGCTTCAAATGAGGCAGCCTGTTTATCGACTTGAATAGTTGTATTTTAATAATCTACGTTGGATGTTTCGTCACCGATGTTCCAGGTAAGCCCGAAACGAAGGGTATTATCCAAAGCCGTATTGATTTTTGACATATTGATCAGGTAAGAAATATCCAGTCCGAAAGAGCGGTACTTTAATCCGATACCCGCTGTTGCAAACTGTCTTGCGCCCTGTTCTTCGCTTTCGTGGAAGTAACCGCCTCTTACAGAAAATGCATTGTCATAAGAATATTCCAGCGCTCCGCTGTACATAATGGATTTTTCATTTTTGAACGATTTCCCGATTCCGGACATAACGCCTACATTCGGTACCTGATAAATCGGCTGTCTGGTGTTGGGATCGATTCCTACATATTCCGAGCCCGGAACCAGGATTTTGGAACCTTCAACGCTTAAGCCCACACGGTTCATATCATCAAGGTACATATCGTACCCAACCCCTAATCTTGCCATCGTCGGAAGATAGGATCTGGATTCTTCGTTTCCTGTATAATCCAGTTTGGGACCCAGATTCTGAATGGCAAAACCGGCGTTTACTTTTCCGTCCATGCTTCCGAGACCTGAGAATTTCGGAGACGTATAGTACCCGGAAACGTCTACTGCAAAGCTGTTGGCCGGCTTCAGGGTCGTATCGGTATTGAATCCTCCGGCTAAGTCTGAGCGGATGAATCTTCCGGTAACGGCCATTGAGTATGAGTCGGATAATTTCAGACCGTATGCAACATCAATAGAGAATTCATTCGGCTTGGAGGTACCCATGGAAGTTACTTCATTTCCTACTAACTGCGTTAAATCCACTTCTCCCATATTAAAGTAATAGATACTTGCAGAGATGGTAGATCTTTCTTCCTGACCTAAAAATTTGTGAAAAGCTCCGTATAATAAAAACACATCATTGGTAAGTTTCCCCATATAAGGTGTGTAGTTGATCCCTACGGAAGAACTTGTTCTGCTAAAAGGGTATTTCGCAGCATTCCAGAATTGTGAAAAAGCGTCCGGAGAGGTTACCACTCCCTGGTCTCCCATACCTCCAGCTCTTGCATCCGGTGCAATTCTTAAGAAAGGAGCTCCGGTTAACACAGGTCGTACAAGGCTTAAATCCTGAGAGTAGCCTAAAAAACCGGCACTTAACCCAATTCCTAAAAGCAGTTTAGTAGTTAAATTCATATGTTGTCTTTTATATATTATCAGTTTTTTGTTAATATGTTTATTGTTATCGTTTTAAATTTATTTCAAAAGTACCATTTTTTCTACAGCTGTAGCACTTCCTTTGCATTTTTCTTGATTCTGACTTTTTGCAAATATCTTAAAAATATACGTACCTTTTGCAACAGTTGACCCAAAATCGTCTCTTCCGTCCCATTCGATAGCCTGACGCGGCGTTCTGAAGCCCTGCAGGAAAGGTTCTGCCACCACCGGCTGAGATAAAGTTCTTACCAGTTTTCCGGTAATGGTATAAATCTGAACATTCACATCAAGGATGTCATCACAATTATGCTCAAACTGAATATACGTTTTATTGGTAAACGGATTCGGCCAGTTCAGCGGCCGGTTAATCACCAGATGCTGGTCGGCTTCGTCCTTAACCTCAAAATTTAACGTAGACGTTGTCGAATTATTGTTTATATCCCAAACTTTAAATGTCAGTTGATGCTGTCCTATGGCCAGATTTCTGAAAGGATAAGTTACATTTCCTTTCTGATATTCTGCCAGGCTCGGACTCAGGCATCCGTTTCCTTCTCCAGAAGCATAAAAATCGTTCAGTACCACCGTATTGATAATTTGACCATCCAAATATACTGTAATATCATGGCCGATACCAGATCCGGTAGAATTAATTCCGGTATCATCGGTGATACATGCCAGCAGCATCGGGTTCTGGTCGGTAATACCGCCATCTGCAAAGTTGGTATTGTTCATATATAACTTCACCTTAGGCGGTTCGTTATCGTTGATCCCATTCGGGTTAAGGTCTCCTACCTGTACCGCCTGGTTGTTGAATACATCGGCTGCCTTGTTATCTGCATAACCTAGGATCCTACCGGTACCAACGACATAATTGATGTCTTTCGGAACATAGAATTCTACCGTGAATACTCCGTTTACTGCAGTTCCCGAAGCTTTTACGATGGCACTTCCTTCTTCAGTGTACTGAAGGACGGGAGTTAATCCGCCGTCGTTGTTCAGCGTGGTCTTGTTTAATCTTTTATCGAAAATGTTAATTACCACTCTTCCGTTAAATGACGTATTCACTGTTCCGTTCGGATTATTGATATGGCCTTTCACTTTCACGAAATCCAGTCCCCGGATCAGTCCCGGAACCGGCGTTTCGATATTGTCGATCACCAGTAATCTTTTCGGCCTGCTCAGTTTCATAGCAGGATCTCCCAGAAAATTTACCTTCAGGTGTTCTGTAGAAGCACCTTGTTGTTTTTTAGCATTTAAATGAGCATAACCCAGCGTATCGAAATCGTCACTGGTCAGTTTGAAGATATTCTGGGTGAAGGTATCGGTAAAAGTTACGCCGTAAAATACATCAATAGCCCGGCTGGAAGTAATCATGGTAGCGGGGCCTCCCTGTTTCAGCTTGATAAACTGCTCTCCTGCAGAAGAAGTGCCAGGCTCATCCCAAAGGGTAAATTCGCAGGTAATGGTAGATACGAAAGGAAATCTGCTGTATGCCGACGAGAAATTATTTGCATTCTGGATCTCACTTAATGTCAGCACCCTTTCCTGTGCCCATCCGTTGATCCCTCCGTGTCCGAAGTAAAACATATATAAGCTGTTCCCGATATCATTGGCAATAGCCTGGTTTACTTGCGGATACCGCTGTCCTCCTGCCGTACTTTGGGCAGGAAATGCGTCCAGGTATAATTTTCTGACATTGTACTCTTTAAGATTGGTTGAAGATGCCTGTTCGAAAACCGGTACCAGGGAATTGTTCATCACCGTATGGAACGGAACGGAGCCCGGTCCGTCGTTGTCATCATCCACAATGAAGTCCAGCTTCATTTTCCATTCCCCGAAAGGCGTGGATTGTCCCGGTAAACTGTTATAATAAGCCAGGGTCTTGTCTATCATATTTGCTGCTTCCGTTACATTGGCTGCAGGAAGTCTTCCAACAGGAAGATCAGGCAGGTTGAAATCCAGGTATTGGGTCGTCTGAGGCTTGGTCATCACAATATAGTCATCGGTGATAAAAGACCGGATCAAATCCTGTGAAATTTCGCTTTCATAACCGGAAACCACATTGGAGTTGCCGGAAATCCTGTTTTTATAATCATAGGAAGCATCTCCCAGAATGAAAACATATTTCAGGGTTCCTGCCGGTGTATTCAGTTTGGTCACAAAATCCCGGATAGCGGTAAGGTCCCTGCTGCCGCTGCCGAATTCATTATAGATCTTATCGGTATCGACGATCTGTACATTGTAGTTGTTTTTGGTCTGATGGTAACTGGCCAGCCTTTGCGCCTGACCCATCATTTCAGGAACCGTAATGATCAGGTAATCCACATTCTGTAATGCTGAAAGATTCTGATTGTTGATTCTTCCGACAAACTGAGGGCTGTAAGCCGCATCGGATTTAAACGCTACAAACTCATTGTTAAAACTAGGGTCTGAAGCAGTATAAGCAAAATTGAAAGTGGTATTTCCTGCCGCTTTATTTACTCTACGGTTCGCATTCGTAATGTCGGTAACATCCCAGATCTGTTCTGCTGCAGAAGCATTGGATAAACTGAAACCGTAGGTGGTATTGCTTCCGCTTACCAGCGAATAATCCCTGAAGTTCATCTGGGTTCCGTTGAAGCTCAGGTTGTCTTTATACTGTACTTCAAAATAATCCGGATAAAAAGTTCCGTTTGGATTTACGGTAATATCCGGTTTTAAATTAAAGGTAATCTGGCTTCCGCTGAGTCCTGAAATTGTTCCGGTATATCGTGTAATATAGAATTCGTTGGATCCTCCGGCATTTGGAGCAGGTATCGCAACGGGCAGCGGATTCTGATTGTTAATATTGTATGTAATACTGTTCTGCTGGGATTTGTATGCAATCACCTGAGCCCTGTAACGGATCTGGTCGCCAGCCTGAACAGGAGAAGCGGTATTGAAAGTAATCGCTTTATCCGTGGTAAGAGGTACATCTTCCACCCAGATACGGCCTGTCTTCATCAGGTTTTTCTGGTCGTTGTTAATGAACTGGTAATTATCGTATCGGGTGATCAATGGGGTAGCTGGCAGGTTTACATCTACCGGCTGCACTCTTTTCCCCGGGCCTTTATCGAAATTGATATAATAATAAGAATAATCTTCATAAATATTCTTTACATTTTCGCTTCTGTCGGTTCGGGTGTCGGTCCTTTTATAACCGTTCCCGTTGGCTGTGTTATAAAGATTGTAGCCATTGGGTCCCTGAGCGTAGAAAAGAGCATAATCATTATCATTCCAGACCCCGTCGCTTTCCCCGACTACCTGAATTGCGTTTTCCTGAAGCGCACTGTACTTCACATCCTGGTTGAATTCCGGGAGCATCACTCCGCCGTTTCCATAGATCCTGAAATTTTTAGGGTTTACGGAAGAAGGGTTGATCCCGTTATCCTGCAGAAACTGCTTTGTAATTTTGAAAATTCCCGATTTATCGACTTTTATTTTATAAAAATTTCCTGATGAAAGAGGGTTGTTGGCGGTTCCCACTTTCATCGCGCTGCCGATGCTGTTGGGTAAATTGCTTTCTGAAATTTCAAATGATGACAACCGCTGCACCTGCCCCTTCGTATTTTTAAATAAGGAAACGCTGATGCTGGCATACCGTTCCCCTTCCAGATAATAATAAGCCACATCTTTTACTTCATAATCCGGCAGAAGATCCTTGCTTATTTCAAACAGATCTCCGGAAGAGACGGTTTCCCAAACCGGATTGGAAATTTTCAGCTGCTTTTCGCCAACCTGTTGTCTGGTTGTGATAAAAATGTTATTTTGGCTGAATAAAAATCCTTGATTTTTGAAATTTGGGAGGTTAAGTTTTGTATCGCCAAAGTCTCGAATTTTAGAGCCATCCCATTCGATGTTGATTCTTTGAGCCCATAGTGCTGATACAAAGCTTAATAGAAATAAAAGTGAGATTTTTTGTTTCATGTTTATGGTTGAAATTTCTGAATTACAAAATAAATGAAAATTTTATAATTAAATTGTGATACAATAAAATTAATTTGTTAACGTTTTTCAAAAAAATCAACTCTTTACTTGATTTATTGAATAATTTACTTTTTCTTTGTACTTTGAAAATATTTATATCGACTATGAAAAAACTAAAGTTGTTTTCATTAATAGCATTAAGTTCTACACTTGCATTAACCAGTTGCGGAGGATCTAATAATGGCGGCGGTACGAAAAAATTTGTCAGCAAAACAGGTTGGAAACCAAACGAGAAACAAGGTTGGTTTTTTGCAGGAAAGCAACAAAAACAAAAAGGTTGGCCGGGAATGGTATATGTAGAAGGTGGAACTTTTACAATGGGATTAGTGAAAGATGATGTGATGCACGACTGGAATAACTCGCCACGCAGAATGCAGGTAAGTTCTTTCTTTATCGGGGAAACTGAAATTACTAACTACGAATACCGCGAATACCTTACATGGTTGAAGTATGTATTCCCTCCGAGTGACCCGAGCTTTAAGGAAATCTATAACGGTGCTTTACCGGATACCTTATTGTGGGACAACAAACTATCTAGAAATGATTTCAACGAAACGTATTTCCGTTCTCCTGAATTCGATTACTACCCGGTAGTGGGGGTAAGCTGGACGCAGGCTAACAGATATTGCGAATGGTTGTCAGACAGAGCAAACGAGAAAGCTTTAATGCAGGCCGGTATCATTGCTAAAGATCTGTACATCAACGAATCCAATAACCAGGGTGGAACCGCATTCAATATGGATAAATTCAAATCGAATGATCCTGAAATGCAGGGGTACATCAATGAAAAAAGAATGCAGCAGAAAACAGGTATGAAAACGACCAACCAGAGATTGCTTGCTGCAAACAGAGCGCCTAATGCTGCTATGGTAACGAAATTCAGGCTTCCGACCGAAGTAGAATGGGAATATGCAGCTTTGGGGATGGCTAAAAACAGAGAATACAACCAATACCTTGGTAAAAAACCTGAAATCGATCAGCTGAGAGGAACCAAAGGAAGAGAAAGAGGAATGTTCCTTGAAAACTTCAAAATGGGAGCGGGAGATTATTCCGGTCTTCCGGGCTGGAAAAACGATGGTTCTGCCAAAACTTCAGACGTAAGACAATATCCTTCCAACGATCTTGGGATCTACGGAATGTACGGAAACGTTTCAGAATGGACGGCAGACGTATACAGACCGATCATCGACGAAGATTTCAGCGACTTCAATTACTATAGAGGAAACATGCCACAGGCTGTTGTAAGAAACGGAGACGGAACTTACAAAATGGTAGACGAAAGCAACATTAAATATGATACTTTAGCCGACGGAAGACTGGTTTACAGAAATCTTCCTGGACAATTTGAAAGAGAAACGATTGCTGATTACAGAAACTACAGAGACGGCGACAGAATGTCTTCCCTGAATTATAGAAATGCTTCTGATTCCGCTTCTACTTACGATATGTACAATTCCCCTAAATCAAGATTCATTGTAGATGCCAGCGGTAAAGTAATCCTTCAGAAAGACAGAAAGGAAAGAACTTCTGATATTTCCAACGATATACGGGTGGTAAAAGGTGGTTCTTGGCAGGATACAGCCTATTGGCTGGATCCGGGACAAAGAAGATACAAGTCTCAGGACAGAGCTTTCGGATGGATCGGTTTCCGTGTTGCACAGGATGCCAGAGCTAACGATAAGAGTAGAACAAGAAGATAATATTTATCTAAATAATTTTCAAAAAAACCTTCCAAAATACTGGAAGGTTTTTTTATTTTTGAATCATGAATACAGAACAGTTTTACCCTTTGTTTTTACAGGCTGAAAAGGTAACCATCGATAGCCGGAAAGTCGGAAAAAATGATATTTTCTTTGCTTTTTCCGGGGATAATTTCAATGCGGCAACTTTGGCCGGACAGGCCATTGATAACGGGGCTTTGGCGGTAATCGTAGAGCAGGAGGAATTTGAAAACAAATTGAAAAATATTTTCTATGTTCCTTCTACGCTGGATTTTCTCCAGGATTTGGCAATTTACCACAGAAAGCAGCTTCAGATTCCCATAATCGGACTCACAGGAAGTAACGGTAAGACGACGACGAAAGAAATTATCCATGCCGTTCTTTCAGAAAAATTCCATGTTCAGTATACTTCAGGGAATTTAAATAACCATATCGGTGTCCCGCTTACGCTTCTTTCGATCAGGCCGGAACATGACATGGCCGTGGTGGAGATGGGAGCCAACCATCAGAAGGAAATCGGGCTTTTATGTTCCATCGCCCAGCCTGATTTCGGGTACATCACCAATTTCGGCAAGGCCCATCTGGAAGGCTTCGGCGGATTTGAAGGGGTGATCAAGGGAAAATCCGAATTGTATGATTATCTTAAAAACAACGGAAAGACTATTCTGATTAATGAAAATGATCCCGTTCAGGTAGAAAAAACCGGAAGCTATTCACCGAAAATTACTTTCGGAAAAGAACAGTCGGATTATCAGTTTGAACTGTTTTCAGAGGAAAATTTTGTCGGTTTAATCTATGAATGCAGAAAAGCCGTTTCAAAACTGACGGGGGAATACAATTTTACCAATCTCTGTGCAGCAGCAAGCCTGGGACTTCACTTTGGGATCGGTTTTGATAAGATAAAACATGCCATTGAAAATTATACGCCGACGAACATGCGTTCCCAGATTGTAAAGAAAGAAGGAAAGATACTGGTGCTGGATACTTACAATGCCAATCCAAGCTCCATGACGGCTTCACTGCATAATTTCATTACTTTTGACGGCTCTAAAACCATTATCATCGGCGATATGCTTGAATTGGGGGACGAAAGCGAAAAAGAGCATCAGACCCTTCTGAAACTGGCAGAAGAATTAAGCTTTGAACAGATCATCACAGTCGGTAAAAACTTTAAAAGTGTAAACCATTCCTCGTTAAGCTTTGAAGATACCACAGCATTGATCGAATACCTAAAAGCCAATAAAATACAATCTGAAAATGTATTGTTAAAAGGTTCAAGAGGGATTGCTTTAGAAAAATCAATCGATTTTATTTAGCTTTAAGCTCCCAGAATTCCTTTACGATCAATTTAATATTTTTAAAGGTGCTTGGGAAAACTTCAGCTTCGATCTGAGCGGTGTTTTTCCAGGCTACTTCCGTAATTCCTTCTTCGGTCTGAGGTTTTGAAGTATCTTCACCACTGAAATTCATCTCAAACCAGTGGGTGCACTTCAGGACTTTATCACCGTTTCTTTCCACATAAATGTGATAGGTGGTATTGATGAAGCGTGCCAGCTCTACATTGGCAAGTCCGGTTTCTTCTTCAATTTCGCGCACCGCGGATTCCTCACGTGATTCGCCTTTCTCCATTTTCCCTTTCGGAAGATCCCACTTTCCTAATCTTCTGATGAAAAGGATATCCCCTTCGCGATTATTCACCAGGCCGCCTGCCGCTTCGATAATCCTGAAGAGCTTCTGGAACCCGGTCCAGATTTCATCGAGATTTTCGCCGAAAACATTTAATTCCTTTACTGATGTATTTTCAAGGAGATCAAGCGCGATCTCCAGGCTTGTGACGTTTTCGTATCCAAGCGTTTTTTCTAAGTTTTCAGATTGCTTAGACAACAGTAATTTTTTTTCGTTCACAAAAACTTTATACATATATTTGTAAGAATTAAGAATTTAATACAAAAATAAAAAATGAATTTAGAAGGACGAAAGATTATTGTCAATAAATCATCTAAAGAATTGGTGGAAATCCTGAAATCGCCGGAAAATTACAAAGATTTTATGCCGGACGGTCTTCAGAAGTTTGAGACGAGAGAGGATGGATTTAAATTCGGACTGCAGGGAATGCCGGAGATCGCCCTGAAAATCGATGAAGTGAATGATCAGAAGGCCGTATTAAAATCGGCAAGCTCCAGCCTGGATTTCTCCTTAACGGCTACCATAAACCCTCTGAATGAAAACCAGACCGAGGTGCAGATGCTGTTTGAAGGGAAATTTAACCCGTTTATCAAAATGATGGTGGAAAAGCCGCTTCAGAATTTCATCAATACCTTAACGGATAAGATCGAAGCTTATAAATAAAAGAAACCTTCAGAGATGAAGGTTTCTTTTATTTTATACAGACGCATCATAATATACTTTTAAATCCGGCCTCATCTTACCGTTTTGTGCTTTCTTTTTCCCTGGTCCAGATCGTGCCCGTATTAGCGATGACGTTATGATGAAAATCAAATTCTTCACCATGGGCACCCTGGGTGTTCCAGACCGCGCAAAAATAACCGCCATGTACCAGTGAATGCCGCATGGCACTCCGGCTGCCGGTCTTTCCGTCATTTTTCCAGAAAACAACCGGAATTTTACAGTTGCCTGGAATCCAAAGCACATCACAAAGCAATTTCTATATGATACCGTACCGTTTCATGTAACTGTCAAGAAATCGGCTTATCAAAGTAAAGATCCGCTGGAACTGGAAATAAAAGGGCATCCTGACGGAGACAGAACCCTGGCAGCCCTCAAAGATATTAATTTTTATAATGGGATTATCGAAGCTACCATCTCCGGGCAGCCGCTTGCAAAACGCCGCGGAGACCGCCCGTGGATTTGTAGGTATTGCTTTCACGACAGCTTTGGACGCTTCTAAAAGGGAGTTTCTCTATTTACGTCCTACCAAGGGCCGGGCCAACGATCAGTTGCGCAGAAACCGCTCCAGCCAATATATTTTCCATACCGGGATATTCCTGGGAAAAATTAAGTAAGGAGGCATTGGGGCAGTATGGGTCCTACGTCGATATCGTACCTCATACCTGCGGAATGGATTAAAATAAAAATTGTAGTCAGGGATGAAGTGGCCGGCTGTGCGTCAGCGATGTCTCTCAGCCAACCTTAATCGTCAATGATTTAAAGCAGGGTAAAAGTATGCGTGGAAGTATCAGATTATGGATAGGCCAGGGAACATTAGGCATTTCACCGATATTAAGGTAATGAAGGAAGATTGATCTGTCAGGCAGTCACCCCCGAACAATGATCCCTTGTGCTGCCCGTTGCAGAAGCCAGGACGTTAATCTCATTATTCATTCTTAAAACACCCATCAGGGCAAAAATCAAAGCTTCCTTATAATCAATGATGTCTTTTTCAGGAATGATGATCTCAGCTTCTGTCTGGGACTTAATTTTTTCGATTAAATAAGCATTATAAGTTCCGCCGCCCGTAAAAAGAACTTTCTTCAACCGGTTTTCATTCAGTACTTTTGAAATCTGTATGGAAGCATGCTCTGTAAAGGTAGCCAACAGGTCCAGGCCTTCTACGCCTTTAAATAGCGGGAAAATATGTTCATTGCACCATTCGATGCCCAGGGACTTCGGAGGAGACTGCCGGTAAAAGGCCAGTGAATTTAATTCATGTAATAATGGTTCATTTATTTTTCCTGCTTTTGCCAGGCCGCCGTTCTCATCAAAATGCTTATTAAATTTTAAAGCCAATGTGTTTAAAACAATATTAACCGGGGAAATATCAAAAGCAATCCGCTGATGATTAACTTTCATGGAAATATTGGAGAAACCGCCCAGGTTAAGGCAGGCATCGTACTGCGGAAATAAAAGCTCATCACCGATTGGTACCAGCGGAGCGCCGTTGCCGCCCATCAGGACATCCTGGCTCCGGAAATCATAGATCACCGGCAAGTTGGTTTCCAGCTTAACGGCTCTTCCGTCGCCGATCTGTAACGTAAATTTCTTTTTTGGCTGATGAAAAACCGTATGTCCGTGGGAAGCAATCAGGTCGATATTTTGAAGCTGATATTTTTCAATAAAACTTTTTACTGTTTTCCCCAGGTAAAAACCGTACTCTGAATGCAATTCGAGCAATTCTTCTGCGGAAAGATAAATTGAATTCCTGAGTTTGTCTTCCCATTCTGCAGAATAGGGAAGGGTTTCGGCTTTCAGAATTTCAAAGTTCCAGACCTGCTGTTTTTCAAATCTTGCCAGGCAGATATCAAGCCCGTCCAAACTTGTTCCGGACATCAGTCCGATGGCATGAAAGCTCATGAATTATTTTTTGTTTTGGGAAATTTCGGGAGCGGCAAAATCTCCGGAATTCTGGAAGAATACATATTCCGAAAAGTCGTCTTTGGCCCGCATGCCATGGGCACCGATTAATGTGCTGCCGTCCTTCCTCGTTACGTACACCGTGTCGCGGGTATAGATGTTTTTCTTTACCTGATCCCAGTAAATGCTCTGCATCGCAAATTTATCGCCTTCATTGGTTGTAATCCTTACATTGCCTTTGGCTTCGTAGAACTTTTTGTAATCGTAAAACTTGGCATATTTTGCCTTGATGGTACCCGGGACTTTCGGTTTTTTCTTATCGAAAAACTGGATATCGACCCCTTTTCTCGCTACGGTATACGGGCTGTCAATCAACTCGTACTTTTCAATGATCGGGGCTTTGGCCCTCATGGTGACAAACCCAGAATCCCGCTGGATAATATAGGCGTTATTGATAATCTGTGAAGCGAAGTTTTTACTCTGTTTGGAATTGGCTTTCGTAAGATCTTCCTCACATGAGGTCATAATAAAAAATATAGCACAACTAAAAAGGTATGCTATATTTTTTTTATGGAGTATGTTTCTAAAAAACATCATATTAGTTATAAAGTGTTTTTCTGAACCATTTATCAGCAAAATTGAAACCAACCCTCAGGTTGATGAAGTTCTGGTTGATCAGGTTGTTCTTAACCGTTCCTCTTTTCCCGAGTTCCAGTCCGAGTTCCAGTCCGCTCATCCTCGTGATGCTGCTGTTTTTAAACGGCAGGAGCACTCCGGCAGATACGCCGAATTTATTGATGTTCTGTCCGGCGATCTGAAGATTTCCTTTCTCATAGAAAGCTCCGTAACGGTAAACAATTCTGGAGAAATAGCTTCGGAAGTTGTTGTAATTCGGCAGGTACCATCCCCCGGCAGAAATCCTGTATGAATCTTGAAGATCCAGGGTGTTCCCGAAATAAGCAATGCTTTCTCCTTTTTTATAGTCTCCCTGTAACGATAAGAACCACTGGTTCTCTTCTCCGTAACCTACCCCTACGGAAGCCTGCATCGGAAGAAGGTTTTTAGACTTCGTGCTTTTCTGGTCGATGATGCTTTCGTTACTTTTGGTAGTGCCTGAAGCATCAGAGTAAAAATAGGTGCTGTTTACATAATCGGTCGTCATATTACTGGTGTTCCCGAAGGTAGTAGTGGCACCGATAGTAAATTTACGGTCCGTGCTGGTATTCAGGTTCTGGTAACTTGCCCCTAATGTAAAGTTGAAGTTATGGATGCTGTTTCTGGTTTCGTATCCGTTGATCAGTTCAGCATTGGAATAAGCCAGCTCGTTCAGGTCGTAAAGATTTCCGAAATAATAATTGGCTCTTGCTCCTACCGCAAATTTATCGGTTACCTTATATCCTAACGCAATCTGAGCGGTATTCAATGTTCCGCTTCCTTTGAACCGGTTGTATCTCGTAACTCCGCCTGCCAGATTATTCTCTTCATGAAGGATATTGTAGCTTTTTGAGCTGTACGGCTGATATGAAAGCCCCATTTTCAGCTTCGGAGATAAAGGAAAAGCCAGTGAAATATTGGATAGATACGTAGAATGTTTCGTCGCCTTTGTATTGTTGTAATCTGTTTTAAAGTAATTGTTCTCGTTGGTCGCTTCCAGTTTGATACTGGTCAATTCGAAATTGGCATTGTTTGCAGGGTTTGCAAAATTGAAATTACTTGTAAAATCGCTGATAAAAGCGGTGGATATACCTCCCATCGAGGTTGTTTCGATCGTATTATCATATTTCACATCGCCGATTCCGTAAGCCGCATAAGGTGAATTACTCAGGTTCTGCGCATTAAGGAAATACCCAACCGATATGAATGATAGTACAAAGATTTTTTTCATTCTTTATTTTTAAAATAATGCGCAAATATCTTAAATATTAATGAATTGTAAAAATTATATGAGGTTAAAGTTTGTTAAGGCAGATCCAGAGGGGAAATTGCAGCCCGTACGGGTAAATTGTTAGTAGTGAATGGTCAATAGTCAATCCGCTTCGCCTGTCAATTTTTTCCATAGCGTAAATTCACTATTCACTCCTTACCAACGGCAATCTTAATCTTAACCTCAGCCTGAGATTCACCGTTCACTTGCAAAGCGAAATTCACTATTCACTTGCACCGGCAACATTCACCCTTGACCCGTCAGACAAAATTTATCATTCACCAAAAATGACATGCCCATAACCTACAATTTTTTTATCTTTGGGCCATGAATTGGGAGAACATCGCCGGACAGGAAAACCTGAAGAAACTTCTCAGAGACAGTATCGCCGAAAACAGAGTCAGCCACGCCCAGCTTTTCACGGGAAAAGAAGGATACGGAACGTTGCCTATGGTTCTGGCCTATGCCAAGGAAGTCCTGAGCCGCGAGAATGAGCATGCCGCTTCAAAAGTGGAGCACCTCAACCACGTCGATCTGCATTTCAGCTTTCCGGTGTTTACAGACAATAAAAATTCTTTAAGTAAAAACAAGTTTGAAGAATTCCGGGAAATGGTGCTGAAATCTCCTTATGCAAGCTATGACGACTGGACCGCTTTCCTACAATCCGAGAACAAGCAGCTCTTCATTTCAGCCGATGAAATTGATGACCAGAACCAGAAGTTTGCCTTAAAAAGCTATGAAGGCGGAACCAAGATCCTGATTGTCTGGAGAGCTGATAAAATGAATATTGCGGCCGCCAACAAATTCCTGAAATTCCTGGAAGAACCGCCTGCCAAAACCATTATCCTGCTCACAGCGGAATCGGTTAATGATATTCTTCCCACCATCCTTTCCAGAACACAGATTGTAGAGGTTCCGAGGATTACCGATGCAGACCTGGAAGCTTATTTAAAAAATAATTTCAGTATTGATGATGAAAAAGTCAAAGAAATCGTTCATGAAGCACAGGGCGACCTGAATGATGCGCTGAAATTGCTCCGGTCGGGAAATAAGAACGAGGAATTTGAAAAATTGTTTGTACAGTGGGTTCGTGATGCCTTTATGGTAAAAAAGAAACCGCAATTCTTGAAAAGCATCATCCTTTGGGCCCGGGAAATTGCAGGCTGGAACCGTGAGAAACAGAAGAATTTTTTAAATTACTGCTCTGAAATTTTCAGGCTGGCATTGTTGCAGAATTATCAGTCGGAGGAGCTGGTGTACAAAAAAATCAATACCAACGGTTTTAACTGGGCCGGTTTTTCAAAATTTATCAGCGGGGCGAATATCGAAAGCATTCTGGAAGAGATCAGCACCGCCGATCTGCACTTAACCCGGAATGGAAATCCCAAAATTGTCTGGACAGATCTTGGGATCAAACTATCACGGTATATTCATAAAAATTCATAACCAGAAAACATCCTTAAATTCTGAGTTCTGAAGGTGACATTTGACTTTTAGGATGTCTTTTTTTAACGGATAAAATACCGGTCACAATATAGGATTGTAAATGGATAAACCCATGAGGTCTGTAAGTGCTGATTCATTACTAAAATGAGGGGATTGTGAAACTTCCGGTAGGCCTATTTTAACCCATGAAACGGACTGTTAAATTTAGAATTATTTTAATTCCGTAAGCTGATTGTAGATATAGTTTTTAATTTTCCTGTAAATCCCTATTACCTTTTCGGAATTTTATCATCCGGAATAATCAGAACAATACCATTCTAAACGAAACAGGCAGTCGATTTCGTTATTTTAGATCTTAAAAATGCAATCATATTTTACAGATCTGCCTGAAAATTACGGCCTATAATATTTATTAATTTTTTGAATAATGTATAAATGTCTATAAATCAGTTAATTGTTTAATTGAATATTAAAAATATATTAAAAAATCAATCAATCGTTTGATTTATTCAGATTTGGATGTAAATTTGCAACGTCAAAAAACGAGAACGTAATTAGATGATTTCAAAAGAAGAAAATATATTGTTTGCCGCCGAAAAGCTTTTTGCAGAAAAAGGTTTTGAAGGGACTTCCACCCGGGAGATTGCCAAAGCAGCCAATGTAAATATTTCCATGATTTCTTATTATTTTGGTTCAAAAGAGAAGCTGTATGAAAAGCTGGTAGAGTTTAGGATGAATGAAGGGCAGTTTTTTTCGAAAGACATCTTGGAGAGAACCGATATGAATGATTGGGAAAAAATAAATAAGATCGTAGACCAGTTTGTAGGGAAAATAAGACATCAGAAGTGTTTTTACAGAATCATGCAACGGGAGCAGCTTCATACTGAAAATCAAAATATTGTGGATATGCTGAAGCAGGCCAAGCTTGGATTTCTTGCCACCTATTCAAAAATATTGGAAAGCGGTTTGAACAATGGGATATTTACTAAAAATCCTCCGATCTATCTTCTTCATTCTACGATAAGCGGAACTTTATTTTATGCTTTCAATGCCAAGGAAATGTATAAGGAATTTCTGAACGATACCGATGAAGAAGCCGTTTTCGACGAAAAATACTACACAGAACTTAACACACATATTAAATACTTACTTAAAGACCTTCTAGGTTATGAAGAAAATAAATAACTCAATCCTTGCGCTGGCTCTGTTTGTAGGAATGGCAAACGCAAATGCTCAGGAGAAAAGAACCCTCACCCTGGATGAAGCCGTTCAGCTTGGTATCCAAAACAGTAAAAACCTGAAGATTGACGCTGCCAAAATTGAAGAAGCGACTGCAGATCTTCTGGCGGCAAAAAACAGGCAGCTGCCTGAACTTTCGGTATCCGGAAGTTACCTGTATCTTCCCCTGAAGCCGAATGTGAACATTAAGCTTCCCGGTGTTGCCGGCGGAGGTCCTGAAATCCATCAGGTGGCTTACGGATCAGCGAACTTAAGCATTCCAATTTACAGCGGCGGAAGAATAAAATATGGGATTGAGTCGGCCAAATATTTGGTAGAAGCATCAAAACTAAATACGGAAAGCGATAAGGTGGCGATTGCCTACAATGTTGCCCAGGCGTACAACAATTTATTTAAAGCCAACCAGTCGATCAAGGTATTGGAAGAAAACCTTTCGGCCTCCCAAAAAAGAGACGAAACCTTCCTGAAGCTGGAGAACAACGGAGTAATCGCCAGAAATGACCGTTTAAAGGCTAACCTTCAGACGTCAAACATCGAGCTGCAGTTGCTGGAAGCGAAAAACAATTACAACATTGCCAATATCAATATGGATCTGCTGTTAGGCCTTCCGGAAACGACAGAGATCGAAGTGGACCAGAACTATATCGAAGAAGGTACAGAAGTAAAACCGGTTGATTTTTATATCAATGAAGCCAAAGAAAACCGTAAGGATCTACAGGCTTTGGATAAGCAGAGACAGGCTGCTGCCTTGGGAACCAAATCGGCAAAAGCGGAAAACCTGCCGTCGATTGCCTTTACCGGAGGATATGTAGCAGCAGACATTCCTAAATTTTTAACCATCTACAACGCGGTGAATTTAGGAGTCGGGATTTCTTACAATTTATCCAATCTCTGGAAAGAAAATTCTTCATTGAAGCAATCGCAGGCCAGAGAAACGCAGCTGGCCGCCAACAATGAATTGTTGAATGACAACATCAAGCTTGATGTAAACAGAGAATTTCAGAATACGGATTATTCTAAAAAGAGAATTGCCGTTTTCGAAAAATCTGCCGAACAGGCTAATGAAAACTACAGAATTACAAAAAATAAATACGATAACGGGCTGGCTACGATGACGGAACTTCTGGATGCCGATGCAGCACAGATCGCCGCTAATGTAGGCGTCATCAATGCAAAGGCAGACGCTGCGCTGGCTTACCGAAAACTATTACAGACTACAGGAACTTTAACAATTAAATAAATAAAGAACGATACCCAACATGGAAAATAATACTACCCCAGCTACTGAACCTAAAAAGAAGAAGAGCTTAGTCTTTCCTATTATTTTAGCAGTTGTTTTAATTGGCGGCGGAATCTACGGATATAATGCGTATACCTACGGCCAGTCCCACGAAGAAACCGATGATGCACAGATTGCCTCCAACCTTTCACCGGTGATTTCCAAGATCTCCGGATACGTAACGGAAGTAAAGGTAAAAGATAACCAGTTTATAAAAAAAGGAGATACCCTGATTATCCTGGACAGCAGAGACCAGAAACTGGCATTGGAACAGGCGGAAGCTGCTTTGGCAACGGCGAAGAGCAATATCTCCAATGCGCAGGCAAGCACAACGGCAACATCCAAAAATATCGGTTCGTCCCAGGCAGCAGTTACTACGGCCAATGCACAGATTGAAGCTGCAAGGGTAAATGTCTGGAAAACTTCCCAGGATCTTAAAAGATACGCAAACCTTGTAAAAGACCATTCCATTACGGAACAGCAATATGAGCAGGCATTAGCTGCCAAACAAACGGCCGACAAGCAATTGCAGGTTTTAATCGATCAGAGAAACCAGATTGCCCAGCAGACGAATATCGCTTCTTCCCAGACGGCGGCAAGCTCGCAGCAGATCAGCGTAGCAGGCTCCGTAGCCAAGCAGAGGGAAGTGGATGTGGAAAATGCAAAATTAAATCTTTCCTATACGGTAATCGTTGCACCTGAAGACGGCTACGTTGGAAAAGTTCCGATCCAGGCAGGACAATATCTACAGGCCGGTTCCCAGCTGTTTGCTTTGGTTAAAAATGACCAGAAATGGGTAGTCGCCAATTTCAAGGAAACCCAGGTCAATAAAATGGTAGAAGGACAGAAAGTGAAAATCGAGATTGATGCTTTCCCCGATAGGGAATTTGAAGGGGTGGTGAGTTCTTTCTCTCCTGCAACGGGGGCTACTTTTTCAATTCTTCCTCCGGATAATGCCAGCGGTAACTTCGTGAAAGTGGTTCAGCGGCTTCCGGTAAAAATCAATTTTGTAAACCTTGATAAAAATATAGCCCAAAGATTACGAACAGGAATGAATGTGAAAGCAGAAGTTTCCTTAAAATAATAAACCTTAAAGTGAATTGTCAATGCTGCGGATGAAGCTGATCGTGAGAGAAAATGAAGAAGCAAATTGACTATGAAATGGATGAACCCATTGACAATTCCTTTATTACCATAAAATAAATTATAAGTGAATTGTCAGTTTGCAGAAGAAGGTCAGAATGATGATGATTGAAGAGGCAGACTGATAATGCAGATGTCGGAGAACGGAATCAGCCGATGAGGTGGAGGTGATGCGGAAAACTGATCATGAAGAGAGGAGCGGTGTTGAAGTTGGTTTCTTATGTTGCAGGAGGAGAAGAAGCAGGAACCCATGATGAAGAGGAGACCGCTTGAAAAGAAAATCAGCAATGCAGGAGAATATGAAGCGGAGGCTGTCATGCAGGAGGCTTGAAGAAGGGTTCCGTCTGAATGCAGAAGAATGATGAAGGGGTACTGACAACCATGCGGATGAAATGCTGACAATTCACTTTTATAAAATACCATTAAAATAGACAGAGTTTAAGAGATCCGGATCTCAATGACTGAAACCAAACCTTAAGATGTGAATAAGGAAGCAGAGAGATCTCTGAATCAACCTCATCCTGAACCTCAGTCTCATTTAACAACAGAATAATGTTAGTTCGTTAGCGCTTGTTCTGATCAGAAATTTCCGGATCTCATAATCTCCTGATTTTTTAATACCGAAAAAAACTATGCAAGATTCATTAGTAGAATATGGAGCCAGAAGGGTAATCGTTACGATTACGGCCATCCTTTGTGCGCTGCTGGAAATTGTGGACTCCACAATTGTAAACGTTGCCCTGAATGAAATGAAGGGGAACCTGGGGGCCACCCTTTCGGAAGTGGGCTGGGTGATCACGGCGTACGCGATCGGTAACGTAATCATCGTACCGATGACGAGCTGGCTTTCCCAGCAGTTCGGACGGAGGAATTATTTTGCCGCATCCATCATTATATTTACCGTATTCTCCTTTCTCTGCGGGAATGCAACCAATATCTGGGAGCTGGTATTTTTCCGCCTCATGCAGGGGATCGGTGGGGGAGCACTTCTGGTAACTTCCCAGACCATCATTACCGAATCCTACCCGGTGGAAAAAAGGAGTATGGCACAGGCCATCTATGGTCTTGGAGTAATTATCGGTCCCACATTGGGTCCGCCCCTCGGAGGATACATCGTAGATAATTTCAGCTGGCCGTATATTTTCTACATCAATATCCCGATCGGGATTGCTGCGACTTTAATGACGCTGCAGTTTGTAAAGAGTCCGAAATATGCCGAAAAACGGAAAGCTTCCGACGTTGACTGGCTGGGTATTGCCTTGCTGGCGATCACGGTAGGATCGCTGCAGTATATTCTTGAAAGAGGGCATGAAGAAGACTGGTTTGCCAGCGGATGGATTGTTGCCCTTACTGCATCGGCCGTTTTAGGATTTATCTTGTTCCTCTGGCGCGAGCTTACTTTCAAATATCCGATTGTGGAACTCCGGGTTTTAAAAAACAGCAATTTAAGGATCGGTACCGTAATGTCCTTTGTCTTAGGATTCGGGTTGTACGGTTCAACGTTTATCGTTCCTTTATACACGCAGAGTATCTTAGGCTGGACGGCGCTTCAGTCGGGAGCTTTGATGATCCCTGCGGCACTGACGACGGCTTTCATGATGCCGATCATCGGGCGGTTGCTGTCTAAAGGGGCGAAACAACAGATTCTTGTTTCCTTAGGTTTATTCATCTTCTTTATTTACAGCTTCTGGGGCTATAAAATCCTGACGCCGGATACCGGTAAAGATGCCTTCTTCTGGATGCTGATTGTAAGGGGTGCGGGTCTCGGACTCTTGTTTATCCCGATTACTTCTCTTTCTTTAAGTACCCTGAAAGGACAGGAAATCGGACAGGGTGCGGCTTTTACCGGTATGATGCGGCAGTTGGGTGGTTCTTTCGGAATCGCAGCGATCACCACCTTCATTGCCAATGCGAGCCAGAAATACAGGGTCAACCTGATTTCCCACCTTGATGAGACGGACCTCGCCGTGCAGCAAAGACTGCAGGCCCTGAAAGGAAGTTTTATGGCCAAAGGGATGACGCCCGACGCCGCCATGAATGCTGCCTACAAAATACTCGATCTCTCCGTAACGAAACAGGCCACCGTGCTTTCCTATATGGATGTGTTCCTTTATCTTGGCGTGGTCTTCCTGATCTGTATTCCGTTTATCTTGTTCGTTAAAGAGCGGAAAAGCAAAGAAAAAATAGATCTCAGCGGTGTACATTAAATATATCAAATAAACGAAAACCTCCGGAAGGAGGTTTTTTTTATAATAAAGTGAAATCTATATGATTAATTATATTCAGTAGTTTTATTTAAAAAAAGATATTGTTAATTTTAAATATGAAGCTTATAATTTTATTTTTATTAACCATTAGTCATTTAGAGGCTCAAACAAAATTAAACACTAAAAAAGAAGTTGATATTTTATTTGAGAGGAATGAGTTTTCATTAAATAAAATTTTTGACGGAAATACTCCATATATTTTCAAACTTGTAAATAATACAGATTATACTTATATTATCGATCCCTACGGTTTTAAAAGTGATAATTTTGTGATGACAATCGAAGGAAATATTATTACTCCAGTTAGAATTGTTTTAAATGGGTTTTATAAGAGATTTGATAGTCAAGAATGTGTTGATGACTTGATAATATTAGGACCAAAGGAAAAAAAATATGTTTCACTAAGTATTGTTAATCTTAACGGTGTCTATGATCTTGATAAGCACAAAAAATATATCATAAAATTACATTCTCACCACAATAAGTATACAGCGAGTCTTTTAGGCTGTCAGGATTATATAGAGAGTTTAATTAGTTCCAAAAAATATAAAGTATTTGATGATAGTATTGATACTACGGTTTCTTTAGTTCCTTGATTTTAGGTTATAATGATTTTTATATATGGATTAATTAAACTGGCTTAAATCAATGTTTGACCTTTCACAAAGGTCCTGGTCAGGAATTAATGTTTCGCTCGGTGTTGGAGGTGGAGCACAGTGGAGCCGTATAAATACAAGTATTTACAATGGGAAATAATAAAAAACTTTATATCTGTATTATTTTATTGTTGATCATTATATCTTATAATTTGTTAAACACTAAATCTTTCATAAATCATATGAAACATGATTATTTTCCCAAAGAAATTAGTGGTAATATATATGATAT
>NZ_VTSX01000012.1 GCF_008329705.1 Chryseobacterium sp. SN22 | reverse complement strand
AACATTAAAATATTTTTTCAGAAATATAATTTATTAAACTAGTTAAATGTACAGGCTTTCTAACCACCCTAAATTTGCCATATCAAAATCAAACAAATACACGGTAAGATTTTAAAATTTAGAACAACATTATTAATAAACAACATTAAAAAATTAAACATTATGAAAAAGTTAATCTTAACATTTGCAACAGTAGTATTATCGGTAACGGCATTCGCTCAGAAACCTGGAAAATCAATGCTGAACCCAACCAATCACGCTTTGGTTTTAATTGACCACGAAGGGCAAATGGCATTTGCAACAAAAAGCATCAGTATGGAAGAATTGAGAAACAATGTAGCTTTGATTTCCGGAGGTTCAAAAATTTTCAATGTTCCGACTGTGGTTACCACGGTAGCAGAAAAATCTTTCGCAGGACCTGTCTTTCCTGAAATTTCAGAAGTCTATCCAGAAGCAACAAGTGCATATGCAGACAGAACGACGATGAACACTTGGGAAGATTTGAATGCGCACAAAGCGATTACAGGAAAAAATAAGAAGAAACTGGTTCTTGCAGGTCTGTGGACAAGTGTCTGTATCGTAGGTCCGGCTTTATCTGCCATCGATGAAGGTTATGAAGTTTACGTTATTACGGATGCTTCGGGTGATATTTCTAAGGAAGCTCACGACCAGGCGGTTACCAGAATGGTTCAGGCTGGTGCGCATCCGATTACATCTGTTCAGTATGTTCTTGAACTGCAGAGAGATTGGTCCAGAAAAGAGACCTACAAACCAGTAAATGATTTAATGAAAAAATATGGTGGTGCTTACGGATTAGGAATCCAGTATGCTCAGGATATGCTTAAACACTAATCCATTTCAATAAGGGCAGGTTGAAAACCGGCCTGCCTTTTCTTCTTCAAACCATTAAAAAAGTAAATTATGAAACCACTACATAAAATTCTATTCTCAATCATCTTAGGCGCAGGATTGCTTAATGCCCAAAAAGCCGATTTAATCCTCACAAACGGAAAAATAACGACGATGGATGATAAAAATCCGGAAGTTCAGGCAATTGCCATTAAGGACAATAAAATTTTACAGACCGGAACGAATGCTCAGGTTTTAAAATTAAAAGGAAGTTCTACGAAAATCATTGATGCTAAAGGAAACAGGGTAATTCCAGGATTATTTGACAGCCATTTGCACGTGATTCGCGGTGGAAGATTTTACAATACAGAACTTCGCTGGGATGGTGTCAAAACTTTGAAAAGGGCTTTGGAAATGCTGAAAGAACAGGCTCAGAGAACGCCGAAAGGCCAATGGGTAAGAGTAATTGGTGGTTGGAACGAATATCAGTTTGAAGAAAAAAGATTGCCGACTTTGGCAGAAATCAACGAAGCGACAGGCGACGTTCCTGCTTTTGTGATGTATCTCTACGGAAAAGCTTGGTTAAATAAATCCGGTTTAAAAGAATTGAATATCAGCGGTGACACCCCAAATCCTGCTCAAGGTTTAATTGAAAAAGACAGCAATGGCGACCCGACAGGCTTGCTGGTTGCAGAGCCAAATGCATTCATTTTATATTCAACATTAGCCAAATTACCTGAGCTGACAGAAGCTGAAAAAGAAAATTCAACATTGCAATATATGACTGAACTGAATCGTCTTGGTGTAACGGCTGTAATGGATGCAGGTGGCGGTTTTCAAAATTTCCCGGACGATTATGGAACAACTGATGAATTGAATAAGCAGGGAAAAATCACAGTTCGATTACCTTATTATTTGTTTGCCCAGAAGAAAGGTTCAGAATTATCAGATTATACAAAATGGACAGGAATGGTAGAAATCGATGACCACGGGCATAACGGGCATAATGAAATCGATTATCACGTGAACGGTGGTGGGGAGAACCTGGTTTCAGACGGTGCTGATTTTGAAAATTTCCTTTTCCCAAGACCGGAACTGCCTGCAACAATGGAAAAAAGTATGAAAGAAGTTGTGAGTCTTTTAGTAAAAAAAAGATGGCCGTTCAGAATTCATGCAACTTATAATGAGAGTATCACAAGATTCTTAAATGTTATCGAAGAAGTGAATAAAGTAACACCTTTGAACGGATTGGTTTGGTTTTTCGACCATGCAGAAACAGTTTCTGAAGAAAATATGAAACGTATCAAAGCTTTAAACGGTGGAATTGCAGTACAACACAGAATGGCTTACCAGGGAGAAAGTTTTATCCACCGTTACGGAAAAAAAGCAGCTTTAGCTTCTCCGCCGGTAAAGAAAATGCTGGAAATGGGAATTCCTGTAGGATTGGGAACAGATGGAACAAGAGTCGCAAGTTATAATCCTTGGGTTGCTTTATACTGGATTACTTCAGGGAAAACGTTAGGTGGAACTCAGGTTATGGCAAAAGAAAATGCTCTGGACAGAAAAACTGCTTTGTCACTTTCTACTTTTGGGGGATATGAATTGATAAAAGATAATGAAAAAGGAAAAATCAAAAAAGGATATTTTGCAGACCTTACGATTTTGGATAGAGATTATTTCACTGTTAATCAAGAAGAAATTAAAGACATTACTTCAAAACTAACTATTGTTGACGGAAAAGTAGTCTATGGAGACGAAACTTATAAGAATATTGCTCCAGCTTCACTTCCTGTGCTTCCAGACTGGTCTCCTGTAAAATATTACGGCGGATATCAAATAAAATAATCAAGCAAAAGAAATATTTCCGCACAAAATTCCCCTCTGTTGGAGGGGCGGAAATTCGAAGGATTTTTGACGGGACGGTTTAGCAGCTTCAATGATAAATTCAAATTTCCTTTTCAATATTCTCAAACCTAAAACAATGAAAAAGTTTATTCACATCATCACCGATACCAGTCTTCAAGATACATTAATTCACATTGCATTACTTATATTCAGAATTGCATTATCGTTGGAGCTGATTGCAGCGCACGGACTGAAAAAACTCGGCGTAGGCGTTGCAGAAGCAGAACAGGTTCCGAATCCTTTACACCTTCCTGAGGCTTTCAACAGTCTTTTTGCAGACGCAGCCAATTTGGTGTTTCCTGTTTTTGTCATCTGCGGATTTTTCACAAGAGCAGCGGTTTTGCCCATTTTAGCAGTAACCTTGACCGGGTATTTTGTCCTTCACTGGAACGATGCTTTACTGATCAAAGACACGCCGTTTATGTACAGCCTATGTTATCTGTTTCTGTTTTTTACAGGGCCGGGAAAATATTCAGTCGATAATTACTTAAGAAAAATTTAAAATGAAAAAACTAATACAAACAGTATTGATTCTTCAAATCATTCTTCCGGCAGTAGTTTCCGCACAATTTAAACTAATGAGGTCTGATGAAAATTATGCAGCCTACCAGGATTCAACAAAAACATTTTATAATTCACTGAAATATATTCCGCTTTCCGAAAATAATAAAGATAAATATTTATCATTAGGCGGAGAAGCAAGAGCAGAGTTTGTAGAATTTAATAATGAAGACTGGGGAAGGTTGGGAATCGGAAGCAATCCGTTTTTTATCCAGAGATATACGGTTCACGCCGATCTGCATTTAGGTCCAGCAGTAAGAGTTTTCGGGCAGCTGAGAAGTGCCTGGGAAAACGGAAGAAAGAACGGGCCAAGACCGATTGATGAAGACCATCTGAATGTCCAGAATCTTTTTATCGATGTGGATGCAGTGAAAAATGAAAAAGAAAAACTGACCGTTCGTGCAGGAAGGCAGGAGCTGGATTACGGAAGCGGAAGATTGATTTCTGTTCGTGAAGGTCCGAACCTGAGGCTTTATTTCGATGGATTGAAATTAATGTATCAAAGAGGAAATTTCAAATCGGATGCTTTTATGATGATGGCGAGCGAAATCAATACCGGAGCGTTTGACAACAGGTTTTCAAAATCGATTAACCTTTGGGGAAGTTATAATACTTTGATTCTTCCGAAAAGTGGAAATTTAGAATTCTATTATTTGGGAATTCACAGAAAAGAATCACGTTTCGAAGATGGAATAGGAGATGAAACAAGACATACTCTGGGCGGAAGATTTTACAGATACGGCGGCGGTTTTATTTACAACTTCGAAGCGGCTTATCAGTTCGGCAATTTCAATACAGGAACAATCAGCGCGTGGACAGCTTCTGCAGACATCGGATATCTGTTCGAAAATGTGAAGGGAAAACCGACCATCAATCTTCGGAACGATTATATTTCAGGAGACAAAAGTAAAGGGGACGGGAAATTAGGAACTTTCAATCCGCTTTATCCGAAAGGTGGTTACTTTGGATTCAATCCTCAAATCGGGCCTGTGAATTTGATGGACATTCACCCTTATGCAACCATCGATTTGAACAGCAAAGTGACGGTTCAGGCAGATGTGGTTTTCAACTGGAGGTATTCTCTACAGGACGGCGTTTACAGGCCAAGTGGTTCTCTGAATCTGACATCAATGAATTCTAAAAAAAGATATATCGGAACAGCTTTTTTAGGAAGTTTTAATTATAAAATCAATAAATTTTTCACTTTCAATACAGGAATCCAATATTTCAAAACTGGAGAATTCATAGATGATGTTATCGAAAAAGACAAAGATGGACTTTTTATTAATTCAAGAATTGTATTCAGATTTTAATAAAGAAAATCTCATTAATTATCTCACATCAACGTTGGAATTTATTTCTAAAACTACCTTTGATCAACAATAAAAACAACAATTAAACTTTAAATTTTTAAAATAAATTATTATGAAAAATATAGTAAAGAACAGCTTAAACAAAACATTATTAATTGCAGGATTGGTTTTCTCAACTTTAACTTTTTCTCAATCGACAACTGCAAATTTTTCTGTAAATCCGGCAACAGTCGGAACATCAAAAAATTGGGGCTCTATTGATGGGATTTCGATGATCGGATTGGTTCAGGGACCGTCATCTGCAGATGCCCAGTTACAAGTTGCCTGTGTTTTCGAATATACAGATAATGATATCCACAGTGCTCAGGCGCTACCTGCAAACCTGAACGGATTGGTACATCTGGACGAAGCTTTAAAAGGAGAATTTACAAAAATCAGACAGGCAGGCTATTTCAAAGGACATTCTTTGGAAACAGTATTGATTTCTCCGCCCAAAGGCTCTATGTCTGCAAAAAAACTGTTATTAATCGGTTTAGGAGACAGAAACAAATTCACTCCGGAACTTATGACTTCAGTAGGAGAGGTTGCAGCTCGTGAAGCGATGAGATTGGGTGTTACCAATTTTGCTTTTGCAAGTGATTTAAAAGATGCCGGAATAGATTCTCCAACAGCTCTGGTAGCAGGAAATGTAGTGAAAGGAATTGTAAATGCAAACCGCTCTGAAACTTATTTGAAAGAACATAATCTTTCCAAAACTAAAAAATTAGAAAAAGTATATCTTTTGGCAGGTCCTTCATTCTTTGAAGTTGCAGGCAGCGGGATTCAAAGTGCGATTGCAGAAGTTAAAAAATAAAATTTTAAACAAATACAAATGGCGCTAACTGTCTTTAGTTAGCGCCATTTGGGTATTTGTGACCTCGACAGGATTCAAACCTGTAACCTTCTGAGCCGTAATCAGATGCGCTATTCAGTTGCGCCACGAGGCCGTTGTTTAATGGTTTGCAAATATAGCACTTTTTTCTTTTCTTTGAAAGATGAAATCAAGAATTTTACTATTAATTGCATTTTTGGCGCTAACGTCTTGTAAAAGAGAACAAAAAAATTCGTCCCCGGAAGCCGTTTCTGTTTCCGGTTTGGTACAATATACAGAAGATCCGGGAGGGCTGCACATCAAATCGGGGAATTTTACCTACGATATTAAGAAAAACCAGGTTCCGTTTAAAAAAATTATCCTGCTTAACGCCAGTATGGCGGGCTATATCGGCGAACTGCAGGCAGAACATCTGGTTATTGGGGTTTCCAGTCCGGAATATATTTATTCTGAAAAAATTCAAACCTTATTAAAACAGGGAAAAATTCAGAATGTCGGCAGCGAACAGAAATATGACGTCGAAAAAATTATTTCCCTGAAGCCGGATGTGATTTTTACCAATCATATCGCCAGTTTCGACAATACGTATCAGCTGTTAAAAAACAACGGGATCCAGGTAATCTTCCTGGATGAATACCTGGAGCAGAACCCTCTGGAAAAAACGGCTTACATTAAACTCTTCGGAAAACTTTTAGGAAAAGACAAAGCGGCAGACGGGATTTATGGAAACGTGGAAAAAAATTATGCCGGATTAAAGCAGCTGGCGCTGAAGGCAAAAGAAAAACCCACGGTTCTTGCCAATGAAATGTACGGTGACGTCTGGTATCTGCCGGGTGGAAAAACATCGGCCGCCCATTTTATCTCGGATGCCAATGCTGAATATATCTTAAAAGACAATACCGATGAAAAGGCGGTTACGATGAGTTTTGAGGAAGTTTTCGCCAAATCGGGCAATGTAAAGTACTGGATCAACGCCGGCAACCATGTCTCCAAAAAAGAAATGCTGGGCATGAATCCTTTTTACGGCAAGCTGAATGTTTTCAGTAAAGGGAAAATCTACGTCATCACCGGCAAAGAACATGGGCAGGCCAATGACTTTTTCGAGAGTGGCGTCGTACGGTCGGATCTGGTGCTGAAAGACTATATTAAAATTTTTCATCCGGAATTGCTGCCCGGCTATCAGCTTACTTACATGAAAGAGCTGAAATAATCAGACTATTTGCTTACTTTTGCTTTTCATTTTACCAAAATTATGTGGAAAAGAATCAAACAGATTATATTCATTGTCCTGATCCTAAATGTAGTCTTTATCGTTTGGGGAAGGTTTTTTAACCCGCCGATTACCCTTACCCAGATCGGAGGGCTTTTTGAGTACGGAAGACTGCAGCGGGATTATATTTCTTATGACGAGATGGGAAGCAACGTAAAAAAGGCGGTGATTGCCTCGGAAGACCAGAAATTCTTCATTCATGACGGTTTCGATTACAAAGCCATTGAGAAGGCGATGAAACATAACGAAACAGGGAAAAGGATAAGAGGAGGTAGTACCATCTCCCAGCAGACGGCCAAAAATATTTTCCTCTGGCAGGGCAGAAGCTGGCTGAGGAAAGGGCTGGAAGCGATTTATACCTTCATCATCGAAAACGTCTGGACCAAAGACATCATCCTGGAAAGATACCTGAATTCCATTGAAATGGGGCAGGGGGTATTTGGGATCGAAGCGGCCTCACAGTATTATTTCGGAAAATCTTCCAAGAACCTGACGGCCTCTGAAGCAGCCTGGATCGCAGCAGTTTTGCCCAATCCGAAGAAATATGATCCCAAGAACCCTTCCGCCTATTTGAGGAAGAAGCACAATTGGATCATGAGACAAATGAGGAATGTGAGTTTGAAATAGTATCTTTGTACCAATGAAATTCTTCAACGCCGGTACAAATTTCGAATCCGTTCTTAAAAAATATTTTTCTTTTAAGAATGAAACCCTTTCTTTGGATCCGCTTGCGGAACTCCTGGAAGGGATAAAAAATACTGACTTTAAAAACGTACTCCGATTTTTAAGGAATCATCCGGAAATTACGGGACATTTTAAAGAATACCTGCATCATATTTTTGAAGGCAAGCCGTTCAACCTGTCGCTCACGGAAGCCAACATCCTGTCTGAGAATGCTTTTATTCCCGAACTCAAAAAAAGGATCCTGAATAAAGTCCTGCCGCCGGTCGTGAACGAGAATACGGTCTGGTATATGATCGACAATGTAAGCGTAAGGCCCCGCAGCGATCTGAAATATTTCCACAACCTGCCTGAAGAGGACACAAACGAACTCTTCAGGCTGCTTGGAATTGATGATTTTATCACCAAACCCGAAGTGAAAAAGGAAATGCTGTTTTCCATGAACATTCTTTCCTGGCGGGTTACCGGATCAGCGATGGAAGTAGAAGTCGTGAGGATGGCCCCGCAATATAAAAATTTCGATAATCCTTTTTTGGCTTTACAGAATGAACTCGAAGGCCTTGCCGAAGAACTGGAAAAAAATCCCGATCTTCAGCTTCATTCCAAAGACAGCCGGTACAAGCAGATTAAAATTTATGTCGGGCAGTGCCTGGAATTTGTTAATATTTCCTTTAAAAATTCTGCCAGATACGGTATTTCCGGGAAAATTAACCAGTCGTTGATTAAAATCCGTCAGCAGATCCAGCGGATTTATGAAATTGTGCAGCTGTTGGTGATTGATAAGCAAGAAGATACATTGATTAATTCCAAACATTTGGTTTTTAATGTTTTAAGATACAAATCCCACAAAAATAACATTTCGGATCTCATTAACGACAGCACGCGTCTGATTTCCCATCTCATTACGAACCATACTGCAGAGACCGGCACGCATTACATTACGTCCACCCGCAGAGAATATGTGCGGATGTTCTATAAAGCCAGCGGAGGCGGGATTATCGTCGGGGCCTTGTGTGTTCTCAAAATGCTGTACGGCTACATTCCGGGGAGCGACTTTTCCCATGCCTTCCTGTATTCCATGAATTATGCGATGGGTTTTATCATGATCTATCTCATGAGTTTTACACTGGCCACCAAACAGCCGGCCATGACGGCCGCAACCATGACCAAAGTACTGTCGGAAGAAGGAAATATCAAAAGCAGCAGTACGGAATTCGCACATTTGGTTTCAAAGCTATTCCGGAGCCAGTTTATCGCTTTCGTAGGCAACGTCCTGCTGTCTTTCCCGATTGCCCTCCTGATTATTTACGGTCTGGATGTCTTTTTCTCACAGAACCTGGCGGTAGACCGGTCGGATAAATTGTTGAAGGACCTGGATCCGTTTAGATCCAAGGCAATCCTTCACGCCTGTATTGCCGGGTTTTACCTCTTCATATCGGGGATCATCTCAGGGAATATCGGAAACAACTCGGTGTTCTACCAGATACCTGAAAGGATCTCAAAGAATCTCTTGATCAGAAGGTTGTTCGGAAATAAATTTGCTAAGAACCTTTCAAAATATTATGCTAAAAACTGGCCCGGCATCGTGTCGAACTTCTGGTTTGGGGTATTTCTGGGTGCTACGGCTCCGGTAGGGCTGTTCCTGGGGCTTGATCTTGACATCCGCCACATTACTTTTGCAGCAGGAAACTTTGCGCTGGGGCTTTACGGTAAGGATTTTACCATTGGCTCTTATACCTTCTGCATTTCGCTGATCACGGTTTTCCTGATCGGGTTTTTCAACTTCCTGGTCAGCTTCAGCTTATCCATGTTCCTGGCTTTCCGTTCCCGGAAAATGAATCTGGGACAGGTAAGTGAAATCTACAAAGGCATTTTCAGGTATTTCATCAAGCATCCGCTGAAATTTTTCCTTCCGCTGAGATCCGGACTTGATCAGAAAACAGACGAGCTGATGAGCAATACAGTGGCTACAAAACCTGAAGATCATTAAACATAAAAAAGAGCTACATAGCTGTAGCTCTGATTTGTCAATTATACACAATCCGGTAATAAAGGGCATTGTACTTTAGGCTCTGTCCAAACAGCACATTCATCGCTTCCGCAATATTTTACACAACAGATTGATCCGGTAGGGCCACCGCTTCCTTTAATTTCCTTTAGGTTTTGTCTGGATAATTTCTTGGTAGAAAGTAATTTTTTCATGTTGATTTGATTTGATTTGATTTGTTTAGTTAACAACTCAAATATAAATATTTTTCCTAATGATTAGAATTAATTTTTGAGTATTTGATATTTTTTTACAAAATCTGAAGATCATCAAAGTCTTCTGTTCCGAATTTATCCTGGAATTTTTTGAGGAAAAAACTTTTCCGCATCTGGAAGTCATGTTTCAAGAGAGGAGAATTGATCCTGATCAGGACACATTTTTTTTCAATATTCACGCTTTCAATTTCGCTGAAAAGGCTTTCATCCATATAATCTTCCAGAAAATCCTTGATTTCAAAAGCCAGCAGCTTATTTTCAAAACCATAGATCTTCGCAAAAGACCGCACCAGTTCCGAGGACTGGAATTCGCGTTTTTTTTTCTTTTTCATTTTAAATCTCAAAAATAATACTTTCCTCATTGATCCTTTTTACCACATTTTCCGTACGCTCGCGGTGGGTGTCGGTGATGAAGATCTGGCCGAAGCTTTCCTTATTCACCAGTTCGATCAGCTGTGAAACGCGGGTATCATCAAGCTTGTCGAATATATCATCCAGCAGGAGAATGGGCGTCTTGCCGGTCAGTTCTTTGATCAGGCTCATCTGGGCAAGCTTGAGTGAAATTAAAAATGATTTCTGCTGACCCTGCGAACCGATTTTCTTAATTAAAACTTTATCCATCTCGAAAAGCAGATCATCCTTATGGATGCCTTTTGACGTATAGGTAAGCATCCGGTCCCTCTCAAGGCTTTCTTTCAGGAGATTTTCGAAAGAATCTTCAAGGATATGGGATTCATAGATTACCGAAACGGTTTCGTTGCCGCCGGATATAATGTGATAGAAATTTTTGACGATCGGGTTCAGCTGTTCAACAAAATCCTTTCTTTTTGTAAAAATCTTAGTCCCGAAACGGATAATGGGATCATCGTATATTTCCAGTGACTCTTTGTCCCATGCCCTGTTCTTGGCAAAATATTTCAAAAGCGCATTCCGCTGCTGAATGGTCTTTTGATATTGAATCAGATTGAACAGGTATTCGGAATCCGTCTGCGAAATCATGGAATCCAGGAACTTCCGCCGGCTCTCCCCGGAATCGGAAATCAGGTTGGAATCGTAAGGAGAGATCATCACGCTGGGCAGGTAGCCGATATGGTCGGCCATCCGGTCGTAGCTTTTATCGTTTTTTTTGATTATTTTTTTTGCTTCCTTAGGCTGTGAAATTCTGATGATATCTTCGTAGTCTTCATTACCGATTTCAGCTTCAATGGTAAAGAAGTCCTCTTCGCTCCTGATGTTGTTAACGTCCGTATTTCCCAGGAAACTTTTTCCCACCGAAAGATAATGAAGCGCGTCCAGGATGTTGGTTTTCCCGACTCCGTTGTTGCCTACAAAGCAATTGATCTGCGGGGAAAGGTCAAACTTCTTTTCAGTATGGTTCTTAAAATTATATAGGGAAAGTTTCTTGATAATCATTTGTCAAAAATACTTCATTATTACTGAAAATAAAAAAGGAAGTGCCGAACAGGTTTCCACTCCGAATGAAAAGTAAGCATCACTGCGCTCATTCTCTGAAAAGTAGATCAGAATATAGGTGATAATTCCCGAGAGAAAAAAAGCGATCGCGTAAGGAAAATCAAGATAAACAACCGAAAGCATGGTGCTGATGAAGACCAGGAAATAAGCCAGGTATTTGGTGTTCTGCACCCCGATGATCGTAGGAAAAGTTTTCACTGTATCTACTTTCATATCCCGGATATCGAAAGGAAGGACCAATGCCGTAATGTAAAAAAAACTGATAAAAAATATCGGGAGGTCAAATTCAGGAAGGGTCAGCCAACAGTTCATCAATGCCCAGACTAAACCTACATAAAATACCTTCAGCAAAGGGATTTTCCGGATATACGTATCTAAAAAAAAACTGTTGTACAGCAGACCCAGGACAACAATGATAAACCATTTGATCAGCCGTATTTCATTATGGTTATGAATAATTAAAAAGGCACAGATGATCCCGGCCACCACATTTAAAATCAGGATTCTGGAAAAATGCCGGGTCTTTTGATATTTCGTGTACAGGTAACCGCTGAAATAAGTAATGAAAATAAAAAATACCGTGGGGTATCGGAATGTGTTTTGCTCCAGCATAAAAAATACCGAAAAAAGGGTTCCCGTTAAGGATACGTAAAGCTGGCTGTCGATAACGGATTTTTTCAGTACTTTTAAAGAATTCATTTATCAAAAATAACGCATATGAAAAGATTTTCCAAGATTTTTCTGATTTCGCTTCTGCTGCTGTCCTGCTCAGGCGCATTTGCCCAGAAATACTATGACGGACAGTGGAAAAAAATTGAGGAAAACAGTAAAAAAGGAACTGTTAAATCTAATCTTCCCTTCATTCTGGATATTCAAAATCAAGCCATGAAAGATAATAATACGCTTCAGCTCATCCGTTCTTTAAAAGCAGAATTCACCATCTTGAACCAAACTATGGACGATGAGCAAAATAATACTGCTTCAGAATTCTTCAGTAAAATAACAGATATTGAAAAGAAATTAAAAGGTAATGAAAAAATCATTTACAAAGTTTTGACTAATGGTTTTATCATAGATTATTACAACCGTAACAGCTGGAAGATCAATGGAAGGACCAATATAAATTCACAGGATCTTACACAAATTGAAACTTGGAGCAAACTCGACTTTAAAAATTACATCAGCAAAAGTTTTAAAGAACTTGATCAGCAAAAAGCTGAAATGAATAAAATAGCTTTGCTACCTTATCAGCCACTCTTTACCAATACCAAATCTATATCTTTTTTTCAAACGCTGAAGGACTGGTATGCACTTAAAAAAGTTAATTTCCTATCTGATAATGGGCTTTTTACTAAAAATGAGTTGGTGGATAATCATAGACAGATAGATAATATTTTCATTGAATTAATTGCACAGAATAATGGTAATGCCAAGCTGTATTTTATGCATCAGAAGCTGCAGAAGAATTGTAATTATGATGATTGCAAGAATAAGCTTCAGCAACTTTACGGTCTTTTGGATTCTGATATCCAAGGCGACTATAAGGTACTTATAATAGATGATATCATGAATGAATTGCTGGCTAAAAAACAGGAAAAAGCAGCACTTGAAATTGCGGCAAAAGCCAAATCCCAGTATCCGCAATCGTCTTTTATTGAAAATATTAAAAATAAGGAAGAGCAGATCAGACAGACTTCTTTAAACATTAAATACGAACAACAGACCCAGAGCAATAAACCCATTCATTTTGTTGCAGAATATAAGAATCTTAAAAGTTTTTCTGTGAACATATATAAGGTAAATGATGATTTCAAGTCGTTTCTGCAGTATTCAAGAAATCCTTACTCTGAAATGTCCGGAAAGATGAAAAAAGAATTGTTCAGAAAAGAAACGTATCAGATTCCGGATCCTAAAGATTATCAGTTGCACGCAACATCCCTTGAGATACAACCGCTTCCGTCAGGAATCTATGTAGCTGAATATTTAATTGGTGATGGAACAAATGACAAAAACCAAAATTTTTATTTTTTAGTATCTGATCATAAAATCATTTATAAAAATAAAGTTGAAGGAAATTTTTCAGCAAACGAACTGAAATTAGTCAGCAGTGAAAACGGTATCCCTTCAGCCAATGAAAAACTTGTGTTTTATGAATTTTCAGAAAGTTCCGGTATCATTAAAAATACGGGTAAAACTGATCATCAGGGAATCTTCAGGTTTCCGGCTTCATCCGATAAAAAATACTGCAGAATATTCCTGATTCAGCAGCCGGAAACAAATGATTTCCAGATCATGGAGGTGTATGGAAATAATTATACTGATAATTTCGTTACGGGTAATGAAATGCGTACGAAAACACAGATTTTTACGGACAGAGCCATTTACAGACCCGGACAGACTGTTTATTTTAAAGTAATTAATACAGAAATCAACAAAGAGGTAGAGTCTGCAGATGCAGGACTAAAGCAGAAAATTATTTTAGGGGATGCTAATGGTAAAGAAGTGTCTTCACAGAATTTTATCACCGGTGAGTTCGGTTCCTATCACGGAAGCTTCGTACTTCCTAAAGGCAGTTTAAATGGCGAGTTTTATCTCAGTACGGACGGAAAAATGCCTACATTCAAAGGGTTTCGTGTGGAAGAATATAAAAGGCCTAAGTTTGAAGTAAATTTTGAGCCTGTAGGAGAAGAATATAAATATGGTCAGACCATTGAACTGAAAGGTAAGGCAACAACATTTTCAGGGATTGCTTTAAATAACACGAATGTGAGCTATGAAATTAAAAAACGTAATATCCGCTGGAGATATTTCCGGTGGTATCCGCAGGGTAATGATAATGAAAATTCTATTCTGGGAGAAACTAAAACCAATGAAAAAGGTGAGTTTATCATTCGTCTGGAACTTAAAAAAGATGAACAGCTTGAAGGTATTCAGATTGACAATTATGAAATAAGTGCCTCCGTTACGGATATAAACGGTGAAACACAGTCTGCAGAAACGCAGTTGAAAGTTGCTTCAGTTTCCCACTACATAAAGGCAGATGAAATAAAAGATGTTTTTTCTGACGAAAATATCAAGCTAAAAGTTGAAACCAAAAATTATAATGAACAGAATTTAAAAAAATCTTATCGTGTAGAGCTTTTAAAGCTGCGGGCTCCGGACAGGATTTTCAGGGGTAATTTTAAAGATGCGGTACAGAGCCTTCCTATATTTTCAAAAGAAGAATCTATTGAAAGATTCCCCCATGATCTTTTTGATCAAAATGATGAAATGAAAAACTGGAAAATCTCTTCCGTTATATTGAATAATGTAGAGCGCGATCAAGAATCATTGGATTTAGGAAAATTGGATGCAGGAGATTATCGGCTTGAATTGTATAATATCGAAGGACACGATACCATTAGAACCGCTCAATATTTCAGTGTCTGGGATAAAAACAGCCTTAAGCCTAGTCAGAAAACATTTCTTACTGCTTTACAGCCGAAAACAGAATTTTTACGAGGAGAAAAAACCAAAGTCTACGTGTATTCTGCAGTTTTAAATGCTCCTGTGAATATCTTTATACAGGATGGCTCCGGAAAAACCGTTTACGACATTCAGAATATGAAAAATGGTAAGCTGGAATATACGGTTGATATTCCCAAAGATAAAGCGGTATCCGCAGTGAAGCTTCAGTTTCAGATAGTGGCATACAACGATATTCAGACGGCAACGGTAAATTTAAAAATTAAGGATTCCGAACAGCCGTTGAAAATTGAAACAACCACATTCAGAGATAAACTTGAACCTAATGTAAAAGAGAAATGGTCGGTAAAAGTTTCAGGGAATGATAAAGAAAAAATCAATGCTGAGGTTCTGGCTAATATGTATGATCTGTCACTAGATCAGTTTGCAGCCAATAGTTTTACCTGGGAAAAATTGTACAGTCCTAACTCATTGGTAACCACGTATGATATCAGGGATAATCTTTCAACAAAATATTATCAGAAAAGAATAAAATTCTTCAATGGAAATTATGTCGAGGTTCCTCAGTTTAACTGGTTTGATAGAAATAGTTTGGCCATGCTGCAGGGTAGAGCATCCGGGATAAAAATTCGTGGTTTTGCAAGTCCTGCTCCTATGGCAGACAGTGCCGTAAGTAAAAATATTGAAGAAGTTGCAATAGCTGGTTATAGAACTAAAAAGGAAGTTGCGGTAACAGCTTCGAAAGTTGTTGCTGAGGACAAAGCATCAGATACAGAAGATTCAATAAAAAAAATCCCGGTCCGCCAGAACCTCAACGAAACCGCCTTCTTCTACCCGGAGCTGAGGACTGATTCCGAAGGCAACGTTAGCTTCGAGTTTACCTCTCCTGAAGCGCTTACCAAATGGAAGCTGATGTTCCTCGCGCATACGAAAGATGCTAGAGCGGCTACGTTGGAAAAAGAAGTGGTAACGCAGAAAGAGTTTTCGGTAACGCCTAATTATCCGAGGTTCTTAAGAGAAGGGGATGAGCTGAACCTTCAGTCGAAATTATCGAACCTTACCGATAAGAAATTAAACGGCTATGCCGGACTACAGATCCTGGATGCTTTTACCAATGAAGATATTTCGGAGAAATTCGGGCTGAGTACGCTTACGGCTGTTCCAGGATATAATAAAGAACAGGCTTTTTCACTGGATGCCAATGGAAATTCCGTGGTGGGCTGGAAGATTAAAGTTCCGCAAAATGTTTCCTCCGTTATTTTAAAAGTGGTGGCCAAAGCCGGAAAATATTCGGATGGCGAGCAGCAGGCGGTGGCCGTCCTTCCCAACAGAATACTGGTAACGGATGCCGTTCCGGTATTTGTAAAAGAAGGGGAAACCAAAACTTTTGAGCTGGAAAACCTCAAAAATCAGGACTCCAGAACCATAACCAATGTATCCAATACCCTTGAACTGACAACCAATCCGGTCTGGGAAATCATGTTTGCGCTTCCGAGCCTTAAAAATGATCCTAACAGTTCAGCAGATGTGGTCTTCAATAAATGGTTTGCCGATGTGCTGGCTTCAGAGATCTTCAGGGCCAATCCGAAAATGAAAACCATATTTGAACAATATCGGGATAAGGGACTCTTAAAATCGAACCTCGAGAAAAATCAGGAGCTGAAGCAGCTGCTGCTTGAAGAAACCCCTTGGGTATTGGAAAGCAAAAATGAAGAAGAGCAGATGCAGAAACTGGCCCTGCTGTTTGATGCCAACACCATGAAAAATTCCATCACTCAGGATTGGGGAGATCTGAAAAAACTGCAGAACCCGGACGGTAGCTTCTCGTGGTATCCCGGCTATCCTGCATCTTACAGCACTTCGGTCTATATTCTGAAAAGCTTAGGCCGAATCAATGCATGGCTAAAAGACAATGTAAAAGACTATCAGAATTCCGATCAGAAAGAAGTCATTACGGAGTTGATCGGATACATTGACGGAGAAATCGGTAAATACACTGATCCGAAAGATAAAAATGTCTGGACTAATTGGACCCTGGATTATCTTGACGCAAGAAATTACTGGGAAAAAGAATATCCGCTGAAAGGTAAAGGGGCCACCCTGAAATCTCTGGTAAAGCAGACGGCAAAAACGACAAAGCTTACGGACTTCACTTTCTTCGGACTGCACCGCGCAGCATTGCTGATGAATGATTACGGTCTGAAAGATCTTTCCGATAAACTGATGCATTACCTGAAAGAAACTTGCGTATCATCGAAGACCCAGGGCGTATACTGGAAACAGAACCTGGATGATTGGGGCTGGTTCAGCTCGAAAGTGGTGAACCATGCAGGCGCTTTGGAAGCCTTTAACAAACTGAAACCGGACGATCAGAAATTTATCGAAGAAATGAAAATCTGGCTGATTACCCAAAAGGAAGTCAATTCCTGGGGCAGCTCCAGAGGAACGGCAGAAGTAATCTTTACGATTTTGAATTCAGGGAAGTCCTGGACGGGAGTAGAAAGTGATAAAGCAACCATTGTCTGGGGCGGGAAAGAGCTTAATTCGGAAACCGAAGCCACAGGATATGTGAAATCAACCGTAAAATCGGACGTTCTGGATAAAGGCCTGGCAGCAGTTACCGTTACCAAACCGGGTCCCGGAATTGTTCAGGGCGGAATTTTCTGGCAGTATTACGAAGACCTGGATAAAATAAGATCTTCTGAAACGTACCTGTCGGTCACAAAAGAACTGTATAGAAAGATCAAAACCGTCAATGGGGAAGAGCTTCAGAAGATAGCAACGGAAACTCCACTTAAAGTAGGGGATAGAATAACGGTTAGGATGATCCTGAATACCGACCGTCCGATGGAGTTCATCCACATCAGGGATATGAGAGCCGCAGGGTTCGAGCCGGTGGATGTGCTTTCGGGATATCAGTGGAAAAACAGTTTAGGCTATTATCAGTCGACCAAAGATGCCTCCACGAATTTCTACATCGAACGGATGCCGAAAGGGAAATATGTATTTGAATATGACCTGGTCGCCAATGCCTCCGGAAAGTTCTCCAACGGAATTACCACCATCCAGAATTATTACGCACCGCAGATGAATGCGCATACGAAAGGCGAAAACGTAACCATTTCGGAATAATGAAAAATAATCTTTATCAGAAAACGGCTTCTTTTTAAGGAGCCGTTTTTATCTTTGGAAAAAAATCAGATGTACAACCTATCGGACCTGCAAAATCAGTTTTCCAAACAGAAAATTAATAAAGCGAAAAAATTCAGCATAAGGGAATTTGAAGAAATTGAAAAGAACCGTTTTGTCTGTTTTATAGATGAAGAAACAGTGTCTTATGATGTAGGTCTGGTATTAAATCCGGAATCTGAAATTACCGGATATTCCTGTGAGTGCGGCAGTAAGGATTTTTGCCTGCATGTTCTGGCCATAGGGCTTTTTATGGCAGAAAATAAAACCGGCAAGACAAATTCACCGAAAGGTACGAAAAAGAAAATCTCTGAAGCGGAACTGGCAATGGAAGATCTGAATTCGGAGGAACTGAAGACCTGGCTGCTGGAATTCTTCAAAAAGAATAAAGACGCGGAGATGCAGTTCATGCTCAGTTTCGGGCAGAAGAAAAAAGACTTCTCGGAAGCCGAAATCTCGGAGCTTATTAAAAATACCGTTGCCTCGGTAGCAGGAAAAAGAAAAAGCCTTACTGCGCCGGAAGTTAAAAAGCTGGTTGATCTTCTTACAAAAGCGATTGAGCCGGTAGAGCAGTATCTCCTGCAGAATCCGGACAAAAAGGAAAGCATCAAAAAATATTTATGGCTGAGTGATGAAATTTCCAACTATAAGATTAAAATCTTATTTTCGGGCGTAAGGATGGATAATTTTCAGAAAAAATTAAAAGAACGTTTTGTTGCCCATATGAATACAATAAAAGATATTGACCTGTGGAAGGAACTCGCTGCCGAAAACTGGTATACCTTTTTGAGATGTAATGATTCCGTTTCGTTCGCTTTCTACAATTTTATCAAAGAACTGTACTATTCCGGAAGCCCGGAACAGAAAATGTACATTGCCGGATTGGTAAGAGGAGAGATCAAAATTTGGGAGAAAACCGGTTTCGAACTGAGAACTTCCGCTAAGGAGAATCTGTTGGAAATTATTGCCGAGAACGGCTTTTTTACCGAATTACAAAGCTACTTTCAGATTGAAAAATACCAGAATTCCTATAACCTGAAGGTAATCGGAGAACTCCTGAAAACCGATCGTAAGCAAGCCGAGAAAGTCTGTAAGATGATTATTGATTCCAATTCAAATGAAAGGTATGACCCGCCGTATTATGCGATCCTGGAAAAAATATATCTTGAAGAGGGCAGCCCTGCAGACCTGGCTCACATCAAAAGGAAAAGATTCTGGGAAACACTTTCCCTGGAAGACTATATTTTCATTGCGGAAAACGAGGCTGATGCAGAGGAATTCAAAAAGTTCAGGAGCAGGATGCTGGGTCTCCTTAAAAACTCTTTTTTCAGTTATCCGCAAACGTCGGATCTGTATTTTGGCATTCTGGACTATGAAAAAGACTACAAAAAAATGCTTGACGTTATGGACAGCAACACGCCGACTTCTGTCATTAACCTGTATGCTGAAAAATTATATTTAACCAATAAAAATAAGTTTCTGATGGCGGTGAGATCCCGGAATGAATGGAACAGTACGGAAGATGACGAAGAAGTACTGGCCGACTTCCTGGCTTCGAAATACGATGCCGGCCAACTGGAAGATTCTTTTGCTAAAAAATACTACGGTTTCGGATCACACCGGTTTTCAAAAAAAGTTTTAAAGAAAGCCGGACTTTCTTAAAGTGTTTTTTCCGGCAGTGCATCAATAGAATAGTCATCTAACGGATCTTATAATAATGTGGGTTCGGTGTAAATATAATATTTAAATATCAATAGAAATGGGCAATGTCATCCTGAGCCGGTATTGCTCCTACGGAGCGAGGAGGATAAAAAAACGGAGCCTGGTTTTCATAAGATCTTAATCGGTTATGATATTGAGCGGAGGAAACGTCCAGCATCCGGCATCTTTCTTTCAGCCTTTCAATCCCAAATATCAATTCAAAAAACAAAATTAATTTCATGTAGATTCTGTATGGAAAAACTGATATATTTGTCTTTCAACATTCAGATAAAACTATGGAAAACGTTTTTGACGCAAAAGATGCTCAACATTACATTGAAAGGATTAACAGGCTTACCCCGGAAACTCAGGGACTGTGGGGGAAAATGACGGTAGATCAGATGCTGGCCCACTGCAACGTATCGTACGAGATGGTCTATGAACCCGAAAAACACAAGAAACCGGGAGCTATCGCAAAATTCATCCTGAAAAATTTCGTAAAGCCCAAAGTAGTCGGCGAGAAAGCGTACACGCAGAACGGGCCGACGGCCCCGCAGTTTATTATTTCGGACCGTAAAAATTTTAACGAAGAAAAGAAGAGGCTGATCGGATTCATCCAGAAAACCCAGCAGCTGGGTACATCGGCTTTCGACGGTAAGGAATCTTTTTCTTTCGGAAAACTAAAGGCCGGGGAATGGAACAATATGTTTGCCAAGCACCTCAATCATCACCTTGCCCAATTCGGTGTTTGATATGACAAACTGATGCTATTATTTCCCACAGTTTTTGCCTTTTCGCTTTCTTTCGCACAAGTAAAGGAATTTCCGTTAAAAAATGAGGATTTCAGTTTTTTTTACTGAACGGCAAAACGCCTTTTTATGGTGAGATTTCCACGGAAAAAGCGGAAATTAAATTGCAGATTGAAAAGGCCGTCAAAAATCCCGATAAGCCTGAACAGTATTTAGTTTCGGGATATTCTGAAGCGGCAGGTGCAAAATCCGATTTTTCAGGGGAAATTACCTTCACCCGGAGATTTAATGTAAACCATGCGCCGGATGAGATGCTGGTATTTGCCGATTTTATCATGAAGGAATGGGGTTCCGGCAAACATTCCGGGATCTTTACCGGGAAAGCAAGGATGCAGATGGCCAGACTCATAACGAAGGACAGCCGGGCTACTGTTACTTTCAAAGGAAAATAGAAAAGCTATCAGGGGACGCTGGACTTCGAGGTCTGGTGGGCGAACTTTGTTCCGAAAGATATTTCCAAAGTGGTATTTAAATAAAAACAATCGATTATGAAAAAACTTTTATTACTTTTTGTCCTTCTTTCAGGACTTACCTTCGCGCAGATGCCGGATATTTCCAACGTGTGGCTGAACAACAGCAAAGCCTACACCGGCACTATCGGTAATCAGGATCAGGAAATCAAACTGAAAATCGATATTTCCGAGCAGAACAGGAAAAACGACCAGGAATATTTCGTTTCGGGCTATACGCTTGTGGACAAAGTCTATGCAAAATTTGAAGGGAAATTTACCATTACCAAATATAAAGATACCCGTAAAAAAGGGATTGTTTTCGGAGAATATGAGCTGGCGGAAGAAAACAAGGGAAAGCATTCCGGGATTTTCAAAGGAAAGTTCGTCTATACCTTCCGTTGGAATAAAGATACCGAAAAGGTAGAAAATCAGGAGATCGAACTTACCGGCGACTGGAAAAGCTATGACGGAACCATGGACTTCAAAACATGGATTAAAAACCGGTAGTTAAATAATAAATTGAACAGCAGCATGAAATTAGGAGCATTTTCAATCAGTTTAAGTGTAAAAGACCTTCAGAAATCGAAAGACTTTTATGAAAAATTAGGGTTCAGCGAAATGGGCGGCGCGATGGAGCAGAATTATCTCATCATGAAAAACGGAGATCACATCATCGGTCTTTTCCAGGCGATGTTTGATGGCAATATGCTAACTTTCAATCCCGGCTGGGACCAGAATGCCCGGAACATTGAAGTTTTTGATGATGTCCGCGATATTCAGAAAAAATTAAAAGAACAGGGGATCGAACTGTTAAAAGACGCGGACGAAACCACTTCCGGCGCTGAACATATTTACCTCAAAGACCCGGACGGAAACATGATCCTGATCGATCAGCACCGTTAACGATAAACTAAACTTTATCTAAACCTTAAAACAAATCATCTTATGGCAACAGTAAATGTCTACCTTACCTTCAACGGAAACTGCCGGGAAGCTTTCGATTTCTACAAATCGGTTTTCGGCGGCGAATATCCTTATATCGGAACTTTCGGGGAAATGCCTCCGGCGGAAAGCCAGGAAGTGAAAAAAGAAGACCGGGACAAAATTATGCACGTTACCCTTCCGATTTCACAGGAAACCATCCTGATGGGAAGCGATGCAGGATGTGATCACGCTGCCCACCTTGTTATGGGAAATAATTTTTCCATTTCTATCAATGCGGAATCAAAAGAAGAAGCAGACCGTCTGTTTAACGGACTTTCAGCAGGCGGTAGAATAACCATGCCGCTCTCGGAAACCTTCTGGGGTGCCTATTTCGGAATGTTTACCGATCAGTTCGGCATTAACTGGATGGTCAATTATGATGATCCTTCAAAAATGCAGCAACATCCTTAATCTAAAGGTATATTCCTAAACTGACGGGATTTTCAGTTTTATTTTTTAATCCCATTGTATCCATTCTGGCATGCAAATCATTATGGTTGTTGTTATTGATTTAAATTATTAAATTTGTTGGTAACGATAGATATGAATAATAAACAATGAGGAATACGGTTAAAAAAACGGTTTTGGGACTTTTTACGGTGGCGGCAACAGTTTTGCAGGCACAGAAAAATGATCTTGGCGCATGGTATATGTATTTTGGAAACAATAAAATCAGTAAAAAACTAAACTTCCACAACGAAATCCAATACCGGAATTTTGATGCCGTCGGAGACCTGGAACAGTTGCTGGTCCGTACCGGCATCGGGTATGACCTGACCGAGAACAACAATAATGTTTTGGTAGGATATGGCTTTATCTTAAGCAAGCCTTACGTAAACGGCGAAAAAACGGAAAATATTGAGCATCGGATCTTTCAGCAGTACATTACCAAACAGAAATTCGGAAGGTTCAATATCCAGCACCGTTATCGCCTGGAAGAACGAATCATGGAGGACGATTTCAGGATGAGGTTCAGGTATTATTTAAATCTGAATATTCCGATTAACAATAAGGAAATGCTGCCTAAGACGTTCTACGCATCGGTGTATAATGAAATTTTCCTTCATCTGGACAGCCCGGTTTTCGACCGGAACAGGGTGTATGGCGCATTAGGGTATGTCATTAACAAAAATATGAGGATCGAAGCCGGCTACATGAACCAGATCCAGGAAAATAAAAACCGCGGCCAGATCCAGATCGGCTTCTACAATAACATCCCGTTTACGAAAGATTAAGTACAATAACGTGTACCTGCAGAGAAACCAGATTGATAGGCTGGAATAGGGAAGCTGGATGCTGAAGTCTTTCCTTTTAATATAAAACCCCAGGAGTCTGTTTTTTATTAAAATATTCTTGAGTGGGATATGAAAATTTACAATAGAAAATAATTAAAAATAGGATCAACCTATAGATAAAAGCGGATAAACAGTTTTTTAGACTCTTTTTAATAGACGCAATCCAGATCAAATCGAACAGAATCTGTCTTTTTCAGCTGGGGAACAGGAATGTTTTTGACTTCAATTATAACCGCGATCAGTACAATTTGGTGAACCCGACGATGAAATTAGCTTGGAGGGATAAATTTTGCTAATTTTGGGGAAATTATTTAGAAATTCAATGAAAAAAAATATTTTAATAGGATGTCTGGCGGTTTTGATGTTGGCTTCATGCAAGGACGATAAAAAAGTACTCGATTCACTGGTCGACTACAACAATTCGATGATGGAAAAAGGCTACCATTTCGGCGATAAACTGACTTTGCCTAAGGAGGTGACGGAAGATGCGGAAAGCATTTCCATCAGCTTCGGCGATAAGGAGACCTCCAGCCTGACCATTGATCCGAACTATTTCACCCTGGGCGACAATGCAGTAACCTTTAATATTAAAACCAAAGGCGGCGAAACCTTAACCCAGGACGCAACCATCAACGTTTTTGCAAAGAATCCCGAACAGAAAATCAATTACGAAATCATAACGGAATATCCGCACGATCCCAAAAATTTCGTACAGGGATTCCAGGTGGAAGGCAATACGATCTATGAAAGTGACGGACAGAACGGTTCTTCACAGATCTTAAAATACACCCTTGGAACCACGACGCCTTTAGCCTCCACGAAACAGGCACAGGAAGATTTTTCCGAAGGAAGCACGATCATAGGCGACAAAGTATATCAACTGACCTGGCAGAGCAAGAAAGGCTATATCTATGATAAGAATTCCCTGAAACTTCTATCTGATTTCCCTTACCCGAATGTATTGGGTGAAGGCTGGGGACTGACGTACGACGGCAAGCACCTGATCGCTTCGGACGGAAGCAAGCTGCTGTATTTCCTGGATCCGGCAAATCCTTCCAAACTGATAAAATATATTGCCGTAGCCGGAAGCTCGCAGGCTTACGATCAGCTGAACGAGCTTGAATACCACAACGGATTTATTTATGCCAACGTATGGCAGAAACCGGTTATTTTAAAAATCAACCCGGCAAATGGGGAAGTGGTAGGAACATTTGATTTTACGGATATTGCCAAGCAGAATACCAAAGGCAGCGACGATGTACTGAACGGAATTGCTTTCAAAGGAGATAATATGCTGGTTACCGGGAAAAACTGGTCAAAAATTTACGAAGTAGCCATCAAATAACTAATTGATATTCTTAATGAAGAAAGGTTTTATCACGGGCTTTGCCACACTACTGCTGTTGGTTTCCTGTAAAAACGATAAAAAAATCCTGGATAGCCTGGCGGATTACAACAATTCGATGGAAGAAAAAGGCTATCATTTCGGGGACAAATTAAATCTTCCGGAAGAAGTGACGGAGAATGCCGAAAGTATTTCCATCAGCTTCGGTGATAAGGAAACCTCTTCTTTGACCGTCGATCCGAAGTTTTTTGAATTCGGGGACAATGAAGTGACTTTCAATATCAGGACCAAAGGCGGAGAAACCTTAACCCAGGATGCAACGATCAATGTTTTTTCCAAAACACCGGAGCAGAATATCCCCTTTAAAATCGTGGCGGAATATCCTCACAACCCGGAAAATTTTGTGGAAGGTTTCCTGATGGAAGGCAATACCGTGTATGAAAGTGACGGACTGGAAAAGGCTTCACAGCTGATCAGATATTCTCTGGGTAGTACAGCGCCAACGACCACTGAAAAACAGCCGGAAGATATATTTTCCGAAGGTATTGCCATAGCAGGGGATAAAATCTACCAGCTGACGTACCGGAACAAGATCGGCTTTGTATATGATAAAAATACCTTAAAGAAAATCTCGGAATTTCCTTTACCCAATGAATTCGGCGAAGGATGGGGGCTTACCTACGACGGAAAGAACCTTATTGCGGATTCGGGTTCCAATGACCTCTACTTTCTGGATGTCAATGACCCTTCAAAGGTCGTAAGAACAGTGCCTGTCGGCGGAAATAAAACAATTTACAACCAGATCAATGAGCTGGAATACCATAAAGGGTTTATTTACGCCAATGTCTGGCATCAGCCTTATATTTTAAAAATTAATCCGTCAACGGGAGAAGTGGTCGGAAAATTTGATTTTACAGAAATTACGGAAGAATATACGAAAGACGACAGTGAACACGTTCTTAACGGGATTGCCTTTAAAGGAGAAAATATGCTTATAACGGGGAAGAACTGGTCGAAGATTTATGAAGTGGCGTTTCAATAGTTAAAATCAGGTATAATTTCTGTTGAACTCAATAAAAATAGTAAATTGGTAGCGTTCCCATAAGGAACGCTATCATCGTAAAAGAATTTGAAAATACTCCATTTAATATTTGTCCTGCTTTTCTGTTCGGTAACGGCACAGAAGGCTCTTCCTTTAGACACGCTGAAGCTGAAGGATGCGAAAGATATGCTTGTTGATGATTACGGAAATCTGTATATCTATAAGAATAAAGAATTCAGCTTTGCAAAATACGACTCTTTAGGCAGGCAGATCGGGAAAATGATGCTTACGGTTCCTTATAAAGTGCAGACCGTCCAGAATCCCCTGAGCGTCCCGTTGTTTTCGGAGAATGCCCAGGAAATGAAATTCGTAGACCAGAATCTCAATGAAATCCAGCGGGTAGATTTCAGGCAGAAGTTCGGATTTATCAAAATGGCGTATGCCGAAGACCTGCAGCAGATCTGGCTCCTGGACGACAGTACCAAGCGCCTGATCCAGTACAATTTCAGGAACGACAATACCATCAATTCCTATCCTTTCGATGCCAGCTTCGATGATATGACGGACCTCCTGGTATATGAAAACAAAGTATATATTCTTACCCGGAATCACATGAGGGTATTTACTTTGAAATTTGAAAAAATCTTTGAAGCACCGATAGAAAACGGGAAACGCTTCCGGAGAGAGAATGAAGATATTCTTGTAATAACAGATAATTCGGTTTTACAATACATTCCGGAAAAAGAAATGGTTAATATTTTCGGGGATTCCGAAGCAAAGATTGTGGATAAAAATACCCTTTCTTATTTTGAAATCAAAGCCAACAACCTGTATCTTTACAGCCTCGAAAAAGCAAAAGAAAAGAAGCTTCAAAGTGAACCGGATCCTCTGCCGAAAGCGGCGGAGCAGGATGTGGAAAAATCCGCTGAAAAACCTGCAGAAACCAGCAGTCCGGAGCAGAAGCTGGAACAGAAAACCCAGGAGATTGAAAGCAAAAACCCTGCGGAAAGTTCCCTGCAGAAGCTTATCGAGGACAGTTCGCAAATCCGGGAGGCCGGCGTACAGTGAGTGATCAGACAACATTTAAAATATACTAAGGAGAATATGCATATTGCAGTTACAGGAAATATCGGAGCAGGGAAAACTACATTAACGACGATGCTTTCAAAGCATTACGGGTGGGATGCCCAGTTTGAAGATGTAGACCATAACCCTTATCTGGAAGATTTTTATGCAGACATGAGCAAATGGAGCTTTGCGCTTCAGATTTATTTCCTCGGAAGCCGTTTCCGACAGGTTAAAGAAATCAGGGAAAGCGGCAAAAACATCATCCAGGACCGTACGATTTATGAAGATGCCCATATCTTTGCAGAAAACCTCAACGATATGAACCTGCTGTCGGACCGTGACTTTAAAAATTATGAAGCGGTTTTCAACCTGATGAAATCGTTTGTCTCTGCACCGGATCTTTTGATTTATCTGAAATCCGATGTCCCTAATCTGGTAAAAAAGATCTACAAAAGAGGAAGGGAATACGAAGCGTCGATCAGCATCGAATATCTTTCCAAGCTGAACCAGAAGTACGAAAAATGGATTTCCAATTATACCGAAGGCAAGCTGCTTATTATTGAAGTGGATGATCTGGATTTTGTGGAGAAGCCGGAAGATTTCGGATTTATTTTAGAAAAGATCGAAGCGGAACTGTACGGTTTGTTTTAATAAAGTTTTACCATAAGGTAATCTTGGTAAGTTAATTGCTGCTATCGTTTTAAGACAAATTCATTTAAATACAATTACAAAGATGGTCGTGAAAGTTTTACACAACGGAAACTGCTCAAAATCAAATGCGGTTCTGGAATATCTCGATGAAAACGGGGTTCCCTTCGAGATCATCAATATCGTGGAAAATCCGCTGAGCGAGCTTGAAATTAAAACGGTTTTAAAAAAACTGAACCAAAACGTTTTTCATATCATCAGAAAAAATGAAAAGCTGTATCTTGAAAAGTTTGCCGGAAAAGACCTTTCAGAAGAAGAATGGATCAAAATTCTGGCCGAAAATCCATCGCTGATCCAGAGGCCGATCATTATTAAAGGTTCTGTAGCGATGTTGGGAAGACCGGTTGAAAACGTAAAATACTTTATTGATAAGTGATAAGTACCGGAATATAACTAAAAAGTCAGCCGGAAATGCTGACTTTTTGTTTTACAATAGAATCACGCCTTCTATCTTAGCGACTTCCTGATAAATATGAACGACCTGATTTGCATCCAGCACGAATGCATTGATGTTACAGGCGGTATATTTGCCGTTTTTGCTTTCTCGGTTACCGAGCGTAAACTTAATGCCGTCAAATACTTTATAGATCTCCGTCAGTTTAGCCTCGTCGGTAGGAATAATAAATTTAAATAAATAATCTTCCGGAAAATCGTGATGATCTTCCAGTTTCTCCCTTAAAGAACGGTAAAAGTCCTCAGGGCTTGCATGTTGATTTCCTTGTAATATGTCCATCTGCTTTTAATATCTCCATAAATATACTGAAAATTTTTTACTTTCCAAGGGCCCCTAACAGTGAGCTGGAGTTCTGGATTTCATAATCTTCAATAATATTAAATATCCCGTTTACCAGTTGCTCAGAAGCCAGCTGGCTCAGTCCTCCGGAATTCACGGTTGTTTTGCTCCCTAAAAGGCTGCCCAGGAAATTGCTTCCGGATAAGGCCGTGTTGATGCTTTTTACAATCCCGTACTGATTTAGCTGTTCGTCTACTTTCGGAGCGATGGCTGCAATCAGTTGCTGGGAAGTTTTTTCCTTCAAAATCAGCGTCGCCGTTCCTTTTTCTCCCTGGATGATTCTTGTTACATCCTGCGCATTCAGGCTATTGACTGCACCTACTAAGATCGGTTTTGAGATGTTGACGGTATATGCTGCGGCATCAGCAATATAGGCCCGCTCCTTGGCCACCAGCGAAGGGGCAACTCTTTCCAGAATCGTATTGATTTCCCTAAGCTGCTTTGGCAGGGCTTTATCAACCATATTGTTCTGTAAAAACGCATCCCGGTTGCTGTAAACATTTGCTCCTTTTTCAATTCCGTTCAGAAGCAGCCTCTTAATGATCGATAATCCCAGGTCAGATGTCGCCAGGGTCGTGCAGGACTGCACCGTGGTATTGATAACAGCTCCGGTTCCGATAAGTAAACCGGCAGCAATGATGTACTTTTTCATTGTTAGTGATTAAACTTTATTTATTTTCAAATAATGAACCAAATTTAAGATAGTGGATTGGGTTTAACAAATTTTATAAGAAATACGGATCTGAAAAACAGCAGCGGACAGATTTCTGTAATCGGATTAATAAAAGAAGTATATACTTTAAAAATATATTCAGGAAAAATTCAGGAGAGTCATCAGGCAGTCGTGAGATAAATAGTAAATACTTATTTCACCGGCGATGATGAAAATAAAAAGGCTGTTTCATTAGAAGCGGCCTTTTTTAAGTAAATTGTCTTATGCCATGTTTGTGATCCTACTATAATTCATTAACAGAAAACTCAATGAATTTAAGGGGTACCATGTTGTTTGATATCGTATTTAACTTTAAAGAGATTATTACAATATTTATCGTTTTAGTAACCATATCTATCAATAAGTACATACATATTGTTAATAATATAACAACAATAATTATGATAAGCTAAAAATATTAATTAATATTAATTTGTACATTGATTGATTATGTTGTTTTATTATAATTAAAAGTGGAATTATTATCCATAAATAAATAAAACATAAGAGTATAGCTTGAATAATTCATAAATTATTTATTTAATAAAATCATAAAAATTTTAAGTGAAATTAACATTGTTGAATATATTTTTATAATTTTGGCTAATGTCTTTTTTTGAGAACACGCAGAATGTGATCAGAAAAAGTATGAAAAGACTAAATTCCTTTTCATAAAAATTGATTGTACGAATAAATTTAAACTATATGAAACAACGTGATTTAAAGTATTCATGTCTCATCGCCGTACTCTACTTCGGGATGAATGTGAATGCACAAACAACGCCAAGAGATACTGTTGCGAAAGAGCAGAAGATTGAGGAGGTGGTGATGATTGGGTATGGAAGCAGAAAGGCGGTGGATAATACTACAGCAGTTAGTTCTTTGAAAGCAGAAGAGGTTTCCAAAACAAAAGTTTTAAATGCTTCACAAGCTATTCAGGGTAAAGTAGCCGGTGTTCAGGTTACCGCATCAGATTTGCCAGGTTCAACGCCAACCATATTAATTAGAGGTCTTGGGACTGTAGAAGGAAGCCGAGCTCCATTATATGTTGTAGATGGAATATTCGCAGATAATATTAATAATATCAATACGAATGACATATTAAGTTATGATGTTTTAAAAGATGCTTCTGCTTTAGCGATTTACGGTAACCGTGGTGCTAATGGTGTAATTATCATTACGACCAAAAGTGGTAGAGGAAGAGGAGTAACGGTGGAATATGACGGCTTTGTAGGAGTAAGAACGCCTTTACGTAAAGTAAAAATGGCAGGAAGTGATTTATTTAGTCTCTATAATAATATAGCCTCAAAAAAAACGCTTTTTTCTCAAGATCAACCAGTAAATACTGATTGGTTTAAAGCAGTAACTAGGACCGGCCTTTATAATCAGCATAATATCAGCATATCAGGTTCATCAGATAAAGCAAAATATTTTTTAAGTTTAAATAATTATGATGAAAAGGCTATATTAAGAGGAACAGATTATAATAGAGCGACAGTAAGAACAAATAATGAATTTAAGATATCTAAAGGAATCACTGTTTCACAAAATCTAAGTGTTGCATTTTCAAATATTACTCCAAAACCACTTGGTGTATTTACATCAGCTTATAAACAGTCACCTATTGTTCCCGTGCGCTTTGCCGATGGCCAGTATGGCGTTCCAATTGTAGGTGCTGATGGATTTGCTTCGCCTACAGGTAATACACAATTCAATAATGTAGGTAACCCTCTTGCACAATTAGAGCTGAATAATGAAAAACAGAAATCTATGCAAATGCAGGGAGGTATAAAATTGGATGCAAATTTATTTAAAGGATTAAAATTTACTTCTCAATTTAGTGGAGAATATTATAATTTTAAGAGTTATAATTTTGACAATGGAGTACGGTTAATAGGCCAGTCTGCTCCTGCTTTTAATAATCAGTTAACTAATCAGAAGGACGACTACTATAACTGGCAATTAACCAATTACCTGACATATAATACAACTTTTGCAGATATTCATGATATTGAAGCTACTTTAGGTACTGAAACTAGTTATAGAAGTGGAATTAATAGGATTTCTATGGTTAGACAAAATTTGTCTGTTAATAGTAACTATTGGAATTTAGATGGTGTTGATTATTTTGCAAATGGTAGTCTGACTAATTTAAATAGTATTGATTTTAATGAAAACAGAACGGTTTCTTATTTTGCCAGAGCTCAGTATAAATTGTTAAACAGATATTTATTAACGGCAACTATCAGGAGAGATGGATCTTCTCAGTTTACAGAGGGAAATAAATGGGGGAACTTTCCGTCATTTGGAGCCGGATGGATTATTTCTGAAGAAAGTTTCTTAAAAGACAGCAGCATTATCAACATGTTGAAACTACGAGGTGGCTGGGGAAGACTGGGTAATCAAAATGTACCTTTAAACGTTCCGACGCTGGCTTCCGGTGCTAGTTATAATTATTCTTTCGGAGGAGCTGTAAATGCTAACGGAACAACGAATAATCAGTTGCTGGATCCTAATTTGGGTTGGGAAATTACTGAAGAAACAAGTGCAGGAATCGACTTTGTATTATTGAATAGGAGGCTTAGTGGATCTGTTGATGTTTACAATAAGATAAATAAAAATGTTATTCTGGCTTCTCTGCCACCATCTCCTTCAGGAATTGAGATCTCCGGATATTCTCACTTAGGGCAAGTATCTAACAAAGGGGTTGAATTTAGCTTAGGATGGCAGGATAAAGCAGGTGAAGATTTCAGTTATTCTGTTAACGCAAATTATTCTTACAATAAAAATAATCTGGATAAAGTTTTTTCCAACGTCAATATTAAGCAAGGAGGAAGCTTGGGTAATGGTCAGTGGACAAAATATTTTGGCGAACAGGCTGTTGGTCAACCATTAGGAAGTTTCTATTTATGGGAAGCTAATGGTTATGACGCCAATGGAAATATTACTTATGCTGATACCAATGGGAATGGAAGAACAGGATCTCAGGATGCAGAAGACCGAAAATTCTTTGGTTCTTATATTCCTAAATCTACATTAGGGCTTAATATTGATCTAAGATATAAAAATATAGACTTAGCAGTTAATGGCTTTGGAGCATTTGGGCACAAAGTGTATAATGGGAAAAAAGCTCAGCGTTTTTCAGGCGAGAATATAGAATATGATATAGCTACAAACTTCTGGACACCTACTAATACAGGAGCTGCTAATCCTGCTCCTTTTAACGCTGTTCCGATTGCATCTACATATTACTTGGAATCCGGTGATTTCTTTAGAATAAATAATATTACATTAGGATTTAATTTACAGAAACCGGTTGAATATATATCTTCATTAAGATTTTACGTTAGTGCAATTAATCCCTTTATTTTCCAAAAGTTTTCAGGATTTAGTCCAGAATTGAATGGAAACGGAGATCCTTATGGTCTTACTGGTGTAGAATTAGATGCTTATCCATCATTACGTTCATTTGTTTTTGGCGTCAATATTAAATTTTAATAATTAAGAATTTATCATGAAAAAAAATATTATATTATTATCCATATTATCTTTAACTTTAATTAATCAGAGTTGTAGTAATGATTACCTTGATACGGAACCGACTCAACAAGTTGCATTACAAGATATTTTAAATGAGTATAATAGTAATCAAGGAGCTGAAAGTTTTGTAACATCTGTCTATGCAAAATATTTAGATTGGAATATAAGTTCTTTTGCATGGGTTGGTGTAAGCAGTATTACGAGTGATGATGCAGATAAAGGGTCTTCGCCGGGTGATTCAGGTTCTGATAAAGATGTTTTGGATGCCTTAACGTTCTCTTCGACTTCACCGTCATTTCAGGAAATCTGGGAAGGGCATTATCAGGCAATTAACAGAGCCAATCAGGCTTTAAAATATATTCCGTTATTAGATAAGGCAGATACCTCTCTAAAAAATAGACTAATAGGTGAGGCTAAATTTTTAAGAGCTTTTTCATATTTTATACTGGTAAGAAGTTATGGTGATGTACCATTAGTTGATAAAGTTTTTGAAAACTCAGAGGAAGATCGTACAATGGTTTTTACAAGAAGATCAAAAGCTGATATTTATGCTTTTATAGAAAGTGATCTGCAGGCAGCGATTGCAGCACTACCTGATAAAAGTGCCTATACAGGAAGCAATGCAGGTAGAGCATCGAAAGGTGCAGCTCATGCTTTACTTGCAAAAGTATTTCTTTATGAAAAGAAATGGCAGCAAGTTATCGATCACTGTGATCAGGTTATTGGTTACTCTTTAACGCCTAATTTCCAAGATATTTATAAAGTTTCAGGTGAAAATAATGCTGAATCTATATTTGAAATTCAAGGTAAAGGAGGAGCTGGTCAGCCTGGTATTCAACAATATTCCCAAATCCAAGGTGCACGTGGCGCCGGAGGATGGGGATGGGGTTTCAATACGCCTTCTCAAAGTTTAGTTGATGCATTTAATGCGGAAGGAGATACCGAAAGAAGAGACGCTACAATAATTTTTAGGAATTCCACATTATATGATGGAAGAGTAGTGCCAGCAACGGTAGAAAATCCATATTATAATTATAAAGCTTATTCTTCTGCTTATACGGGGGACAGTGATTCAGATGCCAATATCCGGTATTTAAGATATTCTGAAGTTCTGTTGATGAAAGCTGAGGCGATGAATGAGTTGGGACAGACTTCAAATGCTGCTAGTTATTTAAATCAAGTTCGAAACCGCGCAGGTCTTGCGAATACTACAGCAACGACACAAGCAAACATGAGAACTGCAATTTATAAGGAGCGAAGACTGGAATTGGCAATGGAGCATGATAGATGGTTCGATTTGGTTCGAACGGGACAGGCGCAAGCTGCTATGGCAGCGAACGGAAAAACTTTTAAAGTTGGAACTCATGAAGTTTTCCCTGTTCCAAATAAGTTTATTCTTGAAGCAAAAGGATTAGCTACACAGAATTCTGGATATTAATAAATAATTAAGTGTCTATAATGACAGGCTTAACAAGCTAGAATAAGACAATTAATATTATAATCTCAAAGGCCTAGAAATAGGCCTTTTTTTACAAATTGAATATGAAAAAAACAATTGTAACAATAGTACTATCAGGATTAATCATTAGCAGTTGCTCATCCGACGATTTATCACCCGGACCAGGTACACCACTGGGCGGGAATAATGGAAATACCGAAACACCTAATAATTATTCAGATGCTCAGCTTGTAGAAATGGTTCAGAAAGATGCTTTGAAATACTTCTGGGACTACGCAGAAACCAATTCGAAACTGGCGCGGGAAAGATACCATACCGATAATCCGTCTCAGGATGCCAATATTGTCACGACGGGAGGTTCAGGCTTTGGATTGATGACCATTCTCGTAGGGATCAAAAATGGTTATATTTCAAGAACGGAAGCGGTTTCAAGACTTACCACTTCACTCAATTTCCTGCAGAATGCCAGTCGTTTTCATGGAGCCTGGCCGCACTGGATCAATGGGATGAATGGGCAGGTGGTTCCGTTCAGTCAGTATGATAACGGCGGGGATTTGGTAGAGACGGCTTTTCTGGCGCAGGGATTAATCTGTGTAAGGGAATATTTTAAAACATCTTCCGATGCTTCGGAACTATTGCTTTCCCAAAAAGCTGATGCACTTTGGAAAGGCGTAGAGTGGAACTGGTATACCCAGGGTCAGAATGTTTTGTACTGGCATTGGTCTCCAAACTACAATTTCCAGATCAATATGCAACTGAAAGGTTTTGATGAAACCCTGATGACTTACGTAATGGCTGCTGCTTCACCGAATTATTCCATCAATAAATCCGTTTACCAGCAGGGATGGGCAAGAAGCGGAGGCATTAAGAGCGCGGGATCCCAGTACGGAAACCCTCTGATTGTTAATCATAACGGAGCCAATGGAACGGTTGGTCCGATGTTCTGGTCACAGTATTCATTTTTAGGATTGGATCCGAGAGGTTTATCGGATGAATACGTCAATTATGGCGATGCAACGGCCAATCACGCGAAAATCATGTACCAGTATTGTGTTACGAATCCCAAAGGATGGCAGGGGTACAATTCAAAAAGCTGGGGGCTTACGGCAAGTTATTCCAGAAATTCAGATGGTTCTACCGGCTATTCGGCGCATCAGCCGAATAATGATCTGGGCATAATCTCACCTACGGCGGCACTTTCAAGTATGCCGTACACGCCTGCCGAAAGTATGAATATGCTGAGGTTCTTATATAATGAAAATTACAATAAATATGTGGGCGTAGCCGGGCCTTATGATGCTTATTCCGTCCATTACAACTGGGTTACTCCAAGGTATCTCGCTATTGACCAGGGAACCATTGCCCCGATGGTGGAAAATTATAAAAATCAGTTCCTGTGGCAGCTGTTTATGAACGCTCCGGATATTAAGCAGGGACTCATCAAATTAGGTTTCCATTCAACACAGTATGGATTTTAATTAACCAAAAACTTTGTCAAGGTTCAAAGCTTTGACAAAGTTTTTCAAGAATTTTAATAATGAAGAAGATCGTTTTTACATTGGCGGTAACTGCAGCAATAATGTCCTGCAAAACCACCCAACTCCAAAGCACACCGTCCTCCAAAACCCAATCCGCAAAAACCAGCCTCACCGACGCCCAGCTCATGGACCTCGTTCAGAGAGAATCCCTGAAATATTTCTGGGACTATGCGGAACCCAACTCAAAGCTCGGCAGGGAACGGTATCATGAAGACAACATTTATCCGGACAACGATAAGCATGTAGTGACCATCGGCGGTTCCGGATTCGGGCTGGCTACGGTATTGGTGGGTGTGGAACGGGGATTTGTGCCGCGTAAGGAAGCAGTGAAACGATTGACCACCATGATGGATTTCCTGGCAAAAGCCGACCGTCACAAAGGGGCCTGGTCCCACTGGATCAACGGCGAGACCGGAAAGACAGTGCCTTTCGGGAAGAAAGACAACGGCGGAGACCTGGTGGAAACCGCATTCCTCACTTCAGGAATCCTGATGGTCCGCGAATACTTTAAAAACGGAAATGCCGAAGAAAAAGCGTTAGCCAAAAAATGTGACGAACTGTGGAAAGGCATCCAATGGAACTGGTACACCAAAGGCGGAGAAAAAGTCCTTTACTGGCACTGGTCACCGGACTACCAGTGGGAAATGAATTTTCCTTTGCAGGGGTATAACGAATGCCTGATCACTTACATTCTGGCGGCTTCATCACCTACGTATCCGATTGATGCCGAAACCTATTACAAAGGCTGGACGAGAAACGGGGCTTACCTTTCAGACAAAGAAAAATACGGGCTCCCGATGTACGTAAAACACAACGGCGCCGAAGAATATGGCGGTCCGCTGTTCTGGGCCCATTACTCCTACATCGGTCTGGATCCGACCAACCTGTCTGACAAACTCATTAAAAATTACTTTGACTTAAATAAAAACCAGGTTCTCATCGATTACAAATACTGCGTTGAGAATCCTAAACACTGGAAAGGTTATGGACCTAACTATTGGGGCCTTACCGCCGGTTATTCAAGAAACCAGGATGGAGGTGTTGGCTACGATGCCCATTTCCCGCAAAACGACCGTGGCGTGATTACGCCAACCGCAGCACTGAGCAGCTTCCCGTACACCCCGAAAGAATCGATGGACTTCCTGAAATTTTTGTATACCCAAAAACCTGAATTCATCGGATCGGCTGGTCCTTATGATGCCAATTCCATTCATTATGACAACTGGACAACCCCAAGATATTTAGCCATCGACCAGGGAACCATTGCCCCGATGATCGAAAACTACAGGACCGGATTTCTCTGGAAACTCTTTATGAATGCCCCGGAAATCCAACAGGGACTGAAAAAGCTGAGTTTTAAGTCTGAAAAATACAACATCAGGTAACCATTAAAATAATTTTTAGTAATTTGAAGCTGTTTCCCGCTTTCCGCTATTACTCCTCGCTCACCTTTCAGGCGCGCTGTGGGGTAGCCGCTGCAATCGGGGCTATAAAATACAATAGATAATCCACGTTTCCTTAATACAGGAAGTACGCACGGACAGAAGAACAAATTAAAAATAGCTTCAGCCAAAACAGGAAATAAAATGATAATGAAACTGAAACATCTGCCGCTCTTGCTTTTGCCTCTTTCACTAAGCGTCAACGCTCAGGAAATAAAAGCAGAACTTAATAAAGAAATTAAAAGGCCGGAAAAAATATCCTATATTCTGGACTATCCGCAAAACGCCAAAGGAAATGTCCCGCTGATCGTTTTTCTTCACGGCTCGGGCGAAAGAGGAAATAATCTCGAAATGGTAAAAGCACACAGTCCGTTTACCTACAAAAACCTGATCAAGGAACCGGTAGCGATCTTAGCACCGCAGTGTCCGGAAAATACCTGGTGGGATACGGTCACCATCTATAATCTTATCAAAGAAATTCAGTCCAGATACAAAGTGGATGCTTCCAGGATTTATCTTACCGGTCTTTCGATGGGCGGTTGGGGAACCCTGAAGCTGGCGATGGAACACCCGGAAATGTTTGCCGCCGTCGTTTCGGTATGTGCTCCGACGGACCGGGTGATGTATGCCAATATCCATCAGTACAAAGACCTCAACATAAAAATTTTCCACGGCGGAATGGATGACGTGGTACTGCCGGAAAATGCCTTCAATTTTTACCAGAAACTGCATCCGGTAAATCCTTCGGCAGAACTCACCATTTTTCCGAACGACAACCACAATTCATGGGATTCTACCTATTCCAATCCGGAATTATATCAGTGGATGCTGTCCAAAAGAAAAGGGAAATAATGAGAATATAAAATTAAACCGTTGTATCATTTGCTGAGCGAATAGTTTATACTGAACTTGTCGAAGTACCTTTGCGAAAAAATATTCCCAATAATTTAGACGTACTTTAGCGGATATAAGGTTTAAAAAGCAAAAAAGAAACTATAATTAAAGAAGATAGATTTATGAAAAAGTTAATGGTGATGGCCACATTGGCACTGGCTCCTGTGTTTTCGGCGCAGGAAATGGTAACGAAGCCTGTACAGGCGTATCAGACCGCGCAGTACCAGGCGAAAAAGAAAGCCTTTGTCGAAAGCCTGCTGGCGAAAATGACCCTGGATGAAAAAATCGGGCAGCTGAACCTGCCGAGCTCGGGTGATTTTACCACCGGACTGGCAAAGAGCTCCGATATCGGTAAAAAAGTAGAGCAGGGATTAGTCGGAGGATTGTTCAACATAAAAGGAGCGGATAAAATCAAAGCCGTACAGAAGGTAGCGGTGGAAAACAGCCGGTTGAAAATTCCTTTGATCTTCGGAATGGACGTGATCCACGGGTACGAAACCACTTTCCCGATTCCTCTGGGACTGGCTGCTTCATGGGATATGAATCTGGTGCAGCAGTCCGCAAGGGTAGCGGCCAAAGAAGCGGCGGCCGACGGAATCAACTGGACGTTCTCGCCGATGGTGGATATCTCCCGCGAGCCGAGATGGGGAAGGGTTTCCGAAGGTTCCGGGGAAGATCCGTACCTGGGAAGCGAGATCGCTAAAAATATGGTGTACGGTTACCAGGGCAAAGACCTTGCGAACGGAACCAACATTCTGGCCTGTGTGAAACACTTTGCACTTTACGGAGCAGGAGAAGCCGGAAGGGATTACAATACGGTGGACATGAGCCACGTAAGAATGTACAACGAATATTTCCCACCATACAAAGCAGCCGTAGACGCTGGGGTAGCATCGGTAATGGCTTCCTTCAATGAAGTGGATGGCGTTCCGGCTACCGGAAGCCGATGGCTGCAGACCGAAGTGCTGAGAAACCAATGGAAATTCAAAGGTTTCGTCGTGACCGATTATACCGGGATCAACGAAATGGTAGACCACGGAATGGGTGATCTTCAGCAGGTTTCAGCACTGGCATTGAAAGCTGGAGTCGATATGGATATGGTGGGGGAAGGTTTTTTAACCACCCTGAAAAAATCCCTGGCTGAAGGAAAGGTAACCCAGGCGGAAATCGATATGGCGGCCAGAAGGGTTCTCGAATCAAAATACGATTTGGGCTTATTTGATAATCCTTACAAACATGGTGATGCTAAACTTGCTGCAAAAGAAGTCTACAGCATGGAAAACCGTAACATCGCCAGAAACGTTGCCGCCCAGTCAATGGTACTGATGAAAAACGACAATCAGGTATTGCCGTTGAAAAAATCAGGAACCGTAGCGGTGATCGGACCATTGGTAAACAACTCGATGAACATGGCCGGAACCTGGAGCGTAGCGACCAAGCATGCCATTTCGGTGAACCTGATGCAGGGCCTTCAGGCAAGCTACGGCAAAGACGTAAAATTCCTTTCGGCAAAAGGAGCCAACATCGACTACGATGCCAAACTGGAAGAAATCTACGCTGCGCACGGCAAGAAAACCGACCGGGACAACCGTTCCAAAGAGGCCTTGCTGAAAGAAGCGGTAGACATTGCCAACAAAGCAGACGTGATCGTGCTGGCCATCGGGGAATCTGCTGAAATGAGCGGTGAATCTTCTTCCAGAACCGAAATTACCATTCCGCAGTCGCAGGTAGACCTGCTGAACGAACTGAAAAAAACAGGAAAACCGATTGCCATGGTATTGTTTACCGGCCGGCCGCTGGCTTTAACCAATGTAAAAGATACGCCCGATGCCATCCTGAATGCCTGGTTTCCGGGATCTGAAGCTGGAAGCGCCATTGCTGATGTCCTTTTCGGAAAAGTAAACCCTTCCGGAAAACTGCCGATGACCTTCCCGAGAAGCTTAGGACAGGTGCCGATCTATTACAACGCCAAAAATACCGGCCGTCCGCTGGATGAGAAACTGACGGAAAAATGCGAGTACCAGAGGTTCCGTTCCAACTATATGGATGAGTGCAACACGCCGTTGTACCCGTTCGGATACGGATTAAGCTACACGAAATTCAATTACTCCGATATTACCGTTTCCAATGCGAATCCGAAAGGAAACCAGACCGTACAGGCTTCTGTAACCGTTACCAATTCCGGAAACTATGATGGGGCGGAAGTGGTGCAGCTGTACATCAGGGATATGGTGGGGAGCATCACCAGACCGGTAAAAGAGCTGAAAGGCTTTCAGAAAGTCATGCTGAAAAAAGGGGAATCCAAAAAAGTAACCTTCGACATTACGCCGGAAAACCTGAAGTTCTACAACGGCGACCTGAAATACGACTGGGAACCGGGGGAATTCGATATCATGATCGGAACCAACTCTTCAGACGTAAAACATTCAAAAATCAACTGGACCAAATAAATTCCAGAGAAGCCGCTCAACAGGAGCGGCTTTTTTTATATCTGGCAAGCAACACATTGAAGCTGCCTTCTGCTGAAGCACAATTTTCAGGAAAGCAAAAGGGGACAAGCAATCTCTTTCAATCATCCTTTCCGCGCTTCTCCGCAATCCTATAACTTCCATCCTCCGGCATCCATTCTCCATTTTTTCAGGAGCTTATTCCCGCTATCCACTGTATCTTTTTTGTTACGGTCTTCGCCCGCAACAAAAAAGGATGCCGTTCCTATCGGGGCTAATAACTGCAGACTGCAAAAAACCGGCAGGTTATTAAAACCTGCCGGACGTATTTATCAAAGATTAAGGTAATACTGGGAATTCTGGCAATGTTGCCGGTAAAATAACTTCCAGCCTCTTACGCTTTGATTTCAGGTTTATCCTGCAACAACAACCTCTTCAGTGTACACAACCCCTTCATAACAGGCATTGTAAATGGCTTTCAGGTCTTCAAGAGAAGGAACTCTCGGGTTGAATCCGGTACAAGGATCGGCAAGGGCATTGGCAGCAATATAATTAAGGTTCTTGTCCCAATCCGCTTTCGAAATTCCGAAATCTTTGATCGCAGCCTGGTTGTTCACTTCAGAACGTAGGGTTTCAATAGCCTGTGCCAGATCTTCAGCCGTTGTTTTGCCGATTACCCTGGCCAGATCCGGATAACGTTCGGTAGCCTGCGCATTGTAACGGATCACGTTCGGTAGGAAAATAGCATTGGATGCTCCGTGAGGAATGCCGTACAGCGCTCCCACCTGATGGGAAAGGGAATGAACGATTCCCAACCATGCGTTGTTGAATGCCAGACCTGCCATAAAGGAGGCATCATGCATATTCTGACGGGCTGCTATATTGTCCGGATTTTTTACCGCTTCTTTTAAATTATCAAAAACAATCTCCAGACCGCCTTTGGAAAGCGCATCGGCGATATTGTTATCGATATTGGAAACATAGGCTTCCACACAGTGGGTCAATGCATCAAGTCCGGTATTGGACGTAACATGTGCAGGCATCGAAGCACAGATTTCTCCGTCAACAATGGCGATATCCGGAGTCAGTTCGTAAGAAACGACCGGGTATTTCACCCCTTTCTCCCTGTCGGTGATCACGGCAAGGCCTGTGGTTTCAGTTCCGGTTCCGCTTGTTGAAGGAATCGCTATAAATTTGGCTTTATTTCTCAGGACAGGAACCGTGAAAGGTTTGATCATCGCCTCGAAATCCGCATCCGGATACTCATAGAACACCCACATGATCTTAGCGGCATCAATCGCCGAGCATCCTCCCAGTCCGATGATCCAGTCCGGCTCAAAGCTTTTCATCATTTCGGCACCTTTCAGGCATGTTGCAGAAGACGGGTCTTCTTCCACCCCTTCGAAAACCTGGGTTTCAATACCGGCTTCGGTAAGGTAAGCCATTGCCTTATCCAATGTTCCGCTCTTTCTCATCGAGCTGCCGCCGGTAACAATAACGGCTTTTTTACCTTTGATATTTTTCAGTTCTTCAAGAGTTCCCGCACCATGGAAAACTTCTCCTGCAATAAATAATTTGCTCATTTTCTTTCTGATTTTTTGACAGGGCAAAATTAGCCAGGCTGAAATGAGTCGTGTTATACAAACAGGACTACGCGTTATACATTTGCGCCAGTTCCTGCTGAAGCTCGGTAGGCGTTTCTTTGAGTTTTGCCTTTACAAACTTATTGAGGGCGGAAGGAGAATTAAATCCCAGGTCAAAAGCAATTTCCTTATGCGAAAGATCGGAAAACATCAGCTGGCGCTTGATCTCCATCAATATCCTGTTGTGAATGGCCTGAATGGCGGTTTCCCCGCAATGCTTTTTTGTCAGGGTATTCAGCTTTTTCGGGGTGATGGCCAGTTTTCCGGCATAATACTGAACCGTCCGCTGCTGCTTATACTGTTCATTCAGTAATTTCTTGAACCGGACATACAAAGGTTTATCAGCCGTTTCCTTATGTAAAACCGGATGCAGGCCGTGAACGGATTCAATTAAGCCCAAAAGAAAAATCTTGATCTGGAATCTTGCCTGTTCCTTTTTGATCAGGCTTGGCTTCTGGTAAATCTCCTGAATGTTCTGAACCAGCTGATAACTTTGTTTAAAATCATCCGGCGAAAGAATCGTGCAGTTCAGCTGGGTGGAAAGATGTACATTATAGGTGCTCAACTCATTCTTAAGAATATCGGAACAGAATAAAATTTCCTCAAAAAGAATAATTTTTCCTTGTATATCATAGCTTAGATCGGATATGAAATGAACCTGTTCCGGAAAGACCACCGAAATTTTGCCGGCTTTCAAGGGATGGATCTTCGATTCAATATGAAGGCTTAGGGTTCCGCTTTCGATAACAATTATCAGGAAATGATCTTTTTTATGAGGATGCATATAATCTTTCAGGTATTCTTCCGTCAGGTCGAAGACCCGGAAAGACAGGTTCCGGTCTTCCTCTTTTTGAATATTCTTTTTAATCTCCAGTTTCTTCAGACTGCCCATTCTATTTCATTATTGTTTAAAAACGAAGCAGCAAAGGTAAAACAAAACATTTTAAGTACCGTGATTCCGGTAGCAGCCGATTGCAACAGGCAGTTGCAGAATATATGGGAATGTGTAGAAAATTATTCCATAGGAATATGATCTCTGTAGAAAATATAAAGATGTTCCGGGTGCTGCACACCGGAGGTATTATCTTCACAACAGCAATGCTTAAAAGCTGAAAATTTTTCCGAGTGGGTTTATCTTTCTCATTAACAAAGATTTTTCCGGAATTAAAGCAGATCAAACCCGCCGGTAAAATAAGGTTCAGGAATATAAATCAGCAGAACAGGATTTTCAACTCTCGCCGAAAAATCTTATTTTTGCATACCTAAAAGTAAAAGAAAGAATGAATTCCTACAAAAATCCATTGGAAGAGCGCTACTCCAGTGAAGAAATGTTATTTAACTTCTCACACAACAATAAATTCCGTACCTGGAGAAAACTTTGGATCGCATTGGCTGAAATCGAAAAAGATTTAGGCCTGGACATCACCGAAGAGCAGATTGCAGAACTGAAAGCCAATGCCGATAACATCGATTATGATAAAGCGGCAGAATACGAGAAAAAGTTCCGTCATGATGTGATGGCGCACGTTCATACCTATGGCGATGTGGCCCCTTCAGCCAAAGGAATTATCCACCTAGGAGCGACTTCCGCATTTGTAGGAGACAATACCGATCTGATCCAGATCCGCGACGGGCTTTTAATCTTAAAGAAAAAGCTGGTTAACGTAATGAAAAACCTGGCAGATTTTGCCATCGAATACAAGGATCTTCCGACCTTAGGATTTACCCACTTCCAGCCGGCTCAGTTGACCACGGTTGGAAAAAGAGCGACCCTTTGGTTACAGAGTCTGGTGCTGGACATTGAAGAACTGGATTTCTTCTTAGAAACCTTAAGATTCAGAGGCGTAAAAGGAACCACCGGAACGGCAGCAAGCTTCTTGGAGCTTTTTAACGGAGATTATTCCAAAGTAAAACATTTAGATAAAGAATTATCCAAAAGATTCGGTTTCGAAAAAGTTTTCGGGGTTTCCGGACAGACCTATGACCGTAAGATCGATGCAAAAGTCGTTGCTTTATTAGGAAACATTGCCCAGTCGGCACATAAATTCACCAACGATTTACGTTTGCTTCAGAACCTTAAAGAGATTGAGGAACCGTTTGAGAAAAACCAGATCGGTTCATCAGCTATGGCATACAAGCGTAACCCGATGAGAAGCGAAAGAATCGGTGCTTTGGCAAAATATGTAATGTCATTAACGACAAGTTCTGCCATGGTAGCTTCAACCCAGTGGTTTGAAAGAACACTGGATGATTCTGCCAACAAGCGATTAACCATTCCACAGGCCTTTTTAGCTGTAGATGCGATTCTATTGATCTGGAACAACATCATGAACGGTATCGTCGTGTACCCGAACAGGATCAACAAACACATTATGGACGAGCTTCCATTCATGGCAACGGAATACATCATCATGGAAGAAGTGAAAGCCGGGGGTGACCGTCAGGAAATTCACGAAGTCATCAGGGTTCACTCCATGGAAGCCTCCAAGCAGGTAAAAATGGAAGGGAAAGAAAACGACCTGATCGAACGAATCCTTAACGACGATTCCTTAAAATTCGATAAGTCGAAACTCAAAGAAGTACTCGATCCTAAAAACTTCATCGGTTTTGCCCCGATCCAGACCGAAGAATTCATCAAAAACGAAGTACAGCCGATCATCGATCAGAACAAAGACCTGATCGGGCTCGAAGCTGATCTTAAAGTATAACACCATATGCAGTCCTGCCGGGCTGCATATTTACTTTGACAAAGTCATGAAATTTTGATGAGGTTTAAAGTTTAATGATTATCTGAGTCAGCACATGAAGAAAATATTTGCAGCCATTTTATTAATACCCATGCTTTCGTTTTCTCAGGAAAAGGAAGCTTTAATGTATTTCAAAACCGGGGATTCTCTGGTTGGTGTTAAAAATTCAGACGGTCAGATCATCGTTCCGGCACAGTTCGAAGTATTTTCCTTTTTGAAAGACGGTGAACCTGTAAAAGGAGAAACCATTTATTTTGACGGACCGAAAAAAGACGAATCGAAAGAAAAAAATGCCTGGGGCTATGTATATGACCGGAAAGGAAATTTCCTGTACCGGCCATTTTTCTATGACAACGGAGCCGATTATTTCTCTGAAGGCGTAAGGCGGTTCGTCAAGAACGGGAAAGTAGGCTTTGTCGATAGAAATGGAATGATGATCATTGAAGCCAAATATGATTTTGCTTCACCTTTTCATTATGGCTATGCAGCTTATTGTGACGGCTGCGACTGGGAAAAAACGGAAGACGAACATAAAGCGATCGCAGGCGGAAACTGGGGAGTCATGGATTTCAAAGGTCAGGTAACTCAGCCTGTAGTGAAGCCAGGAAGTACGGTTGAAATAGATGGAAAATATTATCCGTATCCTTTTTCCTATACCCAAAAAGAAAAAGAAGTTCTTCAGTTTTTTGATAAGCAGAATAAAAAGCTTTCGGAAATCTATTACGTCAATCATTATGAAAGATTATCGGAGGAAAATAAAAAACTGTATTTCGAAATCGTTGAACGTCCAAAGGAAAATTTTCCGTTTTACCAGGTGAATGCTTATGATTACCGGAAAGCGGAAGCCGGATGGTCCGGTTTAAAATTTCTGGTTTCAGCAGATAAAAGAGAAGTTTTCGCCCTCGAATTTGATGATGAAAAAATTCCTTTTGCAAAATGGCTGAAAGAACAGTACAAGCAGGCTGAAGAATTTCAGAAAGAACATCCGGATAATCCGAATAAATTAAATAAATGGTAAAATTGAAGTATTTTTCAAACGAATAGAGTCTCTTGATATTAATGTTTTTGAAATTGAATTTAAGAAATAAATATCCTTTTGAATTTCGTGATAGAGGGAGGTAGCATTCCTCCGGAATGCCTACCGTTATAAGCGCATTCGCTACACAGATACAATTCCTACGGAACTGATGAAGTTGAAAAATATTATGTAAAAGCTATAAACAAAATTTTGCAAAATTAAAATTTGCGGGATAAGTATAGGATATTGTAAAGATTATAATCAAACAGAAATAAATTAATTAAAAGGGAAACATTCACTCATTTCCTACAATGGAATCTATGCAGAAATGATGCTGAATTTTATCGATATTGTAATGGTAATACTCTACAGATAATAAGCAGTCATTAATGATGATTCCGTAGGAATGAAATCTGTGTAGAAAAATAGCATCGGATAGGACATGCATTCCGTAGGAATGCTATCTTTGTAATCACAAATGGCAAATGCCGGATATAAAGACGAAATAAAAAATAAATCTAAATAAAAACTGACATCTAATGTCTCAAAACAAAAGAATTTTCGTAGAAAAAAGAGGAATTTTCGATGTGGAAAGTCCAAAAATTTTTGATGAAGTAAAAGCGGTGGTTCCTGCCATACAGAAAGTAAAAGTGTACAATGTGTACGACATCTTCGGACTGAACGACGGGGAATTTGAAAAAACGGTCAACAGTACGTTCGTGGATCCGGTAACGGATATCCTGCACGAAGAAAATCCGGCGGCGTCCATCCATTTTGCCATGGAGTTTTTGCCGGGTCAGTACGATCAGCGTGCCGATTCAGCCCAGCAGTGTATTGCTTTGCTCACGGAAAATGAAAAATCCAAAGTGAGAAGTGGAAAGCTCATCGAATTTGAAGGGGTTTCCGAACACGATCTTACAAAAATCAAAGACCTTCTGATCAACAAAGTGGAATCTCAGGAAAAAGATTTGTCCGTTTTGGATATTCCTGCAGAAGAAGCACCGTCGAAAGTGATTACCCACGAAAATTTCATCAGTTTTGACGATGCCCAGCTGGAAAGCTTTTACAACAACCACGGATTTGCTTTAGGACTGGACGACCTGAAATTCATTCAGGAATACTTTAAATCCGAACAGCGGAACCCTACGGAGACCGAACTGAAAGTACTCGATACCTATTGGAGCGACCACTGCCGCCACACCACTTTCGAAACAGAGCTTTCAAATATTGAATTTGAAGGGCAGTTCAAGCATACGCTGGAAACCATTTTCAACGACTATATCGAAAAAAGAAAATTCTTAGGCCGCGAGCTGAAGCCGATTTCCTTAATGGATCTGGCTACCGTCTGCGCCCGGTATTTCCATAAAACAGGCAACCTGGAGAACCTCGTGGTTTCCGATGAAATCAATGCCTGCACCATTCAGATCGAAGCGGAATACGACGGTAAGAAAGAACCGTGGTATTTATTATTCAAAAACGAAACCCATAACCACCCGACGGAAATCGAACCGTTCGGAGGGGCTTCAACCTGTCTGGGCGGAGCGATCAGGGATCCTTTGTCCGGACGTTCTTTTGTGTTCCAGGCGATGAGGTTAACCGGTGCGGCAGACGTTCTGGAACCGGTTGATCAGACCTTACCGGGAAAACTGCCTCAGAAAACCATCACTAAACAGGCAGCCAACGGGTATTCCTCGTATGGGAACCAGATCGGTTTGGCAACCACCATGGTTTCCGAAATTTATGACGAAGGCTACAAGGCCAAGAGAATGGAAGTCGGTTTCGTAACCGGTGCCGTTCCTGTAGATTGGGTGAGAAGAGAGAAGCCGGAAGCCGGAGATTCTGTCATTATCCTTGGAGGCGCGACGGGCCGTGATGGCGTTGGAGGTGCAAGCGGAAGTTCAAAAGAACAGGACGAAACGTCCATCCATACCATGAGTTCTGAGGTTCAGAAAGGAAATGCGGTGGAAGAACGTAAGATCCAGAGGTTGTTCAGAAATCCTGAAGTAACGAGGCTGATTAAAAAATCAAATGACTTCGGCGCAGGAGGTGTTTCGGTGGCCATCGGTGAAATCGCCGATTCATTGGAAGTCAATCTAGATGTTCTGCCTTTGAAATATGAAGGATTAAACGGAACCGAACTGGCCATTTCCGAATCTCAGGAAAGAATGGCGGTTGTGGTAGATCCGAAAGATAAAGAACAGTTCGTCAAATTCTGTGAAGCAGAAAATATTGTTGCGGTTGAGGTCGCGAAAGTAACCGATTCCGGAAGAATGCAGATGTTCTGGAAAGGCGATAAAATTGTAGACCTTTCAAGAGCATTTTTAGATACGAACGGTTGTTCCAAAACCCAGGAGGTGAAAATTACCCACCTGAATGAAGTAAAAGAAGAAACTCAGGTTTTCAGCGAAGAGAATTTCCTGAAAACACTAAGTGATAAAAATGTAGCGTCCCAGAAAGGATTGCTGGAAATGTTCGACTCTTCCATCGGGGCGACTACCGTAGCGATGCCTTTGGGCGGAAAATACCAGCAGACCCTGATGGAAGGAAGTGTTCAGACGCTGCCAATCATCGGGGCAAAAGATATTGAAACCGTTTCTCTGGCAAGTTGGGGATTCGATGCGGAAATTTCCAAGCAGAATTCACTGCTGGGAGCTTCGTATGCCGTCGTAGAAAGTGTGGCGAAAATCGTAGCGATGGGCGGTGATTATAAAAACATCAGATTAAGTTTCCAGGAATATTTTGAGAAATTAGGGCAAAACCCTGAAAAATGGGGTAAACCGTTGGCTTCATTATTGGGAGCTTACGATGCTCAGATGAATCTTGGACTGGCTGCGATCGGAGGAAAAGACTCGATGAGCGGAACCTACCAGGACCTGAATGTGCCGCCAACCCTGATTTCATTTGCCTGCGCCAACGGAGAAAAGAAAAATATCATCTCTCCCGAATTTAAAAAAGCCGGAAATAAAATCTATTTCTTTAATCATACCGCCCAGGAAAACGGACTGCCGGATTACAATGCCTTAAAAACTGTTTTCGAACTGATCTTTGAAAACATCAAAGCCGGAAAAATTGTTTCCGTAAAAACGGTAAAAGAAGGTGGAGTAGCCGTTGCTTTAGCGAAAATGAGCTTCGGAAACCGGTTAGGGGCCGAGATTACGGTTGATGAAGCAGCGCTGTTATCTAAAAACATCGGAAGCTTAATCATCGAATCTACGGAAGAACTGAGCTCCGTTAATCTTCAGCTGATCGGGAAAGTTAAGGAAGATGCCAGCATTAGAATCAATGATTCTGAATTTGCAATTGAGAAATTATCGGAAGCCAATACCAATACTTTTGAAAACCTTTTCCCTACGGTTGAAAAAGAAAAACTGACGATTGAACTGGATGAAAAATTAAACTCCGTCAATCCGAGAAATATCATCATCAAAAACCACGGAATTGCGCAGCCGAAAGTATTCGCGCCGGTATTTCCGGGAACCAACTGTGAATATGATACGCTGAATGCCTTTGCAAAAGAAGGTGCAGCCATCAGCAGTCTGCCGCTGATCAACATCAACCACCAATTGCTGGAAGAAAGCATCGATGCATGGGTAAAGGAAATCGCTTCTTCCCAGATTTTAGCGTTCTCAGGAGGGTTCTCTGCCGGTGACGAGCCGGACGGTTCTGCCAAATTCATTGTAAACGTTTTGAAAAACGAGAAAATGAGAAAGGCCGTTCATGAATTGTTAGACAGAGACGGGATGATCATCGGGATCTGTAACGGATTCCAGGCATTGGTGAAATCAGGACTGCTGCCTTACGGAAGAATCAAGGACCTGGATGAAAATTCTCCTACTTTGGCTCACAACGCCATCAGAAGACATATTTCCCAGATGGTGAACGTAAAAGTCGTGAACGATGAATCGCCTTGGCTGAAAGGAATGAAGGATCAGGTATTCACCATTCCGATTTCCCACGGAGAAGGACGTTTCATGGCATCGGAAGCCGAAATCCAGAAGCTGTATGAAAACGGGCAGATTGCCACGCAGTACCTGGATCTGGAAGGAAAAATCGCCCACGGAATGCCGTTCAATCCGAACAACTCATTATTCGGAATTGAAGGCGTTACCAGCCCGGACGGAAAAATCTTCGGAAGAATGGGCCACCCGGAACGTTTTGCAGAAGGATTGATGAAAAACATCCCGACGGCGAATTACCACAACATCTTTAAAAATGGAGTGGAATACTTTAAATAAGTAATCAGATAAATAAAATACCCTGAATGCCTTTGTTGTAAAACAGAGGCATTTTTCTTTACTTTCATTCTCATAAATATTCCCGTTTTTACGGAAAACCGTAATGAAAATGCTGAAAACCGCAATACCTTGCCGTCCTAAATAAGAACCTAAAACAAGACAACTTTTAACTATGAATACAAAGATTACGGTAACCGACCTGTTTCTCGGTATCCTGGCGGTCATGCTGATCGGCGTGAGTTTTTATCAGACCTGGATGGGTCTGCAGCAGATCTTTGGAGGAAGTTCCTTCATCGTTGCCCTGGTGCTTTCCCTGATTCTTCTTTTCCTTCTCTGGCAGATCAGGCGCGCGAAGACCAGCGGAGGATCTGCATCATCCCTGGGATGGATTTATTTTTTCTTCGCCATCTTCTGCTTTGTAGCAAATTTCAATGCGCTGTACACCCGCTTCATGAAAACCGATATTTACACGACCGAGCTGCGGGAGGTTAATGAAAAATTCACCAGGCTGGAAACTGATGTTGAATCCAAGCTGAATTATTCGGTACCGGATGCTAAAGTACGGCAGGCCATAAGAAGCGAGCTGAACCTTCTGAAAATCCAGATCAGTGATCCCAAAAACGTGGGGATCGGCCCGGAGGCAAGACAGATCCTGGCAAGAATCGAAAAGATGATCGGTAAGAAAGTAACCCCGCTTACCCCGGTGAGTGAAACCCCGGAAGGATATGCCGATCTGGCAGACCGGATGGAAGAACAGGTTGTTCAGATGGTATACAACCTGACACCCGAAGAGAAAAATCTGATGAGCGACATCAATGATGCTTCCTTACGATGGAACAAAGAAATTCAGAGCCTTTTACAGATGACGCCGGATGTGATCAATGGGATGGCGCAGGGCCAGATCGATAATTCCCTGACGGAATACAACCGTTTGGGCAGCAAAGCGGAATCGATTCTGGGAAGGGACAAGCTGAAGTTTGAACCGGCACATTCGGAAACGCAGGAAGTCGGGAAAATAGGATATGCCTTCAGCCATGCGATCAAAAATTTCGGAATGTTCCCATTGGTCGTACTTGCCGGATGCATTTTGCTGGATTTCGGGATCATGCTGATTATTCTTTTGATGCCGACGGAAAACAACAGGAATACAGGGCGGAATGAAAGTATTTTTAACAGCAGGCGCAGCGGAAAAACAATAATCTGATAAACGGGAAAAACATGGATTGGAATAACGAATCTCTGAAACCACTGTCTTTTAATAAAGGCAATGAAGAACTTAAACCTCTGAATTTTGATGATGACGATGCACTAAGGCCGTTGTCATTTGATGATAAAAAAGAAACCGCCGATGATCATTTTGTACCTATTGCTAAAGGAAATGTCTCGGAAATTAAGAATAAGGACAGCAATTTTGTTTTCTTTTTCGGAACGGCATCTTCCGGAAAGTCGGTGATACTGGCTACCATGCTGTATTACCTCCGTTCAACAGCGGGAGTGATAAGGCCGAAAATAGGAACGCCGAATACAGCGGAGGCGGAAAGTCTGCTGTACGATTTTTTTGAGAATATCAGCAAAGGTATTTTGCCGGCAGGAACGGTTAAAGATCAGGTAACCAGACTGGACCTGGTTTTTGAACCGAACAATAAATCGAAGAAAGTAAATCCTATCAATCTTACTTTTTTGGAAACTTCGGGAGAAAACCATAACGAAATCAGGAGAGGAGGAAACTATCACAGCAGTATAGAAACTTATCTTTCAGCCCATTTGCCTCTTACTTTCATTATTGTAACAAGTTATGAAAGTGCGCATAAAGATGATATTTTAATCAATACTTTTTTAAATAAGCTCGAGAAATACGAGAAGAGATTAAGATCCGTCAATATTATTCTGGTCATTTCCAAGTGGGATAAATCCGGTAGGACAGAAGTTGAGGATTCAACACAGCTGGACGAATTCGTCAGAGAGAGGCTTCCGATGACTTCCACTGCAATGGATACCTACAGCCTGGCGAAAACATTCTATACCGTAGGCGAACTAAATGAGGATACCAACAGAGTGACCTTATTGAATCTGGACCGGGCCAAGAAGCTGTCGGAATGGCTTTATGAAAGCATTTCAGGATATCCGCTGTACTATGAAGGGACTTTTTGGGAACGTATAAAATTTAGCTTTACCAATTGATGAGCAATGTTAATTTAATCGCCTTCGGAACATTCGGGAACCCCAACGGGTTTACCCAGACCTTTTTTGCAGGAAATCCCCTTTTGGTAAAAACCTTTGACATCAGAGGTTCCATACGGGTCTATCCCGAAAGTACATTGTATTCGATTAGGAAAGAATACCGGGATGGTTCGTTTATGATTGCTTACGCAGTGTATACCTATGCGAAGGAACCGACTTCCGCAAGGGAAGGATCTTTTATCGGATCTGCCATCCTGTTTATTGATGAAATTGCAGAGGAAAATATTACCATCCGGTGCCTGAATGAGTTTCATGAAAACCTGATCGGCAAAAATGTGGAAAATGATACGCTTTCCGTTAATCATTCAGATAACTTTTCAGTAAGCAAACTTTCCGACTTTGATAAAGTCAGATTCAACCTGAAGAAAATCGATATGCTGGATTCTGCCGAAATAACCAATAAACAGTTAATGGTATATTGTGAAACAAATCCATCTGCATTACAGTCGATGTTCAAAAGATCCCTCGATTTGCTCAATATGTATGATACGATTTATTTTACGTCGAACCAGGAAGTCGCAAAGCTCGTCCACCAGAAAAACATATTCCAGTTTGTGCAGAAAGACGGGTTTGAAAACGAAATCCGTAGGCTGGCGGAAGAAAGGAAGCGGAAGATCCGGGAAGCCGTTGAAGACTTTGAAAAGGAAAAAATAAAGCTGAAAGATGCTGAAAAACAAACCCGTGAAGACTGTAAAGCTAAAATTGAAAAAAATAAACAGCAGCACGCGGCAAACGGTGAAAAAATTGAAGAATCTGAAAAGAATCTGGCCCGGATCAATGAAGTCTATCAGACATTTTCGATGAAAATCGATGAACTGTTACATCAGCTGAAAACAGCAGACAGTTCGGCTTTAAACAGCATCAGAAATGCTTATAAAGAAAATAAAAATGTTTTTACGGAAAATATCAGGGATTTAAAAATACCTGACCTGGCAACGGTTTCCGATCCGAGACCGGCATCCAGACCGGCATCTTTCAGACAGTCGGGAAATCATTTTTACCATTATGAACGCGAACGAAAAGAAAATAAAGACCGGTCAGATCCTTTTAAAATTGCGACCGTTGTTCTATCCGTCCTGCTGGTGGCTGCAATTGCAGGTCTGGTATGGCTTTACGTGGAACAGTACGAAAAAGAAAGGCGGGTCGTTACCAAACTGAATCACAACCAAATTAACCAAAATATACCCGAAAAGGATACCGTTGCCGCAATACCGGTGAAGGATTCAGTACAGGGCATCCGTTCTGAACCCAATGAAAAAGTTGAACATCAGATTAAAGGTGAGAGGAATACAGATTTAAAATAGAAACTGTGCTCCTATTTATATTGGTGATTTGCAATACATCCCCATTTTTAAGCAATAGAATTATTTGTTATAAATTAAGAAAGCTGTAACTTTAAACTGATCAAAACCAGCGAAAAGTTGTACTTTTTGGTAACAAAAATGGAAAAAGAAAATAACAAACACATTATGACGGTCATCAACGGCCGTCATTTTTCAGATCTGGAAGGATTCTATGAAGAGATTTCCCGGCTGCTGATGAAGGACGAGGACTGGAAAGTCGGAACGCTGGACGGTTTTGATGATATCCTGTATGGATTTCAGGGGCAAATTACCTGGAAAGATTCTCAGAAGTCCAGGGAAGAGCTGGGATTCGATCTGACTAAAGAGTTTTATGAAAACAAAATCAGACAGGGAAAACCGTTTAACGTCATGTTAATCCGGCATAAACTGGATGAACTGGTGGCAGGGAAAGGGCAGACCCTATTTGAAATTTTAGTGGAAATTATACAGTCCCATCAAAAGATTACGCTAATTTTGGCTTGATTTAATACAAACAATAAATGAAGTACGGATTATTTTTCGGTGACAGCATTACCTATGGAGAGTACGACGGCGTATTCGGAGGATGGGTGGATATTTTAAAGCGGTATGCCTTGCAGAAATACAATGAGGGAAGTAACGAGCTGATTGTGTTTAATCTGGGAATCGGAGGTGAAACAACCGAAGGGCTTGTCAAAAGAATTTCAAATGAAATGGAAGCACGTAATTCTTCGGAAGGAAATATAGTATTCATCGGTTACGGAGCGAATGATCTGGCCATAAAGGAAGGAGTGCAGGCCATAAAACCGGAGCGTTTTAAAGAAAATATTTTAACGGCAGTTCAGAAAGCAAAACAATATGCGGAAGATATTTATCTGATCAGCATTCTTCCTGTTGCCGAAAGAATAGATGGTATTAAAGTAGCATCCGGAAAATTGAGAAGCACGGCGGATATTTTGAAATACAATCTGGTGCTGAAAGAAATTGCTGATGAAAATGCTTTGCACTATCTGGACTTTTACTCCGGATTTGTAGACGATAAAGAGGTTTTGCTTTCCAGAGACGGCGTCCACCCCAACGAAAAAGGCTACGGAATCATGGTAGAAATGGCGATTCAGATTATTGAAAAATATCTCTGAAACGGCACTGTCTTAAAAAGGACTTAAAAACAGTTCAGGTAAATATGTAAGGGGATCAATAGGAGCAGCTTTGGCCCGTTTCTACTGAACATGATCCTGTCGGGCGTTAGCCAGAACCTAAATAAAAAAGTATTTCCAGTACACCAAAATTCCTGTAATAGCGGAAATCAGAGCCATCAGCAGAACCGCGCCTGCAGAAATGTCTTTGATGAAACCGATCCGCTGATCAAATTCAGGCTGAATGATGTCACAGATTTTCTCAATAGCCGTATTGAAAATTTCCGCTGCCAGTACACCTGATGAGACAATCAGGATCAGTAGGGAATCAAGTGTTGAAAGATGCAGGTAAAAAATTAAAAACAGATTGATCAGAAACGCGGCCACCTCCAGCTGGAAATTCCTTTCACTTTTTATCATCATGAAAATCCCACGGAAAGCATTCAGGAAACTTTGATGGAGAAGTGGTTTTCGCATAATGAAAGATTATCTGCAAATATAATTAAATTCATCGTTGAAAATCCTTATCTTAGTACGGCAAAGATATCTTTGGGATATCGGCAGGAAACAGAAATGGTTGTAAAATTCTTTTGATGGTTGTTAATAACTCTCGGAATTATTCTTTTCCATCTCTTTTCTATTTATTATATTTGTAAAAACTTATTTTTAAATCTATGAAATTTATTATTTCAAGTGGAGAACTGCAGAAGGCTTTGCAAACTGTAAGTGGCGTAATATCAAGCTCTCAGTCGAGACCGATTTTAGAAAATTATCTTTTTGAATTAGACGGAACTCAGGTTACCATTACTGCATCCGATGGCGAGACAACGCTGGTGACTTCTCTTGAGGGGAAATCTGATGATACGGGTAAATTTGCCGTACCTGCAAAGATTTTTCAGGATTTTATCAAGACTTACGGAGAACAGCCGCTTACGCTGGTCGTAAAGGATAATGCGGAAGGAACGGGAAGTCAGCTTGAGATTTTAGATGAAAAAGATAACTTCGCCGTGGCCCTGGACAATGCAGATGATTATCCGGAACTGCCGGAATTCGATGCTGCCCAGAGCGTAACCATGTCTGCCGGGGTTTTATCCGAAGCATTGACGAATACGCTTTTCGCAACGAGCAACGATTCCCTGCGTCCTGTAATGACGGGAGTCCTGTTCCAGTTCGGAGAAAACGAAACCAATTTTGTGTCTACGGACTCACACAGACTTGTGGTATATAAAAGAACGGATCTGATGAACGCCGAGCCGATGGAATTCATCATGCCGAAAAAACCGCTGAACATTTTCAAAAATATACTGGCAAGCTCAAATGAAGACGTAACCATCGAATTCAATGAGAACATGGCTAAATTTACCTTCGGTAAGCATGTCTGGATCTGCCGGCTGATCGACGGAAAATACCCGAACTATACTGCAGTAATTCCTAAAGAAAACCCGAATGTATTGACAATCAACAGAAACCTTCTGTTGGGCGCGATCAAAAGAGCATCGATCATGTCAAACAAATCGACCAACCAGGTAAGGTTTAAATTGTCTGCAAACATCCTTCATCTTCATGCAGAAGATACGGAATATGCAAACAAGGCGGACATGCAGATTCCTTGCGACTACAATGGGGAAGACATCAACATCGGGTTCAGCTCCAAATTTTTAACGGAAATGCTGACGATCCTCGGATCAGACGATATTACCATGAAGATGTCCCAGCCAAACAGACCGGGAATCATTGAACCTCTTGACGGTCTTGAAGATAATGAAAGCATCCTGATGCTGTCGATGCCGGTAATCGGATTGTAACAGCAATTTTGCATAAAATACAGAGAGAGGTTTTGATTTTCAAAGCCTCTTTTTTAATGCAACGGATTTAAAAAGCCGGAAAAACCAGGATCAGTGACAAAGTTTAGAAATTAGACAAAAAGTTTAATTGATCTGAATTGGAAAGGTTTATAATATTCACAACTGTCATTTGCTGAATGTAATGGGTCTGTTCGTCGATAGCGTTAAAAGCTTTTCACATGTCTTTACTTCTCCTTATACTCACAGAATTGAATGCAGATTTACTTCATTAATTTTCTTCCCAATTTTTATGCTTAATCTAAAAAAAATACCGGTATAATCAATGTTAAAACTAGATATTCGGGTTAAAATTTAACTCTTAAAATCTGTTATAAATTTCTGTATTTATCAAAAAAACACGACATTTGTACGCTTAAAACCGTACAGTAAAAATTGTACAAAAATTCAAAATATATTCAATGAAAATATCAAACAACTGGCTTAAAGACTACATCAGAACGGAATTGAAAACGGAGAGAATCGGTGAGTTCCTTACAGATATTGGTCTGGAAGTTGAAGGGATAGAAAAATTTGAAAGCATAAAAGGCAGCCTGCAGGGGATTGTGGTCGGTAAGGTTCTTACCTGCGAAAAACATCCGAATGCAGATAAGCTGAAAAAGACAACGGTAGAGGTAGCAAACGGAAAAGTGCTGCATATCGTTTGTGGGGCTCCGAATGTGGAAGCCGGCCAGACGGTTCCGGTGGCGGTTGTCGGAACAAAAATCTATGATAAAACCGGAAACTTTTTTGAAATCAAGGAAGCCAAGATCAGAGGGGAAGTTTCCCAGGGGATGATCTGTGCGGAGAACGAGCTGGGTCTTGGTGACGATCACGGGGGCATCATGGTGCTGGATGAAGAGAAGTATGAAGTTGGAAAGAATTTTGCTGATTATTTTGAACTGACTACCGATGAAGTCCTGGAAATCGGATTAACACCGAACAGAACCGACGCCATGTCCCATTACGGAGTGGCGAGAGACCTTCACGCTTATCTTTCCACCAACAAGCAGAATTCAGAATTTGAAAAGGTATCTTCTCTTGTTTTAAATAATGAAGGTTCTCATGAGTTTACGCTGGAAGTGGAAGATGCACAACTATGCCCGAGGTATATCGGTGCGGTTATTGAAAATGTAAAAGTTACGGATTCTCCGTCGTGGCTGAAAGACCGGTTGAAAGCCATCGGTTTAAGCCCGATCAACAACGTGGTCGATATTACCAATTATATCCTTCACGGCTACGGACAGCCGCTTCACGCTTTTGATGCCGATAAGATTGCCGGTAAAAAAGTAAAGGTAGGAACCGTACAGGAAGGAACAAAATTCAGGACGCTGGATGGCGTGGAAAGAACTTTAAACGGTTCTGAGATCATTATCAAGGACGGAAATGATCAGCCGATGTGTATTGCCGGAGTTTTTGGCGGTGCTGATTCCGGAGTGTCTGCAGAGACTGAAAACATATTCCTGGAAAGTGCTTACTTCAATCCGGTAGCGGTGCGGAAAGGTGCAAAATTCCACGGATTGAATACCGATGCCTCGTTCAGATTTGAAAGAGGCGTAGACCCGAATATCACCAGAACAGCCATTACCCATGCGGTTAAGCTGATTCAGGAACTGGCAGAAGGAAAGCTGGTCGGTGAACTGCTGGAGGAATATCCTAAGAAAATTGAAGATCAGTATGTTATCATCAGATTTTCAAGAATCGAACAGATTTTAGGAACAAAAATCCACAGGGAAAAAGTGAAAGAAATTTTGAAAGCCCTTGAAATCCAGGTGCTGAACGAAATTCAGAACGGTTATGAAATCTCTGTTCCGGCATACCGGGCCGATGTGACCCGGGAAATCGACGTCATTGAAGAGATTTTAAGAATCTATGGCTATAATAAGATCGATGCGCCGCAAAAGATATCATTTACCCCGGTGAAACTCAGTGCGCAGGATCAGGACGAACTGGAAAACAACTGGGCCCGAACGTTACAAAGCTTAGGCTTCAACGAAGTGATGAACAATTCATTAACTTCCGTAAAAGATGAAACGGATGCCGTAAAATTGCTGAATCCTCTGAGCAATGATCTGGCATTTATGAGAAAATCTCTAATGGAAGGGCTTTTACAGAACGCGATCTATAACATCAACAGAAAAAACCAGGACATCAAGTTCTTCGAATTCGGAAAAATTTATCATAAAAGAGAAAAATACGAGGAAAGAAAACAACTGGCCATCCTGGTATCCGGAAGGGAAGTATCTGAAAACTGGCTGCAGCCGAAATCCGCCACAAGCTTCTACAATCTGAAAGCTTATGTAAAAGTGTTGCTGGAAAAACTGGCCGTTGATTATAACGAAGTGGCTTTATCCGACGAAAGATTCTCCGATGCGCTGGCTTATGAAGCGGATGGAAAAGCATTGGTAAGAATCGGGAAAGTAGCCCCTCAGATGCTTAAAGATTTTGATATCGACCAGGAATGTTTCTATGCCGAAATCGAACTGGAATTTGCCCAGGAGCTGCGTTCTAAAAATGAGCTTAAATTCAGTGACATTCCTAAATTCAATAAGATAAGAAGAGATTTGGCTTTGCTGTTGGATAAGAGTGTAAATTATCAGGATCTTTATCAGACCGCTAAAAAAAATAAATCGCCTTACATCAAAAACATCAACTTATTTGACGTTTATGAGGGCAAAAATCTCCCCGAAGGTAAAAAGTCTTACGCGATGAGCTTTGAGCTTTTAAACGAGGAAAAAACATTGGAAGAAAAAGAAATTGCTGCTGTCATGGATTCTCTGGTGAAATCTTTCCAGAAAGAATTTAATGCAGAATTGAGAGGATAATTCTTTATCAGTTTAAATATCAAAGAACGGACTTCGGTCCGTTTTTTTTGTCCTGAATTGGGTTGTCGGTCAGTACGTTTCAGGAAAAGAAAACAGTCCGGCGCACAGTCTTGTCAGGAATTTAACCCTGGCAGGATTTGCAGGTAATTGCAGTAAATTACCGTAATAGAAGCCACTTTCAGGACAATAAAATCCCGGGAAAGCCCGTTTGCATCATAATAATTCGTAAATTTGATTCAAATCAAAAAGGAAAAAAATGAAAAATCTTTTTTTAAGTATAGGAATGGCAGCGGTTTTGGTTTCCTGTGGTGCAACGGCAGGTTCTTCTGCAAAATTAGGAAAGGCGCAGCCTGCACTTTCCGGAACGAAGTGGGCACTGGCCGATAATGTGAAAGGCAAAATTCCTACGCTGAATATCGACGGCGAAAAAATAAACGGGAATGCGGGGTGCAACAACTACTTCGGAACAGCGAGGGTAGAGCCTTCTACCGGAAATTTCTCTGCCGGACAGATGGGTTCTACAAAAATGGCTTGTGAAAATATGAGCGTGGAAAAGAACTTCATGGATATGATGGCAAAAGCCAACAAATATGTGATTACCGGAAATGTACTAGAGTTGTACCAGGATAATCTTTTACTCCTGAAATTCAATAAAGCACAATAAAACAAAAAAGGAACTCTTCAGAGTTCCTTTTTTTATATTCGGGTCGTTATTATTCTTCCTCTTCTTCGTCGTACTTAGCCAACTCTTCATCACACCATTTAAATGCAGCCTCCACTACTTTGGTAGCCTCATCTGCCATGGTTTCTTCATCATCACCTTCCAGATCATCCAGCCACTCAACCTCTTCTTCCTCAACGTTAAGGATGAATCTTGGATATTCTGTATGAACTACGAACAAATCCTCTGGAAATTCCGAATTATCTGCTAATAAAAACTTTGGTAATTTCATTTTTTTAATGTTTTAACTTTAAATCAAAGATAATAAAATTATTGGTATTTGTTCCTGTCAATCTTTATTTTTTGCAAAACTTTATACCTCGTCAGCGTAGTTCTCTGGAGCGTATCTTTCGGCCTGAAAGTCAGGGATACATTCGCATTTACTGTGCTTATCAGTTCTGCAACCTGAATCTTGTCGAGATCTTCAGTGGTTTCAAGGTAAAATTTCAGAGGAACATGATCCAGCTTTTCAGACTGCAGAAATTGTTTCATTTCTTTTCTGTTTTCCAGATAGTTGCCTTTGGAAAGCCAGGTAAACAGCATTCCCGAAGCCAGGCTTAAGAAGCCGATGGCGTAAGCTTTAAGGCCGGCGATCTGAAACAGCTTTTTAAGGTAGATGAGCCAGATGGGAATGCTGAAAGGGGCCAGGAGCCGGTAATCAATTGGATTTACCGAATAGAAATACTGAATAAAATACGAACAGACAATCCCGGTAACCCCTACAAAGGTAAAGAAAGCTCCGGTTTCCGAAAGCTTATGTTTTACAAATACATAAACCATAGCAATTATATTCAGAAACCCGATTCCGTAAATCGCATAATTGATCTTTCCGCCGCCGGGATCCGAAATATGGATAAACGGGTTAAAAGCAGTACACAATCCCTGGAAAAGTTCAACAAGCAGTTTTGAAGTAGGGTGCAGGCCGATTTCAAGGGCTTGCTTGACATAATTTTCATTAAAATAATCAATGAACAGAAGTTTATACAAAAGCACAAAGGCTCCGGCAATAATGCCGGAAATAATAAACGCCGGTGAATATGTTCTTTTAAAAAACACCAATCCGAAAAGTCCCGTTCCACCCATAATGAAGAGCGAACTGTACCGGATATTGTACAGTGCAATTAAACTTAATGAAAGATAAAACACCGCTTTGCCTTTTTCCAGCCTGCCTTCAATAATCAATGCTGAAACATACAGAAACAGGAAGACAAAAGGTAAAATCAGCGTTTCGCTCATCGTAAAAGAAAAAATAGAGAGAAAGCTGAAAAGTGAACACAGGACAACAGATTCCCTGAAAAAAAACTTCTTTTGGCAGGTAAATAAAATAATGAAGAAAAAAGCCAGGATTCCGATCACTTTGCTGCCCCAGAATTCATCAAGCCCGAAACAGGTAAACAACCTGATCGCCGCCGGATACCCCAAAGGGGTTGTGGTATTATCAATAGCTGGTAAGACATGCGCAAAACGCATGTAGCGTATCGAATCCGGGTTCACCCGCCCTTTCTCATTAAGCAGAAAACGAAAAATGGTCATCACTAAAGTAATGATGACCAGTAATATCTGAATATTCTTTTCTTTAATTTTCATCGCGGAAAAGTAATGAATTTTGCAAAGCCAGTCAATTCCGGAGGCTCACAATTCATTGTTTCCCGTCAATGCCTTATTTTGAAAACATTTTGGCGACTTTCTCCGCCTTTTTGCTTTCTGAGTAATCATAAAACCCTTCTCCTGATTTTACACCCAGCTTTCCGGCCATCACCATGTTAACCAACAATGGATTCGGTGCATATTTAGGATTTTTGAAACCGTCGTACATCACGTTTAAAATCGCCAGGCAGACATCAAGGCCGATAAAATCCGCCAGCTGAAGCGGTCCCATCGGATGGGCCATTCCCAGCTTCATTACCGTATCGATTTCCTCAACGCCAGCAACGCCGTTGTAAAGCGTCTCGATCGATTCGTTGATCATCGGCATCAGGATTCGGTTGGCTACAAAACCGGGATAATCGTTCACTTCCACAGGCACTTTTCCTAATGTTTTGCTCATTTCGTAAATTGCATCAAAAGTCTCTTTGGAAGTGGAGTAACCTTTAATGATTTCTACCAGCTTCATGATCGGAACCGGGTTCATGAAATGCATTCCGATTACTTTATCCGCTCTTTTGGTAGCTGCTGCGATTTTTGTAATGGAAATCGAAGAAGTATTAGTCGCGAGAATGCAGTTTTCAGGTGCGAATTCATCCATCTGTCCGAAAATTTTAAGCTTCAGTTCCTGATTTTCGGTCGCTGCTTCCACAATCAGATCGGCATTTCCCACGGCATCCTGAAGCGCTGTAAAAGTGGAGATATTTCCTAGAGTTTCCGATTTCTGTTCTTCCGTAAGGTTTCCCTTTGCAATTATTCGGTCAAGATTGGTGGTAATGGTTTTCAGTCCTCTTTCCAAAGCTTCCTGGGATACATCCACAAGATTTACCTGAAATCCGCTTTGGGCAAAAGTGTGTGCAATACCATTTCCCATGGTTCCTGCTCCGATAACTACAATGTTTTTGATCATTTTTCCTTATTTAGTTTTAATTATTTTATTCGTTGATATCAGCGTTACATTCCTTGCGTTCATCAGATCGGCTTTCTTTACGGATTCGTTCTCATCAAAGTTCACCAGACCGGTACTTTCCGATTTCCTTGTTTTGTTCTGGCTGATAACCGTCGCTTTCAGGCCTTTGATAAAAGCAGACTTCTGCGTCCGGGATAATCCGTCCGTTCCGATATACAGATTGTATTCACCTTCCCGTCCACGGCCCGTCTGCTGGTAAATTTCCAGATTCTTGACTCTGTTTTTATTTTTAAACTGGGCCAGGTAATCCATGACCGGCTTATCGGAGGGTGTTCCGCAGCACACGCTGGCATATCCTACCTGAAGATAGTTTTCGCTTTTCTGGGCAAAAAATAAGACCGAGCTGAATAATCCTATGGTTGCTAATACTTTTTTCATTTTTAACGGTTTTAAAATTAAGCTTAAATTTTTACTTATTAAAATAATCCCAGACCGACTTTGAAATATCCGAGATCATTTTACAGTTCACCTCCTGCGTTTCCGTTGAGTTACTGACGAATACAGCTATTGCATAATGCTTGCCATCGGGCAGGGTGACAATGGCAATTTCATTTTCAGCACCTGTTAATCCGGCATTATTCTTCCCGGAAGCTCCCGTTTTTCTTGCCACAGGAGTGCCTTTCGGCAGCTGTCCGACCAGTTTGTTCATTCCCGTGGACGTAGAGAGCATAACATCCATCAGGTACTCAGTTGACTTTTTGGAAAGCAGTTTTCCGTCATACAATTTTTTCAGGACCTCGGTGGCGGAAACCGCGGTACTGTAATTTTTATATTGGGCATTCCAGTCCCGGTGCATTTCCGCTTCGTTGTATTTAATCTGAAAACCTTTTACCCCTTTGGAATCCATAAACTTCTGAACGGTTTTTGTGCCGCCCAGCAGTTTCAGAAGAATATCGCAGCCGTTGTTATCGCTTTTGGCTACGGTATACTCAATAATCTCACTTAAAGGAACCGCCGCACTGCCAGTTGAATATTTGTCCCGGAGCGGCGACCAGGTATCCGGCAGTAAATTCGATGCACTCAGAGAAACTTTCTGATCCATGGAAAGTTTTCCATGATCCACAAAATCCAGAACCGCCGCTGCAATATGAAACTTAAAGACACTCTGCATCGGAAGCTTTTGATCCCCGTTTTTATCATACTTGAAACCATTTTCAAAACCCAGGACCGAAATCCCGACGGTTGCTTTCTTATCCTGAATAATTGAATTGATCTTTGAATCCGGATTCTGCTGCTGCGCAAAACCCAGTACTGAAATTAAAAGGCATAAAAGAATGGTTTTTTTCATTTTTTTGTTAAATAGATTTGAATTTAAAGATAAGGCTTTTAATCTTAAACAGCCGGTAGTCATGATTGAAGCACCGGAATTTTTTGTAGATATCACCGGTTTTCACAGATGATTGTATTTAAATAACGCTGTTCAAATCGTTGTGAATCATAAATATATCTATTGTTCTTTCAGTCTTTAAAGATGAATTTTATGTTTTGAACGTATGACCGATTGTAATTCCTTTAATCTTAAGCTCTGAAGAAACGAAAGAACAATAACACCAAGTGAAACCCGGTGCTACTTTCCACAGACAAACAGATTTAATAAATTCTAAAAAATAAATCCCTCTTAAAAAATTAAAAGGGATTATCAAATTTGATTTTTCTTATTTCATTTCAAAACTCTTCAGGTTTACCCCGTCATTTTCAAAATAAATTCGGATTTTATTTTCCCCTTTTTTAAGGTTAATCCCTTTCAGAGATGCTGTTTTCCAGGCTTCATTTCCACCCGTCGGCTGCAGGGTAACAATGCCCAATTGTTTTCCCGAAGCATCCGTAATTTTAATCTTTGCAGGGCCTGTGCTTGCATAGCTGATACCGAAAGTGTAGGCTTTACCGGAATTTGCGTTAACGGTATACTGAAGCCATTCCCCGCTTTCCGTTTTTCCGACGTAGTATTCATTGTTTTTACCTTTATAGATATCAACGCCGTCGTTTCTCAGCTGGTTTCCGGAATTCCATTCGGATCTTTTTGCCGGATCGCTTACCCACAGGTTGATGAAATCCTGATCCAGATAGGCGGCGCCTATTCTGCCCAGGTCATAATCCGTAGCAGAGATTTTCCCGGGAGCCTGAAGTTTTTTAAAAGGTTTTGTAGAGCCGTCGGTGGTCTGTCTGAACATGGCATCAATCACGTCATTTTTAATCTCCACATTGCTGAACTTATAATTATCGGCAATCTGCATCAATGCTTTTTCAGCGAATTCTTTAGAAGGTTTTTCACCGCCGTTTTTCCAGTATTCCAGCAGTTTTTCATATTCCGGCGTAATTCTCACGTTGGTAATGCCGGCAATGTTGTCGATCTTCTTCATCGGCCAGAAGGCGTAACCGATATTGTGTTTATCCAGCAGCCGGATCAGTTCCGTAAACCAGACATTGGAATTTTCTCCCGTTTCTCCAAGCCAGATCGGCACGTTGTGTTTTTCTCTCAGCTCCAGGATTGGTTTTAAAGCGGCATCATCGTTAAAGGTCCAGTATTTATGGAAGCTGAACACCATATTGTTGTCCCAAAGCGGTGTTAAACCGTTATAATTATTACCCCAGCCGTTTCCTTCAAGGATAATGAGATGCTTTTTATCCACCGTTCGGATGGCTTCGGTAATTTCCTTCTGTAGTTTCCAGAGCGGCGCATTGGACATTTCATCCGTTCCGTTCGGGTTTTTTCCGGTAAAATTGATGTTCGGCTCATTGATGAGGTCATAACCGCCGATCCAGGGCTCATCCTTATACCGTTCCGCCAGTTTTTTCCAGAGCGCAATCGTTTTCTTTTGGTTTTCCTCGCTTTCCCAAAGCGACGGCTTCGATTTGTCATTGTCGGAAATATTCACATCATTTCCCTGTCCGCCCGGGGCAGCATGAAGATCAAGGATCAGGTACATTTTATTATCAGCGCACCATTTCAGAAGATTGTCGGTCATATCGAAACCTTCTTTAAGCCAGGTATTCTGTCCTTTTACCGGCTCTTTTTCAATCGGTAGCGTATAAAGATTATAGTGCATAGGCAGCCTGATGGAATTGAATCCCGATTTTTTCAGGAAATCGATATCCTGTCTGGTAATGCCGTTTTTCAGATAGGCTCTGTAAAATTCATTCATTCCGGCTTCACCGATCAGTTCTGCAATTTTCTCCTTGATTTTGTATTGCGGACCGGCAAAATCGGCCGTTTTCAGCATATAGCCTTCCTGCAGCATCCAACCTCCAAGGCCCAGGCCTCTCAACTGTATATTTTCACCTTTATCATTAACAATTTTCTGACCCTGTGTTTTTAAAAGCTGTGATGTCCCAAATTGAGACAATAAAAAAGCGGATAATAGGACGGCTCGTTTCATAATGGTTTAATTATTTAAATATTAAGGGATAATTTATTAATGGTAACTGATGTTTACATCCATGTAAGCATCTGCATGGATGGTATTGATTCTTGCAGGAATCCATTTTGTATGTAAAACAAAATCTGTCAATTGTCTGTTGAATTGTTTTTCAAATATATTGTTTTTTTTATTCTGAAAATTACTTTCTACCGATAAATCTTTGATTTCTCCTTTTTAGTCAGAATAGATGAAGCTGAGGAACTGTTCCCGGATGGTTTCTTAATATAGGTTTCAGGAGGATACTGCAAGGAATACAGCCGGCGGATTTTATCAAACTGACCATCGGAAGATGTATCAGAAATTCCTGCGGTCATATCGTATTCGGAGTAGGGAAAAATTTCATCCGGATGGCCTTTTACAAATTGTTGGTTACCGATGTAGCGTAAGGAAGATCAGTTTTCACCAAATTTTTTCTGGATAAGCCTGTTCGTTCCTTTCTCATAACAATCTTGGTTACCTGTCATCCGGCAATGAAAGATATGGAACGGAAACAGGATTCCTGTTTTTATATTATTCTGATTCAGAAGTTGATAACTTCTTCTTGTCCGAGAAAAATCTTGACCTGGCCGCGAAAAGATGGTCCAGATGTAGTTTTCATACCTGACATCATTTGGAGCCTGCTTTTTTCAAATTCACAATCTATTTCCCAGCCATTTTTCTCTTCGTGGCAGGAAAGAAAAATGGTTTCTGTGAAAAGCAGGCTTTATTTTCAAATTTTAATTTTCTTTACTAACTGATTAATTTCATAATCTCCAGCGCTACCTTCAACGCTTCCGTGCCATCCCCTATGGAAACTTCCACATGCTTGTCTTCGGTAATTGAATCCGCAAAAGAATTTAATTCATCTAAGATGGCATTGTTCGGCTGGATATTCGGATATTCAAACAGGATCTGATTTTTTTCGCCCTCCGCATTTTCAATGATCATATCGAATGGAGTAGGGGTTTCAGGCGCATCTTTCATCCGGATCACTTCCGCTTTTTTCTCCAGGAAATCTACCGAAATGTATGCATCTTTCTGGAAGAAACGGCTTTTTCTCATGGCTTTCATGGAAATTCTGGAAGTCGTCAAATTAGCCACGCAGCCGTTTTCAAATTCAATTCTCGCATTGGCAATATCCGGGGTTTTGCTTACGACACAGACCCCGCTGGCATGGATGTTTTTCACTTTTGATTTTACGATACTCAATAAAATGTCGAGATCATGGATCATCAGGTCCAAAACTACCGAAACGTCCGTTCCGCGCGGATTGAACTCCGCCAGGCGGTGGATTTCAATAAACATCGGGTTATTGATGTATTCTTTGGTTGCAATAAAGGCAGGATTGTACCTTTCAACGTGTCCGACCTGTGCTTTGATGCCTTTTTCCTCACATTTTATGAGGATTTCTTCAGCCTGTTCCAGCGTTTGGGTTACCGGTTTCTCAATAAAAAAGTGAAGGCCATTTTTGATGGCTTTTAAGGCATAATCATAATGGTAAACGGTTGGTGTCACGATATCCAGCATATCGATCTGCTCCAGCAGTTCATCAAAATTTTCAAAATACCGGTATCCGAATTCGGCTTCCAGTTTCCTTCCGTTTTCTGTATCTTTATCGTGAAACCCTACAAATTCATATTTATCCGACTGATTGAGAAGCCGTAAATGGATCTTTCCCAAGTGTCCGGCACCTACCAAACCTGCTTTTAACATAGCTGTATTAAATTTCGGTAAAGATAATAAATTTAAGGGTTCAGCCGGGATGATAGATTTTAGGTCGGAGAAATAAAATATAACCATTTAAAATCTTCTGACCGTATATTTAAGCATATTGTTAGGAAATCGCAACGGGATCCGGAAGTGAATAGTCAATGGTCAATGGTGAATTTTGCGTTGCAAATGAATGAGCAAGACCGAATTTGTTCCGGTCATACACATTAATTTAATATACTCCCTGGGCTTTCGGGGTTGACAGGTAGTGAATGTTTTTATATTTTTGCGAAAATTATTCCGTAAACCTAACAGCGCCCATGATGCAGGATTCATTTGTACATAAAGGAAAAAGAAAGATTTTAGTAGATTATCTGCGAAACAGGATCGGAATCTCGGATGAGCACGTGCTGGCAGCGATGAATGAAGTTCCGAGACACCTTTTTATCGAAAGTATTTTTGAAGATTTTGCTTATGAAGACCGGGCTTTTCCCATCCTGGCGCACCAGACGATTTCCCATCCTTCCACGGTAGCAGAACAGTCGGAGCTGCTGCAGGTAAGACCGGGCGAAAAAGTACTGGAAATAGGAACCGGATGCGGATACCAGACCGCGGTTTTACTGGCAATGAAAGCCCATGTCTACACAGTTGAACGGCAAAAGGACCTTTTTGATTTCTCAAAGAAAAAGCTTCGAGAAATGAACCTGTACCCTAAATTCCAGAGCTTCGGAGACGGGTTTGCGGGACTTCCCACCTTTGCTCCCTTCGATAAAATTATCGTTACCTGCGGAGCCTCCGTCTTGCCGACGGAATTGCTGAAGCAGCTGAAAGTAGGGGGTAAAATGGTAATCCCTCTGGGACCGGCCGACGAGCAGGTATTGTACCGTTTTACGAAAGCTTCCCAGACCGAATTCGAGAAAGAGGAGTTCGGAGCTTATAAATTTGTTCCGATGCTGGGAAATACCAATCAGTAATTTAATACATAACATTTAAAAAATATTCAGTAAAGCCTCATTCCTGATCAGGGAGCGGGGTTTTGTATGTCAGAACATCCGGTTTACATTTTATTTTTATACATTTGGAAAAACTAATAATTTAATCATGAATAAAATGTTCATTGGGGCCGTACTGGCCTTTTCACTATTTTCCTGTGATGCCAAAAAGAAAGAACTTGAACTAAAGGAGAAGGAGCTGGAATTAAAAGAAAGGGAATTAAATAGAAAAGATTCGCTTTTACAGACTACTACTGAACCGGCCGGTACTGAACGGCCTTCCAGAAAAGAAATGGTAACAAAAGATCCCTCGCTTTCCAATATCAATAATCTATTGGGAACCTGGAAGGATCGCAAAAACAAAGAAAAAACCATGTGGTTCAACAGAAACGGGGATTTCCGGTTTGTAGATCTCAACGGCGATCTCGGACAATACGAAGAACTTACGGGAAAATATACCCTAGAAAACGGAAAGCTTACCTTAATGTACGACGACAGGGCAAAACAGACTTTCAATTTTGTAAAAGTCAATAACGGTATAACCGAATACTATATTAAAAAGCCAGGCTATCTGATGGAAAAAGAATAAATGATCCCAAAATACGGAACGGCTCGTGTTTCAAATCAATGGAACTTTATCGAATGGTTTGCTTTTTGTTGCCTGAAAATGATAATAAAATCAACTAATCCAGATAAAAATAAAGAATGAAAGTATTCATCACCAAAAGAATCCCTGAAGACGGAATCCGGATGCTGAAAGAGGCAGGGCTGGAAATTTTTATTCCCGAACACGAAAATTTATCACACGAAGAATGGCTGAATTACTGCACAAGCACGGATCTGATCCTGAGTGTGGGCAGCGAATTCAGGTATGATAAGGATTTTTTCAATGCATGTCCGGACGTAAAAGCCATTGCCTTATATTCTGTAGGTTTTGATCATGTAGACGTAAAAGAAGCTGTTACAAGAAAGGTTCCGGTAGGAAATACCCCGGACGTTTTAAGCAAAGCGACTTCCGATATCGCCTTTCTGCTGATGCAGTCGGTGGCAAGAAGGGCCAGCTACAATTTTGAAAAAGTGAAATCGGGCAACTGGGGCGATTTTGATCCGCTTCATGCGCTGGGGCAGGAGCTGTACGGAAAGACGTTGGGGATTTTTGGATTGGGAAGGATCGGGATGGAAATGGCAAAAAAATCAAAGGCCGCTTTCGGAATGGAAATTATTTACCACAACCGCAGCCACAGCGAAGAAGCCGAAAAGGAATTGGAGGCGGAATACGTTTCTTTTGATGAGCTGATTGCAAAGTCCGATGTCCTTAGTATTCACGCCAACTTTAAAGCGGACCAGAAAGAACTTTTCAATGCTTCTGTTTTTGAAAAGATGAAGAGCAATGCCATTTTCATCAATACCGCAAGAGGCGGATTCCATCATCAGAAAGACCTGTACGATGCGTTGGCGGAACATAAAATCTGGGGTGCCGGGCTGGACGTGACGAATCCTGAACCGATCTTTAAGGAAGATCCGATTCTTGAGCTTTCCAACGTCTGCGTTTTGCCGCATATCGGGTCGGCCACTATTGAGGCAAGAACCGGAATGGCAAAAGTAGCGGCGGAAAACCTGATCGCTTTTTCAAAAGGGGAACCGATGCCGGCCTGTGTAAATCCGGAAGTGTATTCTTAATCTTTTGAAATCTTGGAATTATTTTTGTTTTTGTTTATCAACACTAAACAACAACAGTATGATATCTGAAAATAGCGAACAAGAACAGGAAAGAAGACTGGAGCAGAAAGATTATATGCCCAGTGAAGATATTTTCAATCAGGAGGAGCATATTCCTCTGGATGGCAACGGAAAGCCGGTCTTTAATGAAAAAGAGGAAACCGATGAAGATAAGATAGATAAAGGTCTCGATATTCCCGGAGTTAAAGATGATGACGAAATGGAAGAGATCGGCACCGAGGATGAAGAAAACAACTATTGGAGCATAAGTGATAACGATGACGATCATGAAGAACAGAATGATGATGTTTTAACGTAGCATACTCTTTTCAAAAATAATGTGAACCTTACTTTACGAAGTAAGGTTTTTTTTATGCAATGCGTAATATTTAAATTATTGAAATGTAATTTATAAAATTTTTATGGTATTAATTTTATATAAATAAATGCTTATGATTAAAGAATGTATCATAAAAAGTATTAATTTTATATTTAAAATAAAAAGCATTTGTACATTATGGAGAAGATTTTACGTTTTTTGTCCGTATTCATCAGTGTTTATGGATTTTCACAAGTACCTGGTAGCGTCAGGGTGAAAGATAGCTCAGGAAATGAGAGTTTAAATGTGACCTGTACCCAGGGGCTTGATGCCAGTGGCTGCGTCACGCTTCATGCAGAATATCCGGTCATTAAGCAGACGACCGGATATGAAGTATCTTCAGAAACTTACAGTCCGCCGGTTCCGATGAACCAGGGTACTTCGCTAAATGCGAATTATGACGATCTTTTTGTTGTAAAACTGGATATGCCTTTTAAATTCTGTTTCTATAATCAATACTTCCAGTCGCTGGTTGTTGGTTCGAACGGAATGGTCACCTTTAATCTTAATCAACTAGGGAATATCAATTACCCGAATATCCAGTGGCAGAATCCAAACGCCGGCTTACCGAAAAATTCGATCTTTGGAGTCTATCATGATATGGTTTTTTCAGCGAATGACCCTTCGGAGATTTATTATACGACGATCGGTACGGCTCCTTTCAGAAAATTTGTCGTCAGTTTTTATGAAGGCAGGGTAGCGGGATGTACCGAACGTTCTTCATCACAGATCGTTCTTCATGAAACGACAAACGTAATTGAAGTATTTGTGGATAAAAAAAATACGCCGTGCCCGACAAGAAAATTTCCGAATGCCCTGATCGGAGTAATCAACAGCGACGGAAGCCAGGGCGTTTCCCCGGCCAGCAGAAATACGGGCACCTGGCAGGCTTTACAGGAAGGCTGGAAGTTCGATCCGCTTGGGAATGTGATCCAGCCGCAGGTAACCTGGACCAATTCTGCCGGGCAGACGGTAGGAACGGGAATCCAGACCACGATATGTCCGACGCAGAGCGATGTTTTTACAGCAAATGTCACCTTCAACAGCTGCGGAACCAGCAACCTTACTTTAACGGATGATTTTCCGCTGACTTTTGATCCTACGTATCCTGCCGCTAAAAATCACACCCGGGATTTCTGCGGAAATACGCCTGTAAACCTTACGTTAAACAGCTTCCAGGCCAATATAACCACTCAGAATCCTGCCAATTTTACTTTCAGCTTTCATACCAGTCTGCAGAATGCACAGAATAATGTCGGGGCGCTCCCGAACAATTATACGTTAAATGCCAATACGGTATTATACGTCAGAATCCAGAACCCGAATGTTCCGGGCTGTTACCGGGTGGCTGTCCTTACATTGAATCTCCTGACAAAAAACCTGCTGAAAAATACGGTAGAGGTCTGCGATACCAACAACGACGGATCGGAGCCCAATTACAATCTAAACATGTTAAATACGGAACTTTTTGCTTCCGGAACTACCGGGATTACCTATTTTGCCACGCAGTCGAATGCGCAGAATAACATCAGCCCCATTACAACCGCGACCATTACTGCAAATACGCAGATCTGGGTAAGGCTGGTAAACGGGAACTGTACCTATATTTTAGGTCCGGTAAATTTCCAGTTCAGGCCGGGGGCAAATATCAATTCACCGATTAATTTTCCGTATTCGGTTTGTGATATCAACGCAGATAACCAGCAACCTTTCGATTTTCCGGTGACGATCGGGCCGCTGATCACAACGGCACAGGGTGCCACTTTTGCAGCCTATGCTACGTATGATGAAGCGTTCAACGGGACCGGTACGGTTTTAAATACCATTAAAGAAGGAACCTATACCGTGTATGTGAGGGTTCAGATCCCGAACGGCTGTTTTGCCGTTGCGACGGTAAATATGAACATCACCTTTACAAAAATCCTGGCTAATGAAAAAACGGAGTACATCTGTTTCAACGGAACCGACGATATCAGTATCAATTTAAACACCTTGTCCACCGGGATGCTGCTGTCACCGGCTACCGTTCCGGTTACAGAATTTTATAACACCTTTGCCGCGGCCACCCTTGGAACCGCCCCGATCAGTCCGAACCAGACCATCACGACAAACGGGAATTTTGTAACGCAGACCTACTATGTGCGTTTTGAAAACTCGGACGACTGCTATACGATACGGGCGATTAATGTAAATCTTGTTCACCCGGTTATCGTTCAGTCCAGCTTTACCGTATGTGATTTTAATAATAACAATTCGGAAAACATTCAGCTGTCCCAGTTTTCTCCGGCGATCATCGGAAATCAGAATGCCACCACAACTTTTTACCTGACGGCTGCCGATGCGGCGAGCGGTACCAATCCGGTAAATGCCTATACCCTGAACGGCACCCGGCAGTTTTTTGTAAAAATCAATTCTTACAACTGCCAGCAGGTGTATCCGTTTACGGTAAGCTTAACCTCAACTCCGGTTGTGAATCCTACGGTCAATATTAATTTAACGAATATCTGTGATAATAATAATGACGGTGCTGAAAACTATAATCTGACCAGTGCGCAGAGCCAGATTTCATCCAGTCCGAATGTAAGCTTTACCTATTATTTAAATTATAACACGGCTACCCAAACCTTTTCCAATGAAATTACAAACCCGACCCAGTTTGCAGTTTCCGGAGGAAGTGCAACCGTTTATGTAAAGGTTAAATTTAACAGCAATGAATGCTTTTCGGTATCGAAACTGAACATCAGCATGACCTTTTTACCTGCAGTGGTGCTGAATAATGCCACTTTAAACCGATGTGATGCAGATTTCAACCTTAGCGAAACCTTTCCGCTGAATGATGCCGTCCCGCAGCTGTTTACTGCATCACAGAATACATATGCATTGTCTGATATGACGATCACGTATTACAATACTTCTGCAGATGCCAACGCCGGAAATCCTGCCGCCCAGATCGGGAATGCCTTTACAGCCAACGTTTCTGCGGTTCAGGTATGGGCAAGGTTCCAGTCGAAAACAACCGGCTGTTATTCGGTAGCACCGATTCAGCTGAATACGTATTTCCCGCCGAAAGCGATCAATTCTACGGTTACGGTATGTGATGAAAACTTAGATGGAAGCTATGAAGTGAATCTCTTGAACTTTACCGGCCAGATGGTGGATCTTCCAAACCCGGCAAATGTATTTACCTTTTATCTGACGCAGCAGGACGCACAGAATAATACGAACCCGATTGCCAATCCTTCCAACTTTACGGCAAACCCTTTTCCTTCACAGATCTGGGTAAGGGTTCAGAATATTCCGGGCTGCCAGGATATCGCTACGGTGAGCTTTGTTTTTGGAAACAAACTTACGTTACAGAACAGCGGGCCCTTCCAGCTTGCCGTCTGCGATACCGGAAACGATGGTACGGAGAATATAGACCTGACGCAGTTCCAGGCTCAGATCTATACCGGCGCTAATGTTACCTTTACTTATTATCCGTCTTTGGCAGACCTTAATGCCGGAACCAATGCTGTCGCAACACCTGCTAATTTTACCTATACCCAGGGTTCAGGTTCCGGTACGGTCTATGTAAAAGTAAGCGTTCCCGGCTCATGCCCGAATTTGGCGGAAATAAAACTATCTTTAAAAAATACGCCGGTATTCGATATTCCGACTTTGTATTTCTGTCCGGAAGATTCCCTGGATTACACCGTTAAAGTGGAAGGATATACGATCATAAGCTATACCTGGACGAATCCTTCGGGGCAGGTGATCTCGACGACCGATACCATCACGGGAATCAAGGCAGTAGGAACGTATACCCTTACGGTGACGGCCAGCAACGGATGTTCGTACACGGATACCTTTGAAGTGAAACATTATGAGGTTCCGGTGATCGAGAACCTCGAATTCAACGGTAACAACGTAACGGTACATGCCACAGGGACAAAACCGATCGAGTATTCTATCGACGGAATCACCTGGCAGGCGTCCAATATGTTCTACAACCTGCCAACGGGCATCACCACCTTCTATGTGAAATATACGGGCAGCGACTGTATCGTAAAACAGCAGGGCGTTGTGCTGGATATAAAAAATGCCATCACCCCGAACGGAGACGGAATGAATGACCAGTGGATCGTTAAAAATCTTAACGTATTCGGAAACAGAAGGTCAAACGTTAAAATATTCGACCGCTACCAGACGTTAATTTTTGAACAGAGTTCCAATACCGAATTTTTCTGGGACGGAACCCTCAAAGGCAGGGCGATCCCGACTTCCAGCTATTGGTACGTCATTACGCTTCCGGACGGAAGAACCTTTACCGGCTGGATCCTGGTAAAAAACAACAATTAAATCGGATACAGCAGATCTTTATAAAACCTCATTGAATGATCAGTGGGGTTTTTGTTTTGAAAAAAAGGCAATAATTACAGCAAAATTATTTTTGAAGAACATAGAAAAGTTTCTTATTCATGCTGCTTTTTTTATTTTTAACCACCATTTCCCTCATCAGAGGGGGCTTCGGCCAAAGGCCGAAGCTTGGATATTTACCCGGAAACAATACGGTGAAACCAGGCAAAACCCAAAACCGCCCGTCAAAAGTTCTATGAATTTTTGCCAACCCTCCGGCCCGGAGGGGAATTTTTGTCGTGCTGAAGTTTAATCTACATTTGTTATTTGGATAGATAATTTTTTATATTCTCCTTCTAAATGAATACATTTACAGCTCAATCAGCATGGCACTCATGAAAAAACTGTTTACCCGGTATCTGTTTCTGCTATTTATTTTTCCGGTTTTTATTGTTTTAATACTTTTTATTTTCTCTTCTTCCGGAACGGGTGCCGGATCGTACGGATGGAACCGGACAATAAAATTTGGCTTAATGGATGAGGTTTTTGGAAATCCGGTCTATAATGCTTCTGCCTTTATTTTAACTTATACAGGATATTTCCTGGGTTATTCTGTTGTTTTTTTAATCAGAAGGATAACGGACTTTCACTATTCCGTAATACATTTCATCATGTTTGCCATCAATTTTATTTTACTTTCAGTGAATGCCGAAAATAGATTCTTAATTCCTTTATCCGTAATTTGCTTCGTATTTTTTATTTTGAATATCTTTAAAACCACAAAAATTTATCAGATATAAACAACGATCAAAACGATATGACATTCCAGGAACAGATACAGCAGGGCATTCCGGGCGAGCTGCCGCAGCCGAAACCTTACGAAGCGCAGATTAACCATGCGCCGAAGCGGAAGGAGATTTTAGGGGAAGAAGAGAAAAAATTAGCGCTGAAAAATGCGCTGCGTTATTTCGAGCCTCAGTTTCATGCGGAACTGCTGCCCGAATTCAGGGAAGAGCTGGAACAGTACGGAAGGATCTACATGTACCGTTTCCGTCCGGATTATGAAATGAAGGCCAGGCCGATTTCTGAATATCCGGGAAAATCCGGGCAGGCCAAAGCGATTATGCTGATGATCCAGAACAACCTGGATTATGCCGTAGCGCAGCATCCCCACGAACTGATTACTTACGGTGGAAACGGCGCGGTGTTCTCCAACTGGGCCCAGTATCTTTTAACCATGAAATACCTGTCGGAAATGACCGATGAGCAGACGCTCGTAATGTATTCCGGCCACCCGATGGGATTGTTCCCGTCGCATAAAGACGCACCGAGGGTCGTGGTGACCAACGGGATGATGATCCCGAATTACTCCAAGCCGGACGACTGGGAAAAATTCAATGCCCTGGGCGTGACGCAGTACGGGCAGATGACGGCGGGAAGCTATATGTACATCGGTCCGCAGGGCATCGTGCACGGAACAACCATCACCGTGCTGAATGCGTTCAGGAAAATCAATAAAGAACCGAAGGGCGGATTGTTCGTTACTTCAGGGTTGGGCGGAATGTCCGGTGCTCAGCCGAAAGCCGGGAATATTGCCGGCTGCGTAACGGTTTGTGCAGAAGTAAACCCGAAGATTACCAGAATCCGCCATGAACAGAAATGGGTGAACGAGATCCACGAAAACCTGGATGAACTGGTTACCCGGGTAAAAACCGCGCAGGAAAATAAGGAAACCGTTTCCCTGGCGTATCTTGGAAATATCGTTGAGGTCTGGGAGAAATTCGATCAGGAAAATTTAAGAATCGATATCGGTTCGGATCAGACTTCGCTGCATAACCCGTGGGCAGGAGGTTATTATCCTGCCGGGCAGAGCTTTGAGGAGTCCAACCGGATGATGGCGGAAGATCCGGAACTGTTCAAAGAGAAAGTCCAGGAAAGCCTGAGAAGACATGCCGAAGCCATCAATAAGCATACAGAGAAAGGAACTTATTTCTTCGACTATGGAAACGCATTTTTACTGGAAGCTTCCCGGGCCGGGGCGGATGTGATGGCCGATCATCCGACATTAGGGAGAGAATTCAAATTCCCTTCTTACGTTCAGGATATCATGGGGCCGATGTGCTTCGATTACGGATTCGGGCCGTTCCGCTGGGTATGTGCCAGCGGAAATCCGGAAGACCTGCAGAAAACCGATGCTATTGCCTGTGCAGTATTGGAGGAAATCCAGCAGAATTCCCCTGAAGAAATCCAGCAGCAGATGAAAGACAACATCCAGTGGATCAAAGGGGCGCAGGAAAATAAACTGGTTGTAGGCTCACAAGCGAGGATCCTGTATGCCGATGCCGAAGGAAGAATGAAGATTGCCGAAGCCTTCAACAAAGCCATCCGAAACGGGGAGATCGGACCGGTTGTGCTGGGCCGTGACCACCACGATGTTTCAGGAACCGATTCGCCGTACCGTGAGACTTCCAATATTTATGACGGTTCGAGATTTACCGCAGATATGGCCATCCACAACGTGATCGGCGACAGTTTCCGTGGGGCCACCTGGGTTTCCATTCACAACGGCGGCGGCGTTGGCTGGGGCGAAGTCATCAACGGTGGTTTCGGGATGCTGCTCGACGGAAGCGACGATGCCGACCGAAGATTAAAATCCATGCTGTTCTGGGATGTGAACAACGGAATCTCCCGACGAAGCTGGGCCCGGAATGAAGGTGCCGTTTTTGCGATTAAAAGAGCCATGGAAGCAGAACCGAATCTGAAAGTTACACTGCCGAATTTTGTGGATGAGGGTTTGTTTTAAAAACTTTTAGATATTGAAAAGCCTGCCGTGAGGCAGGTTTATATTTATGATAGCGCGGATTTATAATCTGTGCTTTATTGTGTTTGCTCACGGATTGCAAATCCGCGAGATCGAGTTATATCACAGATCATAGACCTTTAATAGTGCTTTATTTTCTAATGTTCTATATTACACCTTCAATTGTATCTACTATTTCAGTAAAATGGTTAACACTTTCTCTAGCTGTAGTTATATGAGCTCCATTAAGCCCTTCTCTATGAGTACAATCAAAAACTGGTTTGAGTGCATTTAAGGAATACGGAATAAGACTGTGAAAATTAGGGATCTGACCTAAATTATAATTATCTCTTTCAATAACTTGTCCTATAGGTTGTAATCTATCAATGATATTCTGATTGACAATAGGATTAATTTGATTGCCAAAAATCTGCCATCCACGAGTCATACCTTCAGCATTATTTCTAATATTATGCTGTTGAACAACATAACCTAAAAATATAGGTTTACCATTTGGAATTAATAACCCATTCCTTTCATTTGATTCTTTAATTTGTCGCCATTCATCAGCCCAAATTACAAGCTTATTTCCAAGATTATCTGTTCCCCTTAGTGAGAATAAATCAGCCGCAATTGGTATTATAAAGAAATCACTTCCTCCTAATACAGCTCTATTTAGTGCTCCAAGGTTAGGTCCTAAATCAATCAATACCAAATCTAAATTTAAATGATTTATGCACCAATCAATATATCTGTAAATTACTGTTTGAATTCTAAGATCCGGCCTACTTCCACCTTTTGCACTATTCCAAGTATCACCTAATTTATCTTCGAATAATGATAAATTTAAATCTCCTGGAGTAAGAAATAAGTTATTTTCAATTTCTATTGGTGAACGTCGATTGAAGTCTCCAATACCTTCATACACTGGTTCAATTATTCTAAATATACTATTTCCATCAGGTTGCCAAGCAATCTCAGTATTTTCAATACTAATAGAATAAGAAGTCAAGTTACACTGACTGTCACAATCAACCATTAATATTTTTCTTCCTCTTCTAGCTAATAAATGAGCAATATGATACATATAGGTTGTTTTACCTACACCTCCTTTATTATTAAAAATGCTTAATGTTTTTGCCATAAATTTTTTAATATAATTCTATTTTCAAATATACAAGACTACCACTATATATTTTTACGTATTTCTACGGAAATTACCTACTTTGAAGTAGGCTTTTTTATTTTAAAAACTCTAGTCTATTTTTTGTTCTTTAAAGTTTTTACCACCATATTCTCTGTATTTTGAATCCTGAAAAGGATAAAAACTAACCATTTTTGGAGCATCAAATGTTGACCAAGCAACAAAATGATCTGCAAAATTTAAATATTCACTTTTACTTAAAGGATATACCTCCATAAGATCTTTTATCGATTTTGTGTCAAAAATACTTATTGTACAAGTGGAACAATTTTTTTCTCTAAATTGTTTTATGAAACTCGATATTTCATCTTTTGATAAATTATTTATATTAAGATATATATTATAGTTCTTGCTGATATTATTTTCAGTTATAGAAATGATATCATAATTTAATTTAGCTAAATTAACAGCAGGAATTTGACTTGTATCTTTTATAATGCTTTTTAATGGAATCCATCCATGATGGGTTGCTGATAAATGAGAAGGATCAAGAACACTTATTTTAGCCCAACCATTTTTTTCTTCATCAATAGAAACAGTGCAAGTGTAATCTACTTGCATATAATGAGTTTCTCCAAGTATATCAGTGGCCTTTATATTAACTAGTTTTTTATAATTTTTTCCAGGTCCGTCTCTAAGAAAAATATTTTCACCTTTTATCTCATAAACAACTTCCGAATCGGAATTGTATTCTTCAAATTCTAGTGAATCAACTTTTGAAATTTTTAAATTATTACTTATATCTGAATTGGTTTTTTTACAGTTTACAAGAGACGAAAGACATAGAATTAATAGTAATGTTTTTTGCACGACTTAGAATTTAATTTTTCAAATGTAAAAAACAAAAAGTTTTAATAATTACGGTTATCCGTAATGATGTTCTAAAATAACAAAACCTGCTTTAAGGCAGGTTTTTATTTATCTTGTATCAACTTCTCAAGCTTTTCGATCATTTCTTTCTGCTGTTGAAGCATTCTTTCATACAGCTCAACCATTTTATCTAATGGATTAAACGATGGAGAATTATTAATGATGCTGGCAAATTGTGGACTTGAATGGTCGTGGTTATTAAATGTATTTGAAATAATATTTATGGCTGCTTCTTCATCAAAATTCTGAAAAGCCTCTACAGGTATTTTCATAACTTCGGAGATCTTTTGCAGCAAAGTTTCTTCTACGACCTCTTTCTGTTCTAGTATTGATACTTTCTTCTGATTCCATTCTTCACCCAGATCAAAAGCCAGTGCTTCCTGCTTGATGCCAAGCATCTCCCGAAATCTTTTTACGTTGCGTCCCTGATGTACTTTTTGTTCCATGACCGGTGTTTTATTTAGTAAAGGGTAAATTTAGAAAATATTGTGGGATTGGGCAATCACTTTGTCAAAGTTAAAATCTTTGACAAAGTTTTAAAAAGAAGAAAACCTGCAGCAAGGCAGGTTTTAGTTATTTATTTGTAAAAGTTGCTCAAGCTTCTCGATCATTTCTCTCTGCTGTTGAAGCATTTTTTCGTACAGCTTAATTATTTTTTAAAGTTTATTTTAATTAGAAACATTAAAACTCGTGTAGCAGGGAAAATTTAACCCCGATAAAAATTCCCCTCCCACGGAGGGGTGGCGAAATTTTTAAAAAATTTTGACGGCGTGGTGTAAAATGATACGCAACTTTAAACCCCTCACTTTACTTTTAAGAAAAACCCTTACATAAACTTTATCTTTCGCCATAAAAACACCCAGTCAGAAATTCAGAGAATTTCTGCCACCCCTCCGGAGGAGGGGAATTCCCGTACTTACTGTACTCATGATACGCACACTTTGTCAACTTTGAAATCTTTGACAAAGTTTTCAAAAAAGAAACCCGCCTTAAGGCAGGTGGTAGATTATTTATTCTGTAAAAGTTGCTCAAGCTTCTCGATCATTTCCTTCTGCTGTTGAAGCATTCTTTCATACAGCTCAACCATTTTGTCTAATGGATGAAATGATGGAGAATTATTAATCACACTGGCAAATTGGGGACTTGCATGGTCATGGTTATTAAATGTGTTGGAAATAATATTGATTACTGCTTCTTCATCGAAATTCTGAAACGCCTCTACAGGAATTTTCATAATTGCAGCTATTTTTTCCAACAGATCTTTATCTATGATTTCCTTCTGTTCCTCCAAAGAAATTTTCTGCTGGCTGATGTTAAGATCAAAGGCCAGTGTTTCCTGCTTAATGCCCAACATTTCCCTGAATCTTTTTACGTTGCGTCCCTGATGTACTTTTTGTTCCATGACCGGTGTTTTTTATTTAGTAAAGGGTAAATTTAGAAAATATTGGGGGATTGGGCAATCACTTTGTCAAAGTTAAAATCTTTGACAAAGTTTTAAAAAGAAGAAAACCTGCAGCAAGGCAGGTTTTAGTTATTTATTTGTAAAAGTTTCTCAAGCTTCTCGATCATTTCTTTCTGCTGTGGAAGCGTTCTTTCGTACAGCTTAATTATTTTTTAGAGTTTATTTTAATTATAAACATTAAAACTCGTGTAAAGGGAAATTTAGCCCCAATAGAAATTCCCCTCCTGTGGAGGGGTGGCAAAATTTTAAAAAAATTTTGACGGGGTGGTTTAAAATGATACACAACTTTAAATCCCACACTTTACTTTTTAAGAAAAACCCTTACAGAAACTTATCTTTCGCCATAAAACCACCCCGTCAGAAATTCAGAGAATTTCTGCCACCCCTCCGAAGGAGGGGAATTCCCGTACTTCCTATACTCATGCTATCCACACTTTGCCAAAGTTGAAAATCTTTGACAAAGTTTCAAAAGAAAACCTGCCATAAGGCAGGTTTAGATTATTTATTCTGTAAAAGCTTTTCAAGCCTCAACATCATTTCATCTTTTTCTTTTAAAAGACGTTCATACAATGCAATTTTTTCATCGTATAATTGAATTACTTTATCAATGGGATTAAATGTTGGGTGAAAATTATATGCAATTCCCGTGGAACCTTCATGATTTGTAATTGTATTTGATATAATATTAATCGCCTGTTCTTCATCAAAATTCTGAAAAGCTTCCACCGGAATTTTCATCAGTTCAGCGATCTTTTCCAGCATGTCGCTTTCTATATTTTCTTTCTGTTCAAGCAACGAAATTTTCTGCTGGCTGATGTCAAGATCAAACGCCAGTGTTTCCTGCTTGATGCCCAACATTTCCCTGAATCTTTTTACGTTGCGTCCCTGATGTACTTTTTGTTCCATGACCGGTGTTTTATTTAGTAAAGGGTAAATTTAGAAAATATTGTGGGATTGGGCAAGGGGAATGTACGGAGTTTATTTAAAGCACGAGCTTGGAAGCTCGCGCTAGCGGAGGATTATATCTGTTAATCTTTTATTTGATTTTTACACAATATATTTCATAATGATCTCCTTATAAATAATTATTATATTTGTCTCATAAACCGATATTTAAAAACATAAAATTATGATAGCTGAAATAGAGAAATTTATCGAGATCCGGAATAATATTGATGAGATCCTGAAAAATTCGCCTTTCAAGATGTCTTACATTATTGAGAAATCGGGAATTAAAAAGCCGACGTTTTTTAAGAAGCTGAAAGAAAAAAGGTTTACGCCGGAAGAACTGTTGGTGATCTCAAAAACCATAGAGGTAAAAGAGTGGCGCAATGAAACGAAAGAGGAAATTCTGGAATCTTTGAAGCGTTCTGAGGAGGATTTTAAAAACGGAAGAGTCCACGATTATCAGGAAGTGATGAAAGCGGCGAAATTACGTTTAGAAAAATACAGAAATGAAAATAAAATTCTCTGATGAATCGCTTTCTGATTTGCTGAATATAGAAGAATACCTTCTCAGGAATTGGAATGACCGGGTGCTAGAAGATTTTCTCATAAGACTGGATGAAAAGGTACAAATTATCTGTAACGGAAAGGTTGTATTCCAAAAATATGAAGACAGCGACTATCATAAAATTTTAATTACGAAACACAATACACTTGTCTACAGTGTAGAAGATGAGGTCTTAAAAATCATCAGGATTATCCAGAATTATCAGGATCCCGAAGAAAATTACAAATCTTTACAGCCATAATATTCAAATACAATCTAAAAAATACATATGAAAAAACTGGGAATCATCGGCTGCGGCTGGTTGGGAAAGCATATCGCAGAACATTTGTCGGACCGGTATGAAATTTTTGCAACGACTACGACGGAAGCCAAACTGGACGGTCTGAAATCCAAAGGATATCAAGCCTTTTTGGTGAAATTTCCGGACGAACCCCATGCGGAAATGGAGCAGTGGGAGGTAGCTTCCGGTCTGGATGCGATCATCATCGCTGTTCCTTTTTCCGGATTGCGGGGAACAAAAATTCCGATGACGGGAAAAAGGCAGAACCTGCTCCGGTTTATCGGGGATTTTAAAGGTCAGCTTTTTTATACAAGTTCAACAGGAATTTACCCGGATACCGAAAAAGAATTTACGGAGGACGATCAGCCGGCGGAACAAGTGGAAAGCGAAAGCTTTATCCTTGAAAAATTTCCGCAGGCCAATATCCTGAGATTAGGAGGCCTGATGGGCGGTGATCGGCTGCTGAAAAATTACAACATCTCCAACCTGGACCAGCTGGTCAACCATATCCATTATGCAGACATCTGCTCAGTGATTGAAAAGATGTTAGACAGTCGTTCGGTATCGAAAGTGTATAATGTTATTGCTCCCGTTCATCCAAATAAGGAAGAAGTCATCAATGCCCAGAAAGGCCTGCCGTATTCCGGAACCCGGACTGATACAGGAAGGATTATCTCCCCGGAAAAAATGATCTCAGAGCTGAACTTTAAGTTTCAGTATCCCGATCCGCAGTATTTTCACCGGTAAAAACTTTGTCAAAGACTTTAGCTTTAACAAAGTCTTTAATTGCTCAGCATTTCCTCATAAGCTGTCCTGACGGTTCCTTCACCATAGACTCTTTCCAGTCTCCTGACGATAAAATGGCCTTTTGCCATATCCTGGAAATGATTGATGAATAACGTATTGATGATGGCACCGCCGGCCGCTCCGATGGCGGGAACAGCCTGGGCGGTTACTTTTTCAGAAACCTGTACGCTGAACCGGGCGGCTACTTTTGAGATCAGTTTGACGATCATCGAAGCGCCTTCGTCGGCGAGGGTCCTGGAGGTAAATTGTCTGGCCGCCTCAGACATGGTCTGGGCAAGGGCGATCCGGGTAGCGAAATATCCGCTTTCGCTGGCATCGTCGGCTTCACTTTTGCCGCCGAGGGCAAATACTTCCAGGCAGGCCAGCTTAACATCGGGATCCTTCACCGATTCTCCCTGGCTGCGTGCAATATCGATAACGGAGCGCAGCATGATGGTGGTGGATACCGGCAGTTCAACCGCGAGCGCCGGCAGTCCGAAAAAACCGCCGACCGCTCCGGAAGCCGCGACGCCGATTTTATGCCACCAGTTGGAAGGCTGTATGTTCGGAGTATCTTTCATCGTAAAAATAGCCGTATCTGCTGCTTTTAGCAAAGCGGCTTCCGTAATGGTTCCTACTTTTTCATGCAGGTTTTTGGGAAGAAACTCAAGGGCTTTTTCCAGTGGCTGACCGATAACGTTGGTAATTTTGGCAACGATCCCCGGATTTTCCAGGATTTCCATGGCCTGGCGCAATTCTTCAAGATGAGGTTCAGATAAGTCCATTATATTAAAGTTATTATTAATTGATAGTTGGATTTGTTTCTTAATGAAGGTTATATCAAAAATAGGGGCAAACTGTAAGAAACGGTTTCTTAAAATCTGACAATTTTAACCTCCCGAAATGACAAATTTTCATTTCAAGTGACAAGATTTCAGCCGTATAGCCCTGGCACAGGCTTTGAAAATGTTGAAGTGTGTTCATTAAAATTAATGTTTAACCTTAAAAATTCGTTTGTTATGTCAATCGTAAAAAGAAACAACGGCAGCTTACTGCCTGCCAACCCACGGGCCCTGTTCGATGACTTTTTCAGCCGCGAACTTTTTAATTGGGGCAACACCAATTTTTCTTCCACATTAACCACCGTTCCTTCGGTGAACATCCGGGAAAACGATGAAAGCTTTGAAGTGGAAGTAGCGGCACCGGGAATGGAAAAAGAGGATTTCAGGATTACCCTGGACAACAACCTGCTTACCATTTTGTCATCCAGGAAAAATGAAACCGAAGAATCCAAGTCCAATTACACGCGGCGTGAATTCAGCTACCAGTCGTTCCAGCGGAGCTTTGAGCTGGCCAAGGATGTGGTGGATGAAGAACATATTGAGGCGCGATACGACAATGGGGTTCTGAAACTGACGATTCCGAAAACGGAAAAAGCCAAACGGCAGGCACCGAGACTGATCGAGATTCAGTAATTCAATACAGTTTAAGCAATTGGTTTTCCTGAGGAAAACCAATTGTTGTTACCGGTTATTGGTGCCTCATACGAAATCTAATCCAATATTTCTGTCAGCTCTTTTTTATGTAGATTTAAATAACAGTGCGTCATGAATACGTTGCTTTTATCGATTTGCATTCTGTGCCTGGTTACCACAGGGCTTATTTTCGTGCTGAAAAAACTGAAGCAGCCTTATCTCATTGCTTACATCGCCGCAGGAATTCTTCTGGGGCCTTATGTTCTGAAAGTATTTACCGGAATCCATGAAATTGAAGTGATCGGGGAGATGGGGATTCTCCTGCTGATGTTTTTCCTGGGAATGGAAATCAATATCCCGAACCACCACAGCCTTATCGTCAAACCGCTGGTGGCGCAGGGCATCAAGATCCTGCTCAGTCTTGGCTTTGCCTTTCTGATCGGGTATTTCATCGGTCTGGATTTCAGGAGCACGATCCTGATTGCCATTCTGTTTACCTTCAACAGTACCGCGGTCGTCAGCGAATTCCTTAAAAAGCACAGAACGCTTCATACTGCTTTCGGAATCACGCTGCTCAATATCCTGATTGTTCAGGACCTGCTGCTGGCGCCCGTGCTTACCCTGCTGAAAGCCTGGAGCGGGGAACAGTCGGATCTGCGGAACCTCGTGCTGCCTGTTCTTTTCAGCATGGCCGTATTTTTACTGTTCAAAAAAATAAGGAATGTCCAGGAAATCAGATTGCCGCCGCTGTTCCGGAATATTGAAGACGACCATGACCTGCAGGTATTCACGGGACTGCTCATCTGTCTCGGATTCGGTCTGCTGGCGGAACTGATCGGGTTGAGCAGTGCGCTGGGAAGCTTTATTGCCGGCGTTATGGTCGGAAGATTAAAACTGCTGAACTGGCTTGAGCACGCCTTGATTCCTTTCAAGGTATTTTTTATTACGCTCTTTTTCGTATCGGTAGGATTGAGGCTGGACCTGGAATATATATATGAGCATTATGAGATCATTCTATTAGGCACTTTTTTCGTGCTGATCAGCAACAGCCTGATGTCCGCCCTGGTTTTCAGAGTACTGAAATACAACTGGGAAGAGAGCTGGTACGGCGGTGCCCTGCTTTCGCAGACCGGGGAATTCGGGATCCTGGCTCTTTCTATTGCCTATAAAACGGAGATTATTCCATACGACCTTTATAAAGCAGGTCTTTGCATTACCTGCCTTTCGTTGCTGTTGTCAACGGTTTGGATTTCAGTCTGCACGAAGATAAATAGCATAAATTAACGCAAAGCCTAATGATCATTGCGCACATTTTAAAGGGAGCAAAGTAGATTGGCAAAGCCACCAATAAAGCGGATGGATCAGACGGACGCTTTATCAGATCAGCCTGCTGATCAATTCTCTGCCTCCTTGCATTATGCAGCAGTAAAAGAAACTTTGCGTCAAAGGCAAATTGATTATTTCAAAATTTTTAGACCGGATTGATTTATCATTAAATAGAGGTGATGTCACTAATATGGACAACTTCAAGCATCCAGCTTCCCTCTTCCAGCCTGTAAATACTAACGGTTAACCAGAATCTTTTCGAGCCCTTCAATAATTTCCTTTTCAATGGCATCCTCATCCAATGTTTCCAAAGTGTAAAAATCAGGCTTTAGAGCAGCTGTTCCCGTACCGTTCTGGAAAATGGTATCCACATGGATCCCGATTCTTTTTAAGTTTTTATCCGCTGCAAACATCACGTGCGGAAATTTATCGTTCGCATAAAAATTGGAATCCACATTTCTTGAAATCTGGAGTTTGATGTGGGGCTGCGCAAGAATTCCCGATCCGTTCGCCGTTTCTTCGGCGATGGAGATCTTGCTGCCGAATTTATTTTCCCTCAGCATTCTCCGGAACTCCTGCATTTTCGGATCGATAAAGTTTTTGCAAAGCATCCTGAACCCTTCCAGAAAAAGTTCTTCTTCGCTCTTTTTCTTAGCCAGGCGGTGCTGCAGTTTCTCTTCTTCGGTCTTTAAATTATAAAACAAATTATTCAGTCGGTCGATGCTTTCTTCTTTCATGCTGCTTTAAAAGTTCACAGGGTTGTTTTGATTTCCGAAATATCGGGAATTTTTTCAGACCGGGAAGTATCCGGATTTAAAAATATATCTGCTCCTTTCCAACCTTTTCGATGCATGATGCATCTTTATCAATAAAAGCGATATTATGAAAATAACCATACCGACACCCTGTAACGAAAACTGGAATACCATGACTCCGAATGAAAAAGGAAGATTCTGTTCCGTATGCTCCAAAACCGTAAGGGATTTTACCGATGCATCCGATGATGAAATGATCCGTGCTTTTTCAGACCCTCCGGAAAATATCTGCGGCAATTTAAGGGAATCCCAGTTGAACCGGGATTTAAGATATTCTTACATCAATTCCCTTTTTACAAAGTTTGCCGTCGGTTTTATGCTGACGGCCGGAGGTTTTGTTTCTTTACAAGCGCAACAGCATGTAGCAGATACGCTGAAATCAGAAAAGATCGAGGAGTTGGTGCTGACAGGATTTCACACAAAAAAAGATAATTCAGTAACAGGCGGAGGGACTTTGATCCGTGATGATCAGTCAACCACTACTCAAAAAGAAAAAGAAGCATTGTCAGCATTGCAGGGGGTCGTGGGAAAACCTGCCTTGAAAAACCATTCGGAAAAGCAGCTGCGGATCGGAGGTGCCCATGCTTCTCTACGTGAAGATCAAAAACCTCTGACCGTTTTGGATGGCCGGGTAATTACCTTGGAAGAATTGCAGAAAACGGATCCTGAATCCATAGAAACTTTAAATATTTTAAAAGATGAAAAGGCAACCGCTTTATATGGCACAAAAGGAATGAATGGAGTAATTTTGGTAACGACGAAAAAGAAAAAAACAAAAAGAAATTAAGGTAATCTTGAAAAAATATACTGCCTGTCGTCACCGGAAACAGTTTGTGATGCTTGATGAACACCATCATGAAGTCGGAAGAATCGTTGATAACAGCACGCTTTTCAGTTTAAGACATTATATCATTTATAACTGCCGGAGTTATGACATCCGGAATGTGGGATTTATGAAAAATGACCTGGAGCTGTTCAACAGCAAAGGGGTTATTTATTTTACCGATCTGGCGAAAGAGCGGATTATCAGATCCGGTGAAGCGGTGAGGATCTATCATTTTGATTTAAAGAAAACAAACCGCCTGTCTGAAAAAGGCAGACTTCTTATTGAGATCAGAGAAGAAAGGCGGTGGTTTAAGGATTCCGTTTTTCATATAGAAGCAGATGAACTTACGGATGATTTACTGGTTCTGATGTTCCTGCATTATTCTACCAAAGAATTTAATGGAATAGGCGGAGACGGTGATTGATTCAGACCTAAAAAGACCGTTTGTAAAACGGTCTTTGGTATGATGTGTAGATGTTTTTATTTTTTCAAAGCAGCAATGGCCGCGTCATAATTCGGCTCATGGGAAATATCCGCTACCTGCTCTTCATAAACGATCTTTCCTGAAGGATCAATAACGACAACCGCTCTGCTCAACAGCCCTTTCATGGCAGAATCCATCAGTTCAACTCCATACTTTTTCCCGAAATCCGAACGGAAATCAGAGAGCATCACCACATTTTTAATTCCTTCGGCTCCGCAGAATCTTTTCTGGGCAAACGGCAGATCTTTGGAGATGCAAAGCACCACGGTGTTCGGAAGATTGGCAGCGTCTTCATTAAAATGGCGTACCGAAGCCGAGCAAACCCCGGTATCAACGCTCGGAAAAATATTCAGGATCAGGTATTTTCCTTTGTAGGAGTCCAGCGTCTGGTCTTTCATGGCCACGTCCGTCAGGGTAAACGCAGGAGCCTGTTTGTTTACCGCCGGCAATTGGGCATACGTATGGACCGGTTTCCCACCGGCCATCACCGTATTGGCCGCTTTAGAATTCTGGGCAAAAACAAATGCCGAAAGAAGTAGAAGAACGCCGAAAGCGAATTTTGAATACATAAATTATTTTTAAGCAAAATTATTGTTTTTCCGGTTCCGTCATGTTAAACTTTTTTTAAATAGAACAAATCTATGACGCCGTACTTTTTAAAGTCAGAATTTAGGATTACCTTTAATATTCAAATCCAGTCAGACTATTAAAAGTAAAAAATTATGAACTCAGAAAACAACCATTCTTTTCAAGAAATATTCAAATCCGAAAACGACATTCCCGAAGAATACAAAGTTCCCGAAATCCACCAGCGGGAATATCTACTGAACGGTGAACTGGTAGCGTGGAACGGCAACGTACAGGAAGTTTATTCACCGGTCTGCATCCGTACGGAAAACGGCCTGGAAAGAAAATTACTGGGAAGCATTCCGGATATCGGGCCTGATGAAGCGATGAAGGTGCTTGATGCCTGCGTAAAAGCGTATGACAACGGGTTGGGAGCATGGCCGACGATGTCGGTAGAAGGAAGGATCAAATGTATGCAGAAGTTTGTGTATGTCATGATCCAGCAGCGGGATCTGGTGATTAAACTGCTGATGTGGGAAATCGGAAAAACACTGGCTGATTCCACCAAAGAATTCGACAGGACCGTAGATTATATCAATCAGACCATTGATGCACTGAAAGACCTGGACCGGGAATCGTCCCGTTTCCAGCAGGCGGAAGGAACCATTGCCCAGATCAGAAGGGCACCGCTTGGCGTCGTGCTCAGCATGGGTCCTTTCAATTATCCGCTAAACGAAATCTTTACCACGTTGATTCCTGCACTGATCATGGGAAATACCATCCTGTTTAAGCTTCCGAAGCATGGAGTTTTAGCCCACTATCCTTTACTGAAAGCATTCAAGGAAGCATTTCCTGCCGGAACGGTTAACACGCTGTATGGAAAAGGCTCGGAAATCATCACCCCGATTATGGAAAGCGGGAAAGTGAATGTCTTAGCCTTCATCGGTTCGAGTAAAGTAGCCAACGGTCTTAAAAAACTGCATCCGAAAGTTAACCGTCTGAGGGCCATCTTAAGTTTGGATGCAAAAAATGCGGCCATCGTGACCAAACATGCCAATCTTGATGTGGCCGTAAGCGAATGTATTTTAGGCGCACTTTCCTTTAACGGACAAAGATGTACGGCACTGAAGCTGATTTTCGTTCAGAAAGAGATTGCCGAAGAATTTACACAGAAACTGACGGCTGCGGTTTCTGCCCTGAAACCCGGGCTTCCATGGGAAAAGGATGTCAAGATTACGCCGCTTCCGGAAGTCAACAAGCCGCCTTATCTTAAAGAATGTATTGAGGATGCATTGGCCAAAGGCGCGAAAGTTTTGAATGAGCACGGCGGTTTCACCGAAGAATCTTTTGTTTTCCCGGCAGTCGTTTATCCGGTAAACAGCGATATGAAGCTTTACCATGAAGAACAGTTCGGTCCGGTGATTCCGGTGGTTCCTTTTGAAGATATCGAAGAGCCGATCGATTACCAGGTGCATGCTTCCCACGGAATGCAGGTGAGTATTTTCAGTGAAGACGCAATGGAAGTTTCAAAACTGATCGATCCGTTTGTGAATCTGGTGAGCCGCGTCAACATCAACTGCCAGGCACAGCGCGGCCCGGATGTATTCCCTTTTACCGGAAGAAAAGACAGTGCGGAAGGAACACTTTCCGTTTTTGATGCGCTCCGGTCATTCTCCATCAGATCCCTGGTCGCCGCAAAAATAACGGATTCCAATAAAAACCTCCTTAATACAATTGTACGGGATCACGATTCCAATTTCCTGAGCACCGATTATATTTTTTAAAATTTATAAAGCTTAGGAATTGAGCGGATTGTAACACATGAGTCACATGAAATTTAAAGAGTAGGTTTTGCGCATATTTCAGATCACATCAGATTAAAAAATCAGAGATCTTTATGTACTGTTATGTTCTGAAAAGTCCTGCACACCGGTGGCTGAGGCACTCGAAGCCATTGGTTTTAAAGTGTGAAAATCGGTGGGAGATTTTACCACAAAAGGATCAAAAAATATTGATACTGCATAAAAAGCTAAATGCTGGAATCTGCACAAGTGCACAAAAGTTTTCAAAAATCTGAGATTTTTGGCCGGACGTTTATAGTAATAACCATCCCGGTGGCTGAAGTTACTCGAAGCCACCGGGATCTCTGTAAAATCTGCGTCATTCGGGAAAGATCTGATGAAGGTTCCGGAATCTGTGGAGAAAGCCAAAAATAAAATCCGCAACCTCACTGAGGCTGCGGATTTTTGATTGGTAAAAATCAAAAAGACATATATTGGTGGAAAAGTTACTTTTGCGTCAGGAACCTGCTGATAATACTGTTCAGCTCATCGGCATGCGTTACGTTAAGGCCATGCGGTGCACCATCAATAATAAAAAATTCGTTGTCGGCAATTCCCTGTGCTGCCTGTTTTCCTGCCGTATCAATAGGAACGACATTGTCGGAATCCCCATGAACGATAAGCGTTCGCACATTAACGTTCGGAAGTTCAGGACGGAAATCGGTATTGGCCCAGCTTTCCGCACACTTAATGGTGGCAATCGGGTTGGCAAAGGAAGCAATGGCCCAATCGTAATCCAGCTGTTTCTGGCTTACCGGCTTAGACAGCATCCCATAATTATAAAAATCTTTATGGAAAGATTCAAGGAAGGTGATTCGATCCGTTTTCAGAGAATTCAGGATTTCATCCAGTTTTTCCTGCGGAACGCCGTCAGGATTATCTTCTTTCTGCTTAACAACAGGAATGATCGATGAAATCAGAGCGATCTTATCTACATTTTCAGATCCGTAATTCGTAAGATAACGTACTACTTCCCCTCCTCCCATAGAGAAACCGAACAGGATCACGTTTTTCAGATCCAATTGGGAAATCAATTCGTGAAGGTCTTTTGTCAGTCCGTCATAATCATATCCATCCACAGTAGGGGACGATTTTCCGAAGCCTTTTCGGTCATAGGTAATAACGCGGTAACCTAAATTTAATAATACAGGAATCTGCATCTCCCATGACTTTCCGCTGAGCGGCCATCCGTGAATAAGAATAATGGGCTGTCCTGATCCGAAATCTTCGTAGTAAAGCTGGACGTTCCGGTCGTCCTGTTTTGTAATGTAAGGCATAGTGATATTTTTGGTGTACAACATGGATTTCAAATATTGAGCCATAATATGGTAGCTGAAGAAAATAAACCAACATCATTTTTGAGACAGCCTTTATGAAACTTAATTCTGCTTCATGATTAAATTTAACGTGAACTCGAAGCAGAAACCAGATTGAAAGGCAGCAGGGGGGAAGCCGGAGGCTGGAAGTCCTTCCCATCAAAACTTCTAAAAGTATTGAATATTAAAGCAATTTTTTTGTATTGAACAAAGGAAAACTTTATTAAGATTCCTAATCATTTTTATTTCCCTGTTTGCTTTAAGCCCCTGAAGAATGAATAAATATTATCGGATTCATGTTAAATTTAGTTTTCAAAACCGACTAAAATTTAAACCTCGTCATTAGTTTGTCTAATCTGCCCATGTAACAATAATTTTTCAGCAGCCGGTAAAAATTACCGTTTGATGGTTAACCTGGTTGATTCTGATACTTACTGGAACCTCCAGCATCCGGCTTCCTTCTCCCAGCCCGTCAGCCCTGATTCTCTTTTAATTCACATTAAATTCAAATAGTTCCTGAAAAAAATATTATTTTTCAAAAAAACGTGTAACATTTTTTTCAGTAAGCAACTAACTCTACAGAGAGTACAAATCATGGCTTCAACAGAACAGGAATTTTTACAAAAGATCGAAAAGCATAAAGGAATCATTTTCAAGATTTCTAAAATGTACATGGACGACAAGGACGACCGTGACGATCTTTTTCAGGAGATCACTTATCAGGTATGGAAGTCTTATCCCAGATTCAAAGGCGAAAGTGAATTTTCGACCTGGCTGTACCGGATTGCCCTCAACACGGCGATCATTTTCCTGAAAAATGAAAAAAGGAGGAGCTTTATCGGGAACGAAGATTTTACCAATTATAAAATCGTTCAGGAAGAACCCGATCATGAAAAGGAAGAAAAGCTGAATGCCATGTACAAAGCCATCCATCAGCTGAATCCCATTGATAAAGCTTTTATTTTCTACTACTTGGAAGATTTCTCCGGAAAGGAAATCGCCGAACAGATGGGTATTTCCGAAGGAAACGTGCGGGTAAAAATGAACCGTGCCAAAAATAAACTGAAAGATATCTTACAAAAACCATAATACTAACTTTTAAATTATTTATCATGAATATAGACGAACTGAAGAATGCCTGGAATGAGGACGATTCCTTTGAGGGAACACCGGAAATCAGCATCGAACAGAAAAATAAAATCAATCTTCCGTTGGAGAAGCTCCGGAAGAACATGCGGATCGAATTATGGTCTACAATAGGCTTTTTTGTTTTTGTTTTTGCGTTAATTGCTTTGTATGAAGGAAGTTTTAAGTTTAAATTTTACCTCTCGATCCTTATTGGTTCGATGGTCTTCGTTACTTTTTTCTTCTACAACCAGTTCTTCAAACTGTACCGGAATATGGGAGATCCGGCAATGAAAACCTTGGACGGATTAAAGGATCTACTGCACCAGTTTGATCTGAATAAGCAGTATTACTTTTCTTTTTATCTATCCTTTGTCCCGTTCCTGGTCTGTGAACTGATTATTGTGCTGGAATTCATCCCCCGTCCGGTACCGCTTTCCGATTTTCAGATTGCATTTGTCCTTATCCTGACGCTGGTTATGACGATGCCTCTGCTGCTGGTGATCTGCAGATGGTGGTTCCGGGTGTTTTATGGAAAATACATTCAGCAGATTGAACATCTTGTTAAAGCGCTGAATCAGTAAGTATTCGGCGGGCCAAAGGCCCGCCGAATACTTACTGTATATAATAAGCCGGAAATTCCCTGACCAAAGCATACAGGTCTCTCCATTCAAAATAATCCGGGCTTACTTAACTTACCTCCTGAAATCCTTTATCCCTGAAGAGTTTTTTAGTCCGTGTCACATGAAAATACTGGGAAACGGCAATCAGGCTGTGGAAATGATATTTAGATCTTAATTCCAAAGTATTTTCAGCCGTTTTCCGGGTATTGTCGCCTTTGTTGTCAATGATAATATCTGAATCGGGAATGCCTTTTGAAACCAGGAATTCTTTCATTTTATCGCCTTCATAAAAGCCTTCTTTTCCCAGTCCGCCGCTTACCAGGATCTTCCGGACACGGTGGCTTTTATAAAGCTGAATGCCGCTTTCCAGCGGTTTTTCCAGTCTCGTCGATAAAGTGCCGTCTTCATTTACTTTATTTCCTAAGATAACGGCAAGATCCGCATTCTTGCCTTCATCGGAAATACCGTCTGCAATAAGGTACATGGAGTGAGCGGTAAACCATAACAGAAGGAAAGCAACAAAGATTTTGAAAAATCTGAAAAATTTTCTGCCCATATAATCAGTGCTGCTGTTTTCCGGTTTTTTCATTTTCAATTTCCTTCATCACCCAATCCATTTCGGGGTCTTTTTTATCCAGGATATCCTGCAGCGTTTCAGAGATTTTTACATCCGGCACGACCCCTCTTTGAGTACCGGTAAAATCAATATTGGGCTGTACCAGAAGAACGCCGATCGGCAGGTCGATTTTTGAATTCGGGAGGGTCTGATAGGAATAAAATCCGGCTACTGTTCCGTCATTTGCTCCACCGGTTTCTTCACCTACAAGAACCGCCCGTTTATCATTTTTCATTTTGGCCGTCAGGATCGAGGAGGCCGAAAAGCTGCTGCCGTTGATCAGCACAAAAACTTTTCCCGTAAAAACATCTGTGTTGGGCTTTGATAGCTTGTCGGCTTTGTTTTTATAATAAAACCGGCCGTCTTTCTTATAAGTGCTGAAAGTCTGTCCAAAGAAAAAGGCAGGATAGGCAAGGGTCTTCAGAACATACGGTAAGAAGCCCGTCTTCCTGAAATAATTTGTTTTCAGGGGCGATATTGCTGAAGTCACCTGTGAAGGTTTAATCAGCGTATAAGGTTCCGGACTGAGGTAAGAATACAGGTTGTTAATCTCCTGCAGGGAACCGCCGTAATTATTCCGGATGTCGATAATGAGATATGACGAGCCTGCTTTTCTGATTTTCCCGAAAGTTTCCTTGTAAAACTTAGCCGAATAATCACTTGAAAAACTTTTCACCTTAATGTAGGCAGTTGTACTGTCCCGGTCCAGAAATTTAAAGTTCCTGTTGTAGGAATCACTGAAAGCAATATAATCGTTTATTTTTTTCTCTTCGGTTCTTTTTCCGTTTTCTTTTTCTTTTTTGAGATCATCTTCGGATTTCGATTCCCGCGTCAGTTCGTAGGTCTTTTTCTGCCCTTTATAAATCGTTTCCAGTGTAGCGCGGTCTTCATAGCCTTTTTCCGCTACATAATAACCGAAGAATACGTCTTTCAGGTAATACGGATGAAAAGTCGTATTGAAACCGTCGCTGCTGATCAGCTTCCTGTATTTTCTGATGTAGTCTGAAACGGGAACATGATCGATGGACAGGATTTCGGTTCCGGGCTGTATATTCTGGATGGAATCTTTATTTTCTGTGATGTAAAGCCGGTCGCCTTTCACATAATATCCGAAACGGCTGAACATCCCTTTTTTGTTTTCCAGGTTCCTGATTTCTTTCTTGCTGATCCGCTTTGAAGGAATTCTCAGAGCCAGATGGCCCTCGCGGATATCTGCAATCACCGGCTGCAGCTTAAAGTAAAACTGAAGCGGGGTAAGGGGTTCGGTAAGAGTCTGCTTAAGGCTGTCAAATTTATAATCAAGATCCTTTTCTGAAATATACCAATACAGCTGAGGATGGGTTTCCTTCAGTCTGGAATAGGCAAAATCCACGTCCGCCTTCAGCTTTTCAGGAGGAATGCATACTTTTTGCTGCTCATTATATTTCTTTACCGAAACACAGGAGGTCATGGCAAAGACAAGGATAATAAAATAATTTTTTAAATGCACTTTGAATTTTTTTTGAAAGCTAATTTAATAGTTTACAGCAATTAATGAATACGGTTCCGGATAAATTTGTAAAATCGGGGGAAAAATTTTTATCAGAAATAAAGGTATTCCTTTTCTGAACCGTCACAAGAATATAAATTCATTCATTACAATATTAAAAATGATATATATAATCATCGCAGTCCTTGTTTCAGTCATTATTCTCTATTTTGTTATCACCGGACAGGAAGTTTTCGGTTCGGAGGCAAAAGGAGAGCGGCTGAAGAGAATGCAGCAATCCGGACATTATAAAAATCATCAGTTTCAGAATCTCAGCGATACGCCTTCTTTGGCCGAAGGATATTCCATGCCTAAGGTGATGTACGATTTCTTTTTCACAAAGAAAAATCCGCTGCTGAAACCGTTGAAAAATGTTCCGTCCATTCATACCGATCTGAAATCCCTTCCTAAAGATCAGGATATCTTTGTCTGGCTGGGGCATTCTTCCTATTATATTCAGACGGATGGAGTCTCGTTTCTGATTGATCCGGTTTTAAGTGCTTACGGCTCGCCGTTTAAATTTTTCAACAAAGCCTTTACCGGAGCCGATATTTTTAAGCCGGAAGATATTCCTGCACTGGATTATCTGGTGATTACCCACGATCATTACGACCATCTGGATTATCCTACGGTAAAAGCGATCAGAGATAAAGTTTCAAAAGTCATCCTGCCTTTGGGGGTCGGGGCACATCTGGAAAGATGGGGCTACCGGCCGGAACAGCTGATCGAAGAAGACTGGGGCGGTGAAGCAGGCTTAAAAAACAATCTCAGAATCATCTTTACGCCGGCCCGGCATTTTTCGGGGCGGAAAGTGAAAAGAAACGGAACACTCTGGACTTCTTATGTCCTGGAAACCCCGACCAGGAGACTGTTTTTAGGCGGCGACAGCGGTTACGATACCCATTTCAAAATGATCGGCGAAAAATACGGTCCGTTTGATTATGCGATTATTGAAAACGGACAGTACAATGAAGCGTGGAAATACATTCACGCCCTGCCGGAAGATGTGATTCAGGCGAGCATCGATGTAAATGCCAAAAATATCATTCCGGTTCACTCTTCCAAATTCGCCCTGGCCCTTCATGCCTGGAATGAGCCGCTGCAGAAAGTCACAACTCTCGGCAAAGCAGAAAATCTTACCGTTCTCACCCCGATGATCGGTGAACAGTTAGATTTATCCGAAGCCAATCATGCCTTTAAAGCCTGGTGGGAAGATTAATTCAGGCGTGCCAGATATCTCTGTAGCGTGCGGGATGATTCTCAAACTGCTGTCTTACGAAATCGCATTCGGGATCGATCATCATATCTTTTTCCTCGGCATACCGTACCAGCTCATCCAGAAGCATCTTGGCATAGCCCTTTCCTTCATGTTGTTCATCGAGTTTGGTATAATAAACGGCTAATAATCTTCCGTCTATTTTGACGGACATATAACCCGCTTTTTTATCATCAATCAATATCTGCAGTTCATCCTGATACGGAGCTATTTCAAATTTTATATTTTCCATATTATTGAGATTTTGTTGATTAAAAAAAACGATCTGAAGCTTTTTTAAAATTACAAATTAAAAATGAAAACTTTACAGTTTTCGCATATATTTTAACAAGCGGATGTATTTCTTATACATTAGACACAGAATGATAGTTAATAGTCGAAAAATATTTTTAACCCTCAGAAAAACTCAAAGACTGTAGATGAATGTTATTTTTGCTGAAATTTACTGCAGATGGCTGAGATTTCACATATTTTAACAGAAATTTAAAATATTTAGAATAATATGGCATTTTAATTGAAAATACTAAGGTATTTAAATTTGATGATTATGAAAAAGTTAATAATAGCAGCAATGCTGATCGGAACATTCGGATTGTCGAATGCACAGACCGACTATTACAGTGATTACCAAAGAAGTATTACCGATGTCAACTGGCAAAGTGTGGTTTCGGATCTGGTTTTATCCGCCACCCAGGCTAACCAGATTTATGCTTTGAATGACCGCTACCGGGATTACAATACCTGGGACAGGACTTATAACAATAACCCGGATCGTTGGAGAACCGACCGTTACGGTGAGCTGGAAAGAATCATGGGCCGGGAAAAATACATGAAGTTCAAAAACAAGTATTACAAAGGCCGGAACCCGGTGGCCGTATATAACCGCAATAAGAATAATGACAAACGTTATAAGCACATGGATAAAAAAATGAAGATGCATAAAGGAAAACACGGAAACGGACATCATTAAAAGAAATATTTGATATTAGTGCAAATTAGTAGCGGCTGGTCGTAAGATCAGCCGTTTTTATTTTAATTTTTTAAAGGATTTATATTTTATTCTGTTTGAATTTTATAATTTTGGATGATGGAATCCAATGAAACAGTAAAAGGTTTTTACCGGCGTGTCGGCCTGGAGTGTATCAAAACGCCGGGTGTCGGGCATTTCAATGTTTTTTCCCGGGAAAGCTGTTCGCTCGTTACGCCGTACAGCAGGAGGGATTATTATAAAATTTCGCTGATTATCGGGAAAGGAAAGCTGCACTATGCAGATAAATGGATTTATGTAGACCAGCCTGCGCTGCTGTTCTCCAATCCCGTTGTACCGTATTCATGGGAAGCGGAGAACAGCGATCAGAAAGGGTTTTTCTGTCTTTTTACCGATCAGTTCGTGTATGAAGGCAGCCGCCCGGGCAATCTTCAGGATTCACAGCTTTTTAAAATCGGCGGAACACCGGTTTTCTTTATTACTGAAGAACAGCAGAAAACCGTTTCTGAGATTTTTATGAAAATGATGACCGAAATTCAGTCGGATTACCTGCATAAATACGATATGCTCCGGGCATATCTTCACCTGCTGATCCACGAAACAATGAAAATGCATCCTGCGGAAAGCTTTGAGCCTTATCAGAATGCTTCACAGAGAATCGCCTCTTTATTCATGGAATTGCTGGAAAGACAATTCCCGATTGACAGCCCGGAGCGGTTTTTAAAATTAAAAAGCCCTGTGGATTATGCAGAAAATCTTTCGATTCACGTAAATTCGCTGAACCGTTCCGTGAAAGAAATCACCGGGAAAACCACCAGCCAGCAGATTGCGGCAAGGATTATTCACGAAGCCCGTGCATTGCTGAAGCATACCGACTGGAGCGTTTCCGAAATTGCTTACGGACTGGGCTTCGAAGAGCCGGCTTATTTTACCAATTATTTTAAAAAACAGACCGGAATGACGCCTAATGCCGTAAGAATGGCGGTTGTTTGAATTTTATAATTCTTTGTTTGAATTCTATATTGAAACTGATGGATGGCTGTTCTAATTTTGTACCATCAATTTAAAATCACAAGCGATTATGAAATTCAGAACATTAGGAAACACAGGAAAACAATTATCAGCCATCGGATTAGGCTGTATGGGGATGAGTTTTGCATATGGGCCTGCCGACGAGCAGGAGAGTACCAAAACCCTGCATAAAGCCCTGGATCTGGGTATTAATTTCTGGGATACGGCGGACATGTACGCCAACGGAGAAAACGAAAAGCTGATTTCAAAGGTACTGGTTCCGAACCGCGACAAAATCTTTATCGCCACCAAATTCGGGTTCAGGTTCAAGGACGGAAGAGCCGGGCACAGCGGGGCTCCGGGAACCTATTTTGACGGGTCGCCGGAATGGATCAAAAAGGCAGTCGACTTCAGTCTGCAACGGCTTAACATTGATGAGATCGACCTGTATTACGCGCATCGGATAGATCCCGACATTCCGGTTGAAGAAACGGTCGGTGCAATGGCAGACCTGGTACAGGCCGGAAAAGTAAAATATCTGGGATTGTCCGAAGCCTCCGCAGAATCTATCCGCAAGGCAAACGAAATCCATCCGATTACCGCATTACAGTCAGAATATTCTTTACTGACAAGAGATGTCGAACAGCAGATTTTACCGACCGTCAGGGAATTAGGGATTACGCTGGTTCCTTATTCCCCATTGGCAAGAGGATTATTTTCCAATATCAATGAAGCCCAGAATTTCGGGGATGAAGATTTCAGAAAGTCGCTGCCACGCTACCAGGAAGCATATCTCGAAAACAACCGGAATTTAGCAAAAGAAATCAATGAATTTGCTGCTTCCAAGGGTATAAAAGGAACACAGCTTGCCTTGGCCTGGGTGCTGAATCAGGGTGAAGACATTATTCCGATTCCCGGAACCAAGCGCATCCAGTATCTGGAAGAGAATATTGCGGCTGCAGACATCGGACTTTCCTCATCCGATCTGGAAACCATCGATGCCATCCTGAAAAAATACCCGAATGTAGGAGAAAGATACAGCGAGGGTTCCATGCGGTTGGTTAACAATTAAAACAATATTTTACCTGTTCCCGGATCTTTTTCCGGGATTAGAAGTTCCCATAAAAATTTTCAGCAACAGCAATGGTTACACTTAAAGAAAAAAATAAATTTATTGCGACAATCCTGGCCTTTGCCGTAATTCCGATGTCCGGGCTTGCGACGGACATCTACCTGCCTTCCATGCCGAGCATGGCCACGGAACTCCATCAGCCGGAAAGCAACATCCAGCTTACATTATCCATATTTTTAATCAGCTATGGACTGACGCAGTTTTTTGCGGGAAGCATTGTGGATTCATTCGGAAGGTACCGGATTTCGATGGTTTCACTGGCTTTGTTCGTGGCTTCTTTCCTGATTACGGCAACAACCCAGAATATTTTTGTGATCTACGCAATGCGGATATTGCAGGGTGTTTTATCGGGCTTTGCCGTGGTCGCCAAAAGGGCTTTTTTCGTGGATGTCTATGAAGGGGAGGAGCGTAAGCATTACCTGAGCATCATGACGATCGTCTGGTCGGTAGGACCTATTATTGCACCTTTTATCGGAGGATACCTTCAGAAAAGCTTCGGATGGCAGTCGAATTTTTATATGCTGGCCGGCTACAGCCTGTTGCTTTTGATTTTGGAGTTTGTATTTTCAGGCGAAACATTGAAGAAACGCAATCCGTTTCACTTTGAATTCCTCCTCAAAGAGTATAATTCTATGTTCAAAGCCAAAGATTTTTTCTACGGGATGATCATGTGCGGACTGAGCTATTCGATGATTATGTTTTTCAACCTGTGCGGATCTTTTATCATTGAGCACAAGATGGGGTATTCCGAAGTCGTGGCGGGCTATGTTTCCCTGATCCTCGGGTTTGCCTGGATGACGGGCGGTTTTTTAGGAAAAGCATTAATTAATAAAGCTTTTCTGCCGAAAATCCGCAATGCCAATTTTATCCAGCTGTTTTTAATTATTGTTATGTTCATTGCGTCTTATTTTTCCAACAATATTTACAGCCTGGTGGCCTTTGCCTTCTTAATTCATGTTACGGCCGGATTTATTTTCAATAATTATTTCTCGTACTGCATCGGTAGATTCCCGAATTCTGCCGGAATTGCCGGCGGTCTTACGGGTGGGGTTGCCTTTATCATTACTTCTGCCCTAAGCTACGGTATTGTAGCGGTAATCCGGCCCCAAATCCAGCTGCAGGTGGCGGAAGGATACTTCGTGCTGGGATTGTTAGGACTGTTTATCCTAACCATGATTAAATGGAGAAAGGCCCATGTTTAGTATGATGATTTATCTTCAGCCTGTATTTCAACTTTGATTATTTAAATTTTCTATATCATTTTCAATAATAAATCCTCCTATGACGGGAGGATTTATTGCATAAGTAATTGAAAAGTTGATATCTGTTTTTATGAAGACGGATGGAATCGGATTTTACTTTACATACGGAATTGTTATTTCTCATCCGGGCTGAATTTCCCATATTATGTTTGGGTTTGTTTGGGAAATTGTAGATTCAACTCAATTAATGATAAACTCTATGTTGTAATTTGGTGGCTGAGCGGAGTCGAAGCCAAATCATCATATACGGGAAACCTCTGCGGTTCATAAGAATCCAGACGCGGATTCCGGACTTATTGTTAAACTATATTGGATTCCCTGAAGGAACGACAAAACAGAATGTGTAATTGGCTGCTAGAATGATAATGAGTAAGCTGCTCATTTAAAATTTAATAAAGACATTTCAAATAAAAGCACTTTGCCGAAACAAACAAAAAAGCCCCTTAAAAAGGAGCTTCTATTTATAACAAGAACAGGAAACTAGATTCCGTCGATGATTTCGTTTAAAACAGTACTTGGTCTCATGGCTTCATACGTTTTATACGTATCTGGCTTAAAGTAGCCGTTGATTTCCTGAGGTTTACCCTGCGCGCCGATCAGTTCGGCATTGATGACCTCTTCGTTTTCCTGCATAGCCTGGGCAACCGGAGCAAACTGAGCCGCCAGTTCCGCATCAGCGGTCTGGTTAGCCAGAGCTTCTGCCCAATACATCGCCAGATAGAAGTGGGAACCTCTGTTGTCGATCTGTCCGACTTTTCTTGCCGGAGATTTATCGGTTGCCAGGAATTTAGCGTTGGCTTCGTCCAAAGCATCGGCCAGAACCTGAGCTTTTGTATTGTTCTGGGTTTGTGCCAGGTGTTCCAGGGAAGCCTGTAAAGCCAGGAATTCCCCTAAAGAATCCCATCTCAAATAGCCTTCTTCGATGAACTGCTCAACGTGTTTCGGAGCAGAACCTCCCGCACCGGTTTCAAACAAACCGCCTCCGTTCATTAATGGAACGATCGAAAGCATTTTTGCTGAAGTTCCCAGCTCAAGGATCGGGAAAAGGTCGGTCAGGTAATCTCTCAGTACGTTTCCGGAAACGGAAATCGTATCTTTTCCTTCTCTTGCTCTTCTCAGCGTTTCGGTCATGGCATCTTTTACGTCAAGGATTTTAATATCCAATCCTGTCGTGTCATGATCCGCTAAATATTTTTCAACTTTTTTGATGATCTCCCTGTCGTGGGCTCTTCCTTTATCCAGCCAGAAAATAGCCGGTGTATCGGATAGTCTTGAACGGTTTATCGCTAATTTCACCCAGTCCTGAATCGGTGCATCTTTGGTCTGGCACATTCTGAAGATGTCTCCTTTTTCTACTTTCTGGGAAAGAAGAACATTTCCGTTTTCGTCCTGAACTTCAATCGTTCCTTCAGCAGAAGCCTGGAAGGTCTTGTCGTGAGAACCGTATTCCTCCGCTTTCTGAGCCATTAAACCGACATTCGGCACAGAACCCATCGTCGTAGGATCCAGCTTTCCATGTGCTTTCATATCATCGATCACCGACTGATAGAAACCTGCATAAGAACGGTCCGGGATGATACAAACCGTGTCTTCCTCTTTTCCTTCCGCGTTCCACATTTTTCCTCCGCCTCTTACCAGGGCGGCCATTGATGCATCAACAATGATATCGGAAGGAACGTGGAAATTGGTAATGCCTTTGTCGGAGTTCACCATCGCCACTCTCGGCCCATTCACCAAAGAAGCTTCGATATCCCCTTTGATATTTGCTTCCTGCTCGTTTCCTCTGATTTTTTCAAAAAGGTCGGCCAGTCCGTTATTCGGGTTGATGTCCAGAGATTTAAAAGTCTCTGCATACTTGGCAAAAACCTCTTTGAAGAATGTTTCTACGATCGCCCCGAAGATAATAGGATCGGAGATTTTCATCATCGTCGCTTTCAGGTGAGCGGAAAGAAGAACGTTTCTGTTTTTTGCTTCGTCGATTGCTTGTTGGACAAAAGCTTTCAAGGCATTTAAATTCAATACCGAAGAATCGATTACTTCTCCTGCCTGAAGGCCGGCGAAATCTTTCAGCAAGCTTTCGGTACCGTCGTTTCCTTTGAAAACGATCTTGTATTTTGCAGCGTTCTCCAACGTCATGGAAGTTTCGGTTCCGTAGAAGTCCCCGCTTTCCATGTGTGCTACGTCAGTTTTGCTGTCAGCTGCCCAGTCGCCCATGCGGTGAGGGTTTGCTTTGGCATAGTTTTTAACGGCTTTTGGAGCACGTCTGTCAGAATTCCCTTCTCTTAACACCGGATTTACGGCGCTTCCCAATACTTTGGCGTATTTGGCTTTGATCAGCTTTTCATCTTCACTTTTAGGTTCTGCCGGGTAATCTGGAACGGCAAATCCTTTCGCCTGCAATTCGGCAATCGCTGCATCCAATTGGGGAGCAGATGCCGAAATATTAGGTAATTTGATAATATTTGCGTCAGGTTGAGTGGCCAGTTGCCCCAGTTCAGCCAAAGCATCACCGATTTTCTGATTGTCTTTCAAAAATTCCGGGAAATTAGCAAGAATCCTTCCGGCCAAAGAAATATCCGGAACCGCGATCTCAATGTCTGCTGATTTGGTAAAAGCTTTTACAATCGGTAAAAACGAGTGCGTAGCCAACATTGGAGCTTCATCCGTAAGGGTGTAATAGATTTTTGATTTGTCTGACATTATACTGTTATTTATTATTTGATTTTTTTAAGACACACAAATTTAGTGATTATGATTGTTTATTTGGATATTTTGCATAAAAAAAGAGGCGGGTGCCTCTTAGATTTAGATCTGGGTAATCGTATACGTCCCGGATGCATCAAAATTAATACTAAACTCAATCTTGAAATTTTTTGGAGTAGAAGTTAAATTTGGTATCATAATGTTAGCTCCATCTATATCAAAACTGGCATCACTTAAGTTATCACCTAATGTTTCCGGATAGTTGTTACTACTATTACCACTAGGTAAGTCTATTTTAAATCCTGAAAAATTTGCAGAAGTTACACCAGTTAAATTGATTGTAAATTTATTGGTTGATGCATTATACATTGTAGCAGAGATTTGTGGAAGATTACTGCTACTGTTACCGCTATAATTTAAATTGATAGATGGATTAATATTTACAGTAAATACATTAACAGATGTCCCATAATCAGCAACATGAATTCTGTAAAATCCGTTAGAAGAAATATTCAGATTGGCTCCGTTAGCTATCACCGTACTTTGAGTTCCTGATCCATATACCTGTGCAGATGAATTCTGTGCTGCAATAAATTTGAATTGTGTATTAGCAGGGAGATATTTATAACCCATTTTTATATTCCCTGAAATATTTCTCAGTAATTCTGCTCCGCTGGCATTGAAATTATTATAAGAACCGTAAAAATATAAATTAACCGGAATTGAACTGCCGGATCCTGAAGTCGTTGGCAAGCTTAAAGCTCCTGAATTATCAACGCCCAAAGTATAGGCCGTCCCATTTGGGGCGGTAAGAGTAATTCCCTGTCCTGCGCCGGTCACCACCGTCTTACTCACCTGTGAGTAAGGCACACTCATCAGTTGATTCACCCCAACATTGGTATAATTGGAACCTCCTGCCGGATCCATTTCGACTTTAACGAATTTGGTATTGGTTCCCCAGTTGATGCCCCCGAAGTTTCCGGTAGCAGCGGTTCCCTGGCCAATATTTAAATTCACCAATCCTTTGGCATTGGTGGTTTTGGTTTGTGTTTCGGTATATAAAACGGTTCCTGTTGCAGAGTTATCCAGAATGCTGATTCTGAAAGATACATTTCCGTTGGCAATCGGCGCTCCGGCAGCATTGAAAGCAATGGTCTGGTAGCTGAAAGCCTGTGGCACCTGCGCGCTCACTAAAGAAGCAAGGAATAATCCGATCGTAGCGTATAATTTTTTCATGTAATTAGTTTTTTAAGGTTTTTTGATAATTTTAATGGGTTTGAGGTCGGAATTTTTGAAGACGATCATATAAACGCCCTGCGGGAGCGATCTTAGGTCCAGCTGTTCGGATTCCAGTTTGGTTCTGAGAACCAGTTTTCCGGACAGGTCATAGATTTCAGCGCCTTCAATCTTGGATTTTGAGCTTAATTTAACGTAAATAAAATCAGCGGTTGGATTCGGATAGATCTTAACGTTGTCCTTCTCAAGTTCGGAAACGCCCAACACCTGAAGAACGGACTGGTAAAACATTCCCATCGTACCGGAACTCGTCTGATCGGGATCTGTAGGGATTACATAAATTTCTCCCACCGAATGGCTAAAGCCGTTTGCAGAAACCGCCCCGGAATTGATGCTCCCGATCGCTGACTGTGCAAATCCGAAGAAAGGAACCCCGAACAAAAGCAAAGTAATTTTCTTTTTCATGGTTAAACAATTTTTTTAGGTCTGCGAATATAGATAATTTCCTTTTAAGAAAAAGATTTTTTGTTTTAAATTTTGTTGTTTTAAGTCAGGATTAATTGACAATGGTTTAATTTATTCTTAAGTTTAATGAGCAATGTTAATTATTAAATAAATCCCATTGTGTCTGGTTATATAAGTTGAGAAATATGAAATTATCTTTTATATTTTAACTAAATTTGAAACATTAAAAAAATAAATTTATGGCAACGACAATCACTTTAAAAGGAAATGAAGTACATACCATAGGAACGCTTCCGGCAGTAGGTACAACCATCAGGGATTTTGCGCTGGTTGATTCCGGACTGAATGTAAAGACGCTTGAAAATTTTGAAGGCAAAAAGAAAATTTTCAATATTTTCCCGAGTGTTGATACCCCGGTGTGTGCAGCTTCTGCAAGAGAGTTTAACGAAAAAGCATCTGCTTTGGACAATACGGTGGTCATCAATGTTTCTAAAGATCTTCCATTTGCATTGGGAAGATTCTGTGCAGCTGAAGGGCTGGATAACGTAGAGACGCTTTCGGATTTCAGAGGCAGCTTCGGAGACGATTATGAAGTGACCATCGCGGATTCCGTATTTAAAGGACTTCTTAGCCGTGCGGTGATCGTAGCGGATGAAAACAACAAAGTGGTGTACACGCAGCAGGTTTCCGAAATTGCAGACCAGCCTAATTACGAAGCGGCATTATCTGCTGTAAGATAATTCAATAATAAAAGTTAGGAGCCCTGTAAATAATTTTGCAGGGCTTTTTTACGCTTTGTATTTAATAATTAGAGTTAGATTTTAAACTACGGATCGCACGGCTGATTGCGTGGCTTCGGCTCCGCTCAGTCACCGGGATCCTGGTTAATTTTATACCACAGATTGACGCAGATTTTCACAGATGATTGTACCTATTAAAAATCTTCGATTTTTATTCTCATGTGTTCTTCCTGTTTTCAATAATAGCCTCTTCCTGATTTCTTATGTGCTAAAAACTTTAATACAGTTTCCGGGAGCTCCGTTTAATTATAAGATACATATTTGTTAATAAAAAAGTTTTGAACGCGACATGCTGATTCAAAGCAATAAAAAATACAAAGATTCCCCTTACCTTTACCGGATGAAACGTTCCGGAACTGCAGATTTACCGCTTCACTATGGCAAAGTACCGCCGTGGCTGTACGAACGCATGTCGGTGCTCGGGCTTTCTATTGTGGAAGTGATTTTGATGGATTACGGTAAGGACGAAGTGCTCCGCCGGCTGGCAGATCCGTTCTGGTTCCAGAGCTTCGGTGCAGTAATGGGGATGGACTGGCATTCTTCGGGAATTACCACTTCCGTGATGGGAGCTTTGAAACGTTCGATCAATCCCAATTCGCAGTCTCTGGGATTGTATATTTGTGGTGGAAAAGGGAAATTTTCACGCGAAACGCCTTCCGAGCTGCTTCAGATTGCCGATAAAACCGGACTGGACGGAAACAAGCTGGTAAAAGCCAGCAAGCTTTCTGCAAAGGTGGATAATACCGCTATTCAGGATGGCTACCAGCTGTACCTTCACAACTTTATTCTTTCGGACAACGGAAACTGGAGCGTGGTGCAGCAGGGCATGCATGAATCCGACGGCACCGCCAGGCGTTACCACTGGCATTCTGAAAATATTACTTCTTTTGTGAAAGAACCTCATACCGGAATCAATGGGATTTCAAGAGGAAAAATCCTTAATTTAACCGATGCTGAAGCTTCGGATAACCGTAAAGGCATCCTGGAAATTTCCCATACCGATTCTGCAGAAATCATGAGCGATTTCTCAAGGCTGATTCTTCCCAACCACCATGAGGTCCGGGCTTCGGATGTGGATCTGAAGCGTCTCGGAGCACTTTTATATGTCACCCGGGAGCAGCAGCCGCAAAACTTCGAAGACCTGCTGATGCTGAAAGGGGTAGGACCGCGCACCATGCAGTCGCTGGCTTTGGTGAGTGAAGTGATTCACGGTGCGCCCTCAAGATTTAAAGATCCGGCAAGGTTTTCCTTTGCACACGGCGGCAAAGACGGTCACCCTTTTCCGGTTCCTACAAAAGTGTATGACGAAAGCCTGCAGATCATCAGGTCCGGAATTGAAAAATCCAAATTGGGGAATTCGGATAAACTGAGAACCCTAAACAAGCTTCACCAGATCATTGAAGCAACGGAAAAAGATTTTACCCCGGATTTCGATATCCAGGAGGTGATTGAAGAAGAGCGGCAGAACTCCTGGCGCTTCGGTGGAAAAACTGTTTTCGGGGATGCGCAGAAACCATCACCTCCCAAACCGATCCAGCTTTCTTTATTTTAGGATTGCTTTTAAAAATTTAAATCAGATAACAAACTTCGTGATCTCCATAATTTTTATGCGATCATTAATCCTATACCTGGCGTTAAAAAAACTTTCAGTATGTTAAAATAAAATTTTATTTTTAAAACCTGAAAACCACTGACCGATGAGCAAGACATCCCTGGAAATCTGCTATGATTTTCCGTTCTTTCTGAAAGAAGAACTTGACGAGATATTCGAGGCCCATGAAAAAGTAAGCTTCCGGAAAGGAGATATTATTTTACAGGAGGGAAAGACTGCCAACGAATATTACATCCTCGAAAAAGGGCTGGCCCGCTCATTTGTCACTGACTTCAACGGTAACGAAGTAACCACCCACTTTTTTGCAGACAACGAGATCGTTATTGAAGTGTCCTCCTTATTTCAGCGGATTCCCACACAGGAAAATATTGTCTGCATCACCGATTGCGAGTGCATGAAGCTAAGCTTTGACAATTTTCAGGAGCTTTTCCATAAGATTCCGAACCTCAGGGAGTGGGGAAGGGCATGGATGTCGCAGCAGCTTTTCGCTTACAAGCAGCGTTCGGCCGAAATGTTTACCCTTTCTGCGACTAGACGATACCTAAATCTTCTGGAGCAGAAACCCCAGGTGGTAAGGTGGGCACCCCTGAAGCAGATTGCTTCCTACCTGGGCGTAACGGATACCTCTTTAAGCCGGATCCGGAAGGAACTTGTTTCGCATCCAGAATAGGAATTCTTGTCTTATGGCAAGCAGGCTTTCATGACAATACGGTAATTTTGGTTAAAATTGTAACCTTAAAAATGATCCTATGAAAGCGAACCGGATCTATGTAAATCTTCCCGTAAAAAATATTGAGCAGACCAGAACATTCTGGACGAATATCGGATTTTCTGCCAATGATCAGATCTCGGATGAAAATGCCGTATGCATTATCATGGGAGACCATATCTATGTAATGTTCCTTACCGAAGATTATTTTCAGACCTTTTCCGAAAGGCCGGTTCCGAAAGGCGATACCACGCAGGTATTGGTTGCCGTCGGCCTGAACAGCCGTGAAGAAGTGGATCAGGTAGTGAATGCAGCAATTGAAAACGGCGCAACGCAGCATGAAGAGCCGCAGGATCATGGCTGGATGTATCAGAATTCTTTCTGGGACATCAACGGGCATGGATGGAATGTTATTTTTGCTGATCCTACTCAAATGCCCGAACATCTTTAAAATTCTGCGGGTCAATTAAAAGATTGCAGCTGAATCAGTCACTGGTATAAATGAATAAAAGTAGGTATTTATTTTTATAGTGAACCGGAATATTTATTCAGGGACTTTTCAGTTATCAGCTGACCGTAGGAAAGTGATATAAATATTTTCTTTACATATTCACATATACTTTATCAATCATAACATCAAACACATGGCTAAATTAAATTCTTACTTAAATTTTGACGGGCAGGCAGAAGAAGCGTTCAACTTTTACAGATCGGTTTTCGGTGGTGAATTCCTGGGAGAAATTTACAGAATGGGAAATGCTCCCGGAACCGAACATCTGTCTGATGAAGAAAAGAAACGGGTGATGCATATTGCCCTTCCGGTTGGAAAAGACCTTCTGATGGCTTCCGATATTGTTCCGGGCTTCGGACAGACGCTTACGGTTGGAAACAACAACTACGTTTCAATTTTCCCGGAATCAAGAGAAGAGGCCGACCGGCTTTTTAAAGGGCTTTCGGAAGGCGGGGACATTGAAATGCCGATCGAAGACCAGTTTTGGGGCGATTATTTCGGAAGCTTCAGGGATAAATACGGTACTCATTGGATGGTGAATTATAATGAAGAATATCCGAAATAGTCCTATCTTTAAACTTCATTATATATGTTATGGGCAGCTGATGAAGTTGCCCTTTTACCCCATCACAAAATGATAAATTATGGAACCTATTAAAATAGACATTACCCTGTTGGTGCCCGTCACAAAAGTCTGGGAATATTACAACGGTCCGGAACACATTGTCCAATGGAATTTTGCGAATGAAACCTGGCATTGTCCGGTGGCTGAAAACGATATGCGTCCTGGAGGAAGGCTCAAAACCAGAATGGAAGCCCGGGACGGCAGTTTCGGTTTCGATTTTGAAGGGACGTATGACGAAATCATTCCCAACAGAAAGATCCGGTATCACCTGGAAGACGGAAGGAAGGTTGAAATCCTGTTTCATGAAATCGATGCTGCCGCCACGAAGGTAGAGATTACCTTCGATCCGGAAAAGCAGAACCCGGTGGAAATGCAGCGGGAAGGATGGTACGCCATTCTGAATAATTTTCATAAGTACGCCGAAAACAATTAAATACACTTTTCAGGAGCATGATCAATCTGGTGATAATGGCGAAATGCCTGAAATCAGTCTGCGTGGTAAACCATACCTCGGAAGGATGCTTTCTGCAGGGAATTATTGCTGTGGCAGCAAGAAGAGCATTGGAAAAAGAGAAGATCGATTCCCTTGAAAAATTATCCGGCTATTCGGAAAATGAAATCCGGCAGATGCGGGGTTTCGGAGAAGTCAGCATGAAAAAACTGAAAAGTCACATGAATGAAAATCACTTTTCATTCACGGAAAATGAACATGATTTTTCTGAAACATCAATAGAGACATAAAATTATAATCGGTGGCTGAGCGGAGCCGAAGCCACCTCATCATCTGTCAAATCCGTACAGACCTGTGGTCGAAAGATAATGATAACAACTAGACTATACTAAAATTATGAATAACGATATTTTCCCGTGCCTCTGGTACGATGGTGATGCTAAAGAATCTGCAGAATTTTACTGTAAAGTTTTCAACGGCAAAATTACAGCCGATACGCCCATGGTGATGAATATTGATCTGTTCGGCCAGAAACTGATGCTGCTGAACGGCGGCCCGCATTTCAGAAAGAATGCTTCGGTATCTTTTATGGTGATCTGCGAGACGGAAGACGAGGTTCTGCAATACTGGGACCCGATTTCGGAAGACGGTATGGTCCTGATGCCGCTGGATTCCTATCCGTGGAGCAGAAAATACGGTTGGGTACAGGATCGGTACGGCGTAACCTGGCAGATCTATCTTGGTGATAAATCCGGAGACCAGAAGATGGTTCCGGCCCTCATGTTCATTCACGGAAACAATGGAAAAGCCATGCAGGCCATGGAACTGTATATCCGTACTTTTCCCAATTCTAAAATCGGGAATGTTCTGAAATACGGTCAGGGCAGTGAAGGCCATCCGATGCAGGAACCGGAAGACAACATTCAGCAGGCACAGTTTGAAATTGACGGCTACAGCCTCTTCTGTATGGATAACTCTTACGATCATGCATTTGATTTCAACGAAGGGATTTCCATGGTCGTCATGACGGATACACAGGAGCAGACGGATAAGTATTGGAATGCTCTGACTGCCGATGGAGGAAGGGCAAGCATGTGCGGCTGGCTCAAAGATCCGTTCGGCTTCAGCTGGCAGATTGTTCCGAAAAGGCTGATTCAGCTGATGAGCGACCATGATCCGGAAAAAGCGCAGAAAGTTGTCCAGGCCATGATGACCATGCAGAAGATTGTCATCGAAGATTTAGAAAAGGTTTATCATTCGTAAGTTTCCTTTTATGTACCATACTTTTTCCTCCTTCGGCTTGTCGTTTGATATTTAATTCACCACAAAATATTTAAATATGAAAACAAAGAACCAATCAGATTCCAAATCGCAGGTTCCTGAGGAGGGCCTTTATCCGGAAATCATCCGTGAAAATTATAAAGGAAGCGACAAGCTTCATGGTAAAAAGGCGCTGATCTCCGGGGGCGACAGCGGGATCGGCCAGGCCGTAGCGGTGCATTATGCCCGTGAAGGCGCTGATGTAGCCATTATTTATAAGGAAAGCGACGACGATGCTAAGGAAACCCAAAGACTGGTGGAAAAAGAAGGGAAAAACTGCCTTTTACTGAAAGGGGATATTTCTGATAAAGATTTCCGGAAACAATGTACGGAGAAAATCAAAAACGAATGGCAGTCACTGGATATCCTTGTGAACAATGCAGGCATCCAGTTTCCCAAAGACGATCTGGAAAGCATTTCTGATGAACAGATTCATGAGACATTCAATACCAATATTATCTCCATGATTTCTTTTACGAGAGACTGCCTGCAGCTCATGGACAGCGGTTCGCGGGTGATCTGTACCACTTCCGTGACGGCCTATCGCGGCAGCGACCATTTAATAGACTATTCATCCACCAAAGGAGCAATCGCCACCTTTATCCGTTCTTTGGCCACCAATATTGCAGAAAAGAATATTCTGGTGAACGGGGTAGCACCGGGCCCGATCTGGACGCCTCTGGTGAAGGAAACATTCGATGATGTTTCGGATTTCGGAAAAGACAATCCGATGAAAAGGGCAGGACAGCCTTCGGAAGTCGCTCCGGCTTACGTATTTCTGGCTTCACAGGATTCAAGTTTTATAACCGGTGAAATTATCCACATTAATGGCGGGGATTTTGTAGGCGGGTAAAGAGTAGACACAGAAATTAACAGCTAGTTTATAAATTTTTATGGAAAAATTACATTTTGATGTTCAGATTAAAGCTGAAGCAATAAAGGTTTGGAGTGTGTTGTGGGATGATTTTTCTTTCAGACAGTGGACTTCCGCATTCACCGAAGGTTCTTTTTATCAGGGGGATCTGCAGGAAGGCGCCACCATTAAATTCCTGGATCCCAAAAACAACGGGATGTACAGCAAAATTACAAAGCTGGTTCCGAATGAGGAAATCATATTTTTACATCTCGGGGAAATCTATGAAGGCGTGGAAACACCGCGGGATTTGGGAGAAGCTACCGAACGGTATCTGTTGAGTGAAGACGAGAACATTACCCACTTGGAGGTTGAAATTCAGACTACCGAAGAATTCAGATCTTTTTTTGAGGAAAAATTTCCGGATGCCCTTTCCAATGTGAAACATCTTTCCGAAAATCAGTTATAGAATACTAATCAAACCCAACCAATAAAACATGGAAACCTTATCTTATGAAATTGTGATCGATGCCCCGAAACAAAAAGTCTGGGATGTATTATGGAACGAAAAGACATACAGTCAATGGACGCAGTTTTTCAATCCCGGAAACGTAATGAAATCCGATTGGGAAGTCGGTGGCAAAACGTATTTTGTCAATGCAGAAGGAGCAGGGATGGTGTCGACTATCGACAGTCTTGAAGAACCTGATCAGATTATTTTCAAACATCTGGGAATGGTGGATAAAGACGGTAATGAAGATGCCGAAAGCATGGAAGTAAAACAGTGGAGCGGATGTTTCGAAAAATACATTCTTATTGATTATGACGGGAAAACCAAACTCCATACAGAGGTCCAGACCGAAAAAGAATGGGAGGACGATCTCAATACCGGATTTACCAAAGGATTGGAAATCGTAAAGAACCTTGCCGAAAGCACATTGTAAATAACGAATCACAAATTAACACGGATTTACCCGGGTGTTATCTTGTTTAACTAAATTAAACGGATACATACCTCGGCGTAAGTCCGTTTTCTGTTGTTAAGTAAAAATTGTTTTTACAAATGATGTGATAGAATGTTCAAAAAAGTAAACATCATAATCTTTTCAGGAAGTGATTAAAATTTCATCTGATTTCGCCGCTTAAAGTAAATGTGCCTGAGGATTAAGTCGCTTGCAAAAAAGTTATGATCTAAATACTTTCTGTTCTGTTATCTGTACGAATGCTGCTTTGTTTTGCTTAATTTCGATAACATGCATACCATTGTGTGATTAAAAATAAAATATGAAACTATTAACGATTCTCTTCGTCACCTTTATCTTAGGTTTACTGGGCACAAAAATTTTTCAGGGAGACTGGAATTTTTTATTTTCCGGAAATCTCGGAATGGCGGCCTTTATTATTTTTACCGGATTGGCACATTTTAAATTCCAGAAAGGAATGGCCATGATGATCCCTGAATGGATTCCCGGCAAAATGTTCTGGGTCTATTTCACCGGTGTTCTGGAAATTGCTGCGGGGATCGGAGTAATGATTCCTTCTATCCGTGAGCTGACAGCGGTCTTGTTAATTGTTTTCTACCTATTGGTTTTTATTGCCAACATCAACTCATCCCGGAAAAACATCAATATTTTCAAAGCCGATTTTACAGGACCGGGAATGGCTTACCTGTATAAAGAAAGAATTCCGATGCAGGTGATCTTAATTGCATGGACCTGGTATTTCGGAATTTACCTGAACTAATCAAGGGAAATACCACTCTCTTTTTGTTTTTAGACTAAATTTTAGCAGTGGGCATGTAACAAACTGCCCGCTAAAAGCGTCTTATGGTAAAGATACGTTTCACAAACCATGAGATTATGAATATCAACACCAAATTTTTCGGGATAACCCAAGTGATCATATCCGCTATTATGATGAACGCCCAGACCAACACTACCAAACTGCCGGGAGATCCGTCCCTGGTTTCTACAAAAGCGACTTTCGAAAATCTGATTTCTTACGATAAAGGAAATTTTACATACAGAGTAGAAGATTATTTTGCAAGGCCGAAAGCTTCCCAGTTTAAGATTTCGCCCGACGGAAAGTACCTGTCCTACAAAGAAAAAGACAAGGACAGCAAAAACCATGTCTACGTAAAAGACCTTACCACAGGAAAAATTACCAGGGCCCTGGAAGAAAAAAATGATCTGATCAAAAGCTACGGCTGGCTGGATAAAAAACGTCTGTTTTACACCCAGGACCGCGGCGGAAATGAAAACATTCATCTGTATGCTGCGGACATTGACGGAAAAAACCTGAAAGACCTTACGCCTTTTGAAGGAATTACGTTAAACAGCGTAAGGATTATTAAGGATACGCCGTTCGTGATCGTTACGATGAACAAAAACAACAGGCAGATTTTCGAACCTTATAAAATCGATTTCAACACCGGGGAAATGACCCGGCTGTATGAGAATAAGGATGTAAACAGCCCGATCGACAATTATATTTTTGACAAGCAGGGAAATCTGAGAGGATATACCATCCTGGAAAACGGCCTTACTTCAAAACTGTATTACAAAGACCTGCAGACCGGCAAATTCAACCTGCTGAAAACCACCGACTGGAAAGACAGTTTCCAGATCATCAGTTTCAATGAAAATTCAGGCAATAAAGATGAAGCCTATGTGGCGACCGACCTTAACGGTGATAAATCGAGAATCGTTCTTTATGATTTAAAAAAAGACCAACCCATTAAAGAAGTGTATTCCCATCCGGATTTTGATGTCAATTCCATCAGTCTGGCGGGAAAGAACAGGAATTACGAACTGGATTACATCAGCTATAACGGGATTAAGAATGAAACCATTCCGGTAAGCAGATATTATAAGGAAGTTCATGACAAGCTGGCTTCCGAATTCGGCGATAAACAATTTTCCGTTGTTTCTTCCGATGACAAAGACGAGAAACTGCTGGTGGTGGTCGACAGTGATAAACTCTATGGAAAATATTACGAATACGATACCAAAGCGAATACGACCAAGCTTCTTTTCGACCTGATGCCTCAGCTGAAAGAAGAAGACATGGCGGAAATGCGCCCGATCGAATTCAAAAGCAGGGACGGGGTAACCATTCACGGTTATATTACCTTGCCGAAAGAGGCTGTTCAGGGTAAGAAAGTACCACTGATTGTAAATCCTCACGGCGGGCCACAGGGAATCCGTGACGACTGGGGTTTTAATCCCGAAACGCAGCTTTTTGCAAGCCGCGGCTATGCGACTTTGCAGGTGAATTTCAGGATTTCAGGAGGCTACGGCAAAGAATTCCAGAAATCCGGTTATAAGCAGATCGGCAGGAAAGCCATGGACGATGTGGAAGACGGTGTAAAATATGCCATTTCGCAAGGCTGGATCGATAAAGACAAAGTAGCGATCTATGGCGGAAGCCACGGCGGTTATGCGACGCTGATGGGGCTGATCAAAACCCCGGATCTGTACTCATGCGGGGTCGATTATGTAGGCGTCTCCAATATTTTCACTTTCTTCGGTTCCTTCCCGGAATACTGGAAGCCGTATAAAGAAATGGTAAAGCAGATCTGGTACGACCTGGATAATCCCGAAGAAGCGAAGATCGCAAAGGAAGTTTCGCCGGTATTCCAGATCGATAAAATTAAAAAGCCGCTGTTCGTGGTTCAGGGAGCCAATGATCCAAGGGTAAACATTAATGAATCCGACCAGATCGTAAAAGCATTACGGGCCAAAGGTTTTGAAGTGCCGTACATGGTAAAATACGATGAAGGCCACGGCTTCGGCAAAGAGCAGAACCGCATCGAGTTTTATAAAACCATGCTCGGTTTCTTTGCCCAGAATTTTAATAAGTAAAAGCAATATCTTTTTATAATGAATCAACGGAAAGTCACTTTGGCTTTCCGTTTTTTATTTAAGGTACTAAAGCTTTTTATTTAACCACAAAGTTTAACAGAAGATAATCTTATGGCGTTAAGCTGAATACTATATTTTGACACGGGCACAAAAATTTTAAGAAAATCTTTGATTGTATAATTCAAGAAGCAGGAATGGTGATTCAAGGGGGCTGAGGCCACTCGAAGCCACGTTATCATCTGTGAAAATCGATGTAATCTGTAGGAGATTTTTACCTTCCCGAAAAATATTTTAAATTTATTAAAGTAAAACAAAATTTCCAACCGTCATAGAGGTATGGAGGTTGCCGAAGAAATAACAATGCCACAGAAGGAGAAAGATAATGTCATCTCACAGACCGTTTCAAAGTACGGAGGAAAGCTGATGTCTTACATTCGCCCGAAAGTGAAGAATACGGAAGATGCCGAAGATATCCTGCAGGAAGTATGGTATCAGTTCAGCAGCCTGACCAATCTCTCCGAAATTGTGAATGTCGGCGGGTGGCTCTACCGGGTGACGGCCAATAAAATCACCGATAAGTACCGCAAAAAGAAAACCGAGAACCTGGAAGATTTTGTTTACGAAGATGAAGACGGAAGCTTTTCCATTAAAGACATCCTGCTGATGGATGAAAGTGCCGGGCCGGAAGTAAAAATGTTTCAGGACGAAATCTGGAAAAAGCTGTTTGAAGCACTGGACGAACTTCCGGAAAAGCAGCGGCTGGTCTATGTTGAAAATGAGCTTAATGACAAGACCCTTCAGGAAATTGCCGATGAGCATGGGGAAAATATCAAAACCATCATCAGCCGTAAAAATTATGCGGTAAAGCACTTAAGGAACCGATTGAGAAGATTATACGAAGATTTAAACAGTTAGTAAAAATAAGATTATGAATCATAAACATAAAAAGGGCTGGTTTTTTTTAATACTTTGTCCGCCATTGATTTTTTTAGGCGTCACCTGGATCGTGATGGCGCTCTGGAACTGCCTGCTGCCTGAGATTTTAGGCGTAAAGACCGTCAACTACTGGCAGGCAATGGGAATCCTGATTTTATGCAAGATCCTTTTCGGGGGTTTCCATTTCGGAAAAGGAATGCGGGATTTCAAGGAGCGGAAAATGAGGGAAAAGATGATGAACCTGTCTCCGGAAGAGCGGGAAAAGTTTAAAGAAGTCTGGAGAAGCAGATGTGAAAACGGTTTTTTCAGCAGAAACAGAAAAACAAACGGATAGCCGAAATTTTAAGAAGTAGTAAAGTAAAGTTTAGGGGTGTTCGTCTTTATAAAAAGAAGTAGTAAAATTTAAAATTTAAGAAAATGAAAAATTCAGTAGTAAGAGGGGCTCTCGGAGCCTTAGCCGTGGCAGGCATCGCCATGATTGCCAAAAAAGCCATTCAGCGGAAAAGATTCGTCAAAGGTATTTTTGAGGAATACGGGATCAGGGAAAAATCGCCGTTCGGACTCGCTGATAAAATCCGTGAAATGAACGAGGAGGACTATCAGGAACTGAAAGGGAAATTCAAAAAAGAATTCGCTTCCAAATGCGGCCACAGAAGGTTTGAGAAAGAACCGACCGCCGAAGCGTAAAATAAAAGCAGCTAAATTGAAATTGTTGGGTTGGGTTTGGAAAGCAAAGTTTTCCGAACCCAACTTTTTTGTATGTTGTCTCACGCAGCTTTAAGCTTGGGCTTTTATCAACTCAGGGGCTGCAATGTGGCTTCGAGTAGCCTCAGCCACCGGGTCGTTGGTCATATATATATTATGAATCACAAGTTCAATACCGCGTTTTGTCATTGCCGCAGGCAATCTCAATATAGTATCGGCGATCAATATCGAAAATTGTGGACTTTGATTTCTTTAAAAGGATAAAATTTTCCCAAAGATTGACATAGATGTTCTTAGATGATAATGTGACTTCGGCTTCGCTCAGCCACCGGGTAGTCATTTGTTTTATTAAAAAAGATACTCTGCTATCATTGCTGAGTGAAGCGCCCTAGCGGACGAAGAATATTCTCAATGTTTACAGAAAATCCTGGCGATCGTTGCGTTAAAAATTTACCGGCAAAGAAAATAAATCCTTATTTTTGTAAGGCTCAATGAAAGATTACTACTATTTTCTCGGGATTTCAAACGATGCTTCGGAAGAAGACATCAAAAAGGCATATCGGAAACTGTCTTTAAAATACCATCCGGACAAAAATGAAAACGACGCATTCTTCGCAGACCGTTTCCGGGAAATCCAGGAAGCGTACGAAACGTTGAGCGATAAAAGCAGCCGGTATACGTACGACCAGAATTTAGAGAGCCATCAGAAAAGTTTCCGGTATACGGTTCCGCCTTCCATCAAGACCTTTTCGGCCAATAAGGTCCATGCGAAAAAAGGGGAGGAGATCATCATTACCTGGCAGACCCAGAATGCGGATGTGGTAAAGGTATTGCCTTTCGGCCTGGAAAAAGCGTATGGAGAAAGGGCCTTTAAAATTACAGAATTTAAGGACGGGAAATTCCAGATCCTGCTTCATGCTACCAATTCGCTGCTGCATAAAACGGCGGTTCAGGGTATTACCATCACCGAGGTTTTTGAAACCAATACGGAAAAATTCAAAGACAAAGCGGAAGAATTATTCAAATCCCAGCCCCGGACAGTTGCCAATCCAACCGGGCAGCCTAAGATAGCGAGACTTATCGTAGGAATTGTGATGCTGATCGTGGCCGTCTACTTTCTGATTAAAAGTTTCGGACACTAACGGCAGTATTGCTGCATAGAACTTCCAGCCACCAGCTTCCCTCTTACAATCAAGCCAGTTTCTTATTTCCCGGACACTTTTTGCATCTTTTCCCTTTTTTGAATTTCTTGCAGCAGGATTTCTTTTCGCCGCAATAAATTTCTTCGGTATTCATTGAGAAAGCAGGAGCCAACGGCGGTACTTTGAAAGGAACGATCATATTCATGATGCAAATATATTAATTTAGAATAAATACAGATAATAAAATCTGAAAATATTTATTCTTTTAACACTTAATTGTTTACGTTATCATTTTCCGTGCTTTTGTGAACTCTCATAAAAAACATTAACCGTTTTTAGTATTCTCCCGTATAGAAAAAATGAATAGTCGATTTTGTGAATTTTTCAAATGCGGATTGTGAATTATTTTTGATGATAAAACCGGTTTTGGATTAATTTATACTTAAAATAGCAATAAAAACGGCTTAATTTTAAATAAGATAGAATACTTTGCGTTATTTATTTATGATTTCGATTTAGTTGTACAATTTTCCAAAAAATCGTAATTTTACCCATCTTTTTTACAAACAAAATCTAATAAATAAAAATGAATACAGAACAGTTTGTGAGCCGTCACATTTCCATGAACGAAGCCGATAAACAGGCGATGCTGGAAAAAATTGGCGTTTCAAGTGTCGAAGAGCTTATCTCTCAAACCATCCCTTCCTCTATCCGTTTAGAAAAGGATCTCAACATCTCAGCCCCGCTTTCCGAGTATGAGATGATGAACCACTCCAAGGAATTGGCGTCCAAGAATACGGATTACACCAGCTACATCGGTTTCGGATATCACAATACCCTGTTGCCGTCAGCTATTCAGAGAAACATTTTCGAGAACCCGAGCTGGTATACGGCTTATACGCCTTACCAGGCGGAAATCGCCCAGGGAAGACTGGAGGCGCTTCTTAATTTCCAGACGGTGGTGTGCGACCTTACCGGTTTTGCCTTGGCCAACGCTTCATTGCTTGATGAATCTACGGCAGCTGCGGAAGCCATGCACATGTTCTTCAACAACCGGACGAAAGACCAGAAGAAAGGAGGGGCCAACAAGTTCTTCGTTTCGGATCTGGTATTGCCTCAGACGGTTTCCGTACTGAAAACAAAGGCGGAAGGTCTTGAAATCGAGATCGTAGAAGGGGATCACAAAACGCATGAGCTTGACGGTTCTTACTTCGGGGTACTGTTGCAGTATCCGGGGAAAAACGGGATTGTTCTGGATTATACAGAAGATATTGCCGAATATAAAAAATCAGACCTTCAGGTGGTGGTTGCCTGCGACCCGATGGCTTTGGTGAAATTGAAATCTCCTGCATCCATGGGCGCCGACTGTGCCGTAGGAACGACGCAGAGATTCGGGATTCCTTTGGGTTACGGAGGGCCTCACGCGGCATTTTTCTCCTGTAAGGAAGATTACAAAAGGGATATTCCGGGAAGAATCATCGGGGTTTCCCAGGATGCTTACGGAAAGCGTGCCCTGAGAATGGCGTTGCAGACCAGAGAGCAGCACATCAAAAGAGAAAGGGCAACGTCCAATATCTGTACGGCTCAGGTTCTTCTGGCGGTAATGGCCGGAATGTATGCCGTTTACCACGGTCCGAAAGGATTAAATTATATCGCTGACCAGATCCACTTCAAAGCAAACGCTTTAAAAGGCGGACTGAAAGCATTAGGTTACGAAATCGTGGAAGAGCCGATCTTCGATACGGTAAAAATCACGATCAATGAAGAGGATAAGAAAAGGCTGATGAGAATGATGCTGGACCACAAGCTGAACCTGAACTATTTCACGGAAGGGGTGGTAAGCATTGCGATCAACGAAAGTACGACTCTGGAGAAGCTGAACTACCTGATGGCTTCTTTCGCCCAGTTCAAGGACAAGCAGACTTTCAAACTGGAAATCAAAGAAGGATACAGCATTCCGGAAGAGAATTTAAGAAAAGACGAAATCCTTACCGAAGAAGTATTCAACAAATACCATACGGAAACCGAATTGATGCGTTACATCAAGCGTCTTGAAAGAAAAGATTTATCGCTGACGCATTCCATGATTTCTTTGGGATCATGTACGATGAAGCTGAACGCCGCTACCCAGATGCTTCCGCTTTCATGGGACAACTGGGGTGCCATCCACCCGTTTGTACCGGTAGACCAGGCCGGAGGATATCAGGAAATGATCCGTGAGCTGGAAAAAGACTTAGCGGAAATTACCGGTTTTGCAGGAACTTCCCTTCAGCCGAATTCAGGGGCCCAGGGAGAATATGCAGGACTGATGGTGATCAGGGAATATCATATCGCAAGAGGCGAAGGTCACCGAAACGTGGTATTGATTCCACAGTCGGCGCACGGAACCAACCCGGCTTCTGCTGCCATGGCCGGAATGAAGATCGTTGTCGTGAAAAACCTGGAGAACGGGGAAATCGATTTCGAGGACCTGAAAGCCAAAGCCGAACAGCATTCCGAAAACCTTTCGTGTGTGATGATCACGTATCCGTCTACTTACGGATTCTTCGATGCCAACATTAAAGAAATCACGTCTCTGATTCACGAACATGGCGGTCAGGTATACATGGACGGAGCCAACATGAACGCTCAGGTGGGGTATACCAGTCCTGGAAATATCGGGGCAGACGTTTGTCACCTGAACCTTCACAAGACTTTCGCGATTCCTCACGGTGGAGGAGGTCCTGGAGTAGGCCCGATCTGTGTGGCGAAACACCTGGTTCCTTTCCTGCCTTCCAACGCGAACATCAAAGTAGGAGGGAATGAGTCGATCGACGGGATTTCGGCAGCGCCTTACGGTTCCGGACTGATCCTGAACATTTCTTACGCTTACATCAAGATGCTGGGAACTTCTGGATTGAAGAAAGCAACGGAACATGCGATCCTAAACGCCAACTACCTGAAAGAAATCTTAGCGGAACATTTCCCGATCTTATATTCCAACGAAAACGGAAAAGTAGCTCACGAATGTATCGTCGATTTCAGACAGTTCAAGTCTCTAGGAATTGAAGTAGCTGATGTGGCCAAACGATTGATGGACTACGGATTCCACGCCCCAACCGTTTCTTTCCCGGTAGCCGGAACGTTAATGATCGAGCCGACCGAATCCGAAAGCAAAGCTGAAATCGACCGTTTCGCAGAAGCCTTAATCGCCATCAAACATGAGATCGATGAAATCGCCAACGGTGAAGCTGATGCTGCCAATAACGTATTAAAAAATGCGCCGCACACCGAGCAGGTGGTGATCTCCGATTCATGGGATAAACCATACAGCAGAGAAAAAGCCGCTTATCCATTGGAGTGGGTAAGAGACCACAAGTTCTTCGCAACCGTTTCCAGAGTAGACGAAGCTTACGGAGATAGAAACCTAGTTTGTACCTGCGAGCCAATTGAAGCTTATATGTAATTCAATCTGATCTATAATATGAATCCCTCTCGTGACTGAGAGGGATTTTTTTGTTAAGATTTCTATTTTGTTGATAATATTCAGATAATCTTATTGCTTTATTCAATTCGGCGAAATACGTCAGATTGATTCCTGGAATTTTTAATGATTCAGGTTAAATACGAGTTAAAAGGATTTAATTAAATTTATTTTACGAGATCGATTTTAAAGCAAATTTTGCCATTTCAATAGTACCTGTAGTGGAATCCGCTGAAAAAATAAGATTTCCTAAAAGGTTTTTAGCTTCTTCACCTTTTCCCGCATTGTTCAAAAGTATTGCTTTATTTATTTTTAACATTCCGGCAGTGTCGGCATCAGGATTTTTTAAAAGACCCTGTTCGATAGCTTCAAGTCTTTCTGCATCACCATTTAAAAGATTCGAAAGTTCTTTCCAGGCAGGCGCGAAATCGGGAACTTTATCCGTTAAAGTTTTTGCGATCTCTAACTTCTGTTCTTTATTATCTGTCCATTCAATTTGTAGATAGGCAAGATATAAACCTTTTGGAAATTTTCCAGTCTGTTCTCCTTCTAAAGTATAAAGGGCGACTTTAGTTGTAAAAAATCCTTTCGGAGCTAATTCATCTGTTTTTTTATAAAACTTTAAGGCATTTTCGAAATCTCCTTTCAGGAGGTAGGTAAAAGCTAAATCATAGGTAGGATATGCCCAATCCGGTTGGATTTTTATAGCTTCTTGGAGTTTAGCAATTGCCAAATCATATTTTCCTGACTGGCCCAACTGTCTGGCTTCCTTGTGTAATTGATCAGCAGCTGCATTTATATTTTGATTGTCCATAATTTCATAATTTACTTGTCCCGTTGTGTTTTGTAAATCATTCTTTGATAGGCTATGTCCCAATTTATCTCTGAAAATAATAACATTTTCGGAAGATTTATTTTGTTCTGATTTCTTTTGGCAAGAATTGAAGATTAAAAAAATATATATTAAAATGAGTGCAGGTTTCTTTGTCATAATTGAAATAGTTTCATATTTTGTTTTTATTAAGAACCCCACTCCACCACAAGCGGTTTCTCCATCCACGGATATTTAATAAGAGAAAAGGAAAACGGGCATTGATTAAGCAGAACATCAAAAGCTTTTCGTTCTATGTTCAGTTTCCAGTGTTCCGGGGATTCAGAAAGAAGGCCTTCTCTTATCAGAAAATTTCCTTTTAGTCCTCCTATGGAAGTGCTGCCGAGCGCACGCCAATTAGAAATTAAGGCGTTTAAAACCTGATCGCTGAAAGCTGTGTCCTCGGTGGTAATTTCGATATTTTCGGATAATATGGCTTCAGGAGAAAGGCCGCAGATGATCTTGTTTAAGGCTAATTCAGAATTTGTTGTGCTTTGCTTTCCTGTTACCACATACTGCAGAAACAAGGCTGCCTTTTCCCGGTTTTGCTGATGGGTAAAGTGACCGTCAGCAGTGAAGTTCAGGCGTTCAAGCAACCGGGGAATGAATGGGCTTAACAGGACTATTCCGGCATTCCGTACGGGGATATTTTGGCTGTCTGTTTTTATGGTATTAGTTTTTATTTTCGGTTATGGTATTTCTTTCAGTGCTGCCGCGGGCGTCACACCCGTGGCTCACCAGGATAGAAATTATACCCTGAATTTAATAGAAGTTTTATCTGAGTTTTTATTTAGACCTGATCAGGTTCTCCAATCTCGTCATCATATCGTCCTTTTCCTTCAGCATTCTTTCGTAAAGAGCTATTTTTTGATCGTGTAACTGGATGATTTTATCAAGAGGATTTATTGTGCATTTATATTGTTCAGCATAAGCTACTGCATCATCTTGAAAAGTATTAGCAATAATATTAATGGCTTGTTCCTCATCGAAATTACGGAAGGCTTCTACCGGGATTTTCAGGACTCCGGATATTTTCTGCAGTAACGATTCTTCTATGACTTCTTTCTGTTCCAGCACCGAAATTTTCTTCTGGTTCCAGTCTTCGCCGAGGTCAAAAGCCAGGGCTTCCTGTTTGATGCCCAACATTTCCCTGAACCGTTTTACATTCCGTCCCTGATGTATTTTCTGTTCCATTTGCCGCCTTACGTTTGAGTGTTAGAAAAATTAAGAGTAAAGATAAAAAAATATGGATGAGGATAAAAATTTCTTTGGGAATAAAATATCCTTCTCGTATTAATGATTTAGGATTACAAAATATTACCGTTAAATTAAAGTCTCTCAAAGACAGGAGTGGCTTCGAGTGCCTCAGCCACCGGGATGACTATTTATTTAAATTGCTCAGTATAAAAACTAACGACCGAAAAGATTTCAGCACTCCGTTTTGTCATCCCGTAGGGATCCCGACATAGTATTAAGATATCGTATGGAGAGATTCGCGTTTGTGCTTCCAGAAAAGTCTCCCACAGGTTTTCACCTATCAAGACGTGGCTTCGAGTGCCTCAGCCACCGTGTGCGTCACAGGGCTGTAGTAGAAACAATATCATCCGGTAACTCTCAACTATTTCCCGACCAATTTTCATCTTATATTAATTAATATTCAACAAACTATTATATTCAATCATCTACGGATTAAGATGACTGTAAAAGCTTTACGATCTCCGTATTGTTTTTTTCTTCAGCCAAGTCCATGGCGGTTTTTCCGTCTTTGTTTTTAACCGTTAAATCAGGCTTATATTGAAGTAAGAATTTTACGGTTTCTACATTTCCACCTTGCGAGCAGTACATAATCGGTGTTTCATGATCACTATCAATATTGTTAATGTCAGCACCATTTTTGATGAGGTATTCTGCGATATTCAGATAACCTTTCCCAATAGCGCTTGCAAAAGGGGTTGCAAGATCGTTTGCTCTCGTATCTACTTTAGCTTTATTCTCCACAAGAAGCTTTACAACCTCTATTTTATTATTTCTTGTAGCGAACCGTAAAGCGGCCCATCCGTTAACATCCTGAAAATTCGGATTGGCCTGATGATTTAAAAGTAATTCAACAATTTTTACAAATCCTTCTTGTGATGCATAATTCAGTGGAGTAGCGGTGCTTTCCAAAGGCATATTGACGTCGGCACCTTTCTGTATAAGAAGTTCAACCAACTTTACATTTCCTGTTCCGACTGCCGAATATAATGGCGTTATGCCTTCTTTTGATTTCTGATTTATATTTTCGCCTTTCTCCAGTAATTTATTGACCTTTTCAAAATCCCGGCTTTCAATAGCATTAAAGATTTTTTGGGAAAATACTGAACTGAACGTAAATAATGATAAAGCAACAAACAGGCTTTTGGTTTTCATAAGGTTAATGTTTTGTTTGAAATTAGTTTCAAATATAAAACAATATCTTTTAATCAATAATAATCGTAGGATCAAAGATTTCTTTTCTCTTCATTAAAATAGAATCGAAATTTACTTTTTTAAATGACGCATCTCTAGGGTAAAACTCAAATTTGTATTGAGCGATTTCGATAATTTTATTTTTAATTTCTTCGTCAGGTTTCTTATCGTACCGGTCGCACAGACAAAGGGCCAATTCTCGCAAAGCAGATTCGTATTCCCATTGATTGGTAACGGCTCCATAGTATGTTTCTATTTCTTTTTCCTCATTATGCAACGGATAATCCACTTTGCAGTTTTTAAAGACAATTTCTCCCGTATATTTTTGGGAGCAGGAAAATAAAATGGTGAGAAGAATTACTAAAAGCTTCGATTTCATAAAGCTGAATTATATTTTCAGAGCATTTTCTTCCAGCTTCTTAATCAACTTCCCTTTCATTACCGTAAAAGCATGGTCTTTCGCTTCGGCAAAGGAAATGCCGTATTCCCGTTCGATGTTGCAGAGATCTTCCGGGAATGCTTCCAGAATCTGATTGTAGAAGGTGTCAAGGAATTCTTTTGAAGGCATTTCATACTTAACTTTCAGCTGGAACCGTCTGATCAAAGCGGTATCGATAATTTCCGGATGGTTGGTGGCGCAGAGCAGCAGGGCGTTTTCGGGATAATAGTCGATGAGCTGGAGCAGGGTATTCACGAGCCTCCTCATTTCGCCCACATCTTTATCGTCGCTGCCCCGGGCTTTCCCGATCTGGTCGAGTTCATCCAGGAAAAGGACCGACCGTTCCCGTGCGGCCTTGTCGAAGATCATTTTGATATTCTGGGACGTTTCGCCGATCCGCGAAGACACGATGTTGCTCAGATTAAGGATGATGATGTTTTTGCCTAAGGCATGGGCAACGGCTTTAGCCGTCATGGTTTTTCCGCAGCCGGAACTTCCTTCCAGAAGCACCTTGTTGTTGACCGGGAGACCGTATTCCTGCAGTTCCTTCGCGTAGGTGTTTTCTTTGATGAGCTGTACAAACTGTTCTTTGTTGTGGGGCGACAGGAATACATCGTCAAGCGTTATTTCTTCCTTGTCCTGGATAATGAGGTTGTACAGGTTCATTGCTTTCAATTTATGGCAGCAAAGATAAAGCTTATCCAACAAAAAAGCCGAACAATATCTGTTCGACTCTATCGGCTATTATAAAAATTAAAAGTTGTCTTCCTTAGTGTAAAATCTTTGCTATGTTTTCGGTGCCCTTTTACCCGCATGGGCAAAAGAGCAGTCAATCTTTCTGACGGATTGAAAACATATACAATGTCATTCATTTGTGTTTTTCCGTAAACTGATAATCAGTTCCGGAAAATCTCATTAGTTTCCCTGTTCTCTCTTCACAGTTGCAAAATAAGAAGCAAAAACTACTAAACATGTTGCGATTCCGATGTAAGTGATCATTTTGTTGAATTTTTAATTATTTGATTTATTATTGTCGATTTTACATTTGCAATATTACGACTTTCAGATGAGGTTCCAAAACAAATAATCATGATGTATATCAGTGTTTTAAGTGGTTTTTGTTTACGTTTTGGATAAAAATAGTTTACATTAATTTAATATAAAATTAAAAATTTATAAAGGCTTTTGTTGTGTTTTGTGTAAAAAATTATTGATCTGTTAATCATTTCTGCGCTTGCATTTAAAAGTTGATAATCCAAAAAAGAAAAAATGCAATACATAATAACATCTTTTGAGACAATATTATATCACTTATTTTTGACTTGTATGGATATTGAATGTTACAAAAACTTATTATTGGGCTGTTTGAAGATGCCTTTTTACGATCGTCGTTCCAATGATAACAACAGGGAATCCGGATAAATCTGGTAAATGTTTTATTTTAAAATATAATTTTTAAGCTATAAATCAGTTGTTTATAGACTGTGTTTTTTATTAAAACTGTCTCAGAGGGGTGGCAGCCTTATTGAAAGGATAAGTAAAAATGATTAAAAAAAGATAAGACATTTCATTAATCAAATTCTCCTGTTAATCGGAGATTGGTGATTTTTAATGTTTAAAAACTGTACATGATCAGACAGTGCATTAGGTTGCCGAAAATTGTAAGAACATATCTTATACTATACAAAAACCTTATAAATAGAAAGAAATGATTATATACTATAAGTAGATTGTTTCGATAAGGTCCATTGCCCGTTTTTGAAAAGCGCTTCAATAAAACCACCGCCGGACCCGCTTCCGTAATCGATATAAAATCTGTTTTTGTCTTTATCTTTCCTGATTTTTCCGATGTGTTCAGGAAACATGCCCAGCCGGTAATCGGATTGAAGCTCGGAACTTTTGTTCTCAGGATAAATAAGGACTTTTATCTGGATGGGATTCATGTGATGGAAATACTCACAGTCTGAAAAATAACCGGCAAAAAAATAATTCGCTTTTGCAAAATCATTCTGCCCGTATTCACGATCGATGATCATTGTGTAAAGATCCGTGAATTTCGATTTTTCCGACCGGTACAGCGGGTTACGGTCGGTGAAATCCGGTATATCATCCTGATCGGTGTCCGCCGAATTGGGATTTAACAAAACCAGCTTTTCGAACAGGTCGTTGAACCGGTCCTTATCCGAATCCTTCCTTACGGCTTTAAGATCAATTTCAAACATCAGCCGGTCTTTTACAGCTTCTTCTTGCGGACCGAAAGGATAACCCCAGCTTTCACGGATCCGTATGAAGCTGCCGTACGCTGTGAGCTTGTTTCCCGAAATGAAATGTTCCGGCTGTTCTTTGCTGAGATGGGTGAATCGGCTTAGTCCCAGATAATAGGCATCGGGAATATTATTTTTTACTTCCAAAAACCAGTAGCCGAAAATATTTTCGCCGATTCCATAAACGACTCCATGGGTTTTTTCTGTATTGATATAGTAAAACTGGTCACCGAAATTTTTGATGAGTTCCACATACGTATCTTTATAAGCTTTGAGGCGTTTTTTATCTTCTGCTTCTGAATACAATTTCCGGCCATCTTCCGTTTCTTCTTTATAAGTCTTTAGCTGCTGGTTATCGACAGTAAATTTTACATGAGAAGGGTTGGCCCGTAGAATTTCCTGTGGGGTATCAATTCTGAATTCATGGTACGCTGTCTTTTCTTTTTTATCATTTTCAAAACAGGCATCTTCTTTCCGGTCGGTGATACAGGAGGTAAGTGTAAAAATAAATGGCAATAAATAATTTAGTTTCATGGTTAGGTTAGTTTCAGTAAAGTTTCTGGTCGTTTTTGCAGAAGAAGCTGGTGCGTTTCCCGTGTCCGGTTTCTTTTTTAATGATTTCTTCGCCGCATTTCGGGCATTTTTTCTGCTGGTAGACCTCAAAGCGTTTCCGCAGTATATTTTCCTTTCTCCACTTTTTGAAATCAAAGCTGTAGATGCGGGCTTCAGCGATCATGGCTTTCAGCCTGTCTGGCGGAAGATGGCCGGTTAATGTTTCCGGATGGATGCCGACCCTGAAAAGGGCCTCATTTTTAATGATGTTGCCGACTCCGGCGAAAATTTCCTGGTCCATCAGCGCATCGCAAACCATCAATTCAGGATTGGCTTTCAGCTTCTTTTCCGCTTTTTCAGGATCCCAGGCATCGCTCATCACATCGGCTTGCCAGTCGAGACCGGAGATAAATTCCGGGTCTACCAACTTTACATTGCAGGTATAAAAATACATGCCTCCGCTTTTGAATTCCAGTCCGAGCTTTAAAGTATGGGCCTGGGCTTTATTCTCCTTCAGGCTGTAAGAACCGAACATCAGCAGGTGGATCCGGATATTTTCCTTGTCGAACAGAAGAAAGGTCTGTTTCCCGTGGGTCCTTATTTCCCGTAAAATATGGCCTTTGATATCTGAGATTTCCGTGATGGAACTTCCTTTGACATCAATTACCTTTTCGCCTGCAAACTTTTGCAGGTCTTCTTTCATCAGAACAACCGGAGGACCTTCGGGCATAGCTTTATGTTTTATATTCCTGGTCTTCAAGAACAGACCATTTTTCGTTCTTGTACTCAGCAATTATTCTGCCACCGCTCGAACTTTTGAAGTAAGGGATGTAAAATGTTTTTTCATCCGGACCTTTTTTGATTCTTCCGTAAAAAGTACCGAACGGCGAAGACCGGGAATTATTTTCCAGCTGATAAGCCTGCGAACCGGAGAGCACCAGTATTCTTGTATCCTTAGGATGAATCCGCTGAAAAAAATTACAGTCGGACTCATAGATTTCAAAGGAATAATAATCCCGGGTTGCATCTTCATTTTCGCCCAGGTCTGACTCGATAATGCTTTTAAAGAGTTCGGTGAACCTGTTTCTTTCCGAAGTGTGAAGCGGATTTAAATCCTCAAAGTCTGAAATTCCGTCCCCATCGGTATCGCGGGAATCAGGATTCAGGAAAATAAGGTTTTCAAAGAGATCATTGTACCCGTCACCATCGGAATCCTTTTTTATATCATCAAGATTGATTTCAAAGGTCAGGAAATCTTTTACGGCTGTCCATTCATCAAACCGTATTCCCTTTTTGATGCTGATAAAGCTGCCGTCGAGGAAAAGGGTATTGTTCCTGATAAATCCGTCCTTTTGTCTTCTGTTGATATAGGTGTTTTTACTGAATCCGATATAATAGGCTTTTGGCTTCCGTCCCTTTATTTCCAACAGCCAGTGTCCGAATTGATTTTCAGCAACCGCATATAAGGAATTTCCTGCTTTCTGAAGCCTGATATAATGGAATTGATGGTTAAAATATTTGTAGAAAATCTCAAACTTTTTATAATCCTCCGACATCCTCTGTTCATAAGCCATGCCTGAATATTCATCCATCCTTTCATCTTCTTCATAACTCAGGTTTGCCCTGTTTTCTCTGTACTTAATATGTTTTGGATTATTCAGCAGGATAAATTCTGTCATTTGGGTGTAATAGGAGAGTTTCCCTTTAGCGGAATAATGTTTCTGGCCATCATCGAAACAGTTTTCCTGAGAAAACAGATATACCGGAAACAGCAATACGAGAAGACTTTTCATGGATGGAAATTTGAAACAATACTACTGAAATTTTTTTAAGCTGTAAACTCTTCTAATTATAATTATTGTAACTCGTAATTCCTGTTGTCTTTTATAAATGAAAAAAGTTATGCTGAAACTTGCCGAAGCAGCTGTGTGAAACTTAAAGCAGTCAATAATTAAAAAAGTATGTACGCTTGGTCTTCCGGCACTGAAAATTCACTTAATATTCGAATATTTTATCAGAAGAAAATAAAATTTAAAGTATTTTTGAAGCATGATGAACTTAAACCAGATTTTCACGAATCAGCGTACAGGCAACAATCCGCACACCAAAGCTTCCAGAACGGATTTCCAGAGAGACTTCGACCGAATTATATTTTCATCGGCTTTCAGAAGGCTGCAGAACAAGACGCAGGTTTTTCCGCTTCCCGGAAGTGTATTCGTGCACAACCGCCTGACACATTCGCTGGAAGTTTCATCGGTGGGACGAAGCCTGGGAAGCGTGATGGGGGAGTTCATCCACGACCAGTTTAAAAACGACTTAACCGAAGAGGCAAAAAGCTTTTACCTTCACAACCTGGGAAACGTCATTGCGGCAGGATGCCTGTGCCATGATGTCGGAAACCCCGCTTTCGGACATTCCGGCGAAGATGCCATTGCCAGCTATTTCGAAAGGAACGAACCGGATCTGAAACCGAAATTCAATGAAAAAGAGTGGGCCGATCTGGTGAACTTTGAAGGAAATGCCAATGCGATCCGGGTGCTGGCCCAGCAGCAGCAGGGGAAGGATGCGGGAGGCATCCAGCTTACGTTTTCCACCCTTGCCAGTATTGCCAAATATCCGTGTGAAGCCATTGCCAAAACAAAGGGTGTGGTGCACCGGAAAAAATTCGGCTTTTTCCAGAACGAAAAGGATATTTTCCTGGAAATTGCAAAAGCAACTCAACTGATTCCAGAAAGCGAGGAACCGCATATCTTCAAAAGGCATCCGTTTGTATGGCTTGTAGAAGCAGCGGACGACATCTGCTACAACATCATCGATATGGAAGATGCCCACCGTCTGGGAATCGTTTCCACAGCCGACTGTAAAAACCTGTTTTTTGAATTGGTAAAATCCGAAACGGACGATGTAAAAAGAATTGAGAGCAAGCTGAATTCCATATCCAACGAAAACGAGCAGATTTCTTACCTGCGGGCCAAGGTCATCAATGCCCTGATCAACACCTCGATGGAAAGGTACAAGAAGGATTTTGAAAAGATCCTGAGCGGAAACCTGGACAAAGCCCTTCTGGATCTTTATAAAGATGAAAACAAAGCCCTTCAGGATATCGAAAGTTTTTCCATTGAAAAAATATACAACCACAAAGCCGTCGTGGAAATTGAAAATGCAGGCTATAATGTGATGTATGAATTGCTCGACCACTTTATTCCATCCATTCTCAAATCAAAAGAAGAAAGAAAATCCTATGATACCAAAGCATTAAAGCTGATTCCTAAGCAGTTTATTTACGACAACGGAACCGACTACCAGAAAGTACTGGGCGTGATCGATTTCGTTTCCGGAATGACAGACAATTACGCCACCGATCTGTACCGTAAAATCAAAGGTATCGATATCGGGATGACCGTGTAAAAGGTCAATGGTGAATTTTTCTTGGCAAGTGAATGGTCAATGGTCAATCTTGCATTTGCCTCCCGACAAGACCACAACCATCAAAAGCCCGAAGCTACTACCTTTACCGCAATTTCCCTCCGAATTTTGGAGGGTTGGCGAAAATTCTGAAAGAATTTTTGACAGGGTGGTCCTGCGATAGGTGAATTTTGCTCCGCAACTGAATGGTGAACGATCAATCTTAAATTGCGGCTCATGTTGGAATGCGCAAAGACGCTAAGCTTTTGAATGCTTATGATTTTGAAAATAAGGAATCATTTTTAATCTATATATCCAGACCTATCATTTGCTGCCTATAAACCGAAAGTTCAGGAACGTAGTTCAGCCCTTGCGAATGAAAATATTCTCAATGTTATCAGAAAAGCCCTTGCGTTAAGCAAACAAACAGCCTAAAAATTGACAAGCGCAGCGGATTCACTATTCGCGATCCCTGTAAAACCAGCCTTTTATTTGATTTTTAGACGATAAATCCCTATCTTACAGCAAACCAATAAAAGAAAACATTATGGTGTACGCAGGAATATTAGCCTTTATCGGTCTTATTACTTTATTTGCTTCATTTTTTACCGTAAAACAGGAATCGGCCGCTATCGTAGAGCGGTTAGGGAAATTTTTAAAAGTAAGCCATGCAGGGCTGCATCTGAAAATCCCTTTTCTGGATCAGATTGCCAAACGGCTGAACCTCAGGATCCAGCAGCTGGATGTTATTATTGATACCAAGACTTTGGACAATGTGTTTATCAAAATGAAAGTTTCCGTACAGTACCAGGTGATCCGGGAAAATGTAAGGGATGCTTATTACCGGCTGGAAAATCCGGAAAACCAGATTACTTCTTATGTATTTGATGTGGTGCGCGCCGAGGTGCCGAAAACAAGGCTGGATGATGTATTCGTAAGGAAAGACGACATCGCCATTGCTGTAAAAAGCGAGCTGCAGGATGCCATGCAGAGTTACGGATATGACATCATTAAAGCTTTGGTCACCGATATCGATCCTGATGAGCAGGTGAAACATGCCATGAACCGGATCAATGCTGCCGAAAGGGAAAAAACAGCGGCCGAATATGAATCGGAAGCCCAGAGAATACGGATTGTTGCCGTAGCCAAAGCCGAAGCGGAATCCAAGAAGCTGCAGGGACAGGGAATTGCCGACCAGAGAAGGGAAATTGCGAAAGGGCTGGAAGAATCGGTGAAAATGCTGAATGCCGCCAATATCAACGCTCAGGAAGCGTCGGCACTGATTGTTGTAACCCAGCATTACGACACGTTAAGTGCTATAGGAGCCAACAACAGGAGCAACCTTGTGCTTCTTCCCAATTCGCCTACCGCAGCCAGTTCCATGCTGAATGATCTTGTGGTTTCCATGGCTGCGACCCAGAAAATGGACGAATATGTCCCGGTAACTGACCCGGCAAAGAAGAAAGATTTTTAAATCGTTCTCATGATGAAACAGGCCTGGAAATCAATGGTTAATTAATGATAAAACCGAATGGCATCCGTTAGAACAATATGGTAAACTGTTGTCTGTGAATAACGAATTGATCCTTTTCAGCATGCTGGAAAGGATTTTTTCTGTTATAAAAGACAATAAGGCATAAAAAATATCTTCAGTTTTTTACTCTTGTTTTTTTGCGATTTAATCCCTAATTTGATCTTCCTTTTTAAAAATACCAAAGTGTATAATCAGCAATAAGAATATGAATAATCAACTTGAAATTGAAAATTACAGGATCGGAAAGTCGGAAGCATGGGCAGGAAATATGGAGGATCATGAGCTTATGGAACGGATCAGGGAATCTGAATTCGCCAAACATCAGATTGATCAGGGAAAGGATTTCTGCTACTTTTTAGATAAAAAATACCGCACCGGCAATACTGAGAACAGTGAGTATGTCTGTATGGCCTACACATTGAATGAGCCGGCTAATCTTGAAAGGGCATCGGTTTCCGATATCGTTGTGGAAGAAAACGAAGTCTACCATATCCACCGCATCAGCGTCGTGAGAGACGGTATACTGATCGATAAAATTTCCGATACCAAAATAAAGGTACTCGACAGTGAGAACCAGAGCAGCGGCGGCATCCTGAGCAGCAATAAAAAAATCAATATTACCATAAAAGACCTCAGGCTCAATGATATCCTCATCATGGAAGATTCCAGAGTGAAGGTATTTAAAGAACGGGATTTCCTGAGAAAGGAATTTGCGAAATACGTCTGGGTAAGCCCGGATAACTATTGGGCTTACGGAAGCTATACCTTTACCTTCATCAACGACCGCGAACAGAGGATAGCCTGTAAAAAAACATTCTTCCGTGATGAAGCGGGAACCGTCCTGGCTCCGGAAACCCATTACCTGAATAAAGGGGAAGAATTTGTTTTTAAATTAGAAAACTACATCAATCCGGTGGATGCCAGCCGTGAGATTTTTCCGTACATCGATTTTGCAACGGACAGCAATTGGAAGGAGCTTTCCAACTACGTTGCGCCGATCTACGGCGAAATATTCAGTCAGGCATCTTTACGGGATTTTGCCCCAAACCTTATCGAAAAGGTGGATGCCATTGCAGACCCGGATGAAAAGATCCAGTTTGCCATCGAATATGTACAGAACAACATCTACTATATCTTTAATGCCGATGAGATGAACGGCCATAAGCCGCAGGCACCTGCGGTTACCTATGAAAACAAACAGGGCGACTGCAAGGCAAAATCCGTTTTGCTGAAAGTGATCCTGGATTATATCGGCGTGGATTCCTCTATTGTGCTCGTGAATTTTCATACCGATTTTTATATCAAATATTACCTGCCTTCACTGCTGACGTTCAACCATGCGATTGTAAAGATCAATCATAAAGGGGAGGAGTATTTCATCGATGCGACGGTACGCGATGAATTCGGGCTGCTGGAAAATCGGGGGTTTATTTACTTTATGCATTATCTTGAAGTGAAAACTGACCAGGAACTGAAGCAGAGAAAGCCGTATAAATACCCATATTTCTGCATCGATGAAAAAGTAGACTTCAACGTACAGGACAAAACCGGGAAGCTGGTGCTTACGACGACTTATAAAGGCAACCGCGCCAATGCCATGAGAAGGTATTTCAAAAATACCAACAAGCGGGAAGTGATCGACAGCTGGAACAATTTCCTGTTCTATAGCCTGAATTATTCCGGCGACCGCAACGGAACGGATGTCCGGAATGTCTTTACGGATGCAGCCATCGATATGGTCAGCGACGACCGGAAGCTGAATGAGTTTAAAATACAGTACAAAGCCTCCGTCAATAACCCGTATTATACCGATCCGAAGGGAGACCGTTTCCTGATGTACTTCGACAGGAACGTGGTGAAGGCCAGTGCACGGGATTTTATTCACAAAGACCTTCCGTTCTGGCATAATTTCGACAGCGAAAAGTATGAGATCAGCCTGTATACGGACCAGAAAATCGATACCGAAGAGAAATACACCACCCAGGAAAGTACGATTCATAATCCGTACTTTGATTTTTCAAGCCGTAAAAAAGTAACTAAGAACGGAGCTGCCGTAAACATCGAATTCAAGCCGCTGGTCAATCTTGAGATCCCGGAAGAAGCATTTGAGAAGTTCAGGGCCGATCACCATACCATTGCCGACAGCAATTTCGGATTGGGGATCGATATTATTGAACCCGGATTTATGAATATGCTGAAGTACAGCTTTAAGAAAAAGTTTAAATAGGGAAAGCAGAATGATTAAAGTAAGGATCGGGATGATGGGAAAGTTTGAAATTCACTTCGCTACTGACTGATTAAATTTTTTTGTCCGAATGATGAAAGTTTGAATGAAAGAAAAAGAATCTTTTAATATTAATGATCGCTGATATCCGATTGTAAAAACAAAATTTCGGCTGGTTTGCTTGCAAACCAGCCGAAATTTTTATCTGCTTACTTTAAATTTAGAAATAGTACATTTATTGAAGCCTGTAGTATTTCATGAAAACGGTCAATTAAGAAATGTCCATCCTCCAGCTTCCTTCTCCCGCCTATTCATCAGATTTCTCCTGAGCTTTCGGTGCCGGAATTCCCCTGAATTTCTGTTTTCCGGTCAGAAGTTCAAAGAACAGCCGGAAATCCGAGATCAGAGACCATAAAGGATATCTGAAAGTGGCCGGTTTATTCCTTTCAACCACCGCATGGCTGAACCAGGCAAACCCGTAGCCGAATATAGGCACATACCAGAGGAACCGCTCTTTTCCCGAAGCAATCACGTAGCCGATCACAAAAAAGACCAGCAACGTTCCGATAAAATGCAAAATCCGGGTTCCTGTTTTACTGTGCTCGGTTAAATAAAACCGATAAAATTCGTTAAATGTTTTTATTCTTTCAGCCATGATTATCTGTAATTTAAAGTTCCGATCATAAAAGTCTTTGATGCATTCAATGCCTTTGAATTTTTAGTCAGTTCCCTGGTTACCCCTTGATGTTGAAGGTAATTGGAATGAATAAAATAAATGTCTTTATTCTCGCGGGTGATATATCCTGTATGAAAATCCAATCCAACGATATATGCCTGGTTTTTCTTTTTTCCTAGAATATATTTCTCCAGTTCCTGCCTTTTGGTAAAATACCGGATGTCCGTGCACAGCTTTTTGATCATCACCGAAGATGCCTGTTGGGCAAGAAACGTCCGGTTAAGGTCGAAACCGTAATCAGAGAGGGTGTTGGTTACAAAGTAGCCGCAGGCAATGCTTCCCTTCTTCGGTTCCCGTGACGTTCCTGTGAAAGACCACGGCGTACCGTGCCAGTATTCAGGTACGTCATTATTAATGAATCTGAAAAAATAATTGCTCCTCTGGCTTCTGTTCTTTTCACCGATTGATTTTAAAAGCTCTTTATAAGTTAATCTCTTTTCTTCCGGACCCGGTCCCGAAGCATGCCCGGTTGTCTTTTTACAGCTGAAGATTAGAAGCAACAGACAAAACCAAAAATATTTCATCAATAGTTAAGCATTTCTAAGCTTGCTGTTCCGGTATCCGTAGCAGAAATAGATGACTAAACCTACAGCAAACCACAGTCCAAACCAGAACCAGTTGTCATGGCTCATTCCCGTTAAAAGATAAAGGCACGAACTAAGCCCGATCAGTGGGATCAGCGACAGGTTTTTAATAAAAGCTACTGCACACAAAACGATATTAATCAGGATAAAAAAGAATATGGAAGCCCTGAATTCACCTTCTTTCGGATCTTTCCAGTCCATCAGCGTATGGAAGAAGTCCGGCTGCCAGAAGTAGAAGAAAACAATTCCTCCGATGAAGATAAACGGAAAAATAAATTTACCGTTAATATAAGGAAGGTGGAACCTGCCTTTGATCTTTTCTTTGGCCGGAAGCATCAGAACCCCTGCACATACCAGCACGAAGGCGAAAATCGTCCCGATACTTGTAAAATCCAGGATGAAGCTTTTATCGGTAAACAGGATCGGAATTCCCACTACAATTCCTGTAACAACGGTAGCAAAAGCCGGCGTTTTATATTTCGGATGCACTTCCTGGAATTTCTGCGGCATCAGCCCGTCGCGGCTCATGGCGTACCATATTCTCGGCTGCCCCATCTGGAAAACCAAAAGGACCGTGGTAATCGCTACAATGGCTACGAAAGAAACCACCAGCTCCATCCAGGCTACATTGGCATTGGATCTTTCAAAAATAAAGGAAAGCGGATCTCCGACACCGTCGAATTTCCTGTAATCTACCATTCCCGTTAAAACCAGGGTTAAGGCAATATAAATAAAGGTACACAGCACCAAAGAAATAATCATTCCTTTCGGCAGCGTTTTCTGAGGGTCTTTTGTTTCTTCGGACAGCACGCTTAAGGCATCAAACCCGATATAGGCAAAGAAAACCCCCGAAACAGCACTCATCACACCTGCAAAACCGTTCGGCATAAATGATGAAACCTGGGTTTCAGGATTTACCGGGGTCCAGTTATCGGTATTGATGTAAGCAAAACCCACCAGGATGACAAGAATAATCACAGCCAGTTTAAGAATTACCAAAGCATTATTGAAATTCTTGCTTTCCTTTACCCCAACATAACACAGCCAGGTAATCAGGCCGTTAATAACCAGGGCGGGAACATCCACAATAAATTTCAGGCTTCCGATCAACGGTGCGTTGGTCCAGGCATTAATCAGTTCTTTATTTTCAGAGCCGTTCATAAAGGCTTTTTTCGCTTCGGTATAACTGCAGGTCAGGTAATCCGGAATATGCATACCCAACCGGTGAAGAAAGCTGGTAAAATAATCGGACCAGGAGAAGGCAACGTAAATATTTCCGAAAGAATATTCCATGATCAGGGCCCAGCCGATGATCCAGGCAATCAGTTCCCCGAAACTGGCATAAGCATAGGTATAAGCGGAACCGGCCGTCGGGATCCTGCTCGCGAACTCCGCATAGCAAAGGGCCGTAAACCCGCAGGCAAATCCGCAGATCAAATATAGTAAGATCACGCCGGGACCTCCTCTGAAAACGGCCTCTCCCAAACTGCTGAAACTTCCTGCTCCTATAATTGCCGCAATACCAAAAAATACGATGTCCCAGACGCCCAATACCCTCAGTAAATGAGTGGATGTATCGGTATCTGAATAGTTTTTCCTTCTAAAAAGTTGATTCATTCAATTCTATATTTGATTCAAGAAAAGCAAATGTAATTATTTCTCCGAAATAATTTTTATTTTCTTAAGGTTTCTTCCCAAGAAAGTTAAGAAGTCTTAAAAAAATATTCAGTTATTAACAATGTGTTAAAAGGCTTGTTTATACAATTTCTTTTCAATATTTTCGTTGATAAATTGTGGATAAAAATTCCCGTAATTTTAAATATTTGAACCTGAATATCAGGCTTTTCCATGTTAAAATTTAAAATTAATGAAATCTAGAAAAATACTTTTAGCGGCTGCTGTAATGTATTTCGGGATCTCCGATGCGCAACAGTCTCAGTACTTTACCCAAAAAGAAAACTACCGGTTCAATTTAGCTGAAAACCTTTACCAGACCAAAATATACAACGCTTCCCAATACGAATATGCCCGACAGTATTTCTACAACGAGCATCTGTCGCGTTCGAAAAAGGAGGCAGCGCAGTTTTTTGATAACGTGATCGGCGTCATCCTTCAGAAAAACCATGCGGAAGAAGGGCTGGCAGCTTTTATGAAAGAATACCCGAATTCAGCTTATTTTGCGCAGGCAAGCTTACCGCTGGCGGATTATTATCTGGCTAAAAAAGATTTTGAAAAAGCATTGGAAACCCTGAAAAAAGTAAACCAGTACCAGCTTTCAAAAGAAGAAAATACCCAATACATCCTGAAACTGGGGTACGCCAAATTTATGATGGGTGATTCCAAAGGAGCGACCGACGCACTGGAGGAAGCCTACAAAACAGCAGACCAGTCGCAGAGAGGGGATATTGCCTATATGTTGGGCCATTTGTATTATTCAAACCGGCAGAATGACAAGGCTTTCCAGTATTTCGATTCGATAAAGGAGGAGGCGAAATATTCAAAACTGGTCCGTCCTTATTATGTGCAGATGTATTATAACGATAAGGATTACGATAAAGCCATTACCGAAGGAACAGCCCTTCTGAATGAAGATATTTCCGAGGCCTATAAAGCGGAAGTCCATAAGATCATCGGGGAAAGCTATTTCATGAAAAATGATTACACTTCAGCTTATCCGCATCTTAAAGATTACCTGAGCGTCCAGCAGAACCCATCGGAGAACGATCTTTATGAAATGGGATTTGTCGCAGCACAGCTCAAAAAATACGACGAAGCGGTTTCTTATTACAACCAGCTGCTGAACAGCAGTTCGGCCCTGGCCCAGAATGCCTATTATCAGCTTGGAAATGCTTACCTGGCAGTAGGTAAGAAACAGGAAGCCTTATCGGCATTCCGTTCGGCCTATCAGATGAATTATGACAAGAAGGTAAAGAAGCTGGCGCATGAGCAGTATGCCAAATTAAGCTACGACATCGGAAACCCGTTTGAAAGCGCGTCCACCGTTATCCAGAATTACATCAACGATAATCAGAATGAATCGAATGCACCTGAAATGAGAGCGCTTCTGATAAAATCCTATCTGTATTCCGGAAATTACAAAGAGACGCTGAATGCCATCGACAGGTTACAGAATTCAACTCCGGAAATCGATAAAATCGACCAGGAAGTTTCTTATCTGTTGGGTACAGAAGAATTCAACAAAGGGAACTATGATCAGGCAGAACAGTATTTGTTAAGAAGCTTAGGCTTCAACCTCAATAAGGAATTCAGCAACCGGGCTTTATACTGGCTGGGGCAGGTGTATTACCAGAAAGGGAATTACCCTTCCGCCATTGCCCGCTACGAAAAGCTGCTTAACGAAAATTTCCCTGAGAAGCAGCAGTTGCCGTATGATCTCGGATATGCTTATTTTAAATCTAAAAAATTCGATGAAGCTGAAAAGTATTTCAAGCAATATTTAGCCAATCCGAAACCTGAATTCAGGAATGATGCGGAACTCCGCCTGGGCGATATCAATTACGCCAATAACAACCTGAACGAAGCGATCGCGATCTACGATAAAAACGAAGATGCCACGGATTATACTTTATACCAGAAAGGAATGGCTTTAGGATTCAAAGGCGATACCCAGGCGAAAATCACCAGCCTGAAAAACCTGCTGTCCAGATATCCCGATTCGGATTATTACGACGATGCCCAGTACGAAATCGGAACCGCGTATGCGGCACAGGACGATTTCAGCAATTCCAATGATTATTTTAACAAAGTCGTTAAAACCTCTGCCGATAAAGATCTCGTTGCCAATGCATCTATTTACAGGGCGCAGAATTACATCGACCAGAACCAGGGCGATAAAGCATTATCTGAATTGAGATCGCTTGCCGAACAGTATAAGAACACGGCTTACGCAGAGAAAATCGTTCAGGCAGCAAAACCGATTTTCACGAAAAACGGCGATGTTTCGGGCTATGAGACTTTTGCACGGAACGCCGGGGTGAATATTGATGCTTCGGAAATTGATGAAATCAATCTGTCGACAGCGAAACAGCTTTTCACGAAAAAAGATTACAAAAACGCGATTTCCTATTACGAGAAATACTTAACCCAGAATCCTACCGGGGAGGGGCTTTACCAGGCAAAATACGAACTGGGGGAAAGCTATTACCAGACCAAAAACACGACAAAATCCCTGCTGGTTTTACAGGAGGTAGCGAATGTTCCGAACGATTACCAGGATGATGCCCAGACCCGTCTGGCCCAGATCTACATCGCTCAGGATGATAAGCAGGAAGCGAAGAAGTATCTTGAAAACCTGACCAGCTCATCGGATGTGAATATCAAAAACTACGCGAATGTGGAACTGATGAAGATCTATGCAGACGAAAAGAATTTCGCCCAGGCGGAAAAACTGGCGGATGCAGTAATTGCCAACAGCAAAAACGCTTCGGCGGTTATTGAGACGGCTAAAGTCATCAAAGCCCGGAGCCTGATGAATTCAGGGAAGGATAAGGATGCACAGTCGGCTTATGCGGCGCTTGAAAAGTCTTCCAATACTTCGGTAGCTGCGGAATCCCTGTATGCGAAAGCGTATTACCAGAATAAAGGAAAAGCGTACAAATCCTCTAATGAAACGATCTTTAAACTCGCCAACAATTATGCTTCCGAAGAATACTGGGGCGCAAAAGCCCTGGTGCTGATGGCGAAAAACTACATCGGCCTGAAAGACAATTACCAGGCAAGCTATACCTGCGACCAGATCATCGAGAATTATAAGGATTTCCCGGAGATCGTAGCAGAAGCGAAGGAGGTTAAAAAGCAGATTAAAAAGTAAAAGTATAAAATGTACAGCGTAGAATGTAAAAAGTAAAATGTAGCAATACATGATACATCCGACATTATACATTAATACCTATAAAAAAATGAACAAAAGAATTCAAATATTATCCCTGTTATTTTTAGGAATTTCGTCGGTGGCGTTTTCCCAGATCAAAGAAGAAAAGCTGATCCTCAATAAAAAAAGGGAGCCGGAAGTACGGAAGATCGAAAAAAAGAAAACTTCGGTGGAAACCATCAAGAACTATCCGCCGGAAGAGAAATCACAAAACCCGGTACAGTACACGATTACCGATGTACCGGCCGTTTCGGATTTCAAGACTTCCACCATCCAGGGACAGGACGTGACGCCGAAGTTTGACGGCTCCGCGCAGAACAATTACCTTCAGTTCGGAATGGGGAACTACGGGAAAATCCTGGGAGATGCAAACATTTCGAAAACACTGGAAAACAAAATTGAAGTCGGCGTTGATGCCCATTTCCTTTCGACCCAGGGCCTGAAAAAAGAATACGACTGGGATTCCAAGCAAAGTTCCACGACTTTGGGGGCTTACCTGAATTCTTACGGCGATAAGGGCAAATTTAATCTGAATGCGGAATACGGGCTGAACAGCTACAACTACTACGGCATTTATGCTTTGAGCCCAGGCGATGTGGATCTTGACCAGAGGGTGAACCAATTCAAGGTAAACGGATACTACGATTTCTACTCCAATGAAATTTTAAACGACGTACGGGTAAAATCTTCCTTCCTGAAAGACCATTTCGATGCACAGGAAAATCAGGCTTCCGTATTGGCGAATTTTTCCAAGCATGGCGTAGAGATCGGAAAATCGGGAATCGACCTGAATGCTGACCTGGGCGTGGGATTGGAAACAGTGAAAACCGAATTTGCCATCCGCGATAAGAACAACTCGAATTTTTTCAATACCAATTTAAATCCGAAAGTGACTTTCCGTAAAGGGGATTCGTATTTACGTTTAGGTTCTCAGTTTTCATTCCTGAACAGCAAGAACAACAACGACCTGATGGCGGAGCAGATGAAGAACAACAAAGCCTACTGGTTCCCGGAAGCGGAATTCCAGGTTGCAGCTGCTGAAGAATTCAAATTTTACGGTGGGGTAGACGGCGGCCTGAAGATCAATACCTACGCCGATTTGCTGCAGCAGAACCCGTTTCTGCTGTCTGACCAGTACCTGAGGCCAACGGAGACCAAATACCACTTTTATGTAGGGTTAAGAGGGGATATCGATGAAACTTTCAAATACGACGTTGCGGCAGGTTATGGAAAAATGCGGGACATCATGTTCTTTAAAGGCAACAGCCTCTTCGATAACAATTATACCCTTAACCGTTCGGCCTATGATTATGCCAACACTTTTTCCGCCATATACGATGACGGGAATGTCAGTGACATCAAAGGAAGCTTACAATATTTCCCTTTAGCCAATTTAATCGTGGACGGAGAGGTGAAATTTACCAAGTTCGACCTTAAAAATTATGAAAATATTTACAATGTTCCGTTGCTGACAGCTACAATCGGGGCAAAATATACCATGCTGGATAAAAAATTATTGCTCGGTTTCAAGGGGCTTTTTGCCAGCGACAGAACGACGAATTCCTTTATGATTGAGGGAGTTGGCAGTCCGATGATGTACCGGTCTGCCGAGGATACCAACGACAAAGTTGGGGGGTATGCCGATATAAATTTTTCTGCAGAGTATAAAGTTCACAAAAATTTTAGTATTTTTGCACTCGGAAATAATCTTCTGAGCTCGAAATACCAGACGTACAAAGGATATAAGGTTCTCGGTGCACAGGTTTTGGGAGGTGTGAAGATTACGTTCTAAATATGAATAATGGGTAATGAGCAATTTGCAATGATTACGTATTAAATAATTACTCATTACTCATAGAAATGGCTCCGTAGTTCAACTGGATAGAATATTGGATTTCGGCTCCAACGGTTGGGGGTTCGAATCCCTCCGGGGTCACTTATCGCACGTATTTTAGGGGCTTTACGCCAGGTTAACCCCCAAAACAACCCCCAAGCGGGGGTAATGCAAAAACAAATAAGGAGCTTATCGGCTCCTTATTTTTTGTTTAA
>NZ_VTSX01000011.1 GCF_008329705.1 Chryseobacterium sp. SN22 | reverse complement strand
TAAGCTGGTGGCTTACGCCCGGGAAAACAATCTGAAAATCGTTCCGCTTTGTCCGTACGTTCACGCGCAATTCAAACGTCATCCGGAAGAATACAATGATGTCTGGTTCAAAGAAGAAGCATAAAATATAAAGCCCATTAAAGCCATCAAGCGAATGTGACGGAAAAAGTCTATGCTAATTTCGGACATTCTATTAATCAGGAGGAAATTGAATTAGCGAATTCTATTATTTTTAAATAAAATCGATTTATGAAAATCACAAGAATCTTTAGCGATGAAAAGGGCGGATCTCACTTCGAAGACATAGAAATTCCATTAATCAATCAGGGGCAAATCGGCTCTTTATCAGAAAATGTTTCCGTTAAAAAACTTCAATTCAGAAAGGTTTCCGCTGAGTATGATTACGATTTTCATCACGCTCCACAAAGATAGTATATCGTACTTTTAGATGGAGGAGTAGAAATCGAAACCTCGTTAGGTGAAATCAGACAATTTCAAACGGGAGAAATTCTTTTGGTAGAAGATATTTCAGGGAAAGGTCATAAAACCAAAAATCTTGAGAAGAAAGAGCGAACTTCAATTTTTATTCATTTGTAAAAAGTAAAAAGTAAATTTGCTGGGCATCCGGCATTTTCACCCAACATTCAATAATAAAAACTATGCACGAACAACTTCTTTTAATTCTCGGACTTTTAATTGTCGTCATGCTTCTGGTCATGCTTGCACAGCGCATCAGAATTGCCTATCCTATATTTTTGGTATTGGCAGGTTTGGGAATCAGCCTGATCCCCGGAGTTCCGGTTTTACAGCTGGATCCGGATGTTATTTTTCTTATTTTTCTGCCGCCACTGCTGTACGAAGCCGCCTGGTACACCTCGTGGAACGACTTCTGGAAATGGAAACGTACCATCGGATTACTGGCTTTCGGACTGGTTTTTCTGACATCTATTGTGGTAGCATTTGCTTCCCAGGCCTTGATTCCGGGATTTACACTGGCAATGGGATTCCTGTTGGGCGGAATTGTTTCTCCACCCGATGCCATTGCGGCAACAACCGTTTTAAAGGGTCTGAAAGTTCCGAAACGTACCATTGCAATGCTGGAAGGTGAAAGTCTGATTAATGATGCGTCATCGCTTATTGTTTTCAGATTTGCATTGGCAGCGGTGATGACAGGGATGTTTTCGATGCAGGAAGCGACGGGGCAATTCTTCCTTGTGGCTGGAATGGGCGTTGTGGTTGGAGTTGTGGGGGCACACATTTTCTATGCCATTCACCGGTTTTTGCCGACAACTCCCGCGATTGATGCTGCATTGACGGTGATTACGCCTTATGTTTTATTTTTGGGCGCAGAACATTTTCATTATTCGGGAGTGATGGCTGTGGTAAGCGGCGGATTGTTCATGTCGTTCCGTTCGCACGAAATTTTTAAAACCGGGATGACGAGAATCAATATGACCGGCGTCTGGAATACGTTGATTTTTGTTATGAATGCGCTGGTTTTTGTTTTGATAGGTTTGGAACTTCCTGATATTATCAACGGTTTGGGTAAAACTTCTGTGATGGAAGGTATTAAATACGGATTAATCATCAGCTTAATTGTGATTGTGGTGCGTCTCTTATGGATTTATCCTGTGGCACATATTCCAAGATGGCTGAGCAAAAAAGTAAGGAAAGACCCGAGCCCGGGATGGAAAAACCCTCTGATTATCGGCTGGGCAGGCATGCGCGGCGTTGTTTCATTGGCAACCGCTCTGTCTATTCCTGTGATGATGAATAGTGAAACGGCCTTTCCGATGAGGAACCTGATTATCTTTATCACGTTTGTGGTCATTTTCGTGACCCTGGTTTTTCAGGGTCTGACGCTTCCGTTGATTATTAAACTGACGAAAATCGGTGAGCTCGATCCGGTTCTTCCGTCTCACGAGCAACAGGCAAGTATCCAGATCAGGTTGGATAATCTTGCAGTGAACCGTCTGAACGAAAAATATCACTCTAATCTGGAAACCAACAGCCTGGTGGAGAATTTTAAGGATACGGTTGAAAATGATATTATCCAGCAGCAGAGTCATCTGGAATCATTGGAAATGTGCACCAACAGACGGAATGACCTGAATGAATATCATGAAATTATGCTTGATATTTTTGCATTGCAAAGAAAGGAACTGTTTAAAATTAAACGGGAAAAAGAATTCAGTGATGATGAAATCCGGAAAGCAGAATCCCAATTGGATCTGAATGAACTTAAAATCACCGGAAACAAACATCTGTAATACAGGCCAATTTTCCAGCCCCGATAGGAACGGCATCCTTTTTTGCAGATGGAATGAATGGAAGGCTGGAAAAAAGATACAGTGGATAGCGGGAATCAGCTCCTAAAAAATAAATCGATATAACAGTTAAAAGATGAAAACATTAAATTTTTTAGTAATTGGAAAAAATCAGGAAATTCTTGAAACGTTAAAAAGGATCATCGAGAATAATGAAGGCTGGAAAGCGGAAATCCGGAGTGATGAAACCGTGTGCCCGGATTATATCAAAGAAAATGAGGTTGATATCGTTCTGCTGAGTTCCGGGTTGGATGAAAAATATGAAAATGAGATCAAAGTTTTTTGTTCAGCTCTCGGTAAAGATGTGAAGGTAATCGACCATTACGGCGGGGGAAGCGGGCTTCTGAAGAATGAAGTTTATTCACTTTTTCCTAATTTGCAGCCGTAAAATAAATATATGTTCCAGAATATCATCAAAAACATCTCGCGATTTGTCAGTTTAACGGCGGAGGAGGAAAAAATTTATGAAGATTTGCTAAGGCTGCAGAAATTCCCTAAGAAAACACATCTTCTGCGCGAGGGAGAAATTTGCCAGTTCGAGGGTTTTATAAAGGAAGGCTGCGTACGGACTTATTACCTTGATGAAAACGGCTTTGAAGTAACGCTTCTGTTTGCCGTTGAAGATTGGTGGATCACAGATATTGATTCGTTTAACAACAAAACGCCTTCCAGGATTTTTATCGAAACCCTGGAAGATACCGAAATCTATATGCTGGATCCGGAAACGAAGGAAGAACTGCTTGAAAAGGTTCCTAAGTTTGAAAGAGCCTTCCGGATGATGATGCAGCGCTATGTAGTGACGCTTCAGAACCGCTTGGTAAATACGATTTCCCAGCCTGCAACGGACCGTTATCTGGAATTCATCAGGGTGTATCCTACGATTCCGCAACGGGTAGCGCAGTATTATATTGCATCGTATCTCGGGGTTTCCAAGGAGTTTGTAAGTACGATCAGAAAGCGTTTAGCGAATAGAAGTAAAGAATAATATACGCAGAATTCCACTCTTATGGAGGGGTGGCGAAATTTTGAAGGATTTTTGACGGATGGTCATTAGATGCAATAACTTCTTGTTCAGTCTTTACACAATAATAAGTTGTACGAGAGAAAATTCCTGACATCACATGGATTCGATAATATTTAGTTTGTTTTCAGTAAGTTAATAAGTGGAAAAAATAAAAGATAATCAAAGTTTTAAATAAAATTCACCTAACAGAATCATAAATAAGATCATCTGATATTTGAGACCGTTGCCGGATGTTAACAGAAGAAACTTCCAGCATCCGGCTTCCCTCTTCCAGCCTCTGCCAGATTTCCGCTTTGAGTATACTGTTATCTAAAAAAAATCAAATTTATTAAACCAGTTAAATGAAATACCATTTTCGTGGTCTTACCTTTGTTTCATTAAAAACGAATAAATAACTAACCGATATGGACCGTAAAGATTTTTTAAAGAAAGGATTGCTGGGGACAGGAATGTTCGTGACCTCCGATAACACAATGAAAAATGAAATTGATGAGATTCAACCGCTGGAACCGATCGGATATAATCACCTGCCGGATACGGATTCGAAAATCAACGATCATTCTGTGATTCATAAAGCGGATTCGCGCAGTAAGGCCGATCACGGCTGGCTGGTGAGTAACCATACCTTCAGTTTCGGCAATTACCACGATCCCGAAAGAATGCACTTCGGCGTGCTGAGGGTTTTAAATGATGATGTCGTGGAAGGCGGAAAAGGCTTCGGAACCCACCCGCACGACAATATGGAAATCATCAGCATTCCTTTGGAAGGCGACCTGGAGCACAAAGACAGCATGGGCAACACGGCCGTCATCAGAAGCGGCGATATCCAGGTGATGAGTGCCGGAACGGGAATCATGCACAGCGAATACAATAAAAACCAGGATCAGCCGGTAAAATTCCTGCAGATCTGGGTCTATCCGAATAAAAGAAATGTCACTCCGAGATACGATCAGATTACTTTGGATAAGACAAAAGGTCAAAATCAGTTCCAGCAGATTCTTTCGCCAAATTCCGAAGACGAAGGCGTATGGATCCATCAGGATGCATGGTTCCACTTAGGGAATTTTGAAAGCCATACTGAGGCCCTTTACGAAATTAAAAAAGAAGGAAACGGCGTCTATGCGTTCATCATTAAAGGAAGTGCAGAAATCGAAGGGCAGCAAATAGAAGAAAGGGACGGTTTCGGCGTTTGGGATATTTCGGATCTGAAGATCAAAGCCACTTCAGAGAATACGGAAATTCTTTTGATGGAGGTGCCGATGATGCTGTGATTTAAATCAAATTTTTATACCTACTACAAATGAGCTCTCTTTTAAGGGAGCTTTCTGTTTAAGAAAAGTATCAGGCAATCCTTTTCATAAAGCTGTATTACATCTTCAAAAACTGTACTTTTAAATCAGATTTAAAAAGAAAACATATTGTCTTTACAGCCATTAGCAAACGTTTGAATACGAAATAGAAATCTGATGACTTTTCAATTTAGTCGGATAGTTAATCATCTGTTTTTAACAAATTAGCAAATTCCAAAAAAAATCCCGATTTTTGCCCTCTTCAAAATCCCGAGAACTTCATGAAACTTTGTATTGCCGAAAAACCCAGTGTTGCCAGAGATATTGCCAGAGTATTGGGCGCGACGACGCCGAAACAGGGCTATATGGAAGGAAACGGCTATTGCGTGACATGGACATTCGGACACCTCTGCACCCTCAAGGAACCGCACGATTACGGTCCCCAGTACAAATCCTGGAACCTTTTTCTGCTGCCGATTATTCCTTCTAATTTCGGGATTAAATTAATTCCGAACAAAGGCGTTGAAAACCAGTTTAAAGTGATTGAAAGACTGGTGGAAGAATGCGATGAGGTCATCAACTGCGGGGATGCCGGGCAGGAAGGAGAGCTGATCCAGCGGTGGGTGCTGCAGAAGGCAAAATGCAATAAGCCCATTCAGCGGCTGTGGATTTCGTCCCTTACCGAAGAGGCGATTAAAGAAGGTTTTCAGAAATTAAAGCCTGCTGAAGATTATAAAAATCTTTATCTCGCAGGGAATGCAAGAGCGATCGGTGACTGGCTGTTAGGCATCAATGCGACACGGCTTTTTACCAAGAAGTTCGGCGGAAACAAGGCCGTTCTTTCCATCGGAAGGGTACAGACGCCTACATTGGCCATGCTTGTGCAGCGCCAGAAAGAAATCGATGCTTTTACCACCGAAGAATATTGGGAACTGAAAACCAAATACCGCGACGTGATCTTCAATGCAGCGATCGACCGCTTAAAAACGTTGGAACGCGCCGAAAAAGGCTTGGAATATCTAAAGGTAAATCTTTTCGAGATTGTTTCTTTTGAAATTAAGGAAGGCAAAGAGAAGAATCCGAGACTGTTTGACTTAACGGCCCTTCAGGTAGAAGCCAACAAAAAATACGGCTATTCTGCGGAGAATACGCTCAACTATATCCAGAGCCTTTACGAGAAAAAGCATGTTACCTATCCAAGGGTAGACACAACCTATCTATCCGAAAGCCTGCATCCGAAAATAGAAGGCATTCTCCGGAAGATGTACTTCTATCAGGAGCTGATCGCGCCGCTGCTGGAAGCACCCATCCCGAAATCAAAAGCGGTTTTCGATGATGCAAAAGTCACCGACCACCATGCCATTATTCCGACGGAAGTTCCGCCTTCCCAGAATCTGAGCCGTGAGGAAAAGCTGGTGTACGATCTCGTAGCGAAACGTTTTATCGCCGTTTTTTACCCGGAATGTAAGATCTCGAATACGTTGGTGGAAGGAAAAGTAGGAACGATTCCTTTTAAAACCAGCGGAAGACAGGTTTTGGAACCGGGTTGGAGAGCCGTTTATGCCAAAGAGCCGAAAGAAGAAACCACAGACAAAGAAAAAGAAAAGGAAGAGGAACAGACCATTCCTGAGTTTATTGTAGGAGAAACCGGGCCGCATGATCCGATGATCCATCAGGGGAAAACATCGCCGCCGAAACCTTATACCGAAGCGACTCTTCTGAGAGCTATGGAGACTGCGGGAAGACAGGTAGAGGACGAAGAGCTTCGTGAAATGCTGAAAAATAACGGCATCGGAAGGCCTTCGACCCGCGCCAACATCATCGAAACGCTTTTCAAACGGAAATACATCGAGAAAAAAAGGAAAAACCTGATCGCGACCCAGACCGGAATCCAGCTGATCGATACCATTGAAGACGAACTGCTGAAAAGCCCGGAACTGACCGGAGAGTGGGAGTCCAAGCTCCGCAAGATCGAAAGCGGGCAGTATGAAGCCAACCTGTTTAAGGAAGAGCTGATCCAGATGGTGACGGAACTTACCAAAAAAGTGGTGGACGGAAAAGGAAAGGTAATTTCCCTGGAAGAAGAAAAAGTTGAAGTTGCCAAGGAAAAGAAAAAACGGGAACCGGCCGCAAAAAAAGAGCTGGCATCCTGGGAAGAAACCCAGTGCCCGAAATGCAAAGCGCATCACTTACTGAAAGGAAAGACGGCGGTTGGCTGTTCGGATTTCAAAAACTGCGGCTTTAAAGTTTCTTTTGAGATCTTCGGCAAAAAACTGTCGGATAAACAATTGATGGACCTGGTCGTGAAAGGGAAGACTTCAAAGCTGAAAGGCTTTACCTCACATCCGGAAACTTTATCCGAAGGAATTCTTTCCATGGACGAAAATTTTGCCGTAGTTCTTGCTTAATTGCAATCGGAACCATTCTGTCTCTTTACAATCAAAATCTGCGCAATCTCGTTCATCTGCGTGAGAAAAAAAATGATAAGTCCTCTAATACGGGTAAATTTCCTACCTTTAATCTCAGCTAAAATTTTCACAGCATGAAAAAAGTAATCGGGCTGATCATCCTTTGTTTCTGTACGCTCAGCTTTGCTCAAAACTATAATTTTGGGAAAAATCCCGCTGCCGGAAAAATCCTGCACCTTAAAGACGCTGATATTTATTACGAAGTGTACGGAAAAGGAAGACCTTTATTCCTGCTTCACGGAAACGGAGGCAGCATTGACGCGTTTGCCAAAGAAATACCGACCCTTTCAAAGCATTTCATGATTATCGCGATGGATTCGCGCGGGCAGGGAAAAAGTACGGATGCTTCTAAAGAACCGCTGACGTACAGAAAATTTGCCGACGACGTAAAACTGCTGGCCGATGTGCTGAAACTCAAAAAGATCAACATTCTCGGATGGAGCGACGGCGGAAATACCGCGCTTGAATTTGCGATTAAATATCCTGCCAGAATAAATAAAATAATCACCAGCGGGGCCAATGTTTTTCCGGCCGGCGTAGGGGAGAACGAGGTGCAGTCGATGAAACGCGACGTGGCTGAAAAAACAGCCCAACAAAAACCCCAAAGTGAAATCCGCCTTATCCAGCTGATGATTGACGAACCAAAAATTACGAAAGAGCAGCTCAACAACATCAAAGCTAAAACCCTCGTGGTGGCCGGAGAAAATGACCTGATTCTCCGTTCCCACACCGGATATATCGCCAAAGAAATCCCAGACTCCAAACTGAAAATCTACAAAGGTGCGTCACACGGCGTCCCGGTCGAAAGGGCGGAAGAGCTCAGTAAAGATGTTATTGAATTCATAAATAAGCCCTGAACAGAACGTATAGATTAAATTAAACAAATTGCTATGACCCTAGAAAAAAAGCAGCTGATTACCGACAGTTTCAACCGTTCCGAAACTTTAAAATTCTACAAAGCCGAACTCCTGGAAGCGGAAACCGACTTTATCTCGATGAAAATCCCGAAAATGGACCTGATGACCCGGAAGGCCGGGATGTTCAACGGGGCCATGATCGCTTCTCTGGTCGATGTTTCTTCAGATTATGCCGCTGTCAGTCATTACGAGGAAGACTGCTATGTGGTGACGGTCGAACTGAAAGTCAATTACCTGCGGCCGGCAATCGGTGACGCATTGGTTTCAAAATCCTACGTGGTGAAAGGCGGTGCCAAAATCAGTGTCATCCGCACTGAAATTTACACCGTCGATGAAAACGGCGGATCCGAAAGTCATGTCGCGACTTCACTGGTAACGATGATGAAGATAAAATAATTTTAATGTAAGGGTGGAAGAGGGATGCCGGATGCTGGAAGTTTCCCGGTTAATCTCAGCCAATGATATTAAATTTATTTTGTGAATATCTGTATTCAGGAATGCTCTAGTTCCGAAGAGGCGGCTTACAGCACTACCGGGGGCAGCCCGATGACTGGAATCCAATATACATAACACCATTTCAATAGCCAACCCATTGTCTATTAAATTTCCCTCAGAAATGGAATACATTTTGCATACAAACCTCCGATAAAATAAACGTATGAATTTAATCATCCGCCTTCTGGTAACCGCCATTGTAGCTTATTTACTGACCTGGATTTTGCCGGGCGTGCATTTCGCAGGATTTACGGGAGCGGTGATTTTTGCGGTCGTGCTGGGCTTGCTGAACTTATTCGTAAGGCCGGTCCTTAAAATTTTGGGGCTGCCGCTTACAATTATTACGTTAGGTTTATTTACCCTCGTTATCAATGCCATTATCATTCTGATCGCGGACTATCTTATAGACAGCATGGAAGTGAACGGGTTTTTGTGGGCCCTGATTTTCAGCATCCTGCTCTCCGTTGTTACCTCTCTCGCCAATTCGATGTTTTCGGATAGCGATTGATAAAAAGAAATCAATCAATCAAAGGTTATATATCAATCAACTTGGGCGGACTTCGGTTCGTTCTTTTTTTTGACTATACTTCGGAAAAATAGGAATAGCATATTTAATAACAAAGGGTAGTTTTAAATACAGGGAACTGAGTGAATTAATAAAAGCTAACGGGTTTTCAGACCCGTTAGGTTTTGTCTTTCAGTCTTATTTTCAGTGAGTTAGTAAAGTGAAAAGTTTCGGGCATTTAAATCCGATCTGGAAAGAAATTTTATTGAGCGGATAACGAACAACTCAATTCAGACTTAGGATACTTATTTTATGATATTGACTATAAAACTTCCAGCCTCCAGCTTCCCTCTTCCGGCTCCCTCATAAATTAATCCTGATTCCCGCTCCCTGTTTTATTTTAAATAATTAACTTTGGCCATCTTTGAAATGAATAAGAACGGTGCCTTTACAACAGGGCCCCGGTCATAAAAATGAATATCAACATATGAAACTTAAGTACAGTCTGCTGGCTCTGGCAGCTCCGCTTTTAATGAATGCACAACAAGTAATGACGCCTGAAATCCTGTGGACTTTGAAAAAAGTGGGTGTACAGGCTGTTTCTCCTGACCAGTCCTCCCTGATCTATAAAGTAGGCCAGGTGGATCTTAAAACAGAAAAAACAAAAAACGAGAACTATTTTCTTAATGTTCTTAATTACCAGTCGTCCAAAATTGATTTAGGCAAGAAGGCCCTGATCCAGTGGGACAAAAACGGGATCTACGCGCAGGAAGGCGACAAGATTTTCCTTTCCGGAGACAACGGAAAAACATGGACGGAATTTTATACCGTCGGGGAAGCCGATAATATCGTTATTGCCCCGGACGGTAAAAAAATAGCCTTCAGCAAACAGGTACTGATGGAAAAAGTCATGGGAAAGGACAAATATTCCGATACCCCGAAAACCACCGCCCAGGTCTACACGGATCTGAATCACCGTCATTGGGACTATTTCAATGAAGGAAAATACAATCACGTTTTCGTTGTGAATGTTTCCGAAAAGGCAGAGGCTGCCAAAGACCTGCTGGAAGGGAAAATGTGGGATTCGCCGCAAAGGCCGTTCGGGGGAGCCGAAGATTTTATCTGGAGCCCGGATTCTTCACAGCTTTTATACGTGACCAAGCCGAAAAGCGGAAAAGAATATTCCACAAGCACAAATACGGATATTTTCGCCTACGACCTGGCTTCGGGAACAACAAAAAATTTAACGGAAACCAATAAAGGATATGATGTTAACCCGAAATTCAGTCCTGACGGGAAATCACTGGTTTGGCAGAGTATGGCGAGAGACGGCTATGAAGCCGATAAGAACGATATCAAAATCATGGACTGGAAGTCCGGGAAAACAACCAACCTCACTTCCGGCTGGGACGACAGTGTTTCAGGAGACGTTTTCTGGAGCGGGGATTCAAAAACCATTTATTTTACAGCCGCTTTCAGAGGGACCAAGCAGCTTTTTTCATTAGATCCTAAAAATGCGAAGGTTCAGCAGATTACCCAAGGGAACTTTGATGTGAATGAAATTTTTGCTGATCAGAAAAATTCGCTTGTGGTGGGAAGAACAGACATCAACCATGCGACCGATCTTTTCTCTGTAAATATCAAAAACGGAGAAATGAAACAGATCACGGAACCTAATAAAGAAGCTTACGCCAACCTGGCTCAAGGGAAATCCGAGCTGAAGATGGTAAAGACTTCCGACGGTAAGGAAATGGGCGTTTGGTTCCATTACCCGCCGAATTTCGACCCGAATAAAAAATACCCGACGCTGGTGTATTGCCAGGGAGGGCCGCAATCTGCCCTGACTCAGTTTTTCAGCACAAGATGGAACTTTGCTCTGATGGCAGCTAACGGTTATATCGTTGTGGCACCGAACAGGAGAGGAATGCCGGGCTGGGGAACAAAATGGAACGAAGAAATCTCCAGGGACTGGGGCGGACAGCCGATACGGGATTATCTGGCGGCAACCGATTATGCCAAAACATTGCCTTATGTAGACGGCGACCGGGTAGCGGCAGTAGGAGCAAGCTACGGAGGATACAGCGTATTCATGCTGGCTGGAATTCACCAGAACCGTTTCAAGACTTTCATCGCACACGATGGGTTATTCGATATGAAATCCTGGTACCTGACCACCGAAGAATTGTGGTTTGCCAATTGGGATCTGGGTTCACCATGGGAAAAACCGCTTCCGAAAGCCTACACGGAATTCAATCCAAGCAATTTCGTAGACAAATGGAACAAGCCGATCATGATCGTACAGGGCGGAATCGATTACCGGGTGCCTTACGAGCAGGGACAGGAAGCATTCCAGGCGGCAAAGCTTCGCGGACTGAAATCCAAACTGGTCTATTTCCCGAATGAAAACCACTGGGTGCTTCATCCGCAGAACGGGCTGGTATGGCAAAGGGAGTTCTTCGACTGGCTGAAAGAAACCTTGTAAAATAAAAAATGAATATTTATCTTGCGATTGAAAAAAAATCAATCGCAATTTTTTTGAAATTTTAAAATTTAATCATGAATAAAGAATTACAATGAGAACGCTTTTACTTTCTTTTCTACTTGTTTCTGGCTTGGTGTTTTGTCAGAGTTATGAATTTGATTATTTACTAACTTATCAGGCAAGGCGAATAAAGCCAGAAGTAAAAAAGCTTGATGATTATAACGTATGTGTAAATTCTAAAGATCATTCTTATGAAATGAATTCAGATATAGTTAACAAACAAAAAATCAGTTGATAAAAGATCTTAACACTAAAATGAACTATAGATTTGCTGTTCTGGAAAAAGCAGGCCGGTCCCATTTATACAATTATCAATATGCAAGAAGGTTTATTAAGGATGACGCAAAAGATAAAAGATTTGTAAATCGTATTGAAATTGAAAAAACTGGTGAAAATGCATATGTTGTAAAAGCGTATAAAAACAAAAAGGTAAATTTCATTATTGATGTTGAACTTGAAAAAGCAGATTCTGACTTGATGTATTTTCATTTGTCCGATATTTCCGAATTTACCGAAGCAAAAATTTTATCAGAGTTTAAAAGACAGCTACCGCGTGAGAATTACGTAATCAAAAAGATCAGGTTTGACTACATGAACGGGAATGTTTTTACAGAAGAATTAATGGATATAAAAACTATAGATAAAAAAATCGCATTACCGCAAGGTATACGGCAGATGATAACAGAACAGTTTAAAGATTATAAAGATTAAAAGATGTCCGACCGTATTTCATCTTTTCCGCCCATCATTGATATCCATTCCGAAATTTTAATTCTGGGATCTATTCCCGGGGTGAAATCATTGGAAAAACAGCAGTATTACGCCCATCCGCAGAACAAATTCTGGAAAATTATTTTTGAATTGCTTCAGGAGGGTTTTACCGATGATTATTCCGAAAGAATTGAGGTGATAAGAAAACACCATATCGCACTTTGGGACGTGATCGACTCCTGCGAAAGAAAAGGAAGTCTGGATTCGGAAATTAAGAATGAAGAAGCTAATCAGATCGACGAGCTGCTGGACAACCATCCGAATATCAAAGCCATTTTCTGTAACGGCGGAAAATCATACAAGAATCTGCAGAAAATGTTAGGAAAGAATTACAAAATTCCTGTATTTTTAATGCCTTCCACAAGCCCGCTGCACACGATTTCTTTTGAGAAGAAACTGGAAGAATGGAGGAAAATTAAAATGTATTTATGAAAAAACTGATACCGCTGTTCTTTATTCTATCCTTTATCCGGATTTTTTCCCAGGAATATCATTTTGATTATTTCATAAAGCACAAAGATATAAGAACCCAACCGGATCGTCAACAGTGGGTTACCGATTTTTTCTATGATTCCGCAACAAAAGCCAGGCTTGTTCTTCAGGTTAGGGATAAAAAAATTACAGGTACTATTTTTCAGAAGGATCAAAACAGAAGACATGTTTTTAATGTGATTCAATCGGGAGATCATATAAGTTTTGTATATAAACATACCAATCAATTCAAAGATAATGAAAGTAATTTCGGAGATTCCAACAAGGAAAACGTTATAAAAGCTGAGAAAATAGATTCTGCAAATTATAGAATCACTGCTTTTAAAAATTCCAGACTGAAACATAAAAAAATATCTTTGTTGGTCACGCTGGAAAAATCAGATCTGAACTATACCCATATTGGCGCAGATTATACCAGGACTGATGAAATGGAAGAAAAACTGAAAGAATTATTGGATCCGGGTTCTAAATATGTGATCAGAAGAGAACAGATCCAATATTCCTCAGGGTATTTGTTTGATAACGCTCTGACCGGCATTCAGAAAGTAGACCTGACCATTAAAATTCCGGAAAAACTTATCCTGAAAGAGTACAGTTATGGCTCTGATATTGAAGAATAAGAGCAAAACTTATGATTTTGCTCTTATTTTTGTATATGATAGAAATCCGATAATATCTGTTTAATGCTAAGTCAGATATTCATGCAATTTAATAGTCAGTTTCCGGATCTAAATGTTGGCAATAAACTTCCAGCATCCAGCTTCCCTCCTCCAACTTATCAACGCTAAATATTATTTCTCAATCCTATACACTTCCTCATAAGGCTGAATCAGCACCCATCCGTTCCCGGAAAACTTCATCTGGAACTCTTCGCCGCTTCCCCTTCCGATCAGGCTTTTCAGGGAAACGCTGGTTTTCAGTTCAGGGCTCAGGTTGCCGGACCAGGCTACCGTGGCATTCGGATCGGTGAAAACCGGTGCATCAGGCGTTACCAGTAACGTCAGCGGATCGCCGTGGGTCGTGATGGCGATGTGGCCCGTTCCGGACAGTTTCACCTGGAAAAGTCCGCCCGACATCACTCCGGCAATGCTCTTCAGCATCGTGATATCGCTTTTGATGCTTTGCTCATGCGCCAGGACATCGTTTCCGTTCACACAAACCGATTCGTTGTTGAGATACAGAATTCTTACCTTTTTTCCTTCATCCGCCACATATAACTTTCCGGTACCTTCCGCCTTCATCAGTTTGGCACCTTCGCCGCTGATGGCCTTTTTCAGTAAATTGCCGAGACCTCCGGAAAGCATGCCCTGTCTTTCGAAATTGATGTTTCCGACATAACCCACCATGCTTCCGGCTTTGGTCCATACCGACTGGTTGTTCAGGTTAATTTCCAGAAGCTGGGGTTTTTCCAGTTCGAAATAATCCCTTTCCTGCGGGTTTTCTTTCGTTTCGTTTATAAAAGCGTCAATTGAATATTTACTCATAAGGTAATTTTTAATGTGATCAAAAATAGCTTTTTTTGTCTTTATCAGCCCCCGTAAATCCACGGTTTCTTTCCGGATTTAAAATTAATTTAACTTCCGCATAAATAATACTTGACAAAGGGGTGTCTGATGTCGTATATTTGCAGTCCGAAAATTACACCTTGTAATTTCAGTAATTTTTAAACCGTAATTTAAAAAATGAAAACATCAGATTTTAATTTTGATCTTCCTGCAGAATTATTGGCAGAACACCCGTCCGAACACAGAGACGAAGCAAGATTGATGGTTCTGGACAGAAAAACAGAAACCATCGAGCACAAGCTTTTCAAAGATGTGGTGGATTATTTTGATGAAGGAGATCTTTTTATCTTCAACAATACCAAAGTATTCCCTGCCCGTTTATACGGAAACAAAGAAAAAACGGGAGCGAAAATCGAAGTTTTCCTTTTAAGGGAGCTTGATAAGGAAACCCGTGTCTGGGACGTTTTGGTAGATCCTGCAAGAAAAATCAGAATCGGAAATAAATTGTTCTTTACAGAAGACGAATCTTTGGTTGCTGAAGTAATCGACAATACCACTTCAAGAGGAAGAACCCTGAGATTCTTATTCGACGGTTCTTACGAAGAATTCCGGTCTAAATTAAAAGAACTGGGCGAAACCCCGCTTCCGAAATACATCAAAAGAGACGTTGAGCCGGAAGATGCCGAAAGATACCAGACCATCTATGCAAAAGTAGAAGGTGCCGTGGCTGCCCCTACCGCAGGTCTTCACTTTTCAAGACATTTGATGAAGAGATTGGAGATAAAAGGAATCGACTTTGCTGAGGTAACGCTTCACGTAGGATTGGGAACCTTTAACCCGATTGAAGTGGAAGATCTTTCCAAGCACAAAATGGAGTCTGAGGAAATCTTTATTGACGAGAAAAATGCCCGGATCATCAATAACGCAGTAGAATCTCACAAAAGAGTCTGCGCCGTGGGAACAACCACGATGAGAACACTGGAAACCTCCGTTTCTTCCAACAAGAAAATCTCTGCCTTCCACGGATGGACAAATAAATTCATTTATCCGCCACACGATTTCGGAGTGGCCAACTGTATGATTACCAACTTTCACACGCCGAAATCTACTCTGATCATGATGATTGCTGCGTTTGCAGGAAAAGATTTCATCATGCGTGCCTACGAAGAAGCCGTAAAAGAGAAATACAAATTCTACTCTTACGGAGATGCGATGCTAATTTTATAAAAAATAAGTAAAAGAGCCAGGTTAAAAGTAAAAAGTGATCTGAGGAAAAGTAATTTTAGCTCCGGATTTTAAAAGAATAGGAGGGTTACGATTCTGACGGGTTTAATGCTTTATCAGACGAAAGTGCGCGGAACTGAAATATTTTAGCTGCAATCCTGAATAATACAAGCTTTCAACTTTTAATTTGACCTGGCTCTTTATATTTCTGAATTGAATCCTTTTGTTTACCATCAATTTGATTCTTTTTACTTTTACCTTGGCTCTTTAATATTATGAAAGATATCCGGATTTTATCACTCGACCAGCTCAAGGAATATTTTGTTTCTTTGGGAGAGAAGCCGTTTCGTGCGAAGCAGGTGTACGACTGGCTGTGGAGTAAAAATCTTCATTCGATTGATGAAATGACGAATCTTTCGAAAACCCTTCGTGAAAGAATTTCCGAAGAATATACCATCAATCCTGTTTCGGTAGACCTCCTGCAGAAAAGTACGGACGGAACCATCAAAAACGGGGTGAAGCTGCACGACGGCCTGTTGGTGGAATCGGTACTGATTCCTACGGAAACCAGGACAACCGCCTGTGTTTCCTCACAGGTAGGATGCTCACTGAACTGCGAATTCTGCGCGACGGCAAGGCTCAAGAGAATGAGAAACCTTGAAGTAGCCGAAATCGTTGACCAGGTAGCGCTCATCGACAGCCAGAGCAAAATGTATTTCGACCGGCCGCTTTCCAATATCGTTTTTATGGGAATGGGCGAGCCGATGATGAACTATAAAAACGTGGTGGAAGCCATCCGCAAAATTACCCAGCCGGAAGGTCTGGGAATGTCGGCGAGGAGAATTACCGTTTCTACTTCGGGAATCCCTAAGATGATCAAAATGCTGGCCGATGAAGAGCTGAAGGTGAAATTAGCGTTATCGCTTCACTCAGCCATCGAATCCAAGCGGAACGAAATCATGCCGTTTTCCGATAAATTTCCGTTAACGGAGATCATGGAAGCGCTCCAGTACTGGTATAAAAAAACAGGCTCCGTCATTACCTTTGAATACTGCGTCTGGAAAGGCATCAACGACGGTGATGAAGATATCAGAGCTTTAATTAAATACTGCAAGCAGGTTCCTTCCAAAGTAAATTTAATCCAGTACAACCCGATCGGTGACGGGAAATACGACCAGTGCAACAAGCAGGCGGAAGAAAATTATATCCGTCAGCTCGAAAATGCCGGGATCGTTTGTGTCGTAAGAAAGAGCCGGGGCGGCGACATCGATGCAGCCTGTGGACAGCTGGCCAATAAAACGGCAGATTAAATTTCCCTTAAAAAAATTAAAAATTTTTCTTAACGAATTCCCAAAACCTTAAATTTGCAGGACAAATTTGAAGTGATGGTGGATTATTTTTTGGGTGAAGACGGATTGGAAAGCGTATATGCTTGGTCCATTCCGATCCTAGCCGCAATTATCCTGGCTGAAATGATTTACAGCCATGTTTCGGAGGCTAAACTGTATAATGGTAAAGACGTGGCAACCAGCATTTATCTTGCTGCGCTTAATTTCGGGCTCGACCTGGTGATGAAGGCCTTTGCCATGGGCGTAATGTTTTTCTTTTATAACCTGAGGCTTTTTTCCTGGGATTTTACCATCTGGTATTGGCTGCTGTGCTTTGTGGTAACCGATTTTTCCTATTATGTCCTGCATTATGTAGATCATCATTCCAGGGCTTTCTGGGCGGTTCACATTACCCATCACAATTCGGAATATTTCAACCTGACCACCGGTTTCAGAAGTCCGGTTCTGCAGCCTTTATACCGGTACCTTTATTTTTCCCCACTGGCCTTTTTGGGTTTTGATCCGTGGCACATCATGGTCGTATACGCCATTGGCCAGGTATATGGGACCTGGGTGCATACCCAGACGGTAAAAAGCATGGGAATCCTGGAGTATATTCTTGTAACGCCGTCGCATCACCGTGTGCATCATGCCTGCAACATCAAGTATCTGGACCGGAATATGGGCATGTGCCTGATTATCTGGGATAAAATATTCGGAACTTTTGAAAAGGAAGATGCAAATGTACCGGTAAAATATGGAATCTACCCAAAGATGCCGGACAATAAACCCGACACCGTCCTCTTTTACGAATGGCGGAAAATCTGGAAAGACATCAGACAGCCCGGACTGAAATTTTCAGACCGCATCAATTACATCTTCAATTCCCCGGGATGGCGCCACGACGGAACAGGAAAAACCGTAAGGCAGTACCAGAAAGATTATTTTGAAAGAAAAAACAGGAAGAGGTAGGAAAAGGAAAAGAAATTCGGCTTAAATGGAATAGGCTAAGGCTTAGATTCAGTTTTATTTTTTAGACATAAAAAGAAGGATTATCAATCTGATTTACCTGTCAAAAGGAACGGCTTTTTATCCGTTCCTTTTTGATTTTAGCTTAAAAATTTATTGCTAATATTAGTAATTTCCAAGTTTATATTTATATCTTAAGAAATAATATTTTAATAAAATAGAGAGGGATTAATTTAAAATCTTCAACGCACTCTTTGTGATCCTTCCAGGGATCTCAACATAGTATTAGAGATCCGTATCTTACAGGAAGTCTAATCTTATTAGATGATATACGAACAAATTGTTGATGACTACTTTCTCATTTATATTTAAATAAATATTTTTACCTGATGAAAAAGATATTTCTGGTATTTGCCGTAACCATTTCCGCTCTGTCATTTGCCCAACAGTCCAGCCTGCTGAAAGTAAAGAAGTACAGAATCAGTAAACTGGATGAGAGACTAAAGGAGAGCTCGGGTTTAAGCCTGATCAACGGAAGGCTGTATACTTTTAACGACAGTGGCAATTTGCCGGAACTTTTTGAACTGGACAAAAAAACGGGAAGGATCATCAACACCTTAAAGATTAACGGGAAAAACAAAGACTGGGAAGCTTTGGCAAACGATGGAAGCCATTTTTACATCGGTGACTTCGGAAACAACGGCGGAACCCGGAAAGATCTGGAAATTTATAAAGTGCCCCTGAATGCTTCTTCACACGATTCCCTCAGGCTGATTTCGTTTGAATATCCCGAACAGCAGGAATTTGTACCGAAATATTCCGAAACCGATTTTGATGCGGAAGCCATGGTGTATCTGAACGGCAAAATCCACCTTTTTACCAAAGAATGGGGCGCCAAATCAACAACCCATTACCTCATTGATCCGGAAATACAAGAAAAGCAGAAGGCACAGAAGACGGAAACTTACAAAACCGGTTTTATGGTGACGGACGCTTCCTATTTCGATAAAAAATTATATCTGGTCGGCTATACCAAAAAGACCGAAGTATTCCTGGAGGTTTTTAAAGAAACCGGAGCCGGGATGTTTTTCAGAGAAAATCCTAAAAGATACTATCTCGGGAGTGCTTTGGCGATCGGGCAGATCGAAGGTATTGCCGTGGATTCGGAGGGAATTTATATTTCAGGGGAAAAATTCCATTCTCCGTTGGGAGGGGGTAAACAAAGCCTTTATTTTATTCCGAAAGATAAACTAGGGGAGTAAATCCCTTGAAATTGCCCGAAAAAAATTATCTTTGTGGTAATTAATAATTTATCCATCATTCGAAGATTGTGGCCAACACCGTAGAAGAAATCAAGCGACCGATCAATGAGGAAATGAAACTTTTCGAGCAGAAGTTTTATGAATCCATGCAGAGTAAAGTACCTTTATTAGATAAAGTCACCCGTTTTATCGTTACGACAAAAGGGAAACAGATGCGTCCGATGTTTGTATTTCTCTGTGCTAAGCTAGTGGGTGAGGTAAATGAAAAAACCTACCGGGGCGCTTCCATGATCGAACTGATCCACACAGCGACACTGGTGCACGATGATGTGGTGGATGAAAGTTTTAAACGCCGTAATTTCTTTTCCATCAACGCATTGTGGAAGAATAAAATCGCCGTTTTGGTAGGTGATTACCTGCTTTCCAAATCGGTTTTGCTTTCTACCGACCATAAAGATTACGATCTGTTGGGGGTGATTTCAAGGACGATCCGCGAAATGTCCGAAGGTGAGCTGCTCCAGCTGGAAAAGGCCAGAAAACTGGATATTACCGAAGACGTTTATTACGAAATCATCCGCCAGAAGACGGCTACCCTTATTGCGGCCTGCTGTGAAATCGGAGTCCTTTCTAACAGCGCAGATGAAATTCTGGCGAAAAAAATGATGGACTTCGGAACCTATACGGGAATGGCATTCCAGATCAAAGACGACCTTTTCGACTACCTGACGTCCAATGTAATCGGAAAACCGGTAGGAATCGACATCAAGGAACAGAAAATGACACTGCCTCTCATTCATACCTTAAAAACGGCAGAGGAAAAGGACCGGAAATATTATTTCAACACGATCAAGCGGTATAACAACGACCAGAAGAGGGTAAAGGAACTGATCAACTTTGTTAAAAGTTCCGGCGGACTGGATTATGCAATAACTGTAATGAAAGACTTCCAGCAAAAAGCCAAAGACCTTCTGAATGAATTTCCGGATTCCGAAGCTAGAAGGTCCCTGCACATCATGCTCGATTACGTTATTGAAAGGAAATTCTAGTTTAAATTATTTTCAGGGTTACAATAATAACCGCTGAAACTATGCAAAATAAAGCGATTAAAAATAAATAATCCGCAATAGTTTCAAACCGGTTTGCACGTTTTTCATGCTGTGTCCTGATCGCCAGGAATGAAAAGAAACAGCTGAAGGCAAAAAACATGCAGGCTAACCCGGCAAATTCATCCAAATGCGTGCTGCGGCTGATTCTTGAGATCTTTAATAAAGTAATAATCACCAAAGAAAATCCCAGAAGATTGCTTGAAGCATTAAGAATATGGGTCGACTTTTTCTCCACGGCTTACAAATTTATCCCAAGATAGACACAATTTTTTTTATTATCAAATTTTTAAAAAAGATTATTAAAAATTAAAATTAATTTAAAAAGTGTATATTAGCAAAATACTTCAACATTAAAAATATTTAATATCTGGCTATGCAGACAACCTATATTGAAACCCAGCAGATTTCCTTTCAAGATTTTAAAAATCAGATACTTGAAGATTATAAGTCAGGAAGGGTTTCCCGTGAGATGTCCTATTTGGGAAGAAGAGAAGTCCTTACAGGAAAAGCTAAATTCGGTATTTTTGGGGATGGTAAAGAGCTTCCTCAGTTGGCGATGGCTAAAGTTTTTAAGAACGGGGATTTCCGTTCGGGATATTACCGCGACCAGACTTTTGCCCTGGCAGTGGATGCCCTTACGGTGGAAAGCTTTTTTGCACAGCTGTATGCCGATACCAGTGTAGAAAGAGAGCCGGCATCCGCCGGAAGACAGATGAACGGCCACTTCGCAACAAGAAGTTTAAATGGGGACGGAAGCTGGAAAGATCTTACGGCACAAAAGAATATCTCTTCGGATATTTCTCCTACAGCCGGACAGATGCCGAGATTACTAGGGCTGGCCCAGGCTTCCAAAATATATAAATCTGTAACGTTTGAGGGGTCTGAAAAATTTTCAAATGGCGGTAATGAAATCGCTTTTGGAACCATTGGTGATGCTTCTACTGCGGAAGGCCATTTCTGGGAAACACTGAATGCGGCATGTGCGCTTCAGGTGCCGATGATCGTATCGATCTGGGACGATGGTTATGGCATTTCTGTTCCGACCATGAAACAGCGGGCAAAAGCCGATATTGCGGAAATGCTGAGTGGCTTCCAGAGAAAGGAAGGCGAATTCCAGGGATGCGAGATTATCCAGGTAAAAGCCTGGGATTATCCTGCTTTGCTGGATGCTTATGCAAGAGCGGAGCAATTCGCCCGGGTAGAAAGTATTCCGGTAGTGGTGCACGTCATTGAAGTGACGCAGCCGCAAGGGCACTCGACTTCAGGTTCCCACGAAAGATATAAAAATGAAGAACGCCTGGCCTGGGAATCCCAGTTCGACGGACTGGTAAAATTCAGGGAATGGATCCTCAACTATTCTATCGAAATCGACGGCAAGGAGGAGGTGCTGGCTACGGCAGAAGAACTGGACGCTATTGAAGACGAAGCGAAAAAAACGGTAAAAGCAGGTCAGAAAACGGCTTGGGAAAGCTACCAGAAAACCATTACCGATTTGGTGCAGGCGGTATTGCCGTTGGTCGAAAACCTTAAAGGTCAGAACTCTGAAATTGAAGGGTATATCGGTCAGTTCAACAAACTGGTTTCCAAAGCCAAAAAAGATGTTTTCCATTTGATAAGAAAGGCTCTGCTGTCAACCAGAGGATGGGGTTCTCAGGAAAGAAGCCTGTTGATGCAGAAATACCGGGAGATTTTTGAAGTAGAGAAAGACAATTATTCTTCTCACTTATATTCACAGTCCCAGTGGAAAGCGGAGAATATAAAAGAAATTAAGCCGGTCTACTCCGATGCTTCTGAAGATGTAGACGGCAGGGTAGTGGTAAGAAACAATTTTGATAAAATTTTTGAAAAATATCCTGAAACTTTGGTCTTTGGTGAAGATGCCGGAAATATCGGTGACGTTAACCAGGGGTTGGAAGGCATGCAGGAAAAATACGGCGATGTCCGTATAGCCGATACGGGAATCCGTGAAGCAACGATCTTAGGACAGGGAATCGGTTTGGCAATGAGAGGACTGCGCCCGATTGCCGAAATCCAGTATTTGGATTACATCTTATATTGCCTGCAGGGGATGAGTGATGACCTGGCAACCGTACAGTACAGAACCAAAGGCGGGCAGAAAGCACCGGTGATCATCAGAACCAGAGGGCACCGTCTGGAAGGCGTATGGCATTCCGGTTCTCCGATGGCAGGAATTCTGAACCTGTCTAAAGGAATCCTGGTATTGGTTCCGAGAAACCTTACCAAAGCAGCCGGCTTTTATAACACCATGCTTCAGAGCGATGATCCGGCAGTAATTGTTGAATGTCTGAACGGATACCGACTGAAAGAAAAACAACCGGACAACTTAGGGGAATTCACCGTTCCTGTAGGGAAAATCGAAGTGACGAAAGAAGGAAGCGATGTTACCCTGGTAACTTACGGTTCCACCTGGAGAATCGTGATGGAAGCGGCAGAAGCACTGGAAAAAATCGGTATTTCGGCAGAAGTGATTGATGTTCAGTCTTTGATTCCTTTCGATTTAACGCATGAAATCGCTGAAAGTGTGAAAAAGACCAACCGTTTGGTAGTGATCGACGAAGATGTGGAAGGCGGAACGTCTGCTTTCATTTTACAGCAGATCTTAGAAAAGCAAAAAGCATTCAGATACCTGGATTCCGATCCGCTAACGATTGCAGCCAATGATCACCGCCCGGCCTACGCCAGCGACGGGGATTATTTCAGCAAACCATCTGCAGATGATATGGTAGAGAAAATCTATGCCATGTTCAATGAAGCCAATCCTCAGAAATATCCGGCGATATTTTAATTGAGATTTAGATAAAATTTAAAACCGCTTTTTTTGGAAAGCGGTTTTTTGTTGAGAATCATTAATTTTGAAAAGAGTCCGGTAAATTATGAAAATTATTTCCCTATTGTTCCTTTCCATTATCAGAAATTGTATTAGGCATGATCATTTCCTTTGCTGTCTTCTGTTTATTATTCTATATCATTTCGGATTCGCTCGTGGTAATATTGAAAATTCTAGACGGCCTGATTTTAATTAATATAGTCGCTTCGGTTATTGCTTCTTACCTATTTTATGATCTTTCAGACCTGTATAAAATGAAAAATTTGGAAATAACGGTATGCGATATTTATGGAAACAGGCATGAGCATGATAAAGCAATCGAAACATCAAAGTAGGGGTTTCCGCCCAGCCCAAGAGAAATAAAATACATCCTGCTCAATTACTTTTGCAGACGGTTCCCAGGATACAATCCTTGCCGTAAGGGCACTGCACGGATTCCTGGATTCTGATCAGAGGATATTATTTTTCAAAGAAGCAAAATAAGTCCTTAAGGATAAGTGAGTTATTATTGTTCCCAGACCGTTTAGGGAGCACTGCGAATTTTATTTGCTTCAATATAGGAGCATTCATTTTCTAAGCCGCCGTCAATGGAAGGATGCAATCCTCAATGCAGGGTTAATAATTACCCAAAATATAAAAATTACGCCTTTTGCTGATGGGCTGCTTATGAAAAGCAACAGGAATTCAGACCGTTGCTTTCCCTGTCTTTTTCCCTTCTAAAATCGTCTTACAATCCTTCTCTTTCTCAGGATCATACACATGATATTTCATTTCCCACTCTTCCAGCAGATACAGAATCGGCAGCAGGGCCAGCCCTTTTTCAGTCAGCGAATATTCTACCCTTGGCGGGAGTTCCTTAAACTCTTCCCGGATCACCAGGCCGTCGTTCTGCATTTCCCGCAGCTGGTCGGTAAGTACTTTCCGGGAGATCACATTGATGCGTACGGCAAGCTCTCCGAAACGCAGTTTCCGGTCTTTGATCACCAGTACGATGATCGGTTTCCATTTGCTTCCCAAAGCAGACATGGCCTTGCCTAAAGGACAGCTATATTGCATCAATTCGTTCTTTTTCATAACGATTTATTTATAAACGATATACTTTTATATAGGGGTGGCTTAGAAACAAGATCTTACTTTGTTTTTTTACGGTAGCCTTAACCTTCGTCTCAACCTCAGCCTTTACCTTAAGTTACCTTTACGTTACCAACATCAGTTACCGCGAAGTTACTACTTTTTTTTATGATGGGATACAAATACGAACTATTATTAGTTACTTTGTGTAACAATTATAAAAATATACATTAAAAAATGAGCACAGACGCATTGTTTAAGCCTTTTCATTATAAGAATTTAGAACTGAAAAACAGAATCGTCATGGCTCCGATGACGAGAGCCCAATCCGATAATGGAGTTCCAACGCAGCAGATTGCAGATTATTACGCCCGTAGAGCGGAAGCGCAAGTCGGACTGATTATCTCTGAAGGGACGGTTATCAAAAGACCGGCATCCAAAAACATGCAGAACATTCCCGATTTTTACGGAGCCGAAGCTTTGAACGGCTGGCAAAACGTAATTGATGCCGTTCATGAAAACGGCGGAAAAATGGGACCTCAGATCTGGCATGTCGGCGATACCAGAAGTTCGGACGACTACCCGGAGGTTCCTATGGAAAAAGCTTCCACCATGACCCTTGAAGATATTCAGGATACCATCGCTCAGTTTGCTGCTTCAGCAAAATCCGCAAAAGACCTGGGTTTTGATGTCTTGGAAATTCACGGGGCCCACGGATATCTGATCGACCAGTTTTTCTGGGAAGTGACGAACACCAGAACTGACGAATACGGCGGGAAAACGCTGAAAGAAAGAAGCCGCTTCGCCGTAGACATCGTTAAAGCCATGAGAGCTGCCGTAGGAGAAGATTTCACCATCATCATCCGGCTTTCCCAGTGGAAGCAGCAGGATTACTCAGCTAAGCTGGCACAGACCCCGCAGGAAATGGAAGAATGGCTGCTGCCGTTGAAAGAAGCAGGCGTTGATATTTTCCACTGCTCTCAGCGAAGATTCTGGGAAGCTGAATTTGAAGGTTCCGATCTGAATTTTGCCGGCTGGGCAAAGAAAATTACCGGACAGCCGACCATCACGGTGGGATCGGTAGGACTAGAGGGGGATTTTATGGCCGCTTTTGCCGGACAGGGAACCGGGAAAACCGATTTGTCCGAACTCACCAGAAGGTTGGAAAGAGGAGACTTCGATCTGGTTGCCGTAGGCCGCGCTCTGTTGCAGGATCCGCAATGGGTAAAAAAAATCAAAGAAGGAAAAACGGAAGAACTTCAGGATTTTCAACCGGAGAGCATGTCCGTTCTGTACTAAGAGGTGAATGGTAAATTTTGCTTTCGTAAGTCAATGGTAAATTGTTTTTGTACAAAGCCAATTGACGAGCAGCGGATTGACCATTCATCATTCACCTGATTTTACCTATCAATTATTTTAAACGAAACCGCTTCAGGATTTTTTCTGAAGCGGTTTTTAGTTTAATTCGGACAACCTATACTAGTGGAAACACATCTCCAGTAGCCGGGCTTTCCGTTTTTGGGAGGATAGTAGCATTCTACCGTATCTACCGGACATTCCGGAGGATTTCCTCCGTTGATCTTTCGCAGTTCTGATCTTTTTAAGCTTTGTGCATTTTTCATAAGTCTTTGTTTTGGTGAGTATCAAAGATAATATTTCCCGGGCCAATGAAAAAATAAATATAGAAAATACGGATTTTAAAGACTTATTTCAGACATTGTTTTTTACCAGAATATGTGAATAAAGGATCAGGTGCCGGCTGTAAATTCTGAAAAAGTCTTGGTTCAGCAGCTTGCTTCACAGCAGGATCTGTTCGGAATCGAAACTTTTACACGCATAGATTTCGGAGAATTGCTCCTCGGTAATTTTTATAGAACGGCAGACGTTCCGCACTTTTTTAATAGAATGACAAACGACTTTGTATGATCATCAGTACCTTAGACCTTATTTTTGACAAAAGAACTTCCGGCATACAGCTTCCTTCTTTCAGCTTATCACCTTAAAGATAATGCATAGGATCAATAGAATTTTACAGCGTGTTTATCAGAACCTGTCATTTTCATGTTCATGGTGAGGATTAAATAAAGAGAAGAATATATAAAAAGCCGTCTTCAAAATGAAAACGGCTTTTAACAAGATTAAATATCTAAAATTGCCATCATTAAATGACAATAGTGATTCTGCTTTACAGACCGATGCTCTGGGTCGGCTTCAGTTCTTTTCTGATGTTCTTCGGCAGCGCATCCTTATGAACCAGAATAGCCGTCGACTTATATTCTACATACGGTCTGGTCACGTAAAGATATCCTTCGAAATCGTTGGTTACGCCCCATGAATTTTTTACCATATAATATTCTTTTCCAGACTGGTCTTTGGCCAGGCCTACGATATGCATTCCGTGGTCATCGGTCGTGGAAAGATTGTTCAGCGCTTTCTGGCGCATATCCTCGGTGATGGTTTTGTCTTTTTTCGGCTCGGTGAATAACGTTCCCGTATTCTCTTTGGTGATCTGATCCAGGTCAGTGTCCGGAACATAGGCTACGCCGTTTTTATACGAAAAATAAGGCTCTGTAACATCGGTCGCCCAGCCTACGGAATAGCCTTTGCCTACCGCATTATCGATAATGGCTGTCAGATCCTTCATCGGTACGTTCCAGTCGGAATCATGGCTCCAGTTATCCGGAATCGGAACAACGAATTTCTGATAGTACGGGTAATCCTTATAGGAAGAAAGTTCTACATAATCATCGGGGTTGATGCCTACGACTTCCTTTGCGAAAGTCTGCGGCGTATACGATTTTCCTTCATAGGTAAAATTCGCCGGAACTTTACCCAGGTATTCGTCCAGGATTACATCTACGGAAGACATCCAGTTATCCGTCAGCTTTCCTTTTGATCCGGCCTGAACCAGGCTGTCAAGCACCGGTTTCAGCTTGCCCTGCATCTCGGAAAAATTGTTCAGGGTCTGCCCCTGTCTCAATCCGGTATAGGCGTCCTGAGGAACCGCACCGTATTTTTTATACATATTGATGACATCGTGGAGTTCCCCGCCGTCACCCCAGCTGATGGCGCCGTTGTTCAGAACGTATAACTTTGCTTTATCATGGTAAGAATTTCTTGCCGTAAAAATTTCTGCCAGGTCTACGGGCTTTTTGCCCATCCTCTGCATTTCGGATTCCAGGAAAGAATTTCCCGAATAGCTCCAGCATGTGCCCGAAGAACCCTGGTTCTTCACCGAAGTAGCGCCTACGTCTTTCAGTGTCGTAAACTGGAAATTGGTTTTCTGGGACTGGTTGTTTTTTAACTTGTTGATGAGGTCATCCTGGGCATACATCATACTTCCTGCAGACAAAACAAAAAGTAATGATACAAATTTGGCTTTTTTCATTACTATAAAAGATTATTTATACGAATAGTCGTTCCTACCTGAGATTCGTTACAAAAGGAAAAGTTAAATGGAAAAAACGATTTTTATGAGAAGGCCCATACGTACAAATAGGGAAAGCTTTGTTTCAGAGTCATATTGATATTTTATTTAAAAAATTAATAATCTGTTTCGGTTTTTTATTGTGTTGGTTTTCTTGGCTTTAAATTACAGCCGGGATTTGTATGCTTTGCCGAATTAAATTATTTTTAAAAAAAAATAAACCTGTTTCCAACCTTTTGGAAATTTTCTGCATCTATGTAGATATAAAGCCTGATTATGGAACAAGAGCTATTATTGCAATGCCGGCGGAATGACCGCAACGCCCAGCGGAAAGTCTATGAAAAGATGGCCGGAAAGCTGTATACGGTATGCAGGCGGTACCTGAAGAACGATGAAGATATTGAAGAAGTGCTGGCGGACAGCTTCTATAAAATTTTCACAAAGATCAGCCAGCTGCAGAATCCGGATATTTTTGAATCCTGGGCAAAGAAAATTGCCGTGAATGAATGCCTTCAGAAGTTACGGACTGCCCGTGAGCTTCATATTTCGTTGGAAGAAGACTATGCATTCTCTACCGATTCTTCTCTGGAAAACGGGTCGTCAGAAAAAGATATTTTAAGCCTTCTCAATTTTCTTCCCGAAGGTTGCCGGGCGATTTTTAATCTCTTTGCCATCGAAGGCTATCCCCATAAAGAAATTGCAAGCATGCTTTCCATCAGCGAGGGCACTTCCAAATCCCAGCTCAACTTTGCCAGGAAAAGACTTCAGGAACTGCTGGTCAACCAAAACATCTAAATTAAACACAATGGAAAATAACAATATAGATAAAACATTCAATGAAGCTTCCAAAACCCTGGAAGAACCTGCGACTTTTCCGGGGTTTGATAAAGTCTGGGCCAAAGTGGAGGAGAAGCTGGATAAAAAGGAAGAGAATAAAAGAAGAACCACCGGTCTCTGGATTCTTTACGGCATTGCGGCCAGTCTTCTGATCGGTTCCGGTATATTTTATTTCACCAATAAAAAAGAAAACACGGTATCTTCTCACCAGACTATTGCACAGCAGACCGCTTCCTCAAGAAACCAAGCGGCAGAAATCTCTGTACCGATCCGGAGAACTGACAGCACCGTAAAGGCAAATATCATGGAAGAGATACTGAAATCTCCAAACACAAAAACAGCTTTCCGGAAAGTTCCGGAAATAAATGTTCCTGATGCTGTTGCTCCGGTTTGGGGAATGCCTTTGGCACAAACCTTTCCACAGGAAATAGCATCTGCTTCGGATGATAAAGTAATGATGGAAAAAGCAGAACGTCGGAATACCGAAGAAATTATTGCCATGGGCCTCAGAAAGGAGAAAGCTTCCATGGTTCAGGAACTTTCGGCCACTCCTCCTTCGAAAAAGAAGGTGCCCGGACTGAATACCGTTGCCGATACCGCGGAAGCCATCTATTCCAATCGTTCACTGGCATTCAGAAACGATAATCAGGAACCTGAAATTTTAGCCTACAATAAAAACGGTTCATTCAGGAACAACCTAACCGCTTCGGCTTCAGGCGACGGAAATAAACTGACCGCCAACAGGATCGGCAGTAAGGAAGCCTCTATGATAATTCGCGGGAAGGTTTCAGGAGTAGACATCAATTCCATTTCGGAAACACCGGGTTCAGGTAAAGTAGATATTTCCATCAGTTGCCAGGCTTCTTCGCAACTGAACAACAATCCGTTGTTTATCATCGACGGAGCGGTAAACACTCAGGAAATCTTCATTAAGCTTGATCCGAAAAAAATCGAATCCATGCAGGTTTTCAAAGGGGAAAAGGCCACCGCGCTTTTCGGAAACAAAGCAGGCAACGGCGTCATCGTCGTGGAAACCAAAGGCATTTCCGCAAAAGAAAAGCGGAGGCTGAAAAAGCTGCTCCAGGAAAAACCTTCCCCAAAGTAATTTCCCAAAATCTAAAACTGATACCCATTCACCATACCTCTGAAAAAAGAAATTTCTCCGGAAGTTTCTTTTTTCAAACTCTTAATGATGATAAACCATGAATAAAATATATGCACTGCTTTCCCTGTTTGTGGCCTCTTTTTTCTTTGCTCAGAATTCGCAGTTATATTACTACGGGCAGTTTCTGGATCCCAAAGGCAAAGCGCAGAATTTTTTAAAGGTCTACAACAAAAACGGCGGAATTTACGAAATGACTGATGAGAAGGGCTTTGCAGTTATAGCGGCAAAGCCTTCCGATACCCTGGTCTGGAACGGCGGGAAAGACCGGCTGGTAATCCGTTCTTATGGGCTAGAGGAGTTGAAAACTATTCTGCAAAGACGGATCCGGAAGGAAACGGTTAAAAATATCTATACCAAAGATTATGACAATCTTGTTTCCTATAAACAGGAGGCAGATCCGTACAGTGTTGAAAACGCAGAAACGGCTTTAAGCAAAGATTCCGACCGGTATCTCCTTACGGTCCGCAAAATCCGCCAGAAAAATGATACGGTATATAAAATTAAACAGCAGTATCCGCAAAATCTCCTGATCGGTGGAAGTTTTACTTCTTCTTTTGAGGTGAAATCAAGAAATGCCATTTCGGAAACGCAGGGAAGATTCGTGCAGGGAAGATCTGATAACGGCATGCTTGTCTGGAGAGGACCGGAAACGAACGAAATGTTCAGTTTTGGACCCAATATCGTTGAATTGGGTTTTAATAATCAGTCTTATGAATATGATGTAAACGGAAAGCTCGTGCCTCTTTCAGACGGGATTTTTCCTGCCAAAGCCTACCGGAATGATCTTTTTAAAACAATGGTCGGGTTCAGCAACCAACTGAAAATAAATGTTGTGGTTAAAAAAGGATACTACGAAACCTTAAGGCTGTCAGTGGATCTTGGCCAACACAAGGATCCAATGTATTTTAACGATCAGGTTACTGTAACCAGTAATGTTAAAGCCAGAGCCAATGCCAATATAAAAGGATATGCGCTGAATGCCGCATTTGCTTATGATGAAAACATGGCAACCGATGCCAACAGGACCGGCCTTTTCAACAGGATGTACCGGAACGCTTTGCTGACTCCGATTTCGTTCTCAAACGAACAAAGTATTTTACTGCCGAACGGTTCTCAGAGAAGCTACAGCCGGTTTGCAGACAATCCGCTTTTTCTGTCTGAACGGCTTAATAAATACAATTACCGGAGCAACAGCAGCCGATTCAGCTTTGATCTGTCCAGGACCTTTGGAAAATTCAAACTGAATCTCAGCCAATCCTATGAAAATGACCGATACTTGAATTCTGACCTTTACAAACCTTCAACCTCAGGCTTCACCAATGGCATACACAATGCAAGAACACAGCACAATACTTTGCTTCAATCCAATATCCTGGGGAATTATTCATTCGGCAATTACGATTTTAAAAATATTTTCGGTTTTAATTTTATTTTAAATGATCAGAAATCCGAAGTCTTCAATAGCCTGACTAATATTGAAAGCCGATACCAGAGAACTTCTCAAGACTATTTGTTTAACTACAGTTTCGAGCTGCACGGAACAGATATTGAAATAGGATCCAACGTGGGGAATTCATTTTATATTTCCAACACCTCAAAGAAAAATATCTATTGGCTGCCGAAAGCAAATGCCTATATCCGTTTTGATGATATTTTCGATTGGTCAGATTTTAATGTTAGAGCATCAGGTGCTTATACGGAAATGAGTTCCGAGCCTCAGCTTACCAATTCGTATTCTTTTTATGCCACTACCTTACTGAAGGCGGAAAATTCCGGGTTGTATTTCCCGGCTGATGAAGCGGTAACATTCAATGGGCTTTCCAATACCGGTGTAAAGGAGTGGAAAACAGGATTACGTTTGGATGCAGGCCCGAAGATCAGCATCGAAGGAGAATATTTCAACCGTGGAATTTTCAATGATGTTTTCCCGGTTTATGAAAATAACCGGCTTCAGCTTAAGAACCTCGCAGATCATACCTATAAAGGATATGAATTTAATTTTTCCTTCAACCGTCTGAGAATCGGCAGCCATTTTTTCAGTACCCAGAAAGTTTCATTTTACAAATATAGAGATGTTGCCGGTCGTGTGGAAAGCGGATATAATAATCTTGCTGTAGCCGGATTTTCCGATGTATATAAAACCCTTACGCAGGGGCAGGTTTTAGGAGCGGTCATGGGAAGCTATTGGGAGAGGACTGCAGACGGACAGCTGATCATTGATGCTTCCGGTTATCCGCAGAAAGCTGCCGGAATGAAGATCATTGCAGATCCTACACCGGATTTTATAATGAAATTCAATCATCATTTCATTTTTAAAAGGCTGACCCTGGACATCGACTGGGAATGGAAAAAAGGCGGACAGTTATGGAACGGAACTGAGGCAGTTCTTGATTATTACGGGCGTTCGAGGACTTCCGGTGATCAGCGGGATATCAAAAACTACATTTTTGCAGGAATTAATGCCAATGGCAACACCAATGAAACGGCAGTTGATTTTTATGATCCCGGCCGGGATGTCCTGCAGAACCGTTGGTCGAGATACGGCTATTCCGGGGTTGCGGAAGCTTACATTCAGAAAGCGGATTATGTAAGGATCAGCAATATCTCCCTTTCGGCAAATCTACCGGTAAATCAGATAAAGACTTCTTTGGTCCTGACTTTTTATGTGGGTAATATTCTTCTCTGGCAGGCCAATACAGGAGCGGATCCCAATCAGAATTTTTACGATCAGGAAAACGGGAGAGGGCTGGATTTTTTCAACCTTCCTTCGTTCAGGACATTCGGATGCATGGTTTCATTTAAATTTTAAACAATGAATTTCAGATTTACAGCTTATTGGGGTTTTATATTTTTGTTTCTGTCAGGTTTTGCGAAAGCGCAGAATCCGGCAGAGGATTTTGAGAAAGAAAAAACGTACATCCAGACCAGCCATGTTTTTTATAAACCCGGCGAGACGATGGATTTTAAAATTTATGTGGTCGAGGCCAACGATAACCGGCCGGCAAAGCATAGCCGGGTGGTGAACTTTGAGATGACTGATCCCGGCGGAAGTGTAATCCGGAAATCAAAACATGAAGTAAATAACGGCCATGCGGAAGGATCGGTCTATTTTGATGAAGGGATGAAAGGCGGAATATATAAAATAAAAGCTTATACAGACTGGATGCAGAATGAAGACGGGAAAAATGCTTTTGCGAAAGAGATTACCCTGCAGAAAATAGTCTCGCCGAGAATCCTGATGAAGTTGGATTTTCCTAAAAAAGGATACGGCGCAGGCGATGAAGTTTCGGCCGATTTTTCCATGAGAAGCCTGAGCGGACTGCCGATTCCTTTTTATGAAGGCCATTATACGGTACTGCATAACGGTAAAACGGTTTCCGAAGGAAAATTACTAACGGACAAGGAAGGAAAATCCCTGCTGAAGTTTCATCTGCCGGAAGTCCTGGATTCTCCGGATGCATTGCTTCATATTACCGTAAAATTTGACGGCTTTATGGAATCCATTTCACGGAATATCCCGGTTGTTCTAAACAACATCGAGGTGAAATTCATGCCGGAAGGCGGAACCTTTATCAATGGAATCCGGCAGAATATTGCTTTTAAAATATCGGATGAATCCGGTAATCCCGTTGACGCGACGCTCGGGATTTATAATCGGAAGCATCAGCAGTTAGCTGAGGTGCAGGCTTATCATTTCGGCATGGGAAGCTTCCTTTTTCAGCCGGAAAGAGGAGAAACGTATTATGCAAAGGTCATAAAGCCGGAAAATATTTCCAAAATCTATCCGCTGCCTGTAGCCGGAGATCAGGGTATTGTCCTGAATGTGGAAAAAGAAGACGGGAACATCAGGCTGAAAATTACGGCCCCGGAAGCGGGAAATATTACAATTAAAGGAAATTTCAGAGGAAAAGAAGTATATAGCCGGCCGGCAGTAATGAACAAAGGGGAGAATTTTGTGGAACTTCCGGAAAAGGATTTGCCTGCGGGTATTTGCAGGTTTACGGTTTATGAAAACTGCATACCCCAGGCGGAGCGTATTGTTTTTGCCAATGAAGACCGCCGGATGCAAGTGAAGATCGAACCTTCCAAAAAGAATTACCTGCCACGGGAAAAAGTGACCCTCGACATTGAAACAACCGATGAAAACGGCAGTCCGGTTCCGGCAAATCTGGCGATGGCTGTTGTGGATGATAAACTCTGGACTTATGCCGATGATAAGCAGAACCATATCCTGTCCTGGCTGTTGCTGGATTCCGAATTGCACGGAAAGATCGAAAGGCCGCAATTCTATTTTGACAAAAAAGAAGCAAAGGCAAAAAAAAGCCTGGACCTGGTTATGCTTACCAACGGATACCGGTATTTTGAACTGCTCCCGGAAATCATCAGTAGCGGAAAATACAAATACCTGCCCGAAAAAAGAAATCCGGTGTACGGGATTGTTGAAGATGAAAACAAAAGGCCGGTAAAGGCAGAAGTTTTCCTGCTTGAAGAAAATTCCTACGGGAAAAGTAAAATTGTAAAACAGGTAACCGGTGAAAACGGAACCTTTTATTTTACGGATCTCAAAGGAGCAGTAAATTATAAGATCATTGCAAAATCGTTTCAGCCGAAACAGGAAATTGAGGTCAGGATTTTAGCCTACAAACTGAACATCAATCCGCTGGAAAAGCAAAAAATCAAAGCCGTCGATGTTGAAGAGGTGGTTGCGGAAGCCGTGCGTAAAACAATTTCCAAAGAGATGGATAGAAAGACAGATCCTGCCGCAGAAAAACCATCCGGGAGAGCCGGCCGTTCCGATACTATTTCCAAAGACCAGAATATTGAGGAAGTGGTAGTAATGGGAGCGCTTGGAATCAGAAGAACAAAATTCCTTACCGGCGCAGTAACCGTGCTGGAAAAAGAAGAAATCAACCGCCCGAACATTTCTTCGCTGGCAGGAAAAGTGGCCGGACTTGAAATCTCGCCTTCGGGTAACCAGACAAACGGGTACATAACCATCCGTGGCTCACGGTCCCTCTCGAATAAAAGCCCGTTGTTTATTGTGGACGGCGTTCCGGTAGAGAATTTTGACACCAATGTCTATCAGCAGGACCTCAATTCCGTAACCGTACTGAAAGATGCAGCAGCCACCGCGTTATACGGCAGCCGCGGAACCAACGGTGTTGTTTTAATTACCTCTGCCAGATATGGAAATTCAGCAATAAAGCTCGACATCACCCCTAAAACTTATTTTTCAGTAAAAAGTATTCCACAGGACAGTTTGGACTTCTATACCATAGGACGGCAGTTTTCCTACCCAGTGTATGAAACTACTGATACGGCCTACCGCTTCGATTACCGGGAAGTTCTTTACTGGAATCCTGTGGTGGAAACCGACAGCAATGGGAAAGCAAAGGTAGAATTCTATAATTCGGATGCAAATACCACTTTCAGGGTTATTACAGAAGGTATATCCGCTGCAGGATCCGCCGGAAGGGATGAAACTACCTATGCGGCACAAAGCATGATTTCCATCGATGCCAAAATTCCGCAATACCTGACCAGAACCGATATTATGAGTATTCCCGTGGTGATTAAAAACAACGCGGCCGAAAGCCGGACCATGACATTGGATGTTATTGTTCCGAACCGTGTCCAACTGGTAAAGTCAGACAGCATCATTACCCTGAAACCCCTGGAATCCGGAAGGTTGTATGTCAAAATCCGGATGGATGATGTCATAGATTCCAATATTCAGTTTGCGGTGAAATCAGGAAACTTCAGGGAAACGATGATCCTGCCTTTTCAGGTGGGAGAAAAAGGTTTTCCGCATCAGTATTCCATCATTGATAATAAAACGGAAGATCTGAAAATAAATATTCCGGACCATATCAGCAACAGTTTGTATTCGTCTTATTTTGTTTATAACAACAGGGCATTGCAGATGTTCGAAGACCTGGAAAGGCTGAAAAGAGAGCCTTACGGATGCTTTGAGCAGCTCTCTTCAACAGTCTATCCGAATGTTTTTATTCTGGACTACCTGAAATCTTTGGGTAAGATTAATGCTGAAACGGAAAACGAGGTCGTCAGAAACCTGAAAAAGGGGTATCAGAAAATGCTGAGCTACCGGAACCGGGACGGCGGGTTTTCCTATTTCGGATCTTCTGAATCGGATGTTGCGCTCTCCGCATTTGCTTTGCTGGAATTTGAAGCCCTGAAAAGATATATAGCCATCGATCCTAAGATAATCCGTGATCTAACGGCATTTATCCTTTCCGGAAAAAACACGAACGGGACTTTCCGTGTGAAAAGAAGCTATGAAACCGGTGCTTCTTCATCAGATTATCAGTGGTCGAGAAATATCTATGTATTGTATGCCTTATCAAAAAACGGAATCAAGGATCAGCTTGAGGAGGCTTATCAGGTAAGTTTAAAGCGTGCATTGGCTGTAAAGGATTCTTACCAGCTTGCCCTGATGGCCAATATTTCGTCAGACTTCGGCCGGTTTCAGGATTATGACCGGATCATTGAGATCCTGAATAGCCAGTTTGTACGGAAAGAGGTCAAAACCAAAGCTACGTTTACGGGATCATGGGGAAATTCTGCTCACGCTGAAACCGTAGCATTATACCTGATGGCTTTGCAGAAAGACAAAAGGCTCAGTCCGTTGCAACTTACCGGAGTTGCCGATGATCTGATAAATTGCAACGGATATTATGGCTTCGGTTCTACCCAGGCCACTACATTGGCCCTTGAAGCATTATCCGGATTCTTTGCGAAGAATGAGAAAAGCTATGGTACCGATAAACCTGTGATAAAAATAAACGGAGCGGACATTCAGCAGAACACTTCCATCATCTCCGCTCTGCAGAAAGGAGAAAATACCATTGCAGTAAGCTATCCGGCACAAACAGGTTTGCCGTACAAGCTGGAATACGGATATTACAGCCTGAAGGCTCCGCAAAGTGCAGATATTCCTGTTATGATGGAGACAAAGCTTGCCTCTGAAAATCTGAAAGCAGGAGAAATAAGCAGAATGAGCATTACCGTGAAGAACAAAATCAACGGACCGCTGCCGATGGTGACGGCTAAGATCGGAATCCCTGCCGGACTGACCTTACAAAATGCTTTGCTGAAGGATATGTTGGAGAAAAAGCAGATTTCTTATTATGAGATTTTTGATAATTATTTGGTTTTATATTGGGAACATTTTGAAGCCGACGAAACAAAAAGAATCAACCTTGATCTGAAAGTGGAATTCGCCGGGGAATATACGGGAAAAGCAAGCAACATTTACTTATATTATATGCCGGAAGCCAAATACTGGAATGAAGGAATAAAAGTAAATGTTCAGCCGTAGCAGTAATTTGATTTAAATAAACTGAACTTTCAATAGAAGATCAGATGAGTAGGCTGGAAGAAGGAACTGGAAGTTTTGAATATTATGGAATTCAAATTAAACAAAAAAATAATCAGGATTCAATTAAAATACAACAAACTGAAATATAAACACATAATTACAGACAATCAATAAGAAATTTATATAAAACATAATCAATAAGAAATTTCGCTGCAACCTTTCAGGATTTTTACATCTTCTTTAAAGGGAATTTAAATTTATATCGATCAAAAATAATAAACATGAAAAAAACAGGTATAACGATATTGGCACTGATGATATTGCAGGGCTGCAAAACCAAAACCGTTTCGGACCAGGACCAGGCTTCCCAAAAGCTGAGTCTTAAAAAAGATAAAGACCAGGACGGCATCAAGAACGAAGACGATCAGTGTCCTGAAGCCGCCGGGCCGACCGAAAATAAGGGCTGCCCATGGCCGGATACGGATGGTGACGGAATTATTGATAAAGACGATGCGTGCCCGACTGTAGCAGGACCGGCGGAAAACAACGGCTGTCCTTGGCCTGATACCGATGGCGACGGAATCCTCGACAAAGATGATGCCTGCCCGACCGTTCCCGGACTTCCTGAATATAATGGCTGCCCAAAACCAAAAGCGCTAGTGGCTATGGAAGTGGAATCGGTGATTACTTCTTACCGGCAACCATCTTATTACCGTTCTACTAAATATGATAAGACCCTAAAAAAGCCTTCCGGAAAAAACGGAGGGTATGATAATGAAGAGTATGACCGCCTGATTGAAAATCCTTTTGAACTGACGAAAAACCAGCCGCTGTCCACTTTTTCCATTGACGTAGACAATGCTTCATATTCCAATGTCAGAAGGATGATTGCAGATGGAGACGTCGATAAAGATGCGGTGAGGATCGAGGAGATGGTTAATTACTTTAAATACAATTATCCTCAGCCTAAAAACAAACAGCCTTTCTCTATCAATACGGAACTTGGGGCGGCTCCATGGAATCCCGGCCATAAACTGCTGAAAATCGGATTGAAAGGAAAGAACATTCCGATGAATAATCTGCCTCCTTCCAACATTGTATTCCTGATTGATACTTCAGGTTCAATGGAAGAAGAAAACAAACTGCCGTTGCTGCGGTCTTCCTTAAAAATATTGCTTGATCAACTTAGGTCCACCGATAAAGTGGCCATTGTGGTGTATGCCGGGAGTGCCGGTGTTGTACTGCCCCCGACTTCGGTGGCCGAAAAAAGAAAAATAACCGATGCCTTGGATCAGCTGAGCGCCGGAGGAAGTACTGCCGGAGGAGCTGGCATCGAGCTGGCTTACAAACTGGCTCAGGAAAGCTTTATCAGAGGCGGGAACAACAGGGTTATTTTAGCGACCGATGGGGATTTCAATATAGGCGCATCTTCCAAAGGTGATCTGGAAAGCCTGATTGAAGAAAAAAGAAAATCCGGGGTGTTCCTTACCTGCCTGGGCTACGGAATGGGAAATTACAAAGACAATAAGATCGAAACGCTGGCTGATAAAGGAAACGGAAATTATGCCTACATCGACAACCTGCAGGAAGCCAATAAATTCCTGGGAAAAGAGTTTGCCGGTAACCTCTATACCATTGCGAAAGATGTGAAGATTCAGATCGAATTCAATCCGAAGTATGTAAAATCTTACCGTCTGATCGGTTATGAAAACCGGAAATTGAGAAATGAAGATTTTGTGAACGATAAAATCGATGCCGGAGAACTGGGCAGCGGCCATACTGTGACCGCTTTGTATGAGATTATTCCTGCAAACAGCAATTCAGCGTTTCTGCCGAAACAGAATAAGCTTAAGTATGCTTCAGCTTCTGCAAAAAAAGGATTTGGTGATGAATTGGGGACCGTAAAATTCAGATATAAGAAACCGCAAGGGTCAAAAAGCGAAGAAATCGTTCAGACGATCAGGAATACAGATGCTCCGAAAGCAAGTGCTGATTTTAAGTTTGCTTCTTCCGTTGCCTGGTTCGGATTGGTTTTAAGAGATTCAAAACTGATCAAAAAAAGAAGTCTGGCAGAAATCGAAAGCCTGGCCAAGCAGAATACCGGGAAAGACCCGGAAGGCGACAGATCAGGATTTGTAGAAATGATCCGGGATTATAGAAAGATAAAATAAACAAACGTTACCCTATGAAAGAGTTCATTATCATTGCTTTATGCAGCATTTCACTTGCTGCATTCGGGCAAAAACCTGTCTTTGCGGAAGCAAAATTAAATTCAGTTACTTTATACGAACAGTCTGCAGAACTGTACAGCAATACGGCATTTAAAATCCCGAAAGGGAGCTCAGAAGTGGTGATTACAAATATTGCACAGAATATCGATGAAAGCACCATAAAAATAGGCTCGAGATCTAAAGTTTCAGTTCTTACGTATCGATTCACAACAGATGAAAATTTTTACAAAACGGAACTGGATAAAAGAAACCCGCAGCATAAGATGGTCCTGGACAGCATCGCTCTCATGGAGAAAAAATTAAAGGATCTGGATTTCCGGAAAACCGCTTTAGCGAACAGCATCGGCATCCTGGATAAAAACCAGGTCATCAATTCAGGATCTACTTCGTACTCAAAGGAACTTGAAAAGCTGATTGATTATTATCAGAAAAAAAGAACCGACCTGAGCACAGAACTGGACAAAACTGAAACTTCCTATGCTTCTGTTGCCGGAAAGCTGGATAAACTACGGACAAAATTTGATCTTAACAATCAGGAGCTTGAAAAATATCCTACAGGAAAACTGGTGCTGCAGATTTCGAGCGAAGGTCCGGAAGAGGTGAATTTAGACATTAGATACAGCATCCGTGAAGCTTTGTGGAGACCTTATTATGATGTCATTATCCCTGATATCAACTCCAAAGCACAGTTGCTGTATAAAGCAATGGTAAGACAGAATTCCGGGCTGGACTGGAAAAATGTTGAGCTTCATCTGGTTTCCGGATATCCGAATGTGAAGAAACAGATTCCTTCTTTACCTGCATGGAGTTTGTTTTACCAGGAGCCTTTGGCAGGTGCTGTTGCAGGATTACAGATCAACAGGGATGAGCCTTCCGTTTCTGTAAGATCCATGTCATATGCTGCAAAAGAAATGAGCGTTGCCGAAGTTGCCGTGGTTGGTTCAACCGTTTCCAGGAACCAGCTGAATGTGGCTTATGACCTGAAAGACCGGTACACCGTTTTATCCAATAATCAGGATAACAGCATTAATCTGGACCGTATGGAAATTCCTGCAACCTATATGTACTATACGGTTCCGAAAATCGACAGAACCGTATATCTGATTGCAGAGCTGGATAATCTCGATAAATACAACCTCATTAATGCGGAAGCGAATGTAATTTTCGAAAATACGAACGTGGGCAAAACCACGCTTAACGCAGAAAATACAGACCGTAAACTTTTACTCACGCTGGGTGACGATAAAAAGATCAGTGTCAAAAGAGAGGCAATTAAAGATAAGACTATGGAAAAGAGTATTTCTTCATCCAATAAGGAACAGCAGTTTGCTTACCAGTTTACCGTCCGCAACAACAAGAGTGAAAAGGTAAAACTCAGGATCAGGGACAGGATTCCGGTCTCTCAGGATAAGCAGCTCATCATAACCCTCGTCAACAAAGGAGGTGCCACTTATAATGAAGAGACGGGCGAACTGACCTGGGACATCGTTTTAAACGCCAATGAGACCGGAAAATCAGAATTTTCATTTAAAGTCAATTCTTTAAAAAACAGGATGATTCTAGGTTTATAAGCAGCTTGTAGCAATTGGCTTTCTGCTACCGGATTTACAATCAGAATTTTAAAGTTCACAGAGGTCGTAATTAGCTGATAGCAATTAGCTTTTTGCTGTTGGCTTTAAAATCACAATTTTAAAATTCAAAAGCGTATTATAAAATTATTTTAAATACTTATTAAATTATTCAGGGACTTGATAAATGAGCAGAGATGATCTCAGAACAGTAAATTAAAGTTAGTATCAACAGGCATTTCAGAAATGTCTGTTTTTATTTGAAATTAATTTTCAAAAATTATTGAAAATTCAAAAAATATAATTACATTTGTCATAAGAAACTGAAACAACAGAACAATGACACTTTCGGAAGCCAAAGAAAAATACATCCAGACCTGGGGAACGTTCGCCACCAATTGGGGGATCAACCGGACGATGGCACAGGTCCATGCTTTGCTCATCGCAAGTGAAAAGCCGCTCTCAACTGATGAGGTGATGCAGCAGCTGGAAATTTCCAGGGGAAATGCCAACATGAATATCAGGGCACTGATGGACTGGGGAATCGTGAAGAAGGAGTTTGTTAAAGGTGACCGTAAAGAGTATTTCGTGGCTGAAAAGGATGTCTGGTATCTCTTTAAACAGATCACCAAAGAACGCCGGAAAAGAGAAATAGAACCGGTTATTTCTTTTCTGGAAGAACTGAAAGATATTGAAGACAAGGATACGGAAGGCGCCAAAGAATTCATCAAACTGATGAATGATTTCAGCACTGTGACCGGGAAAATCAACAACATCATGGACCTCGCGATCAAGAGCGACGACCATTGGCTGGTAGGAAAAATTACCAACCTGTTGAAATAAAAAAGGGCAAATGCCTTTTTTATTTAGTATAAACTTTCAAAAATTATTGAAAATTTTATAATTATGAAAAACTTATTCATTCATCTGTTCCTGATTTTTTATTTCGGGCTTCATCAGAAAAATTAATAAAAAACAATCACCATGAAAACTTTTATTATCAACGACTTTTATGTTCAGTCCCTGCTGGCTTTATTGCTTATTTTATTTATCATTCCCTCATCTACGAGAGATTTTGCGATCGCTGTTTATTTTCTGATCGCGGTGAATCATCTCATCAGCGCCAACCGGAAAATGTTTTCGGGAACGTATAAGAAAAGTATCCTGTTCAGAATCTATTATACCATCAGTATGCTTTTTATCATCGTTCTTTTTTCATTGGCAGCAAGTGATGGAATTGATATGATAGACCGATTCTGGAATAACTGCGGTAGGAGGGTAATGGATTTTGCAATATGGGGTACGCCGATCCTGGCTCTCATTTATTATCTGATCTGTGTAAATGATTACAGAAAACAATTAAAAAAATAGTTTATGAAAACCCTTAAACACCACACCCTTATTTACGACAGCGAATGCCCGATGTGCAACCTGTATTCCAAAAGCTTCATTGCCGTTGGGATGCTGGATCAGAACGGCAGGCAAGCTTTTACGGAATTGAATGCTGACGCTAAAAAAAGGATTGATTTTAACCGGGCAAAAAATGAAATTGCTCTGGTCGATCATGATAAAAACAGAGTTACTTACGGCTTGGACAGTCTGCTGCTGGTCATCGGCAACTCCTTTCCTGTGCTGGAGAAGATAGCCCGGATCAAACCTGTGTATTGGATTTTCAAAAAGCTCTATTCTTTTGTCTCCTACAACCGGAAGCAGATCATTCCTTCCAAAAACGATCACGGAACAGAAGCGTGTATTCCTGATTTCAATCTGAAATACAGGCTGGCCTACATGGTTTTTGCCGCCGTTTTTTCAGGATATATTTTAAGCCTGTTCTCAGAAAAATTAGGATTGAACCGGAATTTCTTCAGGGAAGCCGCAATCTGTACCGGGCAGATCCTGTGGCAGACTTTAATTCTCAAATTTTACCTTAAAGAAAAGCTTTGGGATTACTTGGGAAATATGATGACCGTCTCCCTGATCGGAACCGTTCTGCTGATTCCCGGATTATTCCTGAACCTGAGCTTCACTTCTTCATTCATTTATTTCGGAACGGTGGTAACCGTCATGTTTCTGGAGCACATCAGGAGATGCAGGATTTTAGAACTGAATATGCTTCCGACCCTTTCCTGGACGCTTTTCAGGATGACCGTTCTGGCTGTTTTAATCTGGAATAATCTTTAAAAGAATTTAAAAATGGCCATTATCCGTCTACATACAACCATTCAAGCCGATATCCGGAAAGTTTTCGACCTGGCCAGAGATATCGACCTGCATCAGAAATCGACTTTCAAAACAGGTGAAAAAGCAATTGCCGGAAGAACTTCGGGATTGATTGAACCAGGTGAAACCGTCACCTGGAAAGCCAAACACCTGGGCGTCATGCAGACCTTAACCACACAAATCGTAGCCATGCAGAAACCTTATCATTTCACCGATGTTATGCTGAAAGGTGCATTCAGATCCATGAAACACCAGCATCTTTTCAGGAAGGAAAATAATAACACCATTATGACTGATATTTTCGAATTTGAATCGCCCTTCGGAATCATCGGTAAAATATTCAATGCCGTTTTCCTTAAAAATTATATGAAGAAATTCCTGCTGGAAAGAAACCGTTTGATTAAAAGGACCGCAGAAACAAAGGATTCAGCTGATGGAAGATAAACTTGTATTAAAATAGTAAAATGATGAACTTTTTAAAAGCAGGATGGCGCAAGCTGGCCATCATTAATTACGAAATAGATCCTGCACTTCTCTTGCAATATCTTCCAATAGGAACGGAACTGGATTATTATCAGGGAAAATGCTATATAAGTCTGGTCGGATTCATGTTTTTAAATACCGGATTGCTCGGACTTCCTGCCTTCATCCGATCAGCTTGCTGATCCTTCCTTTGCCTGCTTAATATGCTGCTTGATAAAAAGAAAACTTTGCGCCTGAAAACATAAACCGGTTTTGATTGATCGTAAACTTCAAAACCTTGAACTTTAAACCTTGAATCTTAAACTTTAAACCTCCTTCCTATGAAAATCATCATCGCTGCCGGAACCGGCTTTCTCGGAAAAAACCTCGAAATCTACTTTACGGAAAAAGGCCACCAGATCTATGTCCTGACCCGGAGCCCAAAACGCAGGAACGAATTTCACTGGGACGCCAAGACCTTGGGCGAATGGAAAAACCTGCTCGAAAATGCCGATGTGCTGATCAATCTTGCTGGAAAATCCGTCGATTGCCGGTATACGCAAAAAAACAGACAGGAAATCTACAATTCCAGGATAAACAGTACAAGAGTTCTTCAGCAGGCCGTTAATGAATGCAGGTCTAAACCAAAAGTCTGGCTGAATGCCAGTTCTGCAACCATTTACATCCATTCCGAAACGCATCTGAATACCGAAGAAAACGGAATTACCGGCGACGACTTTTCCATGAACATTTGCAAAAGCTGGGAACAGGAATTTTTTAAAACAGCAACCGGAAAGATTAGAAAAGTGGCTTTAAGAACATCCATTGTTTTAGGAAACAATGGCGGTGCTTTTCCCAAACTGAAAATACTTACGAAATTCGGGCTGGGCGGAAAGCAGGGCCTGGGAAACCAGAACGTGAGCTGGATCCACATCGCAGATTTCTGCAAAGCGGTGGAACACATCATCGAAAATGGGGAGATGTCAGGCCCGGTTAATGTGACGGCTCCGGCTCCGATGCCCAACGAAAAATTTATGACAGCGCTGAGACGGAAAATGAAAATCCCATTCGGTTTTGATGCTCCTGTATGGCAGCTGGAAATTGCTTCCGTATTGTTGCGGACCGAAACAGAGCTCTTGTTAAAAAGCCGGAATGTCTATCCTGAAAAATTGGTAAAGAGCGGTTTCGGATTTACTTATCCCAAACTTGAAACAGCACTGAATGATTTCATCTGATTTAACATGATCCGAATAATTTCAGAGCCTGTAGATTACAATTTGGAGGCGTATTATCTTAATTTTGTTTTTGAATAGATTTTTGCAGTCTAAGCAGAAGTTACTGGCATCTTTTCTGCGGAAATGAATAATCATAAAAAAGACTGTTTCAAAAGTCCTGCCTAAAGAAACCGGAATTCCTTTAAGCACTTTTGAACTTCTGAAACTATCTTTTGAACCAATTAAAATCCGTATTTATTCTTCAGCAGGAATTTCAAAGGAATTCATTCTATCCAGGTAGTCAAGAACAACTTTCAGCACATCCTCCGGATTTTCTTCAAACATATAATGTCCGGTATCCGCCAGATGAACCAGTTCATACTGTTCAGCGGTTGAAGGAAGCGCATACTGGTAGAATCTATAGGATACATTGCTGGCAATTCCCAGCACCGGCATAGGGAGTTTACGGTAGCTTTCAGCATCCTCAATATCCTGATGAAAAGCCTGATACCATGCATTGGAAGCGCGGATCCGTTCCGGCTGATTGTAGACTGATGCATACACTTCTTTTTCAAAATCGGAAATTTTGCGGTCATCGGTCATCACGTAATGAAAAAGCCAGTCCAGGAGATGCCGGTAGCGTCCTTCCAGCAGTTTTTCAGGAAGTCCTTTAATTTGGTTAAAGCCCATCCACCAGGTATAGGGCTGCTCCGGATTGATTTTATCGCTGAAAGTGCCTGAAGCAGGAATCAGCGGCATCTGCAGCATGCCTTCGCTGGGATGAAGCCCGTCGGCTAGGATTAGTCCGCTCACCGATTCAGGGAAATTATACGCCAGGCTCACCGCTACCATGCCGCCGATATCGTGGCCCAGCACAAAAGCCTGTTTCAAACCAAGCTGCAGGATCAGTTCATGGATATCTGCAGCCATTGTCTTTTTATCATAACCGGATGAAGGAGCTGCAGAACTGCCCATCCCCCGGATGTCAACTACGATCACGCGGTAGTCTTCAGCCAGCGGCAGGGCAATGTTGCGGTAGGAATACCAGGTTTGCGGCCATCCCGGAAGACAGATAATGGGTATGCCGCTTCCTCCGTCCACATAGTGCAGTTCAGTGCCGTTGACATGAATGGTATGGTTGGTGAATCCAGTCCAATCCTGGATCAAAGATTCGTCTGTATATTGGGTTTGCATAAGTAATCATATAATTTTTAAAAGCTGTTTGATTTCGGTTAATCATTTAAATCTAAGGGACGTTTTACACTGAGCATGAAAATATACTTTCTTGCAGAGTATTGTAAGTCCACAAGTCCACGTATAAATAAAAATAGGCTGAATGAGAGTATACCTGCGATCACGATTTAAATAGTCTTGCTCTTTAAATTTTAATTTTCAGAAAGGAATCACACAGCTTTGGGTTAAATTAGACGGGTTTTATCGTAAAGCTTCCTCAGCAGTGTGCCAGGAGAGATCAGGATACCGTCCGTTATCCAGTTCATCATGATGGGCAGCAAACATGCTGTACAGGTACTGCATCTGCTGCCACGCCGGATAAAGTTCACGTTCCCCTTCAGGATGGGTTTTTCTAACTTTCTCAATCGTTTCTTTAAACTGGTCAAGTGTTCCCTGATTCTCCATACGGAAAGGGGTACCGAATACTTTTTTGCTCAACGGCACAAAATCTTCTGGGCTTAGTCGGAAACCGGCAATACGAAGGAATCTCGGGGCCGTTTTGTCCAGTGCGGCGGAAGCTGTAAAAGCAGCCGTGTCTTCAAGGGAAGTAAAATCGATCTTCCAGTCGGACTTTCCTTCGTAGTACGCAATACTTTGGTTTTTCTGATCCAGCAGCGGAATCCCGAAACGCAGGACATAGGAAAAAGCCCCGTTGAAAACAGACGTTAATCTGATCTTACGGCTTTCTGCTATCTGGCTGAATGTCTTCCGCAAATCGAAATTTCGGTTACAGCCTTCCGGAAGTTGGGTGTAGTCGGTGCAGAAATCAGAAGGAATAAAGCGGTGAACACCTGCATCTGCAGCGGCATCCAGCAGTTGAGACTGGGCTTCCACGATCACTTCTTGCAGTCCTGCCAGTGCGGATACCACACAGGATACGCCGGAACAGGCAGCCTTAAGCTGGGAAGGATTATTAAAGTCAGCAGTGAAAATCCGGACTCCGGCTTCCTGTAACGCTTTTACTTTTTCCGGATCGCTTTCGGGGCGGATAACGGCTCTTACTTCTGCACCTCTTTTTAGCAGTTCCCGGCAGATCTTTTCTCCAAGGCTTCCGGTAGCTCCGGCAACCAGAATGATATGTTCCATAATTATAATGATTTATATTAACAGTCAAAACTAGGAATTATCAGGCTGTCTTAAACTACCATCTGGTAGCTTTTCAGGTTACCGGATGTTTTTCCGGATCCGGCTGAGGGCATTCGGGGTAATGCCCAGATAAGAGGCCAGCTGTTTTACCGATACGCGCTGCATGAAATCAGGCTGCTTTAAAAATTCAAGGTAGCGTTCTTCCACCGTCAGGGTCTGGAACCGGATAATTTCATCGATCATCCGCATGGCCATCGATTCCCAAATCTTCCGTCCGAATTCCTGCCAGGCGGGCAATTGCCGGTACAGCATCTCCATATCTTTTCTTTCAATATAACAGAGTTCGGTTTCTTCTATGGCTTCAATATTGAAACGGGTAGGCTGCTGGGGCTTAAAACTGGAAATTTCCGTGAAGAATTCTCCGGGCAGTACAATCCAGGCCGTCAGCTCACAGTCATCCCCGTAAATAAAACGCAGTGCACCGCTTATGAGGAAATAATACCGGTCCGCAATCTGTCCGCGTTTCAGCAGCAGCTGTTTCTTACGGAGTGTTTTGGGATGGAACCTGGAAATTACGGAAGACAGGTTATCTTCACTCAGCTGGCCGGCTTCTTTTCTGACGAAATCAATAAGTTCCTGCATAGATGGGGAATAAGTTTAATACGTATTGTCAACAAATGTATTGTAAAATTTTGAATTAAAATAACGGATACGGTCTTACGGATAAAGGTTATAGAATGAATGTTACAGGCTGGATGCAGAATGAGGAAGCTGTAGCTTTACGGATAAAAAAATCAAGGACTTTTCAATCTGGTGTAATCTGAACACGCCAAAATCCTGAAACCTGAAATCTAATGTGCTTTATTTGATAAACAGTCTCTAATTGTTCTTTTGAAAAACCGTTTGTGAATTCCTTAAAGGATGATTAAATTAGCAAAAACTAAACTTAATGTTCATCTTGCCCAAAACGAAAACCTTATTGTTCTCTTCTTTATTTCTTTCATCTGCTCTTTTTTCTCAGGCCCACAACGTCTCCGAAGGCTATCAGAAACCTACAGATCCCTTGGTAGTACAGAATCTTGAAAACTGGCAGGACCTGAAATTCGGGCTTTTCATGCACTGGGGAACCTATAGCCAGTGGGGAATTGTGGAAAGCTGGAGTCTCTGCCCGGAAGATGAATCCTGGACCCAGCGAAAGCCGGAACATGGTAAATCGTATAACGAATATCTGAAAAATTACGAAAACCTGCAGACGACATTCAATCCGACACAATTTAACCCACAAAAATGGGCAGATGCAGCAAAAAAAGCCGGAATGAAATATGTAGTCTTTACTACAAAACACCACGATGGCTTTGCTATGTTCGACACCAAAGAGTCGGACTATAAAATCACATCTTCCAAAACGCCTTTTTCCACGAATCCGAAGTCGGATGTCACGAAAGAAATTTTCAGTACCTTTAGAAATGAAGGTTTTAAAATAGGCGCTTATTTTTCAAAACCAGACTGGCATTCCGACGATTACTGGTGGTCATATTTCCCGCCGAAAGACCGGAACGTGAATTACGATCCGAAGAAATACCCGGAACGATGGGAAAGCTTTAAAAAATTTACCTTCAACCAGCTTAATGAAATCACCTCCAATTATGGAAAGATTGATATCCTTTGGCTGGACGGAGGCTGGGTGCGCCCTTTCCATACCATTGATCCGAAGGTAGAATGGCAAAGGACCATTAAGGTAGAGCAGGACATCGATATGGACAAGATCGGGACGATGGCACGGAAAAATCAGCCCGGAATCATTGTGGTGGACCGTACCGTTCCCGGAAAATGGGAAAATTATGTAACACCCGAGCAGGCGGTTCCTGAAAAGGCGCTGGATATTCCCTGGGAAAGCTGTATTACGATGGGCGATTCGTTTTCCTATGTGCCGAACGATAACTACAAATCCTCCCAGAAGATCATCGAAACGCTGGTGAAAATCATTTCCAGGGGCGGAAATTACCTGATGAACATTGCGCCCGGTCCGAACGGTGATTATGATCCTGTCGTTTATGAAAGATTAAAAGAAATTTCAGGCTGGATGGACAAAAACCAGTCGGCTGTTTTTGCAACGCGCAGCATCGCTCCTTATCACGACGGGAATTTTTATTATACCCGAAGCAAAGACGGAAAAACGGTGAATGTTTTCCATCTGGATGAAAAAACAGAGTATAAGTCTCCTTCAACCTTACATTTTGAAATCCCTGAAAATTATAAGCCGAAATCATTGAAGATACTTGGCTTGCCAGGCAAAATTCAGTGGAAAAAAACCGGAAATTCCATTGATGTTCAATTACCCGAACAGAGAACCGGATTAAAATATGCAACTGTTATTCAAATTATTCAGTAATGAAGTTAAACCTCACATTCATTGGAATTTCATTATTAGGTTCCGTTTTTATTTCTGCCCAGAAACCTTTGTATAAAGATCCAAAACAGCCTGTTGAAGCAAGGGTTCAGGATCTGCTGAAAAGAATGACGCCTGAAGAAAAATTCTGGCAGTGCTTCATGATTCCAGGTGATCTCGAAAATGTTCCGAAAGGGCAGTATGCACACGGGATTTTCGGGCTGCAGGTGAGTGCCGGAAACCAGGGCGGCGGTGCAGCCGGTCAGATGCTGACCTACAACGCCAATGAGGATGCGGAGAAACTGGCCCAAAAAATAAATGCCATCCAGAAATATTTCATTGAAGAATCAAGGCTGGGAATTCCGATTATTCCGTTTGATGAAGCTTTACATGGGCTGGTACGCGAAGGAGCCACGGCTTTTCCCCAAGCCATCGGTCTTGCCGCGACATTTAATCCCGACCTTATGAAGCAGGTCTCGACTGCCATCGCCAAGGAATCAAAATTAAGAGGAATCCGGCAGATTTTAACACCTGTGGTGAACTTAGCAAATGATGTCCGATGGGGAAGAACCGAGGAAACCTACGGCGAAGATCCGTTCCTGACTTCAGTCATGGGCGTAAGCTTTGTCAGTTCTTTTGAAAATATGGGAATTATTACCACCCCGAAACACTTCCTGGCAAACGTTGGTGAAGGCGGACGCGATTCTTATCCGATCCACTGGAGCAGAAGGTATCTGGAGGAAACACATCTGATTCCTTTTGATAAAGCTTTTCATCAGGGAAAGAGCCGTTCGGTGATGACATCCTACAATCTGCTGGACGGCAGGCCTTCGACCGCAAACCACTGGCTGCTGACGGAAAAATTAAAAAAGGAATGGAATTTCAAAGGATTTGTCATCAGTGATGCCAGCGCCGTCGGCGGAGCCAATGTATTGCATTTTACGGCAAAAGATTATGATGATGCTTCGGCACAGGCCATCAATGCCGGACTGGATGTCATTTTCCAGACCGAATACAAGCATTATCAGCTTTTCATCCCGCCGTTCCTGGACGGACGGATTTCAAGAGAACGGATTGATGACGCCGTGGCAAGGGTATTGAGAGCAAAATTTGAACTCGGGCTTTTTGAAAACCCTTACGTTTCAGATAAAGATATTGACGCTTTAAAGAAACTCAACCATAAGCCTTTAGCGGAAAAAACCGCTGTCGAATCTTTTGTCCTGCTTCAGAATGATAACAAAACCCTTCCCGTTCCGGAAAATATAAGCAAGATTTTGGTCGTAGGAACCGATGCGGCAGATGCGAGACTCGGCGGTTATTCCGGTCCGGGAAATAAAAAAGTAAGCATTCTTGAAGGAATTCAAAATTTCGTTAAAAATAAGAATATTGAAATCACGTATTCAAAAGGAATCGACTGGAACGTGAAGAAGTTTGCCACTGTTCCTGCTGAATTTTTATCTTACGGAAACAAAAAAGGGCTGCAGGGAAATTATTTTGCCAATTCAGACCTGAAAGGAAATCCTGCTTTTGAAAAACAGGACGAACAGCTGAATTTCAAATGGACCTTATATTCGCCGGATCCGGAAAAGCTTCAGCCTGATAACTACAGCGTGCGTTGGACCGGAAAGCTTCAGGCGCCGGAGTCCGGAAAATACCAGCTAGGCCTCCGTGGAAACGACGGTTTCAGGTTATACCTTAACGGGAAATTGCTGATCGATAACTGGGAGAAGCTGAGCTATTCCACCAAAACAATGGATTTTGATTTTGTAAAAGGCCAGTCCTGTGACATTGTTGTAGAGTTCCATGAAAACAGGGGCGAAGCCAACATTGAGCTGATTTGGAATTATGGATTAAATGATGAGCTGAAAGATTTTAATGAAGCCTTAAAACTGGCAAAAAATGCAGATTATATCATCGTAACGGCCGGAATTCATGAAGGGGAATTCCAGGACCGCTCTTCGCTGAGCCTGCCGGGAAACCAGGAACCATTTATTCATGAAGTTTCAAAATTAAATAAACCGGTTGCTGTGGTTTTGGTCGGTGGTTCTGCTATAAAAACAACGGATTGGAAAGATGAGGTCGGAGCCATTCTCGACGTCTGGTATCCAGGGGAAGAAGGCGGAAATGCCATAGCAAAAGTACTGTTCGGAGCAGAAAATCCGTCCGGGAAACTGCCGGTTACTTTCCCGGTGGAAGAAGGGCAGCTGCCTTTATCTTATAGCCATCATCCCACCGGAAGAGGAAACGATTATTACGATCTGAGCGGCGAACCGCTGTATCCGTTCGGCTTCGGATTAAACTATACGACTTTTGAAATTTCGGGGCTGGAACTCAATCAGTCCGCTTATTCCGCCAATGACACCATTATCGCTAAAGTGAATGTAAAAAATACTGGTTCGAGAGCAGGAAGTGAAGTGGTGCAATTGTATGTAAAAGACCTGCTGGCTTCGGTTTCCAGGCCCATTATCGAACTGAAAGGTTTTCAGAAAGTCTATTTAAAACCGGGAGAATCAAAGCAGGTTTCCATCGAAGTTCCGGTAAAAGAGCTGCAATTTCTGGATGAAAAAATGAACTGGACCGTGGAAAAAGGAACCTACCGGATTTTGGTCGGAAACTCCTCAAAGAACCTTCCGCTGAAATGGAACATAGAAATAAAATAATCCTAAAAATATGGTATGATATCTGCTGATCATTGATTGGTAACGGAATGAAATTAATGGAGAATCATTTACATTGAAATCATTCAGCAAAAGTACACATCATGAAAAATTTTTTAATATCAACCGTCATTCTGCTCGGATTATCGATGAACATCTACGGGCAGAGACGTCCGCCGGCACCGCCGCACCCTTCAAAAGGTCAGCTGGCAAACAGCAAATCCCAGGAACTGGCCAGAAAGTACAATACCGAAAGAAAGCTAATCCTGAATCATCCTTTGGCGACGAAAAAAATGAAGCGAGACCAGCTGAGAGCGCTGAATGAAAGATATGCCAACGAAAAGCGTCTGCTGAGCAGTGCAAGATAGCGTCAACCGTTTAATTTAATAGATAAAAGTCCGTTTCATTCTTGAAACGGACTTTTTATTATCTCTATTTTTAAATAAAATTTACGTGCCTGAAGGATCTCTTCCTATATGAATGAAAATATCATTTTTACCATTAAAAAGAATCCTGAAATTTCGCTGCCTGCCAATTTCAGGGAGTGCGTCATTTCCAATATTTTTCCTTAAATTCGCATAAAAATTTTTATAATAATGAACTACGATATTATTGTCATCGGAAGTGGTCCTGGCGGATATGTTACAGCGATCAGAGCAGCACAATTGGGTTTCAAAACTGCCATTATCGAGAAAGAAAACTTAGGAGGAATCTGCCTGAACTGGGGATGTATTCCGACAAAAGCTTTGTTAAAATCTGCGCAGGTTTTTCATTATATCAACCACGCTGAAGATTACGGATTAAATAAAGTAGAGGGAAGCTTCGAATTCCCGAATGTAATCCAGAGAAGCCGTGGCGTAGCCAACAAAATGAGCAAAGGGATTGAGTTCCTGATGAAGAAAAATAAGATCGATGTGATCATGGGGACGGCAAAAGTTCAGAAAGGTAAAAAAGTTTCCGTTACCGATAAGGAAGGAAAAACAACCGAATATACCGGAACGCACATCATTATCGCTACCGGAGCACGTTCAAGAGAATTACCTAACCTTCCCCAGGATGGTAAAAAAGTGATCGGATACCGACAGGCGCTGTCTCTTCCGGAGCAGCCGAAATCAATGATCGTTGTAGGTTCAGGAGCAATCGGAGTAGAATTTGCCGATTTCTATAACACGATGGGAACAAAAGTGACCGTTGTGGAATTTATGCCGAACATCGTTCCGGTAGAAGACGAAGAAATTTCCAAGCACCTTGAAAAGTCCCTGAAAAAGACAGGCATCGAGATTATGACCAATGCTTCCGTAGAAAGCGTGGATACGAGCGGTGAGGGTGTAAAAGCTACCGTAAAAACAGCAAAAGGAAACATTACTTTAGAAGCCGATATTTTACTTTCTGCTGTAGGAATCGCTGCCAACATCGAGAACATCGGATTGGAAGAAGTGGGTATTCAGACGGATAAAGGAAGAGTATTGGTAAACGAATGGTACGAGACTTCTGTTCCGGGTTACTATGCCATCGGAGATCTGATCCCGACTCAGGCACTGGCACACGTTGCTTCTGCAGAAGGAATTACCTGCGTTGAAAAAATCAAAGGAATGCACGTAGAGAAAATCGATTACGGCAATATCCCGGGATGTACCTACTGTCATCCTGAAGTAGCATCAGTAGGCCTTACAGAAAAGCAGGCGAAAGAAAAAGGATACGAGATCAAAGTAGGGAAGTTCCCGCTTTCTGCCAGTGGAAAAGCGACGGCTAACGGAAATACCGACGGTTTCATCAAAGTAATTTTTGATGCGAAATATGGTGAGTGGTTAGGCTGTCACATGATCGGTGAAGGTGTTACCGATATGGTGGCTGAAGCCGTTGTAGCAAGAAAGCTTGAAACCACAGGTCACGAAATCATCAAGTCCATTCACCCACACCCGACAGTTTCCGAAGCAATTATGGAAGCTGCTGCAGCTGCGTATGGCGAAGTGATTCATATTTAATAAATACATAAACTAATAATTAAATACAACAATCGATGTTTAAAAAACTGGCAGCAGAAGCTTTAGGATTGGGAGATATCGGGAAAATCATTTCTTCCCAGGATTATGACAAGGTAGACTCTGATGATTATATCCTGTCTGAAGACAACGAGAAAATTTTCTTCCTGATCAAATCCAGAAGGGACGAATACTGTTTTACCAACCGTGCCCTGATCCATATTGACGGGGCAAGTGCTCTGGATAAAAAAAGAGTCCTGAAGCGATACGAATACTATCAGTTCCCTTTTTCCAATATCGCTTTGCAGACGGCGGGAACCATTGACCTGGATGTGGAAATTTCATTCAATATCGGGAATGTTCCGATGATGATCAGTGTGGCCAAAGGACAGATCGATCAGCTGAAAGACCTGTACAAAGCGTTACTGGCCATTCAGCAGGAAGTTCACCACAACCATTCGTTGCTGAATTTCTCAAACGACAGCATTCAGAAAGCCATTACTTCGGTAGCTTCCGGAAAGCAGGAAAATGTTTCTAAAAGCCAGGAATTAAGAGCCATCAATGAGTATATTTTCGCCTGGAATACTACCAGTTTTGATAAATATAACCAGAAAGATTTTTCGAAAATTTTCGAAAAGTATATTAATAATTAGCAGACTATTCAAAACATACAGCAAGCCCGGAATCTCCGGGCTTTTTTAATGCTTAAAAGGAATTACTCAGCACAGCTTATTATGCTGAGCTTGCCGAAGTACCCCTGTGAAAGGAAATAATATCCCAATCCATGCAAAAAATCCTTGTGAACACTGCGTTTAATCAGAGATTATCCATAAATATGTTAACAAAAAGCTCCAGCATCAAGCTTCTTCTTTCAGCCTTTAATCTGGTTTCTGCTTAGGGTTCACTTTATATTAATTTAATTTTTATTTGTGTTAAAAAATGGCAAAATCGCCGGGTCTGGAAAAATGTGACCCATTATTTTATTCTGTTTTTCTTATATTTAATCCATGAATTCTGAGAAAGTAGGACTGGTATTATCCGGAGGCGGAACCAAAGGCATTGCCCATGCAGGGGTTTTAAAATTCTTAGCTGAAAAAAATATTGCTGTTGATGTGCTGTCCTGCTGCAGCGCAGGTTCTATTGTCGGGTGCCTGTACGCTGTCGGTAAAAAGCCTGAAGAAATCATGGAGTTTTTTAAGTCGGTTTATTTCTTCAACTGGAAGCATTTCGCCTTCAATCAGCCGGGACTGGTTTCGTCCGTAATTTTCCGGAACTACCTGAATCCTGTTTTTGGAGATATGAAATTGGGAGATCTGGATAAAGAAGTGAAAATCGTGGCGACCGAACTCGTAGGCGGTACCGAAAAGATTTTCGACGAGAACTTCAAAATTGTGGATGCCATTATCGCTTCGTGCTCTATTCCCGGCGTGACAACCCCCTATATTATTGGTGATGAAATGTACTGCGACGGCGGCGTGCTGAACAATTTTCCGGCGGACATCATTCGTAAAGACTGTGATAAGCTCATCGGTGTCTTCGTTTCCCCACCCCATGATATCCAGATCAGTGACCTGAAATCCATCAAAGCCATTGTTTCCCGTTCCTACGACCTGCTTTCCTACCGCATCGAAAAGATCAAATTCGATCACTGCGACTGGTTCATTTCATCCCAGGAACTTTCTACCTTCGGGACTTTCGAAAGACGGAAAGACCGTCTCGAACAGATTTTCAACATCGGGTATCTGGCGGCAAAAAACAGTTTCGATAAAAGCCTGTTTTACAATGTACTAAGAAAAGAAGAAGAACGCATTGTTTAAAAGTGGGTGGCGAAAGATGAAAGGCTAATTCGTTTTGTCTGTCAATCTTTAACCTGGTGTCCACAAAGTTCCGGCATAAAAGATTCTGCATATTTCCGCTTATAAGGGTACTTCGACAAGCTCAGCATAACACTTCATTCAGCAAATGATAGCAATGTGCAAAATTCAAGGATGAATGGTCAATCCACTGCGTCTGTCAATTTACTTTACACTAAGAGATTGACAATTGGGTTGTGTCAGCAAAATTCACCATTGACTCAATAAAATTCCCGACTCTAAAGCCGGGAACCTGTATAAATTTTACTCTTAGTTTTTAACAACGTAACCGTCCTGATTAACTACCGTTTTCCCATTCTGATCGGTCACCATCAGAGTATACGGTGCTTTCTTCGCTGAATCCGTTAAGTAATTTCTCCAGATCTGATACGTATAGCCGTTATTGCTGAATTCATAATAATAGTTTCCTCCGGTACCGTCCGGGATCAGTTCGCCGTCTGAAATAATCATGCTCGGCTTGGAAGCTATTTTGCCGTTTACTCCCCAGGATTGGTACAGGTAGTTTCCATTCGGCTGCTGATCGATCTTTATTTTAAACTTTTTAGTTTTGATAATGACTGATTTCGGAATTTTTTCCTTCTGGTAATTTACTTTTGAAACCGGTGTTCCGCTTACAGCGGTATTGGCATTCATCAGTGAAAACTGAGCCACACAGAAAATGCCGAATGCAATTTTTTTGATCATCTTTTTAATGGTAATGGTTAGGATAGGAATTTATCAAATTTAAAGCCAGAAGCATCCGGTTTCTTTTCATTATACTGCTCTTTTTTTATTAAAATATCCTAATTTTAAATGGATGAGCTAATGATTATGTAAAATTTAGGTATTGGTTATCAGTAATTTACGATAATTATTGAAAAATAGTTAAACTTTTTGAAACAACTGAATATTTTTCTTGCGTACATTTGTACCACAAAAGGATCTCTTTCCTTTATCATCGAAATGAAACTAATTAACTTTAAGTTTTTTCTATTAAAAGTATCAGAAATCATTTTCACGATTTTTAATACTTCTCCACCTTCATTTTCTTAATTTTTTAAAAGAATTATCACATAATTCATATCCTGTTTTCTATTCTTAAAAAACAGGGCACTACTCCCGTTTTCAAATTTAATTAAAAACAAAAACTATGGAATTAAGTTTTCATGGCTGGATGATTCCGGCCGTCATCGCCTTGTTGTGCGTTATTTTTTACAAATTTATCTTAAGAATTTTCTTCGGTCTTGTTATTGTTCCCCAAGACAGGATCGGCTTGGTCACCAAAAAATTCGTGCTGGTCGGGAGGCAGGAACTTCCGGAAGGCCGGATCATAGCGACCAACGGAGAAGCGGGTTTCCAGGCTCAGACCCTGGCTCCGGGAGTCTATTTCGGCAAATGGATCTGGCAGTATTCGATCGATTTCCAACCCTTTACCGTAATTCCGACCGGCAAAATAGGGTTGCTCCTTGCCAAAGACGGGGCAGAGTTGGAAACGGGAAGGATTTTAGCAAGAAAAATAGACTGTGATTCGTTTCAGGATGCCGAAGCTTTTCTGAAAAACGGAGGCCGGAAAGGAAGGCAGACCGCCATTATCGCACCGGGATCCTACCGGATCAACACCCTGCTGTTTGAAATTGAGCTGACGGAGCTGACGGAGATTCCCGATAATGCCGTCGGAATTATCACCACAATGGAAGGAAGCCCGCTGGAAGAAGGGCAGATCGCCGGAAAGATTATTAACGGGCACAACAAATTTCAGGATGTTGATACTTTTTTAAACAGCGGCGGTTACAAGGGGCTTCAGGAGCAGGTGATCCTTGCCGGTTCTTATTTCCTCAATCCGTGGTTCACGAAAGTGGAAATGGTAAAAATGACGGAAATCCCGATCGGGCATGTCGGAGTCATCATCAGCTATGTAGGGGAAGACGGCAAAGATTTAAGCGGCGTAGATTTTAAACACGGACATATCGTGGAAAAAGGCCATAAAGGCGTCTGGGCAGAACCCATCGGTCCCGGAAAATATCCGATCAATCCGTACATCATGAAAGTGGAGCTGGTTCCGACCACCAACCTGGTACTGAACTGGGCGTATGAAAGAAGCGAATCCCATCAGCTCGATAAAAACCTTTCCACGATTACGGTCCGAAGCAAAGACGGTTTCCCTTTTAATCTCGATGTGTCGCAGATTATCCACATTCCAACCTATGAAGCCCCAAAAGTAATCGCCCGTTTCGGGAATATGATCAATCTGGTAAGTCAGGTGCTGGAACCGACGATCGGAAACTACTTCAGGAATTCGGCACAGGACAGCGATGTGATTGCTTTTCTCGGAAGCCGTAAAGAAAGGCAGCAATCGGCTAAAGAACATATCAGCAGCGTCCTGGAACAGTACAATGTAAATGCCGTTGATACCCTGATCGGCGCCATCGTTCCCCCTGAAAGCCTGATGAAAACACTGACCGACCGTAAGCTTGCGGAAGAGCAGAAAATTACGTACGAGACCGAAATGCTCGCCCAGGAAACCCGTCAGGCCCTGGAAAAAGAAACGGCGGTGGCCGATATGCAGAAGGAGATCGTAAAAGCCGACCAGGGCGTATTGATCGCTGAAAGGATTGCCGATGCGTCTGTGAAAAAAGCGACCGGGGATGCCAATTCGGTAAGGCTGCAGGCAACAGCGGAAGGAGACCGGCTGAAACTGCTCGCTACCGGGGAAGCTGAAAAAACCAGGCTGCTTGCCAGAGCGGAATCCGAAAAAATAGAATGGCTGGCCAAAGCAAGTGCCGAGCAGATCTCACTGACGGGAAATGCTGAAGCGGAAAAGATCCTGGCCATCGGGAAATCCAATGCCGAATCGTATAAACTGTCGGTGGAAGCCATGGGCGGAAATAATTTTACCCAATTGAAAATTATGGAGAATATCGCCAGCCAGAACGTACGGATTATGCCGGAAGTTCTGATCGGAGGCAACGGTGATGCGGCAAACGGCGGAATCAGCGGCCTTTTGGGGCTTCAGCTTCTGGAACAGGTTCAGAAGAAAAATGCAGCAGCCACTTCAGTAACTGGTGAAAAGCCGGAGGGCAACGCTTAATTATATTTAAAATAAGATTAATGATTGCCATTATTCAGCCTTTAATCGTGGGGCTAACGGTCTGTCTTGCTGTTTTTTCGTCAATCCATATCCGCGACAAAATACTGGAAAAAAAATCTGCTGCCTACTATGAAATTATTACAATCAACCTTATTTTGGTTTTGCAGCTGGCTTGTATCTATAGACAATTGAATAAAAATGAAATGTTAGAAAATATAAAAACGACGGAAATAATCCACAGAAAGCCGGCTTTCTAAATGAAGATGTATCTGATGCTAGAAGATTTAAAAAAACCTCACAGGTTTCTGAAACCTGTGAGGTTTATATATAAATTAAGCCGTATAGCTCGCAAAAGCTTCTTCAAGGCTTTCAAATTTCCCTTTAAATTCATCAATCGGGCAATCTTGGAGGATATTACCTTTATGGATCAGGATGACGCGGGAGCAAAGGGCTTCCACTTCCTGCATGATGTGGGTAGAAAGCAATACCGTTTTCTGCTGTCCGATTTCTTTTACCACATTTCTGATTTCAATAATCTGGTTGGGGTCAAGACCGTTGGTCGGTTCGTCCAGGATCAGAAGGTCCGGCTGGTGGATGATCGCCTGGGCCAGTCCGACTCTTTGCTTATACCCTTTGGAAAGCTGACCGATTTTCTTTGACTTTTCAGGGGTGATGCCGACCAGCTCGATTACTTCATCCACTCTTGATTCCGGGATTTTATGGATATTGGCAACGAACTGCAGATATTCTTTCACATACATTTCCAGGTACAGCGGATTGTTTTCAGGAAGAAAGCCTATTTTTTGCTTGCTTCCGAGTTCATGATCGGTAATGTTCTTTCCATTAAAAATTATCTCACCTTCATCGATTTTCAGGGCACCGACAATCGATTTCATCAGGGTGGATTTCCCGGCTCCGTTCGGACCCAGAAGACCGATGATTTCATTGCTGTCAATAGAAATGTTAATGTTGTTCAGGGCAGTCTGCTCACCGAATTTTTTGGTCAGGTTATTTATTTGAAGAGGCATAGTTTCGTAACGATCTTTTTACAAAAATAAAATAAAAAACTCATCCGGATGAATGAGTTCAGTAATATTTCAAAATGTTTGATTTATTTTCTGGGCTTCCTGTTGCCGTTGGAAATAGGTGCTGTTGAAGAAGCTTGATTTACAGGTTGTTGATTATTCATGTGGTTAATATTGTTCATGGTTGCAGGTTTGTCATACAATGCAGCCTTTCCATTGGTTTTCCCAAAGATTTTGTCAATCTGTTTCTTGTTCAGGAACTGGGATTTTCCTACATACTTTCTGTTTTTGTTAATGTACTGGATAAACTGTACCGTCGGGGTACCGTAATTTTTTTCAAAATGCAGTTCGATGATATCACTTGGAAGTTCAAGAACAATATTGCTTTCCGGAGTATCGATAAATCCGTTGGCAATAAGTTCATACAGACCGGAAACATCCTTGTTCAGATTCTGGAAAGAAAATGATCTGAAAGTATTGAGGTTGGCTGTATTCAGGTCCTGGTAATTCACCGTGAATCGGTCGTCTTTTTTATATAAACCTACGGAATTGTCTTTGCCGATTTCTACTAAAGTTTCATTCTTCAGCACCTTAATCTGCGCAAAAGCTGAAATTCCAAACAGGCACGTAAAGAGTAGAACTATTTTTTTCATAAGCCGGTTTTAATGTTTTACAATCAAATTTCTGGAATAAGTAAAACGGTATGCACGCTTTTTTATTACTTTAAAGCAAATGTAACAAATTTTTTTTTACAAAAAAGGCTACATAATAGATGTTATTTATTCTTTACATGGTGATTTATATTAAACGTTTGATAGTGAATATTTTATTTATGGGTCATTTTTAAGGTTTGTTATGCCTAACAGCCTCAAAATAACTTTTATTTTTATTTTAAATAATTGATAATCAGTACTTAAAGGTTTAAAGGATTATCATGGATATTTTAATTTGAAATAATTGTTAATTTTATACGGTATATAATAATATGGTATTGATTAATTAAATAAAAATTAAATATGAATATTGAAAAGTTAAAAATTTAGTTTAAATTTTAAATTTTGTTATAAAAGGGGAAGTAGTTTAAAAATGCTTTTGCGGATTCGCAAGTTTCCGAACCATCCCTTTAAAAATAATCCCGTGGAACGGCAGAACGGAATACCAGTAAAGCCTGCCACTGAGCCCGTGCGGACGGAAAACCGCCTTCTGCCAGAGCTTGCCTTTGTGTACTTTAAACATCAGCCATGCTTCACCGGGAAGCTTCATTTCAGCAAACAGGATCAGTTTGCCTTCTTTTTTGTTAGCATGGAGAACACGCCAGAAATCCAGTGCATCGCCTTCATGGAGCCGGGTAGCGCTCGTACGGCCTCTTCTGAGTCCCGGTCCGCCTACCAGGATGTCCAGAAAACCGCGTATTTTCCAGAGGCTCTGCCCGTACCATCCGTTGGCCCCGCCCAGAGCAAAAACCCGGTCCAGGCATTTCTCTCGGTCATCATATTCTGCAGAACGAAGATCCGTAAAACAACCGTATTTCGGAACGTCCAGATAGTCTTTCAGGCTGGAATCGCTTCGGCTGCTGATGAAGCTGTCTTTCCAGCTCGATGCAATTTCGTTGTCCTGAATCTTCGCCAGTGTTCTCCGGATGGCAGTGTCATAGGAAAATGGCTGTATGCCGGTAATTTCTTTTATTTCCTTTAGGCTTTCGGGCCTGCATACCACTTCAATCTTCATGCTTCCAACCAGTGCTTTGGCAAGATTATAAGACGTAGAAGTGATAAAGTACAGCCAGTAAGAAGACAGTTTAGGGGTCATCACAGGCAATGTAATAATCGTTCTTTTCAACCCGCGGATTCTCGCCAGTTCCAGCAGCATTTCTTTATAGGTCAGGACATTGTCGCAGCCGATATCGAAATTTTTGTGGTAAGTCTGTTTTTTGAATAAGGTAAAAATCAGGAAATCCAGCACATTGGCAATGCCGATCGGCTGGCATTTGGTATGAAGCCATTTCGGAGCCACCATTACCGGCAGTTTTTCCACCAGGTCCCGGATGATCTCGAACGAGGCGCTGCCGGACCCGATAATAATTCCTGCCCGCAAAACCGTTGCCGGAACTTTGCATTCCATCAGGATTTTTTCCACCTCAAAACGGGAACTCAGGTGTTCCGAAAGCTGTTTCTCATTCACAAGGCCGGAAAGGTAAACCATGTGTTCGCAGTCTGTTTTCTCAATGAATTCTGAAAAATTAACGGCGCACTGTTTTTCCGACTCTGCATAATCGTTGCTGTTGCTCATCGAGTGCATCAGATAATACGCTCCGGAAATATCCCCAGGAATCTTTTCCAGGGTTTCGGGCTTCAGGAAATCTACTTCTATCACTTCGATCTGGGCATCATCAATATCGACGCTTTTTGAAAAACGTCCGGCATCCCTGCAACAGCAGATCACCTGGTAACCCTGTGCCGCAATAACATTAATCATCCGTTTGCCGATATAGCCGGTAGCCCCGGTAAGCAGAATTTTTTTCATAAGATCTGGATTGGTTTGCCGGAATTCATAAATCTCTTATTGATCAGCCAATTCTTTATATGCACCTGTAAAAAGAGATGATCCGGATTCTTCTTTCAGCTAATGAGAAAATTATACCTTTTCCAGTAAATGCCCGAAATAATATTTCTTTTTGCTCAGGTATCCCTCATTGGTTTCATTGGATTCAATCTCCAGAGGAATTCTCTGGTTTAATCTGATCCCGCTGTTCTCCAGTGATTTCAGCTTTTCCGGATTGTTGGTCATCAGACTGATCTCTTTTACCTTCAGAAGATTCAGCATTTCGACCGCTACGCCAAAATCGCGTCCGTCTGCCGGCAGTCCCAGTTTCAGGTTGGCTTCTACCGTATCAAAACCCTTTTCCTGCAAAGCATAAGCTCTCAATTTATTAATGATTCCGATGTTGCGGCCTTCCTGCCGCAGATAAATAATCATTCCTCCGTTTTCCGACATGTATTTCATGGCAGCATCGAGCTGCTGCCCGCATTCACATTTCCTGGAATGGAATACTTCGCCGGTAATGCATTCCGAATGGAAACGCACATTTACGGTTTTGCTGAAATCCGTATGCGCTGCAACCCACACCAGATGCGGGTTCCAGTCGTCCTTATTTTCGGAAAATGCATAAACACTGAATGTTCCGAAGTCGGTAGGGATGTTCGATTGTGCCTGTATCGTCAACATAATTCAAAAATTAAATCGTTTATATAGTACAAATTTATACTTTATTTTAATTGAAAATAAAATTAATTACTAAATTTGTTTATAAATAAATTCTATCATGCAAGAACAAACCCCTCTCACACAGGAAAAGATATTTGAGCGTTACGGAGATTATCTTTTGAATCACGGCGAGCGGCCGAAAAACATTTATCTTTTTGCGAAGGAAAACGGCTTTGAGGAGAAAGAATTTTACCATTTTTTCTCTGGGTTCGACCAGGCTGAAAAAGAAATGCTGGACCATCTGTTCAGGAAATCCCTTGAGCTGGCTGAAGAATTAAATTCCTCACCGGAAATATTGACGAAGGAAAAACTGCTGAATGTCTATTTCATTTTCTTTGAAAACCTGACAATGAACCGGTCATTGGTACTGTCGATTTTAGGAAGAACGAAGGCGCAGGAAATCAGGGCGCTCCAGAATTTGCGGGAAACCCACCGTCAGTTTGTCGGAACGCTGGATTTTAACGAGTGGGAAATGGTTGAAAAGGCAAAACAGGACATCAGGAGGTTCAATGAAAAATCCAGACAGGAAATCCTTTGGCTGCATCTGGTTTCAGCCATCGACTTCTGGAAAAAAGATACCTCACCCGATTTCGAAAAGACCGACATCTTTGTTGAAAAAACCATCGATACCGGTTTTGAACTGATGGACAACGAGCCGCTGCGAAAAGTAATTGACCTGGGGAAATTTCTATGGAAAGAGAAATTCCGATAACGGAAAAGTAAATTAATGTTGACTGAATCAATAAAAATGGGCAATACCATCCTGATCTCATCGAAGAAAGCCCGTTTCAAAAAGAATAATTCAATTTGGCTTTAGCTTAAATCTACCTAAAGCCGCCTATCACCTAAATTTAAAAATGAAAACATTAGATAAAATCCCGACCGGGAAAATTGAACGCACCGGCAGCCTTCTGAAAGCAGGGGCAAAAGTCGGCGTCAATTACCTGAAGTATTACGGGAACAAAATCACGAAAGACGAAGGGGAAGCCCGGAAAATCCTGAATGAAGATAATGCAACGGATATCTACGATTCCCTGAAAGAGCTGAAAGGTTCCGCTTTGAAGGTAGCCCAGATGCTGAGTATGGAAAAGAATATTCTCCCAGTGGAATATGTAGAGAAATTTTCATTGTCGCAGTTCTCCGTTCCGCCGTTGTCCGGGGCTTTGGTCAAAAAAACATTCAGAAAATATTTCGGAAAGAACCCGGAAGCCATTTTCGATGAATTTTCTCAGGAATCGGTGAATGCTGCCAGCATCGGGCAGGTTCATAAAGCGAAGAAAGGAGATAAAAACCTGGCGGTAAAAATCCAGTATCCCGGCGTGAGGGAAAGCATTTCCAGCGACCTGAAGATGGTAAAGCCTATTGCGATGAAAATGTTCAACATCAAAAAAGAAGGTTCGGAATCCTATTTCCAGGAAGTGGAGGATAAGCTGTTTGAGGAAACCGATTATAACCTGGAGCTGAAGCGGAGCCAGCATTTTGCAGTGGCCTGCAGCCACCTCCCGAACATAAAGTTTCCGAACTATTATCCGGAATATTCCTGCGAAAAGATCATTACCATGGATTGGATGGCCGGAATCCATTTTTCGGAATTTACCAAAAAACAGAATACCCAGGATGAACTGAATACCATTGGGCAAACCCTCTGGGATTTCTACATGTATCAGATGCATATCCTGAAAAAAGTACATGCCGATCCACATCCGGGCAATTTCCTGATTTCAGACGACAGCCGGCTTTCGGTAATTGATTTCGGCTGTATCAAAGAGATTCCGGAAGATTTTTATGTGCCGTATTTTGAGCTTGCCAAAGAAGAAAATCTTAAAAATCTTGAGATTTTCCGGGAAAAACTATTTGCGCTGGAAATTCTGCGTGAAGAAGATTCGCCGCGGGAGAAAGAGTTTTTTGCCAAATTGTTCTATGAGCTGCTGGAACTGTTTACCAGGCCTTTCAATAAGGAGAAATTCGATTTTTCAGATGAGGGATTCTTTCAGGAAATTGCAGATCTGGGCCAGCGTTATTCCAAAATCAGCGATATGAAAGGCATGAATACCAACCGCGGATCCCGGCATTTCATTTACCTGAACCGGACGTTCTTCGGACTATATAATATGATGCACGATCTGAAAGCAAAAGATATCAGGATTAACAACTTCAGAAATTTTATAAAACCTTAATATGCCGTCCGGATTGCCCTCCAAAATCTGCGAAGTCTGCGGATTACCGTTCAACTGGCGGAAAAAATGGAAGAAGAATTGGGACGAAGTAAAATATTGCAGCGAAAGATGCCGGAAAAACAAAAAATCAATATCCTCTGGTTTACCAAAAACCTGAGGACCCGCGACTCGGAATCGTTATACAGCATCATGCAGGAAGGATTGCCTTTCCTGGCGGTTTATGTTTTTGATGACCGGGATTTCGGAAGAATACAGTTTGGCAGCAGGAAAACCGGGAAATACCGGGCCAGGTTCCTCCTGGAAACCGTTGAAGACCTGAAGGCGAATTTAAACAGGAAAAACATTTCTTTCCTGATAAAACAAGGAACCACAGGAACCGTTTTTAAAGAACTGTCTGATGAATTCGACATCGTAAAAATCTTCTGCCAGCAGGAATGGACCCGGGAAGAAAAGGAGAAAGAAGATGAAATCAGGAATGTTCTGCCTATGGCAGAGTGGGAAAGATCCTGTTCCCAGTTTCTGGTGCATCCGCTTTTTGTATCCAGGATAATGGATAAAATACCGATGCTGTTTACGGCCTTCAGGCAAAAGGTTGAGAAAAACCTTCTGATTCGGCCGGAATTTGCTTCGGAAAGCCTGATGTATAATAAGTCTGTTATCAAAATCCAAAGCGATAAGGTGAGTTTCGAATCGCTGGGATATGAACATTTTGAAACCGATAAAAGAACGGCATTTCCTTTCAGTGGCGGAGAAGCGCAGGCCCTGAAAAGGCTGAAGTCCTATTTTTCAGAAACCAGGAATCTCAGCAGCTATAAAGAAACCCGAAACGGCTTAGCCGGAACCGATTACAGCTCTAAATTTTCCGGCTGGCTGGCTGACGGAAGCCTTTCTGCAGTCACAGTATATCACGAAATTAAAAAGTACGAGCAGGAATTCGGCAGCAACGAGTCAACTTATTGGCTTGTTTTTGAATTGTTGTGGCGGGATTTTTTCAGGTATGTTTCCATGGAGTACAAAGAGCGGATTTTCTGGAAAAACGGAATCAGTAAGAAAGAATATATTTCCGAAGATCACGAGGAACTGATCCGGCAATGGAAAGAAGGAAACACGGATTCGGATTTTATTAATGCCAATATGCTTGAATTAAAAAAGACCGGATGGATAAGCAACCGGGGAAGGCAGAATGTAGCTTCCTATTTCTGTAAGGTCCTGAAACAGGACTGGCGGGCCGGGGCGGCTTATTTTGAAGAACTGCTGATCGATTACGATGTCCACAGCAATTACGGCAACTGGATGTACCTTGCCGGTGTAGGAAATGACAACCGCGACCGGATCTTCAATCCTGAAAAACAGGCTGAAATGTACGATCCCAACCAGGAATTTATACATTTATGGCTGCAGAACTGAAACATACCGCCCAGCTTGTTTTCCCGCACCAGCTGTTTGAGGATACGGATTACCTGGATAAAGGTCAGCCGGTCTTTCTGCTGGAAGAATTCCTGTTTTTCAGGCAGTATGCTTTTCACAAACAGAAGATCGCTTTCCATCGCGCAACGATGAAATTTTATGAAGATTTTCTGAAGAAGACGGGCTTTAAGGTTGAATACGTAGAGAGCATTTCCCAATTATCCGATATCAGGAAATTCATCCCCAAACTTGAAAAGGAAGGCTTTAAAGCCATCAGGACAACCGATGTCTGCGACCACTGGCTCGAAAAAAGGCTGCAGAAAACAAAACTTGAAGTGGAGATCATGGACAGTCCGTTATTCATCAATACCAAAGAAGACCTTAAGGAATATTTTGAGGGCAAAAGGTCTTATCATCAGACCGATTTTTACAGGCAGCAGCGGATTACCCGGAATATTTTAATGAAAGCGGGAAAACCGTTGGGCGGAAAATGGACATATGATACGGAAAACCGGAAGAAATATCCGAAAAACCGGAAAGCCCCCTCGATTCATTTCCCTGAGAACAACGCTTATTTTAAAGAAGCTAAAAAATATACGGAGAAACATTTTGCAGATAACTACGGAAGCCTGACGGATGAGCATTTGTATCCCACCACATTCGGAGAGGCTGAAAAATGGCTGGTCCAGTTTTTTGAAAACCGGTTTGCCGAATTCGGGGTGTATGAAGACAGCATCGTGGAAAAAGAACATTTCCTGCATCACAGCATCCTTTCCCCATTGCTGAATGTCGGTCTGCTGACGGCGGAAGACGTATTGGAAAAAGCAGTTGCCTTTGCGAAGGAAGATGATATTCCGGTCAACTCGCTGGAAGGTTTTGTCCGGCAGATTGTCGGGTGGCGGGAGTTTGTGCGCGGTGTCTACGTATATCAGGGAACCTATCAGCGGAATAAAAATTACTGGAACCATAAAAACAAGCTTCCGGAAACCCTTTATACGGCAGAAACGGGCATCCATCCGATTGACAGTTCGTTGAAGAAAATTCTGAAGACCGGTTATGCTCATCATATCGAAAGGCTAATGGTCTTTGCCAATTTCATGAACCTCTGCCAATTCGATCCGGATGAAGTCTACCAATGGTTTATGGAAATGTTCATCGATTCCTACGATTGGGTAATGGTTCCGAATGTCTACGGCATGAGCAGCTTTGCCGACGGTGGGAAAATGAGCACAAAACCTTACATCAGCGGAAGCAATTACCTGAAAAAAATGAGCGATTACCCAAGCGGTGAATGGACCGAAAAATGGGATGCCCTGTTCTGGAACTTCATCCATGAGCACAAAGATTTCTTCCAGAAAAATCCACGGCTGTCGATGATGGCCAGGACGCTTGAGAAAATGCCGGAAGAAAAAAGGAAAAAGCATCTGGATATGGCCAGAGAGGTGATTAAGGATTTGGGTCATTAAGGCTACTGCAAATGTAAAGTTTTAGAGGAATCTCGATGTCCCCTCACAAGTGAAGTTTATGTTGAGCCTGTCGAAGCAGCTTTCTGAAACTTTAAAACGGTTAGTAAAAAAAGCTTTGTGGGCTTTGTGTCCGCACAGCATCAAGTCACAAACGGGGCTAGTTAATAGAAAATTCACGAACTCCGGATTCAATTAAAAAGAAAACAATGAATAAAAATTTCAACATACAGGAAACCGACCGCATCATTGAAATGGCATGGGAAGACCGGACGCCTTTTGAGGCTATCAAATTCCAGTTCGGGATCAGTGAGCCTGAAGTGGTTGCGCTGATGCGTTCCGAGCTTAAAGAATCGAGTTTTAAGCTTTGGAGAAAACGGATAAATTCCGGAGCCAGCCAGAAGCATCTGAAAAAAAGAAGTGAAGAAATCCGGAGATTTAAAAGCAGCCGGCAGAGAGCCATCAGCAATAATAAGATTTCGAAGAGATAGGTAAAGACAAAGGCTGAGATTAAGTTTCGATCAGATCTAATAATCTCTGCTTGCTTTATAAGTAAAACGGGCTTTGTGGAGCTTAAAAACAGTTAATAGTACAAAAATCCTGATGAGCTTTGCATTCAAAAAAAAGCTAAGGAATCAACAGGGCTTTGACAGGCTCAGCCTGACAACGGTGAATAGTTAATATTAAAAAATCTCTGTAACTCATATTCAAAAATAAACCATAAAAAAAATAAATATGAAAAACATCGTCATCATCGGCTGCGGGAAAGGCATCGGCCTGGCCACGGCAAAAATCCTTTCAGGAAAGCACCACATTATCGGAATTTCAAAAACCGAAAATCCGGAACTGAATCATCCGAATATCGAATTTCACCGGATGGATATTCTTTCGGGAGATCTTGATGAAATTGCTTTTCCGGAGATTGTTGACGGATTGGTATATGCACCGGGAAGCATCAACCTGAAACCTTTCAACCGGCTTTCGGTGGAAGATTTTAGAAGTGATTTTGAAATCAATGTGCTGGGAGCGGTAAAAATCATTCAGAAATTGTTACCTAACCTGAAAAAATCTGAAAGCGCTGCCGTGGTCCTGTTCAGTTCTGTGGCGGCCAAACTGGGAATGCCTTTCCACGCTTCCGTGTCCGCCAGTAAAAATGCAGTGGAAGGGCTTACCAAAAGCCTGGCGGCGGAATTTTCAGCACAAAAGATCAGGGTCAATGCGATTGCACCTTCTCTAACGGATACCCATCTGGCTGCCCAGTTGTTATCGACGCCTGAAAAGCGTGAGGCCTCTGCCAAAAGGCATCCGCTGCAGAGAGTTGGAAATCCTGAAGAAATGGCGGCCATGGCAGCCTTCCTGATTTCGGATCAGGCTTCGTGGATTACCGGACAGATTTTCGGAATGGATGGCGGAATGGCCAATATTAAGCTTTAACTTAGACTGGTCTTATTTTATTTTAGATTAAATTTGTATTATGAAAACTGACTTTTTCATTGATCTGCTTCATCAGGTAAAAGATTTTGAAAATTCCGGAGCCTGCAAACCTCATTCCAGCGTTGAGGATTTCCGCCTGTGGCTGAACGACCGGAAATACAGGGAGGAAAGCCCGACCAAACTCTTTAAAAATGAAGAGCATGAGGTTTCGTTTATGGAAAATGAAATCTGTAAGCAGGTGCTTTTGCTGGGAAGATATTCCAAGCAGGCCATCCGCAAAGGACTGAAGGATTTTCCCGAACTTGCCAATGAAGAATTCACCTACCTTTACCGTCTTAAAGATGAGCCGAACCTGACCAAAATGCAGCTGATCGAGCGGAATGGCCACGAAAAACAAACCGGAACCCAGATCATCAAACGGCTGCTGGAATCCGGAATGATGGCGGAAAAAAATGATGAAAAAGATAAAAGAAGCAAGCGGCTGAACCTTACTGCGAAAGGAGAGAGGGTGTTCCATGAATCCGTAAACAAGGTGAATATCACTTCGAAATTTTTATCGGGTCAGCTTGATGACCGCGAAAAAACAGTATTGCTGGATCTTTTGAAAAAGCTCAATGAATTTCACGGACATTTTTACCGGGAAGATAAAAGTTCGGATTTGGAAAAGCTGGTTCATTATCAGAGTTAAGAACCGGATTATTTTTAAAATCAGATATTTTTATTTCCTGCATACCTGCTAATTTAAATCAAAAACCTTTTATTGGAAATATACCTGTCTTTTTGCATTTTTTTGTAAAGCAATCTGATGTTCAGGCCTATGGGAAGGGGACGTCTTATCAGCATAATGAAATTAGCGTTGCTGCTTTCATGTGTTGCCGTACGGGGAACAGCATCTGGTTTTTTCCGTGCATATGCTGCGACTAATATAACCGGTCACTTTGCCTGTTTTCGGAGCAGTTTTGTGGAAATTATGCTTCCGCTTTTACTTTCATGCTTTATATTCTTGTTTTTTTATCGGGCGCTTTTTGTGTCCGGGCTCGTGATGGAGCTGACTGCCAAACGGCAGGCTCATACTTTGTCAATATTACGATCCGGATATTGAATATCAAATGAGATTTGCTTGTTACTTTATTAACTAAACTGACTCTGATTCTTACCCTTTACTCCGTTAACTGCTGAAGTAAAGTTGAATATGGTTGGATTTACCTTAAGATCGTATCGGATTTTTTCTGATAATGCTGCCTGCGGCTGAATTTTAGGTATTCATTAACAGTCGTTTTTTTATATTATAATTATCTTTGATGACTAATGGTTTTAATCACCAGGATATTTTAAACAAAAGTCATGTAACCGGTTTTCAATCCCGGTTAGTTAACAAAATATGAAAAAAAAAGTCATCAGAAAAGCTGAGAAATCAGATAATGAAGCGCTTGCAGAACTGATCCGGGATACTTTTACCGAATTTGATGCTCCGAAAGAGGGAACAGTATATTCCGATCCCACGACATACGATTTATACTCATTATTTAAAAAAGAAAATTCCGTGTTATGGGTGGGTGAATTAGACGGTGTTATTTCCGGGTGCTGCGGAATTTATCCTACGGAAGGTCTGCCGGCAGGATGCGCCGAACTGGCAAAATTTTATCTCCGTCCGGAGGCAAGAGGAATAGGGCTCGGGAAAAGCCTGATGATGAAAAGCATTGCAGGCGCAAAGGAAATGGGATACGAAAACGTTTATCTGGAAAGCCTGCCGGAGTTTTCAAAAGCCGTGAAAATGTACGAAAATTCAGGATTCCGATTGCTGGAAAAGCCGTTGGGTAATTCCGGACATGATTCCTGTTCCATATGGATGATCCGAAGCCTGGATGATATCGGCTGAAATCCGTATAATGCTGATCATCTTATCGTTTATATGATGTAGCTTGAGAATATAATCTTATGCAGATTACAATGATTACGCAGATATCAATGCAAAAAAATCTGCTGAATCTGCCGGCTATGCGTGCGTATACTTTTCCCAGCTCAATACTCAATTTCTTACTGCTGAATTTAGAATGAACAACATTAGTCCGAAAGCATTAGCAGAAACAGATCCAAAAATTCCATCATTACAGATAAAGAAGATTTTCTCAGCAATGATGGAAATAGATAGTCAGACAATCTCAGCTTGTTTTATTCTTTAAAGCGGCCATCAGTTTTTCGGCTGCACTTTCGGATGAGGCTGGATTCTGCCCGGTAATCAACAGGCCGTCCTGAACGACGTGCACGCCCCAGTCATCTGTTTTGGAATATTTACCACCGGCATTGTTCAGTTCATCTTCCACCAGGAAGGGCACCACACCGGTAAGCTGAACCGCTTCTTCTTCCGTATTGGAAAAGCCGGTTACCTTTTTGCCTTTTACCAGAGGGTCGCCGTTTTCCAGTTTTATATTTTTGAAAACGCCCGGCGCATGGCATACGGCCGCAACAGGCTTGCTGCTGTTGTAGAAATCCAGAATTAATCTTTGTGAATCCTCGTCATTGGCCAGATCCCAGAGAGGCCCGTGCCCTCCCGGATAAAATACGGCATCGAAATCCTCTGCTTTCTGCTCACTTAATTTCTGCGTATCGGCAATGATCTGCTGTACTTCCTTATCGTTGTAATAGCGTTCCGTAGCAGGAGTCTGCGCATCAGGATCTTCACTTTTCGGGTCAATGGGTGCCTGTCCGCCTTTCGGGGTAGCTACTACGATATCGAATCCCGCATCTTTCAGGGCATAATAAGGAGCTGCAAATTCTTCTACCCAGAATCCCGTTTTTTTTCCAGTGTTTCCCAGTTCATCGTGTGAGGTAACTACAAATAGTACTTTCATTTTATGTATTGTTTTTTAATACTTTTAAGTAAAATGCATGAATCATTGTGATTCAGAATGAACAGAATTAATGCTGAACATTCGCATTTCTTACAATATGCCTGAGGTAGATACAAGTTTGCTGCCAATCCGAACGTATGAAGATTGATTTGGGCCATTTGCTTTATATTTGTTCACCGGTCATTTATAGATATTTAACATCCGGTTAAGGCGGATAAACATTCGGAATGCCGAATCTGAATTTCACAGCTTTTAAACAACAAAGCTCCATTTGACCTGCTGTAATATTTGATTGTTTTCCGAATAATTAATCCATTTCCGTATCCAGCGGAAGCGAGAAAATAAAATCGGAACCTGCACCTACTTCGCTTTCTACCCAGACAGAGCCATGATGATGGTTGATAATTTCCGAACACAGATACAACCCGATTCCAAACCCGGAAATCGACTGCATTTCCTCTCCTTCGACCCGGTAATAACGGTCAAAAATATGCGCAATATCTTCCGGTTTTATTCCTTTGCCCTGATCTTTTACGCTTACATAAGCGAATGTATCGTCTGAAGTGCAGCTGATACGGATGGTGCTGCCGGCAGGGGAGTATTTTACGGCATTGCTGATCAGGTTATGAATCACCTGCTCGATCTTATCCCGGTCGGCATTTACCTGTACGGACCGGATCGGGGCAAAAACCGTAATATGGCTGTCAACCGTTGCTGTTGTTTCTTCTTCAGCGGCTTTCAGCAGATCCGAAAGATCAAACAGCTGCCTGTTGATATGTATTTTTCCGGATTCAAGCCTTGAAATATCCAGGAACCCGTTGATCATCGTCGTCATTTTATTGATCTGTAGATCGGCCTTTTCCAATATTTTAGACAGAAAGTCGTCTTCTGTTGTGGAAAATTTGGCCTGCATCAGCTGAATATAGGTTTTAATGGAAGTAAGCGGGGTTTTCAGCTCATGGCTAACGATACCGATAAAATCGTTCTTACGGATCTCATCCAGCTTTTTTTCGGTAATTTCATGAATGACCCCGGTAAAATATTCTTTACCCTCTTTTTGCTGTATTTCGCCAATGGCACGCACCCACCGTAACTTTTCATCGTGAAAGCCGATAATAGGATATTCCATATCAAAGCGGGCATTTTCCGAAAATGCCCTTTCTACGTTAGCGGCCAGAAGATCCCGGAAATCCGGATGAACCTGGCTGACCGCAGCTTCATAAGACATGAATTCATCAGGGTAGAATCCGAAAAATTCTTTAAGCTTCGGCGAATACGTAAAAACCCGGTCGTCCACACCAATCTGAAATGTTCCTAAGCCGGCTGCATCTACCGCCATCCTCAGGCTTTCCTCTGCACGCCTGATATCGGCACCGGCCAGATACTGATCGGTGATATCCATCAAAACGCCGGTAAAAGCGGAAAACGTACCCGAAGAATCTGCCTTCAGGTTGCCTATTGCCCGCAGCCAGCGGAGCCGCTGATCATGGAACCCGATAACAGGATAGGTAACATCATAATCGCCGTTGTTATAAATGGCATTTTCAAATTTCGCTGTAACGTATGGCCGGTATTCATCAGTAATCTGCGCCAGAGACTGTTCAAGGGATAATGTCTCATCTTCATCATAGCCGAACAGCTCTTTTGAACGGGCATCCGTAATAAATTCCCGGGTATTGGAATGAATGAACCAGGTACCGAAATTTGCAGCATCTACAGCCAGACGAAAGGCAATCTGGCCTTCCTCGATTTTTTCATTAGCTTTAATCAGCTCATCATTTACTTTGGCTATTTCTTTGAGTGTAGCAGCAAGTTCCCGGTTGGTGCCGGCGAGCTCTTTATTAAGCTCCTTGAGGCTTTCCTCCCATTTTTTCCGGTCTGTGACATCCCGGGTTGCCCCTGCAATGGCTTCCACTTCACCGTATTCATTAAGAACCGGCGTGAAAATATAGTCATAAACACGGGTTCCCAAAGTAGCGTGGGGAAAAGATACATCTCCGCGCACCGGAAGTTTTGTTTTAATGATTTCATCGATTTCCCGCTCATGCATTTCGGCATGCCAGGGCTCGTAGCCTATTTCCAGCAGTCCTTTTCCGATCGATTCCTCCCAGGTTCTGCCCCACATATCCAGCAGGGCCTGGTTGGCATAGGTAAACCGGTACTCGAGATCAAAGACGTACAGCAGATCCGGTGTTGAAGAGGCAATGGTTTCATACAGCCTTTTCTGCTGGTCGGATCGTGCCCTGGCTTTTGACAAGGCTTCCTCTGCCTCTTTGCGTTGGGTAATATCCTTTGCTGTGCCGAACCATTCAATAATATTGCCCTGTTCATCCAGAATGGGGATTGCTTTGGAAAAAGTCCATCCCGGCCTGCCGTCTGCACGCACTACCCGGTGCTCGAGCTGGAATATTTTCTTTTCGCGGATGCATTCTTCGATGGTTGCATTTACCAGATCCAGATCATCCGGATACACATTATCCGTCCTCCAGTTGGTAGTGGGAGCATCTGCGTCTTTCAGAAATCCTCTGCCGTCGAGCTCACGCATCTCACTCCAGTCGGGGCTTAATGAATATACCACGTCCGAAGTCGCTTCGATCAGGGCTTTTAGGCGGGCTTCCGTTTCGGCTACCCTTTGATTTTCAGAGGTATATTTATCAGGGAAATTTGTCATATCTTCTTCCGGTTACAGTCATTGCTTAGTTAAAAACACAGGCATTTTATTGGAATAAAGTTAAGATTTTTATCTTGAAACTTATGCCATATTATATTTTCAACCGGCGGTACGTGTGTAACGGATTGCTTTCCAAATTGAAAAGTTGCAGCAATGAACAGAATAATCCGCGATAATTTAATAATTTCAAGAATAAAACGATCAATCAGAAAATTTGAAATAACAGTTGATTACAACCTTACATAATGGTTTTCACGGTGTTTTCTGTAATTTGGTTATGCTCTTCCGCTTTCCGGAATCCGGTTTCCCGGCAGTTAATAAGAAGACAGCCGCTTCCCCGGCTTACAGAATGCCGTACGAACTTCCTGTGTATCCTCGAATCCGGTGTAAGGGCGGCCCTGGGTTTTATTCCGGAGAAAAATATATCCAAACCTGAATATTCAGGTACGGCATCAGCGCGGGATATAAAATGATTTTCTTCCCAGGTCAGATCCGTCCCGTAACTGCAGGCCGTTCTTTTCAGTCTAAGAAAATCTCTTTTAAAGGATTGATAGCGGGTTCCTGCTGCAACTACAGAATACAGGATGCCAAAAACTTTCACATGAATTAAAAAAAAGTGAATTTTGAACCCTGTAACGGTCAAGTAATATCATCTTAATTTATTGAAAGGCAGTCTGCTGCAACTACAGAAAGAAGGAGGTTAAAAACTTTCACAGGAACAAAAGAAAGATCAAATTTGAAATCCTGATATAAATGCAAATCTTACTGGTCTCAAAAATAATAATGAACACATAAGCAGGAATATTGCAGCTGAAAGTTCAGAGATGTTCTTAAATGTACAGTTACAAAATTAAAAACAGAGTATTTCTCCTGATAACTGGGCTATTAACCATACAGTAATTGACAGCACTGTAAAGAGAAATAAAATCAATCGGAAAATATTGAATTATGCACTGCCAGTATTCCCGGATGATCAATTATCAAGTTAAACTAATAATTAAATGAGTACACCATTAAATACAATTTTCAGCTGGTTCGAAGAGGGCGACAGTCCTACGGGATCTCAATTTCGGCAGACCTTTTCTTCATTCCGTCATCTAGATGAAAAAATCAGGATCAATGAAGTGGCAGGATTGCCTGAAGCGTTACAAAATACATTTCCCGACACTGCTTTTGCCGAACATCTCAAAGATCAAAATGCACATGATGCGGTGCTGGCAAAACTCAATGCCTCCAATCTTACGCCTGCTCATGTGGATCAGTGGAAGCAGAAATTGCAAATAAACCTGGCTGCTACGATCGATGGAGCTGAAGAAACCGGAAATGTGTTTACCAAAAAACAAACCGCAGAAATTGTAGATAAGCTTCAGGCAAAGGATAATGAAATACTTGAGCATATCGTTAAGATTAATGAAATGCTGATCTGCGATGACATGGATCTTGATCAACTTCAGGAAATCGTTAACTACATCAAAGAAAGCAGAAAGCAGATCGGATCACTTAGGGAAACCCTTGTCAATGGAATCTCAGATGATAAAATCCGGCTCCTCGGAAATTATTCAGGCTGGGGGATATCCACCTATCAGAATCAGTTTAATGATCTGGTCTTCGGCAAAATCAAAAATATTGAAAAGGAATTCGCTTCGGAAAAAATTATCTATGAACAGAGGGTCAGAGGCAACTCATCGATAAAACATGATCTTGATACATTAAGCTTTGTAATCGATGCTTACGATACAGTTACTCTGTTTACCGTGCCCCTTAAAGTAAGAAGAATAGACCCAAACAACATCGAAGTGCTGTTTGATTCAATACCACCTAATATAATTCAATTAACCATAAAAAAAATATAGACATGGATATTAAATATGCTTATTACAGAAGTTCCGTCGGATATAAAATCGAAGGAAAAACAGACAACGACATTTTAACAGCCGGTGGAGGCACCAGGCCCATCAACTCATTCTGGCATGACGGAAACCTTAATCCGTTGGATTATGTGCCGAAAACACGAACCTTAACCATTAACGGGACCAGCTACGATCTGTCCGCAAACCGCTCTTTTACAACGCCTGATACCATTACCCGCCTGAAAGGAGGAACGTCCGGTTCTCTGGTATCCGGAGATGTTACCCTTGCAGCAGGTGCTAATATGGGGATCAGCCAAACCGGAAATACGATTACCTTATCCTCTACGGATACCACGTACGGCGCGGGAAATGGTCTTACTTTGTCAGGGACTACATTTTCTCTTCCGGTTACTACTTCAGGGAGCGGGAATGTGGTGACAGGGATCGTTCAAACGGCCAACGGAATTACCGTAAACCTGGGCTCTATGCCTACTTCGGCTGATCTCGCCAACTACATTCCGTTGTCGCAGAAAGGTGCTGCAAATGGAGTAGCCGGACTGGATGCCTCCGGATTGGTACCTGCTTCTCAGTTACCGTCTTACGTAGATGATGTCCTGGAAGGATATTATAAACCTGCCGACGGAAAGTTTTATAAGGAGGCCTCGTATACGAACCTTATTAACGGCGAGACGGGTAAAATATATGTATCGCTTGATACCAATAAAACATACCGCTGGACGGGGACAACATTTGTTTATATTACTTCCGGTGCTGTAGACTCTGTAAATGGATTGACAGGCGTAGTAGTTCTTAATAAATCTCATGTCGGTTTAGCCAACGTTGATAACACCGCAGATGCGGCAAAAAGTGTTCTTTCCGCAACAAAATGGACTGCAGTGCGAAGCATTACGCTTTCCGGAGTTACTGCTACGGCGCAGAACATCGATGGTTCAGGGAATGTTTCAATTCCTGTTACTGCTGTTCCCGCAACATTACTTACAGGTACGGCAGCCATCAATACCACCGGATCATCTGCGAAATTAACGACGGCGAGAACGATTTCCGCTACCGGCGACGGAACCTGGGCAGTTACTTTTGACGGTTCGGCCAACGTTGCCTCAGCACTGACATTGGCTGCAACGGGTGTAGCTGCCGGAACTTATGACCAGGTGACTGTTGATGCCAAGGGTAGGGTGACCGCCGGAAACAATATGGTAAGATCGTATACTACTTCTATTTCCGGAACAGCTTCAGTGACCCATAACTTAGGGACAAGGAATTTGGATGTTGCCATGTACGATACGGTAACATTTTATAAAATCGACGGCAGGATCAAACTGACCGATCCGAATAAAATAGATGTTGAATTTGATTCTGCTTTACCAAATCCTGTATCTATAACCGTAACCAGTAAAGATTTGTAAGATGAGCGATATCAAATATGCACTTTATACCTCGTCGAAGGGCTTTAAAGTCGTAGGAGGTACAGCGGCTCATTTTTTAAAGGCCGACGGCAGCACGGATAATACATCTTATATCCCGTATAGTGGCGCGAACGCCAATGTTAATCTCAATGGAAAAAACTTTGAGACTTCAGGCAGATTGACAACCGGGAACGAGATTTTAAATCTTGCATCTGCTTCGATTCAAGGTACCGGCATTATCGATATCAAGTTACCGAATATGAATATCATGGGCGTATTTTACGTTGATATTTTTACTTACGGATCACTTGTCGGTACTTTTATCTGCCAGTTTTATACCTATTACAATAATTCTTTACATTTTGCGGGCAATAATTCAGTTGCATTTTTAGGCAATAATTCAAATGGTTTAACAGTAAGATATGTAACTGTAGGGACAGGTTTTTCTTCAGAGAGGCATATTTATATCGGCGGTTTAACAACAAATTGGGGAAACTGGACTGAAATAAACATCCGTGGATTAATAAATGTTAACAGGGAACCATTAAAAAGCAGTCCTCCGGTCATCAGTTTGATTACGGCTGAAGCATCGCCCCTTAATACATCTTTTACATTCAATGATTTTTCTGTTGAGTCGGCATTAAAGTTAGGTTATTCCAGAAGTATCAATGGTACCCCATTTAATGCAACTGCTGATATTACCACTGAGATCTGGGGAGCCTCCCGGAATCTGACAATCGGGAACTCTACCAAATTGGTTAACGGTTCCGGAAACGTTGCCTGGACTCTGCCGGAAATTGGCGCATTGTCTCTGAGCGGCGGGGAACTGACAGGAGCCTTAACCATAAAGCCATCAAATGGAAGTAGTGGATTTGAACAGGATGTCCTGACATTGCATGATTCAGGAACTGCAGAAGGTAATATTATACCGCTTGCTTTTAAATATGGTGTATCTGCAACCCCGACGGCATTTATCAAGGCTGTAGGAAAAGGATCGAGCGGCAGTAACGGGGCATCCTTCCAGTTTTTTGATAATACTACCAAGCATACGGAAATAAATTCATCCGGCGTCACAGCTAATGCATTTATAAAGGCTGGCGGGACGGCTGCACAATTTTTAAAGGCCGACGGCAGCATTGATGGCAGTTCTTATCTGCCTTCAGCCGCCGCGTCAAATTATCCACTCCGGAGTCTTTTAGGGGGTGATGTTAATTCAATACGGGTTTTAGATACCAGGAATACCAATCCGCTGCCATCTACCGAAATAAAGGCAGGGGTTTTATATGACTTCAAAACGAGTTCAGCAATAGGACTTTCAGGAACAGATGTTGGTACCTACTCAGCTGCTATTACGATGGTGCCTTACAGTGATAATTCCGGAAATATAAATACGGCATTCAGGTTAGCGCAGACAGCCAATTCAATGTATTTTCAGAATTACATATCGGCAGGCAAATGGGGGGCGTGGAATAAGTTGCTGACAAGTAGTGATTTATCAAATTATTATACAAAAACGGAATCTCTGAACCTGTTTGTTGGAAAAACCGGAATTGAAACCATCAGTGATACCAAAACCTTCACCAGCAGCCCCGTTATCCCAAACGGAACCCTGGGTACCCATGCGGTAAACAAAAACCAGATTCAATTGAGTACGGGTGCTGAAGGAGAAAGCGGCCAGCAATTAACCATCAGCGGAAATAATTCGGTAAATCTCACCAACTTTTTCGTGACGTCGAGAGACGGCTCAAGAAATCCGAATGACATCGCCCCGAATTCAACCCCGAAAAGGGTAAGGTTTGATTTTGCTGCAGCCAGCATCGCGGGACTGGGAGCATCCGGAAATTATGCCGGGATTATGACCTATTCGCCCTGGGACGGTACTTCCGCTTCTACCGGAGATTCTTCTTATCAGTTGGCTTTTGCAAACCAGACGGGGATTAACGGCACCGGGGTTCCGATGCTGAAGATAAGGAAAGGGATCGATGGAAACTGGGCGCCCACATGGTATAAATTCTGGACAGAGGCGGATTTTACCTTAACCAATATTCAGCAGTGGAATAATGCTTATCAGAACGGGCTGAGACTGAATCAGGATTTTACCATCTATACAGGAAATGAAGTAATGATTTCAGATAATTACTTTGAAAATGAATCCGGATTGGTAGATGCCAGTTATAAAAATTTTATAGCCGGTAAGATCAATGAATATTATAAATATGGCAGTAATATCCACGGAGGATTCGAAGGAATCAATTACCATCTGGAGCTGCAGACTATAGGCATTGGCGGTGAAGCGGATAAAAATAAGGTAAACGTGCAGGGCTGTGTGAAAGCTACGGAAAACTTTAAGTCAAAAGCCGAAGAGGCTGATACCATCTTCATTCCCAACGGTAACGTAGCATCTCTCAGGAATGAAATTGTTAATGACGAATCAGAATATGCCATTCGGTTGGATCCGCATCATTATGAGATCGATTCTTCCGGTAATCTTGAGGTAAACGATAGAAACAGGTTGATTCATATCATCGGGGAACAGATTAAAATGATGGTTAATTTCAAAGAAATTTATCCCAAGCAACAGATCGTCATTTATAATTTTGATCAGAAGAACTATCCAATGGCAGTTCTGATCCAAGGTAAACATATCTATAATATTGAACCGGGCTGTTTCCTGAGATTATACGTTACCAAATCGTTAAGAGTGATTGCTGAAAGACAGCAGCCCTGCGAATTTATATGGTAAAAATAGCAGAGATCAACTAAATATCAGTATAATTAATTTAAGCCACAATCGGAAGACTTCTGTTTTCTGTTGTGGCTTTGTTTTTCTTAAGCAAAAATCATGAATCAGCGAAAGAATTAAAATGTTCACCTTCAGGTTTTTATACAAGGAACTTATTTGACTTGAATTCAAATAAAAGAATATTTATATAGTAATTTTTCATTTTAATACCGGTCAATATTATCAGCTGTATCAAGATTCTTAAAGACCGGAGAGGATTTGCACCGATCCTGCATGATCTGAAAAAGCTGAAGGAAGCCATGTCTGCAAAGGATAACAAAAAAATCTGCAGCCTGCTTGAAAAACCGGGCGATGCAACGGTGGAAGCCGCTGAAAAAGCCGAAAATGCAAAGGACAGCACTTCCATTAAAACTGGGAAAGGGTCTACTGAAAGTTTCAAAACCAGCCGGAAAACTGACGTTAAAAAGAGCAGAACTTAATAAAATAAAACAGGATATTAATAAACCAATAAATGGATTAATGTTAAGCCATTCAGCAGATCTGAATGGCTTTTATTTGTCATATTTGCTTTATGTTTCTTTTAGATAAAAAATACAATTTTTCCACACGGAGGCTGCAAGGGCTGAAAACAGGATTGAAATTACCTGCTGTAAATTATTGCCGGAAAAAATGTAAACAGGCTAAAAAAACCTGATCTTAAGATATTCAGGAAATCAGCATAGAAACTAAAGAGGTAAATATTATTAAAATATATAATCCATAGCCTCATCTAATATTCCTATCTTCGCAGGATTTAAGACTAACCAAAAAAGGGGATTTCAGTTGAAACAGTTAAAATATTATATTGCCGCAATCATTGCATTTGCCATTTGGGGAACTTTCAGTTTTGTTTTGAAACCATTACATCAATATTCGTCACTTGATATTCTTTTTTACAGGGTTTTCAGCTGCGCAATAATCATGTCATTCATTTCCGTCTTGTTTAAAAAGGGAAGTATCAAGGAAAATCTGCATATCTTTAAAAACCAGCCTCAAAAAGTCCGACAGAAAACGGCTGTTCTGAACATTCTGAGCAGTACGCTTCTCACCGCAAACTGGTTCTCATTCATTTATGTGATGAACCATATCAGCGTAAGAGCGACTTCTGTGGCTTATCTGGTTTGTCCGATTCTTACAACCATCCTTGCCTTCTTTATCCTTCATGATAAGCTCAACAGGTTGCAGTGGCTTTCTGTTATATTAAGCGGAGCAGGATGTATTTTATTATCATACTCTAACCTGATTGATATGCTGTACAGCAGTTTGGTTGGACTTACTTACGCCGTTTACCTTGTTATCCAGAATATTAATAAGAAATTCGATAAATTTCTGGTACTTAATATCCATATTGTATTTGCATCACTTATTTTATTACCGTTTTTTCCGGCCTATTCAAATGCTGTTCCTGCCGAATTTAAATTTTATGCATTCATTGAGGTTATTGCCGTCCTATATACTATTGTTCCGCTTCTTCTGAATCTTTATGCTTTATCGGGAATCTCATCCTCGAAAGTAGGGATGATTTTAAACATTAACCCGATCATCGCTTTTATCCTGGCAGCAACTGTATTTCATGAAAAGCTTGAGTTTATACAGATTTTAGCGTATTCCATTATATTTCTGGCTGTAATTATTTTTAATTCAAAAGAAATCTTTGCAACCAGGTTAAAGCCGGAAAAGATGAAAAAGATCTAGTATATACCTGACTTTTTTATATTACGGTATTTTCAAACGAATCTGAGTTTCTTTGTGATATTTAGAATCACCCTGAATCAGTCCTCATAAAGCCCGGCAATATATTGGGTAATATTCAGCGTCTGTGCGGCATCATCGGCGCAAATGACAACGTAGCTTCCTTTTTCTGCCGTATCAATTGCAAAATGAATGGCCGCTTGGGTATCGGCAATGATCCGATATTCAAAATCAGGCTTGACATCCCGGATGCCCTGTGCTAAAAGTCCGGCGGTCGATTCCTCGCTTCTGCCTCTTGTATCACGGTCAAACTTTATGATAATATGATCATACATAGAGGCTGCAATCTGCCCGAACTCAATAATGTCCTCGTCGCGGCGGTCTCCGGCAATAGTGATAATCCCGGTCTTTTTTTCCTTAATATGCCTCAGGTATCCGGCAAGGGCTTTAAGGCCGTGAGGATTGTGGGCATAGTCGATGATAACGTTCACACCATTGATTTCAAATTCATTGATTCGTCCGGGAGCCTGTTCCGCGTTGGGGGTGAAACCCTTTAAAGCACGCATAATACCATCCGTCGGAATCCCTGAAAAATAAGCTGCCAGAACGACAGGCAGCATGTTCTCAATCATAAATTCCGCTTTGCCATGACAGGTTACAGGTGCTTCGGCAGCATTAAAAACAAAAATTTTACAGGCATTGTTATAAATAAAAATATTAAGGTGGCGGTCTGTATATACTGCGCTTCCACCATTCTTCATATGCTCCTGAAGCCTGGGATTGTTTTCATCGGAACAAAACAGTGCCACCTTACATTTTACTTTATCTTTCATTCCGTATGTATATTCATTTCCAGCATTTAAAATAGCCCAGCCTTCTTTCTTTACGGCACACGGAACCACCGCTTTTACATCCGCAAGATCTGCTACGGTATAAATATCTTTTAATCCCAGATGATCGGCTGCAACGTTTGTAACAATGGCAATATCGCACAGATCGAATCCGAGGCCCGACCTGATAATGCCGCCACGTGCGCACTCAAGCACTGCAAAATCAACGGTTGTATCCTGTAAGACCGTGTGCGCACTTTGCGGGCCGGAACAATCACCTATTTTAATCCTCTCATCTCCCACATAAATACCGTCGGTTGAACTGAATCCCACGGTGTATCCTGCATGAGCTGCTGTATGAGCCATCAGTCTGGTGGTGGTTGTTTTACCGTTCGTTCCGGTAATGGCAACGATAGGAATCCTACCTTCGTCTCCCTGTGGAAACATCAGATCTATTATCGGTTCACCCACTTCCCGTGATTCTCCTTTAGTAGGATACTTATGCATTCTCAGTCCCGGCGCTGCATTTATTTCTATAATGGCACTGCCGTTTTCCGAAAAAGGCCGGGTAATATCAGGGCTGATGACGTCAATTCCGCAGATATCCAGACCAATAACCTTTGATGCTTTTTCGGCCAACACTTTATTCGCAGGGTGTACGGTGTCTGTGACATCCTCCGCAGTGCCGCCTGTGCTCAAATTGGCTGTAGATCTTAAAAATACCTGCTGTCCTTTTGCCGGGATGGTGTCCAATTGCAGTCCCTGTTTTTGAAGGTACTGTTCCGAAACGGAATCGAGACTGATTTTTGTCAGGGCATTCTCATGGCCGTCTCCGCGCAGATGATTGAGGTTTTCCGTTTTTACCAGTTCTGAAATGGTTGACGAACCGTCGCCAATTACAGAAGCAGGCTGCCTGAGTGAGGCTGCAATGAATTTATTACCGATCACCAGCATCCGGTAGTCATACCCTGTAATCTCTTTCTCGATCATCACAGGTTTTGAAATTTCCGCTGCCGATCGGAACCCAATGAGCAGTTCTTCAAAGTTTTTAATACCGCAAGTCACATTTCTTCCCTGATTGCCGTTGAAGGGTTTCGTGACCAATGGATACCCTAAATGTTCTACAATCGTCAGGAGTTCATTTTCATTTCTTGCCAATCTCCCGGAAGGAACCGGTAAATAGGCGCTTTCCAGGAATTTCTTCGTATAATCCTTATCACAGGCAATTTCTACGGAAATACAGGACGTATGCTGGGAAATAGCAGCGCTGATCCTCTTTTGGTTTTTTCCGTATCCCAGAATAGTAAATCCGGCGGGCCCTTTGGTTACAGGGATATTCCGCTTTTTTGCAGCCTCGATGATCATGGTACTTGTAGGTCCTTCACCATACTTACGGTGAGCAACCTGAACCTGCTGCCTGGCTTCACGGAATGTTATAGGAGCCTCATCGCCGCAGAGCGACCGGATCATCTCTGATGCAAGTTTCAGCGATTCCAGACCCGCTTCTTCAATCTCATATTCCAGTACTCCGTAAAATATTCCGGGCGCAGGTATAGCTATATGATAATCAATAGATGAGCCCTGTAAAATCGAAGCCAGGCGTAAAGTATATTCGATCATGGAAAGCCTGAAGTCGTTATGAGAAGATTCAAAATGATATTCTGAACGGAAATAGTCACGGAGCAACTGCTGCTTTTCAGGGAGTATTTCCGAAACCGGAACAGGATCATATTTAATAATAATTAGATGGTGACTGCTGCGTGACCACATGTTTGGCCCCCGCATGATTCTGATTTCATTTGTAATCATAACAATAGTAGTTATTACAATAAATATTTTAAAAGGTTGATAACAGGTGTCAACGAGTTAATTATCAGGATTTTGAAGTGAATCTATAGATGTGGAATCTGATATGGATCTATGATTAGGCTGCAATTCCTTATTAAACTTCCGTTAGCACCGGCGAAAAGTGATATTGAGGTTGTGTTTGCTGCAAACGGATACTGCATCTGCTTTATCCGAAATGTCTGCAACTGCATCTTTTTTGCAGCCACTCATCGTGAAAGCGGTAACAATTACTGCTGTGAAAATAAAATTTCATATCTAATTTTTTTTGGTGTACTCAAAGTTATTATTGTCATCAAGAGTAAGTTATGATTTAGCGCATACGGGTAAAATACTTTTACATTTAAATTGTTTAATTACAGTGAAGCTATGGAGTGTTGCTTCAGTTGATTAAAATTGATAGTCAACGGTAAGATAAAGTAAGGACTCGATTACAGTATTTAAAATGTTTAAAAATTTACCTACAACAATTACCAATCCGGCTACTTTTTAAAGACTGACGATCCCGAATTTTGTCATTGAAATTAAAGTCAGTTTTAAAACATTCAAAAAAGAAGTATGCAAAAAAGAAAATTAGGAAATGGCGGACTGGAAGTTTCCGCGTTGGGATTTGGCTGTATGGGATTAAACTTTCTGGACGGAAAAGGAATGGACAAAAAAGAAGCCATAACGCTGCTTCGCCATGCTGTCGAAAGAGGGATCACATTCTTTGATACGGCAGAAGCTTACGGCCCTTATACCAATGAAGAAATTGTAGGAGAGGGATTGCAGCCCTACAGAAAAGAAGTGATCATCGCTACAAAATTTGGCTGTAAAGAGGCTAAACCGGCGTCAGGATTAGACAGCAGGCCTGAAACGATAAGAGCAGTCACCGAAGCTTCGCTGAAAAGACTAAAAACAGATTACATCGATTTGCTGTATCAGCACAGGGTTGATCCGAATGTTCCTATAGAAGAGGTTGCCGGAACCGTAAAGGATCTGATACAGGAAGGTAAAGTAAAATATTTCGGACTGTCGGAGGCGAGTGCCAAAACCATCCGGAAAGCCCATTCGGTTCAGCCGGTATCAGCACTGCAAAGTGAATACTCCCTGTTCTGGCGGGAACCCGAAAATGAGATCATCCCCACTTTAGAGGAACTGGGAATCGGCTTTGTTCCGTTCAGCCCTTTGGGCAAAGGTTTCCTTACCGGTATGATCAGTACAAAATTGGAAGATGTCGACCGGAGAAATATTCTTCCCCGTTTTACTGAAGAAAACATACAGGCGAACCAGGTTTTGGTGGAAGCGCTTTCTGAGATTGCCGTACAGAAGAATATCACGACTGGTCAACTGGCCTTAGCCTGGCTGTTGGCTCAGAAACCCTGGATCGCACCTATTCCCGGGACAACGAAACTGAAGCGTTTAGAGGAAAACATCCGAAGTACAGACATTGTGCTAACGGCCGGGGACCTGGCTGCCATTGACACAAAAGTAAATGGAATTATACTTTCCGGCAACCGGTATCCCCAATTTTTAGAAGAACAGATCGACAAATAACAACAGAGAATGGAAAATATCAAAGGAAAAGTAATTGCCGTTACAGGCGCAAGTGCAGGAATCGGCAGAGCTACGGCCATAAAACTGGCTGAAAACGGAGCAAAAGTTGTTCTGGGGGCAAGAAATACCGAAAAGTTAAATAAGCTGACGGCGGAAATTAAAACCGCCGGAGGTGAAGCCATCGGTATTGAAATTGATGTGAAAAATAAAGCCGGCCTGGTCCGGTTTGTGAATGCCGCTGTTGAGCAATACGGAAGACTGGATGTGATGGTCAATAATGCCGGTATCAGTCAATTGAGCCGAATTGATGAACTCGATCTTGAAGGATGGGAAGATATGATTGATGTTAACCTTAAAGGCGTTTTGTACGGAATGGCGGCGGCAATTCCTGTTTTCAAAAGACAGCAATCGGGACATATCGTGAATATCATTTCGACCTCAGGATTAAAGATTGTACCGATGCAGGGCATTTATGCAGGAACTAAAAATGCCGTCCGTACCATTGCAGAAGCATTTCGCCAGGAGTCAGACGGCAGCATACGCATAACAGGCATTTCACCTGGATTCGTAAAAACGGATTTTGCGGAAAATATCAAGAATGAAGAAATGAAAACGATGGTTCAGAAAGGAATGGAACAGATGGGCATCGATCCCATGGCCGTTGCCAACGCCGTGATGTATGCAATAAGCCAGCCGGAGGATGTTGAAATAGGGGATCTTGTTATTCGTCCGTCAAAACAAAATTGATTAAATTCGTTAATGAAAATGCAACCTCAACCCGACATCCATCACATCAAAAGCATCTCCCAGCTGATGCGTATTCTGGAGCTTCCTGCACCATTACATCCGTTGATTGCATTGGTTGATTATAATAAGGTTCCGATCGGAATTTTTCCCAAAGGGAACAGAATAAGTCTTGATTTTTACAAAATTTCCTTTAAGCCTTCCTTCACGGGACAAATAAAGTACGGACAGGGATATTATGATTTTGAAGAAGGCGGATTGGCCTTTCTTAAGCCGAAACAGATCGTTTTTCCGCCTGAAGAGGTGGAAAGTTATGAAGGGATGGCCCTGTATTTTCATCCGGATTTTATCCGGACTTATCCATTGGGAAGCACGTTGAATAATTACGGATTTTTCTCGTATGATGTTTCGGAAGCCTTGTTTTTATCGGCAAAGGAAAAAGAAATTATAGCCGGTTTATTTGCTGTAATCGCAGGTGAACTAGACAATAACATCGATGCCTACAGCCAAGACGTTCTGGTATCCCAGATCGATTTGTTACTGAATTACAGCAACCGTTTTTACAACAGGCAGTTTATTACCCGGAAAGCAGTCAACCATGACATCATCACTGCTCTGGACCGACTTCTAAACAGTTATTTCGAAGAAGAAAACAGCCTTAAAAACGGGTTGCCGTCCGTAAAATACATCAGTACGGAACTAAAGCAGTCGCAGCGATACCTGAGTGATATGCTGAGTTCACTTACCGGGCTGAATACCCAGCAATACATTCAGAACGCCATCATAGAAAAGGCTAAAGAAAAATTATCAAGGACCAATCTGTCCGTTTCGGAAATCGCTTATGGGTTGGGCTTTGAGCATTCACAATCTTTCAGCAAGCTTTTCAAGACAAAGACCAATGTTTCTCCCTTGGAATTCAGAAAGTCATTCGGGTAATAACCGGTATTTAAGTTTCCCTTTTGAACAGTTGGGTTATATTTTATAGAAGCGAAACCATACATTAAACCGTTTTTCAAACCACTTCATTTCGGGCCATTCGTATACAATAAAGAGCATGCTGCATATCAGATTTGGTGATATAAGGACTTACCGGATAGACTTTTAAAGCATAAATAACAGCTTCATGATCCGATGGATCTGTATTATATACGGCAGGTCTGAATCCTTTGGTGATACTAAGATAAGGAGTCCGTTTGCCGTCAATCTGTTTTTCCTCCCTGAACCACTTCCATAATAAATCTGCTGTTTTTTCAATAATTGTATTATGTTCAGCCAATGTATTCCGAAAATTTTTATCAGCCAGCTCCTTCTGATATTGCAAAGCGGCATCGGTACCTTCAGGATAAATTCTCAGTAATAGAACAGCACCGTTATCTGCTGTGTTTATACAGGTCATATCAGGATACGGTTCCAACTGTTCAAGCATATAGTGTTTATTTTTCAGCCCATGAGCCAGAACATGCTGGATGCCCTGAATTCCCAAAAATTTTAAGGTGGCCCAGGCAGCCATGGACCCTCCGGCAGAACGGGACACTTCCAAGGTATAATTATGAGGATTATAATCCCCCCGTTCCTGCAGGTAAGCTGAACTTTCGCGCTTCAGCAGGTCTTCAAACTCATACCTGTCTTTGTAAACGAAAACACTGCTTATTAAAGGAGAAAAATTTTTGTGAAAATCAACCCCAAATGCATCGGCATATTGAATTTCCCTGATGGCTTCACCATTTTTTCGGGCTGATTCCAGAACAGTCTCCGGAAAATTCTGAGGGTTGGCTGCGAAATCATAGTCTTTAAATGCCAGCCAGGACCATCCGATGACAGCATCACAGTATAATAAGGCTTTTCCGTATTCGGGATTGTTAGGATAGCGGTCGATCAGTTCCCTTACTTTTTTCACGGGATCAAAAGCGCATGCGTCGGTTGTAGCCATGGTACACACAACCGATGCAATCGGAACGTGGTTGTCCGAACATTCTTTGATCACCTGCTCCAGGTGTGTAATATCCATTGTGTTTGTATCCGGAAGTGTGTTTATTTTAATGATGTTATTCATGCCGAGCCCGGTCCAGTCTGTGCTGTTTAACATGGCGTAATGGGCCTGTTCAGAACATAATACTTTGGCATCTGTTCTGATTCCCTGTTGCCTTGAATCGGGCAGAACCCGGCTTAATGCGTATTTTAACTGATACATCCAACAGCCGGAACCTCCGTAAGTACATATACCCCCCGATTTCTCAGAATTCCAGCCTGCCATATCCGCTAACATAGCAGAAGACTCCAGCTCGGCAATGGATGTGTTCCAGGCATATTCCGCTTCCAGGATATTGGGTGAAAACATCTGAGTGAGCATTGATGCGGCTATGGCCGCATAATTTTCCTGCGGACAGATATTGGTCATGTTCAGAGGATGTCCCCAATTGGGTAAACCTTCGAATGTGGAGATAACATGATTCAATACTTCGGTAAAGGATTCGCCTTCCGGTCTTAAAACTGCTTTCCGGGCGTTCTCCCTTGTAACGGTAAGTTCGGGGTTTTTACCTAAAAATGCACTGCTGTTCCTGCCTGTGGGTTTTAGAGAGTTAATGCCTTTCATGGCTTCTGACATGATGGCAGCGAAAGTATTGTTGCTTTCGTCCTGAATAGGGGAAGCAAAAAACTTTTTAATATTAAAATCTTCAGTTTTGACATCATTTTCAAAATTATGTCTTGTTAGCTTATCCATATTTAAAGTAGGTTCAATAGTATAGCCGGAGGCTATGTTGGTAAAGATGTAGTGGTAAGGAAGAATTTTAAATTCATTTATAGCTTAAAGGTCAATAGTATAGGTAGTTTTTTTTGCATTGATACAATGGATGTGATGTGATGTTTTGATAGTTTCAAACGATATGCCATCCGGCATCGGGTCTTAGGTGTAAGATCATAATTCAGAAAACTAATTTTCCTTACCGGAATGAAAAAATAAGGCTCATTTCAGGGGAAAACTCAATACTGATGCTTAATAATTTTCAATGTTCCGGAGTGTAGAGGTAGGGAGGGTGCGTGGTCGGCGGTTACAACAGGAGATTAAGATCGTTTCACTTGCCGACTTGCTTAACCAAAGGGCTGTTGACTTAGTTTTATACTCCTGAACTGATGCTACTGATTATCGATAATAGATACCCGAATAAGAATAGTAATAATAAAAACGGGTTAAAAATTTTGTGTTTTCCTGACATCAGAATATTTCCATTCATTGTCGTTGTCCGCATCATGCATAATTATCTTTTATTAAAATTGCACTTATACGGTGATGCCAAAAGAATCCAGCGGTACCGATTTTTTGAATTAATATTTTAAGCGGGAAGTATGCGGGATTGATTTCTAAATTTTTAATAATCACAGTTTTATGACTTAAATGTTTATATAAATACTTTCGGCATTTATATTCAGGGATTTACCTGTCCGTATCATTTTCGATAACGGAAAAGTTGAAATATATCAGATTTATTTTAATGTTAAAGCAGTGACAACTCATTTTTTTTTGCATATTTTTGAAAAAAATTTGCAAAAATTACCATAATGAAAAGAAATTTACTACTGGCAGCTGTCCTGTCAGTTACTTTGTCGGTGCCTCGTATTAAAGCTCAAGTAGGGATAAATACGACTTCTCCCAGAGCGACCTTGGATGTTGCGCCCAAGAATACGGATGGCACCACTGCCGAAGGGGTAATCGCTCCAAGGCTTACCGGAAACCAGCTTACAGCTGCCGATTCCAGATATACCTCGGCCCACACCGGAGTAATTGTCTATGCAACCTCGGCACCATCAACATCCACTGCCAAAACAGCAAATATTACCGCACCGGGCTATTATTATTTTGACGGAGGGATATGGCGCGGCATGGGTGCGCAAAGTACGACCACCACATTAAGCATCAGTTCGGTGATCGACCCGAATATTCTTGGGTATGTCCCGAGCAATACCGCTACTGCCGTTAACAATGCACCCTCTACAGTTACCGTAAACGGCGTTACTGCAACCCGGACCGGTACTTATACGTATAACGGGCACAGCTATGCAGCTTATTCTGCGTCTGCAGCAGGGATTACGTGGTACAACGCCTATGATGCCTGCAAAAATATGGGCGGTTACCTGGCTACTTTTACCACCGATGAAGAGTGGAAGCAGGTAGAAACCAACCTTCTTAGTGCAGCAGCATTCGACAGCCAGCAGACATGGATCGGTTTTGCCAAATTTTCCTGGTTTGCCGGGGCAGCCCTTACTCCTGATCCCGAAGAAAAATGGATTACGGGAGAACAGCCGCTTCACGATTACAGTGCAGGCGGTACCAGTGCTGTAAGAAAGTCGAATTGGTTCAATACCGGAGAACCTAACAATTCAGGAGGAACGGAAGGATTCGTCATTACCTTACCAAAGAACAGCGGTACTAAAACATATAACGGTTATACTTCCACCCATACCTGGAATGATGTAGTAGCCAATACGACAGCCACTACCGGATTTATCGTAGAATTTCAACAATAACAAAGCTGAAGATCAAATGAAAAAATGTTTATTATGGGCAGCATTTGTCGGATGCAGCATTCCTGCTTATGCACAGATGGGTATATCGACTAAAAGTGTTCTCGCCACCGTTCAAATAGATCCTGTAAAAACCGACGGAACCACTTCCGAGGGGATAGGAATGCCACGATTGACCGGTGACCAGATCAAAAGTGCCGGATCAAAGTATACTGCTGCACAAACCGGTGCTATCGTCTATGCTACCTCAATTCCTACGGCTGCCGATACGAAAACGGCTAATATCACGTCGGCTGGATGTTACTATTTCGATGGCAGCATATGGAGAAATATGGGGAGTGTTACCAATACGACCGTAATCAGTTATTCAACATCGGTGGATGCCAATATTCTGGGCTATGTTCCGAGCAAGACGGCAACCGCTTCTTCGGCGCCTGTTACCCTTACGATAGGAAGCAATACCTATACGAAAGAAGGAGCCATCACCTATACGGTAAATGGCCACACCTATGCTGCTTATTCCGGAAGCGGAGCGCTCAGCTGGTTTGATGCCTATACTGCAGCAAAAAATATGGGCGGATACCTGGCTACGTATACTACCGATGATGAATGGAAGTATATAGAACAGAACCTTCTTACCAATCATGTCATTTTCGATACACAGAGAACCTGGATGGGCTTTGTGAAATTTTCCTGGGAAGCAGGATCTGCCCTTACGCCGGATCCGGAAGAAAAATGGATCACAGGCGAACAGCCTCTTCATGATTACAGCGCAGGAGGCCTTTCAGCTGTCCGGAAAATAAACTGGTTCTATAACAACGAACCCAATAATACAAATTCCGGCGAAGGCTTCGTCCATACTTATGGGAAAAATGATGGTGTAACTGCAACAAAAAATGGTTATATCTCGATCCATCCCTGGAATGACCTGCCGGCTGACAATGGCAGTATCAGCGGTTTTATCGTGGAATTTCAGCAGTAGCAGTACCTGCCTGATACAGAGAAATAAGGCGACTCTCAAAAGGGGGTCGCTTATTTTATGGTTTTTTCGTGAAACTATATAAATATAATAGGGCCATTTAAACATAAGTGAAGCCGTTTAGCTTTCTGTGAAAGACACGCTGACCCTAACCCAAATTATTTAGCAGGATATAGATAATATTTTAAAGGTATTATATGAGATGTAAGGTTATTTAAAATAGAAAGAGCAAATGCCCGGCTGGGTAATTTACTGATAAAGTTTGAAAGAATCAATAAAACTTGGATAAGCCTTCATCATCTTACTTTTTCTATTTTTTCCCAGAGAATAAAAGTTTAAACAGCTTTTCTAATAAAGCAAAAATTATAACCTTATCCACCTCTGTACACTATGATTTCATATATCATGTGGGACGAGATCATATTAACCTTAATTTAAAATAACCATATTATATTCAATATACACTTGATCAGTATAATTTAAAAGTTATCTTTGCGGGATTATTCTATCAAAAGGTTTCTATAATCTATAATTATACAATAATTTTCAAAATACAATTTTTACAGACATGAAAAAAAAATTATCTGTTGGAGCTGCGTTATTATTTTCAGCTGCGATATATTCACAGGTAGGCATTAATAACCAGGGCCCCAAAGCTACTTTAGACGTCACGGCCAAAAGCACAGATGGCAGCAAACCGGAAGGAATTCTAGTACCAAGGCTGACCGGAGATCAGATCAAAGCCGGAAATGCACAATATGGTTCAGACCAGAAAGGGACTATCCTTTATGCTACAGCAGCAGTTACCCTATCAGATAGCAAAACAGCTAATATTACTGCTGAGGGCTATTATTATTTTGACGGAAGCCTTTGGCAGAAAATGGGCAACGCTGCGGCAGCCACTAACTGGAACATGGCAGGTAACGCAGGTACGGATCCTGCTACCAACTTTATCGGGACCACAGATGCCCATCCGTTTGTTATCAGAACCAACAATAATTTAGCCGGTTACATCGGGACAACGGTTTTCGATAACCTTACCCTGGGGATTAATTCCGGAAAAACAAATACCACCGGTAACCTGAACGTATTTGTAGGTACTAATGCGGGGTTTGCCAATACACAGGGAAGTTCCAACATATTTATGGGACCTTATTCGGGGACTGCCAATACCACCGGAAACTCCAACGTATTTATGGGCTACAATTCCGGAAGCAGCAGCACAACCGGTGATGCCAATGCTTTTGTAGGAACGTGGGCAGGGAACACAAACACGACCGGAGGGTATAATGCTTTTATGGGCTATCAGGCGGGAAACAGCAATACGGCGGGAAGCGGCAATACTTTCCTGGGCTACAGCTCAGGAAGGAACAGTACTACGGCAAACAATAATGTCGCTGTAGGAAATATGGCAGGACAGGCCATTACTACGGGCGGAAACAATACCTTTATAGGAACCGGTGCAGATGCGGATACTAATAATCTTACCAATGCCACGGCAATCGGGTACGGCGCTAAGGTAGGTGCCAGCAACAGCCTTGTTTTGGGGGGGACAGGGGCTTCAGCAGTGAATGTGGGAATAGGAACGATTAATCCCAGTACCAAATTAGAAATCAATAATGGCTCTACTGCCGGAGCAATTAAAATTGTAGACGGTACACAAGGAGCCGATAAAGTACTTACTTCTGATGCTGACGGGGTTGGAACTTGGAAAACTAAGGGGATCGTCCCGGGTAATGCGGTTATAAATACGGTAAATATAACAAATGGTTCAACCTTTTATTATACCGGATCCTCCATTACTATTCCTGCAAATACTAAAAGCTGTGTAATATATGTACTGGCCCAGTTTACATTTCCGAACACAGGACAGCCAGCTATGCTTCTGGCTTTATCTGCATCTAATTCATCTTTTACCAATTATTCACCTTCTGGCCAAAATATTTTTAATCGGAATTACACACTCGCCGGAGCAAGCTTAACCTGTTCAGGATCAATCTATGATATTTCCAATACATCCGGAAGTCCGATAACTCTTTATTTGTGGGCATCATCTGATACATCCGGAGCAAAATATGATCCTAATAACACTACAAATGATCTCAGGTTTTACTGCGTTATCAATTAATCGCTTATTTGTACTGTTGATATTTAGCAATCCGGTAATATAATTATCTTCTCAGTTCCTGAGTATAGGTTGGCAGGCCATGGTTTCAAATATACAATTTGTATTTCTGCTAACATTATAGATGTTTTGTAGTTATCTATACCAGTCTGCTGATAACAATTCTATGTTAATCATATAAGCAACTATAGAATATGAATTTTCAAGAATATTCTTGTCGGAAATCTTATGGAAAAAAAGTTTCAGAAAGCGGGATCAAGCTATCCCGCATCTGCAACTTCATTCGCTGTACAGAGGAAGAAATATTTAACATGTATCATGCCTCATCCCATCTCTGGACACTGATATCCTGCTCCTGTACTTTTAAATTCATGTGCTTACCTATTTTAATTCCATTGTTATAATTTAAAACCATTTATTCTTGAACCTTATTATACTGTAGAATTAAGTTTTAAGAGAATAATTAGAGCAGATACCGTCTTTAAATTAACAAAACATTTAAATATTATTACCTGACCGCTAGCTTAATGAAACTCAATGTAACTGTTAAAAAGAGCTGATAGACGAAAACAGGAGTATTATTTTGGAAAATATGACAGGCGGCATTGTTAAGTAAAATGCACTTTCAATTCTTTCCGGCAAGGCATAAGGAAATGCGATAACGGGAGAATGAGAATCCGGTCCGGAACTGAAAATTTTTCCGGGCACAAAACCTGGGAGAATTCCTATTTATTCATCTTATTGATGATCAGACCAGGAAACACGATTGCCTGAGGCATAAAAAAATCCTCAGCTAAAAGCCAAGGATTTTATTTTCATATTAAGTGGTGTGATTGGTATTATACAATATACAATTAATATGCCACGCATAAATTATTTTTAATAAATCCGAAATTAATTTTCAATTGTCTATTGAAATTGTAGACTAATTTCTTATCTTTGCACCCGATTCTCATGTTTAATTGAGTTTTCATGGTTATTAGTTTTTATCCTCAGCTGCGGCTGGGGATTTTTATTTTAAACCTGATCCGTGCATAAGAATCTCCAATCAAATAATTAAAGTGGGTTATTTTATCAGTCATTTTGTAGAGGTTAAGCCCAAAACTTTTCTTTCATCGATGGATACTGCAGACTTTATATCGGCTATATACAGGGTCCAGATAAATGCAGAAGGATGTTGAATTTTAGAAACTGCTAAAGGCAGCATTCTGAAATGAATTTACCTTAATGCTTATCGGAAGGCATAAGGAAATAAGACAGCCGGCAACTGAAAATCCGGTTTGGAGCGGAGTCTTCACGGAAGCAGAACCGGAAAGAAATCCGGTTTAACCCATCTGATCTGTGACCATGAACTTGGCCACCTTTCAATCTTCGTTTTAAAAGTAAACCTTTTTTACCGCAGGTCCTCAATCAGTTCAGCAGATAAAAAATACTGTAGATCATACCCAGGTTAAATGCGGCATGACAGACGGTGGCTCCCCATAACGAACCTGTATTTTTCCGGCAGAAGTAGAAAATTATACTTACAGCAAACATACCGGAAACCCAGAGCAATGCCGGGATCGGTAAAAATTTCCATTTTCCGTTGATGAAAATCAACCCGAAGTGGGAGAGGTGGGTTATGGCAAAAGCAGTACCGTCAATAAAGGAAGCTTTTAAATTCCCAAAGGATTTCGCAAAGCTGGAATGGACGATGCCCCTGAAGAATAGTTCTTCCCCAATAGGGCTGAAGATCATCCCCGTAATGGCCATGATCATAAACATGATGAGCTTCTCATTCCCGATGATCCCGTCCCGGATATTGTAGGATTTCCCGATATAGACATACCAGTTCTCAAAGGAATGGCCGTACAGCGACACTCCCGCTATATACATCACCATACTTGAAATCAGTCCTAAAATAAAAGCGCATAATAGCAGGAATTTTTTTGTAGGTTTTGTCAGCCCTATTGTTTTTCTTCCGTGCTTACTGAGAAAAACAAACGGGGCCACAGCAGATATAAGCATAATCAGACCGATAAACCTATAATTTGCCGTTTCATTGGCATCAAGAACCAGCATGAATCTTGGGATACAGATTAACACGATCAGGAAGAGCCCGAACTTCCAGTTAAAGCCGAAAAATTTTTGCCAGAAGGGTTTTAATTCGTTTTCCATGTTCCTCAGTTTAAGAGAGCGAATATAAAACTTATTCTCTATTGTAAATCAAAACCGGGTGGAAAGTTTAAATTTCAACTACTTATGGCAGGGTTCATGGGTATCATATCATTCATATTTAATCTGATTCAATAAACAATTTAAGAATATTTTTGTCAGAAATTCCCTCGGCTATAATTAATACTTTTTGCCGGTTGAAATGCTTTCCCAAAAGAATGCGCAAAGCCGGCAGATAAATATAAAAGCCTTTCCTGAAATTTTGGCAACCGTTTCATTCCAATGTCTCCGGGCTGCAAAAATACATACAACCTTAAAATCTTCCTTTGTCTATCGGATAACTAATAATGTATGCGGAAAACGCCGTTAGGTATCGAATAAAAAAGGGGTATTTTTAAGATAGATTTGTTATTGCTATCATTACAGGAATATGAGTAAAAAGACATATTCAGGAATCTTATAATACATTTAAATTTTTATGAGGTTTTCAACTCATTTATAATTTCCGGACCGTATTCCTACTTTACAAACCGTCCGTATGAAGGCACGGCCAGTGTATCGAAATCATCAGCTAGCTTATCAAGGCCAAGTCTCAATTCTTCACCTTCCATATATTGCCCGTGTCCTGAAATCACAATGGATGGGGATAAATCCCTTAGTTTGGCTACGGTATCCCTGGCGGCGGCCCAGTCTGTGGTTAAGTATCGGGGAGGGCCCTGAACTTCACGTTTCTGAACCAGGACTTTGTAGAATGAATCCTGTTTTACCGTTACAAAAGCATCGGCTGAGATAAGGATGCGGTCTTTCTCGCGGAAGAACACCACCTGGCCGGGAGAATGGCCGGGCGCATGAATCCAGTGCCATTCGCTGAGGCCCGGCAATTCACCATGGTCCGGATAATTCGATACCCGTTCGGAAATATCTATAGGTTGGTGCGGATAAATGAAAGACAGTTTGGCCAGCAAGCCGCCTTCAACAGAAGTGTCAGGTTCAGGATATTCCTGTTTTCCGGTAATGAAAGGTATTTCCAGAGGATGGGCATACACTGGGACATCCCATTTTTCCAAAACCGTTACAATTCCACCGACATGGTCAAAATGGCCGTGGCTCAGGAATATAGCTACTGGCGGCCTGTCTTTGCCGTAGCGGTCTTCAGCAGCAGCGATAATTTCCTCCCCGCATCCCGGCATTCCACAGTCTATTAAAAACCAATCTTCACCGGGCTTCCCCAGCATTACCACATTCACGATCTGATTGGTATAATAATACACATCATCTGTTACCGATTTGCCGTTTCCGCTGGAAAAAGAAGTCATCGGAATCATTCTGTTGTCATCACTCTGCTTCATATTAATATTTTTTATGGTTTATATAATTTTATCCCTTAATAGATGTGGTGTGCATTCAGAGTGCTGTATGCACAAAAGGAGTGCTTATAACACATTCTGCATAAGTAACTGAATGACTATATGTTTTACAAACAAAAACCATACCTGAATGCGGCTTTCGATTGTCCTTATTTTAGCATAAAGTTGTAAAATTAGATCATGATTGCAAAGATTGTTGTATTGATAAGCGGTCTATTTACGTAACTTTATTTCTTTTGGTTGACGCAGTTTATACATTTGATATTAAAATAGCCCTATATGGGATCCTATAATACTTACGTTAAGATTTCTCTCCATATCGATTGTATGTGTCAGTGATTTATGAAAACTTCCGTTTGCTTGAATCAGTTTCAGATCCGCTGCAGATTGTTTTCTTATGTTGCAATTTTACCCAGCTGGCTGCTATCCCCAATTAATATAACCGGACTAAAATTAATTTACAGAAAGAAATAAATTTTATTGATGTTGAGTTTAGAAAACGATAGATTTGTGTAATATCCAATTGGTGCTAATTTCTGAAACAAAACACAGGTTCTATGAAACAGATAAAAATAGGTTTAGGATTTTTCTTTATTTTCCTTTTGTATGGCTGCTCGATTTCTACAGGATTTTTTATCCAAAATTTAACGTCATCGCAACAAATCATAACGATTAACTATCAAAAGAAGATTTCCGGGGATCTGGATGAAAAAAATGAGTATTTACGTTTCAATTACCAAGAGGGAATTGTAAAGCCCGGATATTTCAGGAAGAATAGAAACAATCTGAAATGTTTAGCTAAAACGGTTATTAACGACAGCAGCATAACGGTAGAACTTCCGGCTCATTCGACGACAAGGATTGACTATACATTCAACTTCAACTGGATACGGACCATCAGAAGTGTCAAGATCCTTAACCAGGAATATTCTGTTGAAGACCTCAATAATAAAGCTGAAAAGAAAGGGGCTAATTATATTTACAAAATCCAGGAACCCTAAAACATATGGGCGCATTACAATGAATAAAGAATTGAATTCCTTCTATTTAAATTCAATGGATCATGAGGATGGGTGTGGAATATCCGTTGCAAGAATAAATTTTAAAAAAAATAATTTCCCGGATGCCCATCGCGATGAAGGGCACACTTTTCATATTCTGGAGAAAGGGACCGTTGATCTGGAGATTGATTTTAAGCAGTACCGGATCTGTGCACCGTCTGTGATATACATGCATCCTGCCCAGGTTCATCGCATCATTCATTTTGAAGATATTACGATCTGTTCTTTATCAGTAAAAGATGAAAATCTGGATCCTGATTCAATCAGATTGCTCGAAGACATCACACCGACAGAGCCTTTGGTTCTTACTGCTGAAAAAAGTAATACACTTTTCAATGTTTTTGAAATCTGTCTGAATTTTTCTGTGCAAAAAAACAATAAGCTTCATGATGTTTTATTACGGCACAGCTGCAATACTGTGGTTGCATTTGTGATCTCGCAATTTTTGGATCAGCATAAGCCTGAAGCTGCGCTGTCAAGATCCGAAACCATTACGAAAGCATTCAGAAGGCTGCTGGAGAAAAATCACCGCATGACCAAAAGTCCGGGTGAATATGCGGACCAATTACATATTTCCACCGCTTATCTGAACGAATGTGTAAAAAATACGACAGGCGTTCCGGTTTCCCGACACATCCGGGACCGGATTATTCTGGAAGCAAAACGGCGTTTATACCATACTGACCGGTCTGTAAAGGAAATTGCTTTTGAGCTGGGATTCGACGATTATCCTTATTTTTCAAGGCTGTTTAAAAGGGCCACCGGCATGTCTGCCCTTTCTTTCCGGAATAAAAACCGCGATTAATCCAATATTTACCCTGCTTTCTGCTTTCCGGGTTCCGTTTTGTTGAAGAATTTTGCAACATAATTTAAATGACAGAAAAATGGAACCTAATCAAAAGGTGCTGGTATGCGGCGCCAGCTTTGCCGGACTTACAACGGCCTACCGCATGAAAGAAATGGGATATGAAGTTACGGTAATAGAAGTGGCTGGCCATCTTAAACCGGGAGGTACCCCCGTGGACATTAAGGATGAAACCGTCGGGATTATGGAAAGGATGGGGCTTCTTGACAAGCTGAAAGCCCAAAGGATCAGCCCTGAAAAATGGGAGTTTAAAAATGCTGACGATGTCAGCGGGCATACCGTTTTGCTAGGCGAACCTCCGGAAAATGAGTTTGAAATCGAAAGGGATGTGCTGCTCCATATGCTGTTTGATCTTGTAAAAGATACCGCAACTTTTATCTTTAACAATACCGTTGTGACCCTGGACGAGAACGGAGATGGGATAAAAGTCCGCTTCAGGGACGGTACTGAACATCTGTTTCAATTTGTATTTGGCTGCGACGGAGTCCATTCTGCGGTGCGGAACATCTGGTTCGGAGAAGAAACCCGATATGCCCGATTTCCGGGTCCCTATTTCTGCATTGCAGTTGCCGAGAGGTTGTTAATCGAAGAGGGAACGTATCAATGGTATGCCGAGCCGGATAAAAGCCTTTCCATGTACGCGTACCATAATAAAACCGATATCATTTTCATCTTCAGGCCGCAAAAAGAAATTCCCTATGATTTCCGTAACCGGGAGCAGATGAAGGAGATCGTGAATGCTCAGATGCAGGGGGTAGGCTGGAGAGCCGCCGAATTAACGGAAGAACTGTTAAATTCCGGTTCCTTTTACTTTGACCGCTTTTGCCAGATCAACATGCCTTCCTGGACCAAAGGGCGGGTAGCCCTGGTGGGCGATGCGGGATACTGCGCTTCACCGGCCGCAGGAATGGGCGGTTCGCTGGCGATCATCGGTGCCGATGCCCTGGCCGATGCTTTTGAAAAAAACCGTCACGACTTTCAGCAGGCTTTCCAAATGTATAATAGGGACTTGCGTCCTTTTGTTGAAGAAGTGCAGGCAAGGGCATTGCTGATGCTCGAAAAGCTGCTTCCGGCCACACAAGAGGAAATTGAGCGGCGGCATAAAAACGGCTTTGAATTTTAGCTTTAATCTGAACATGAATATTTATTAAAAATAGACAGACTTGTTCATTTTTTGAATTATTTGTTTAACTTTGCCGCATGGATACAAGAAAGAGGATAATAGATACAGCTGATTCACTCTTCTATTACAAAGGATATCAGTCAACAGGTATTAATCAGATTATAGCGGAAGCGAATGTTGCAAAAGGCAGTCTTTACAATCATTTCAAATCAAAAAGCGAACTTGGTCTGGCATACGTTGAAAATGCGAGTCATATATGGTTTGAAGAAGTTAGGCAGGAAATCAGCAACCATACAGGCCCAAAAGAAAAGTTATTAGCCATATTCACTTTTCTTTCTGGGCACGCAAAAAAAAATCACTACAATGGTTGCCGTATAATCAACATTATCACAGAAATTACTGATCAGGATGAGAAGATAACTAGGGGCGCAGTTGCTCACAAACAAAAATTCAGAGAGCTTCTTTACACTTTTACTTCACAAATTTATTCTGATATGCATAAAGCATCTGAAAAAGCAGACAGTATATATCTCCTTTATGAAGCTGCCAGTGTGGAAAGTAAAATTTTTAAAAAAAACTGGCCGATTGAAATAGCCATGAAAAACGCTGCTATATTATTACAGAACTAACGTATTTACAATAAATTATGAACATTAAAAAACAAACTGACCTGATTTTTGAACCTGTTAAGTTAGACCAGGATTACCCTTTTACACTGCCAGATCAATCGGAAAAAGTAATTATAAATATTGAATCAGGCATAAATCTACATGGTATCCATTTTACATATAGCAGCGAACCAACCCTGCTTCTGTATTTTCAGGGAAATGCTAAAAATTTACAGAATTTTCTTGATAACCATTCCGAAATACTTCATTGGAATTATAACGTGCTGACATTTGATTACAGAGGGTTTGGTAAATCAACGGGGCATATAGAAAGTGAAGAAAGCATGTATGCGGATTCGGAGAAAATATTTGATTATGCTCTGAGTCTGGGATATACCCCCGGGAATATAATTTTATATGGGTACTCAATGGGAACTTCACAAGCTGCGTATCTTTCAACTAAGCGAGAAGCAAAAGCGCTCATACTGGAAAGCCCGTATTCTTCAATTGCCGAGATCGGGATATTTGGTGACAATGCCCCGGATTTCATACTGAACACAGGACAGAGAGCAAAAGAGATTGATATCCCTACTTTAATTATCCACGGGGCATCCGATGATATCATAACTGTTGATCATGCGGAAAGAATACACTCAAATTTAAAAACGGCAAATAAGGAATTAGTAATTATAACCGATGGCGGTCACGGAAATCTAAAAAATAGAGATGAATATTCAAGTCATGTAAATAAATTTATAGCCGGTTTGATATAAAATAGGAAATGATAAACTCGTGACACAGACTGTTTATGAACGTTTCTTCATAAGGGGCAGGCAAATACCGTGATGCTGCCTTTACGAAAGTTAAAAAGCCAGATTGATGCAATGCGTAAATCTGAACTGCAGCGCATTTAAAAAAGACCGTTCATGACACAAAATATATTACGGAAATTAAAATGACAATAAGATTACTTATGGAAGAGGCTGTATGTTCATTTAACAATCACAAATACGCAAATGCAGTGAAAAGATTGTGATTTATCTTGAAGGACATAAAAATTCTCCTTCAACTTTTGTTTCGGGGATAGGATAATTTAGCTCTTAAGTCCAATACGGAAAAAGAAAAATGGTGCGTAGGTTGTCCGGATGATGGTAATTGGGTTGTATAAGTATAAATCTCCTTCACCTGATCATCAGCCATACCCGGTTAATGAGCAGCAAACTGTTGATATTAAATTGAATCGGCCGGCTGTTATGGCCGAGCTGATTCGATATTTTCTTTATAAAGATCGGAAACCGGAAGAAAGTACAAGTCCATACATTATTGAAGATGCATTGAGATTCCTTGAGATAATTGCATTGCCTAAATATAACATGAGTATGGAACCTTATTCATACTATATTACGGTAAGCTGGACAAGAGCATCAAAACACCCTGTCACAAGGTATTTCCAAAAGCAGGGCTGAAGGGCTTCAAATTGGGAATTTGTATAAGGCTCAGCATTGTATTCTCCTATTAAACTTTGGTGCCGGAAATTCCCGCCTTCGGCAATAGCCAACCGTTAAGGATGAAATCCATTCTCAAAAAACGATGAATGGGAAAATTATCCCCGCTAAATTACTTGTTGATTATTAGACAGATACCTAGTTGTCTTTCAACCGGTGCTGAGCGCTCCATTTCTTAGGTTTCATTCCGAAATGCTGCTCAAACAATTTCCCGAAATAACTCAGATTAGTAAAACCTAACTGATATCCGGTTTCAGAAACTGAAAGATGTTTTTCCTGCATCAAGCGGGCTGCTTCCTGCATTCTTAGGTATTGACCATACTCGTAGATGCCCTTCCCGAAGATTTGCGTGAAAAGCTTTCTGAGTTTAAGGATATTCATCCCGCTTATTTTTACAAGTTCATCCTGTGTCAGGGGATTGTCAAGAGAAAATGAAATCGCATCCCTGACACGGTAAACAGCTGCTATCTCATCACTACGGAGACTTTGATATTTGATATGCTGTCGCCGGGAAAGGTTTTTAAAGAGAAGATACAACAGTTCCAGTGCTTTTAATTTGTAATAAGCCTCAGAAAGTGTACCTGACGCCGGAGTTCCGGCAATCTCATTAACAAGGTCGGCCACCTCTGGTGACATAAACTCTTCGATCAATAATGTCTTTTCATCATTGAAAAGATAGCCGAATGTCTCCTGATCTTTGCCGATAAAATTTTTGAGAAAATCGAGCTCGATCAGTATCGTAATCTGGGTAATGGTAAGTCCTTTAGGAAATACGACTTCACTTTCCAGGTGAAAAGGTGTGATACGGATGTGAGGCCTTGCCTGGAGGGATTTTTCAGGATATTGATATACATGATCGTCGGAAGAATGACTAAATATATTCTGGAAAGAAAAAAGCAGGCCTCTTCCAAGATCATCAACAGGTTTTCTTCTGTATACAAATGTTTCTTCTGCAATCACAGACCGGATCATCAGCAGCATTTCCGGAAGCATATCGACGATATGGATCTCGTTCAGCCGTAACAGATCCAGAGTATCACTAAATTCGGATGCCGGCATTCCCAATTTCTCTGCCAGGTCAAGCATCTGCTTCTTGTTATCGGTTAAATTCATTTTTTTTTCTGGACTATTTTTATGACGAAAAGGACTATTTTATCCTTAAATGTAAAACTAATTTTGCAATAAGAATTTAAAAGTTAATAAAAATGAAAAAAAATATTTTGGTATCAGGCGGAGGAATTGCAGGACTGACTGCCGCAAAATTATTATCAGCACAAGGGCATCATGTGGTGGTGATCGACAGAGCTCCATCCTTTACGAAGGCAGGTTTTCTGATTTCCCTGAAAAGTTTCGGCGTCCGGATCATGGGAGAGCTCGGCTTGACGGAAGAACTGCAGGCGGCATCTTCTCCATCCGAGTCGGTAAGTTTTTTAGAAAGAGATGAGCAGGTTATCCAGCGGATCAGCTATGAGAAAATGAATCGGAATATTGAACGTTCGGTACTGATTTCCCGGGGCCGTCTTCATAACGTTTTATATGGCTGCTTAAAAGATCAGGTAAATGTACTTTTCAACACAACGATTTCCGACATCACTACAACAGGTGATACAAGCGAAGTAACATTCTCTGACGGGCGCAGGATGGAAGCTGATCTTATTATTGTTTCTGAAGGCTTACGTTCTCCAACACGGAAACGTTATTTCACAAATTCACAAATAGAAGATTTTAATACGCTCTATATGGGTGGAAGACTCCGGACTGCACACTCCTATAATGTGGGCGATTTTAAAATTTATATCGACGTGGATAAGATGCTCTCTGTTTACCCGATTGCAAACAATGAAATTGCCGTCCAGTGCTATATTCACCATACTGGTGATCTTGCGACAATGAAAGAAAAACCGGCGGAACTGTTGCGACGTTCTTTCAGTCATTATAGCGCAGAGGTAAAGGATCTGCTCAATCGTTTTGCTGAAGAAGGCATCATGTTCGTCGATAAGATGGGCATGGTAGAAGCTCCTGACCTGGTCAATGGAAATATGGTTCTGCTGGGTGACGCAGGATATTGTCCCACTGCACTGTCCGGAATGGGGGCATCGCTTTCAATCTATGGAGCGAAGGCATTGTCGCATTTTATCGGCCAAACACCTGATGGCCTGAGAGCCGCCTGCAACAATTACAATATACTGATGCAGCCTATCATCCATAAATTTCAGGATAATGCCAGAAATAATGCCTCCTCTTTTATCCCTGCTGATGCGCAGCGGCTTGATCAGTTTGTCCATACTTTCAGGGCAGCCTCTGACATCGAACTTAAGAAGATAATGACTGATCCGATCGTACTCACCGAAGATCAGCTGAATTTTAAAATCAGCTAAGTGATGAACTTCAAAAAAATATTTTCCATCATCATCGGATTTGGAACCATTGGTCTTTTAAGTTCGGTATTTGCCAAAATACAGGGCATTTTCTTTCCAGCTTCGATGCAGCTGTTTGACCGGGCTACCTGGACTTCTTACGATATCATTCAGCTTATCATCAAATTGGGGTGCGTTTACCTTAGCTGTATCGCAGGAGGTATTGTAATATCATTATGCGGCGGGGAAAAAAGGGAGCAGTATATAACGGGAACCAGCTTAATCCTGATCGTAACATGGCTGTGGATAAGCACTATTCATCCTTCATGGTTCTGGGTATCGCTGCTGGTTGGAATTCTCCCCTTTGTTCTGACCGGAAGTAAAATTAAAAGTATAGTAGCCGATACAATGAAACATAAAGACCGATGATGCCCATTATAAGATGTAAGAACTGGTCAAACTTTTGATGCTGTGCTTTTTATGACCTTAGAAACAGCAGGATTTATTTTAACGAAGATCGACAATCTCACCGGAGCAGGAGAGTGCGGTATTATCACTGAGGTATATTGCATCATTTCTCCTGATGTGAAATATAATCATGACCTACAAGGTGCTTAATGTGTAAAACTGATATTACTTATTTCTAATCAATAATATCTTCTAATACTTCTGCTTTATTTGACCTACGTAATTTTCTATTGAATTTTGTTGCATAGGGATACTTCATGATTAAATTTGCAATTCATAACTGGACCGGATTGAATGAAAGAACACAATAATATAAAATGGCATACCATGGCTCACGCAAGCAGAGAACGAATGGATACGCTAATTGGAAACGGAACTCCGGATACCGGCATAATGATAAATATCAAGTACTCTCATAAACAATAGTAGCAGGCTTTAGCTGTTCATAAGCATTATTTAAGATGGGCGACCAGGATACGAAACGTCTTTCAAGACTTACCGCAATTATTACACAACTGCAGTCAAAGCGGCTTATCACTGCAGCGGATCTTGCTGAAAGGTTCAACGTTAGTGTAAGGACGATATACCGGGATATCAGAGCGCTGGAACAGGCGGGTGTCCCTGTTTTGACTGAGGAAGGGAGAGGGTATACCATGATGGAAGGTTACAGAATCCCTCCGCTGATGTTTACGGAAAAGCAGGCCAATGCACTGGTTCTCGCAGAACAATTGGTTTTAAAGAACAGAGACCGGTCTTTTGTGCAGGATTATTGTGAAGCGATCGATAAAATCAAGGCAATCTTACGGGAGTCCGGCAAAGACAAGGCTAATCTGCTGAGCGACCGGACCCGTTTTAACCAAAATATAAACCGAGAAAGAAACAGCAGCTACATCTCTGAATTACAATATGCATTGACCAACTTTTTTCAGGTACGCATTAACTATGTAAACAAAGATGATTCTTTTTCAGATCGTATTGTTGAGCCGTTTGCATTGATCAGTACAACAGAAAACTGGCTTCTGATAGCCTGGTGCCGTTTGAGAAAAGAATTCAGGTATTTTCGGTTAGACAGGATGTTAAGGATACAGGTTCTGACAGAGAAATTTGAACCGCATAAAATGACCTTACAGCAATATTTCGATAAATTTTATTAGAGGTTTTACCCCTGACATAGGGCTGTCACAACTGCATTTTACCTTTGCTGCTCACAAATAAAAATAGCAAAATGCAAAAGACAACATTCGACCCTTGGGCTTGGGGTAAAAACACAAATTCTGTACAGGCCGTAGAAGTTAAACAGCCGGAAGGTACCTTGTACTGTTCAGGACAGGCAGCCATTGATGCTAACGGTGTCCCTAGTTCAGCGGATATGAGAAGTCAGCTAATACAGGCTATCGCCAATCTTGAACAACTCGTTAAAGAATCGGGGTATGAATGTAAAAACATGGTCAGATTAAATATTTATACAACTGACACCAACGGTTTTTTTAATACCTGTATGGACGTTTATGTGCCGTTTCTAATGAAATATGGCATACAGCAGGCAACCACATTGCTTGAAGTTAAAGGACTCTTTGCAACATTAACCATCGAGCTTGAAGCAACGGTCGTAAAATAACATTCGTAAAGCAGGCATCAAGCCAGGAGACTTTATGTCTGCTTTATTTTATTTACTTTTTTGTCTGCATGAGCCCGCAAGGTGACTTTAATACTTCCTTGACTTTTGGATCCTGAGCAATAACTTTTTCCAGAAAGTCCCGATTATCATCACCCCAGGCATTCATGGCATCAATAATCGGCATTAGAGACCAGCCTATCTCGGTAAGTGAATATTCAACCTTGGGAGGCAACTGTGGATAGGTTTTCTTTCTGATGATCCCATGGTCCTCAAGTTCTTTCAGTTGTACGTTTAAGACACGGCGGGTCGCCCCCGGAAGCATTCTCAACATTTCACTGGGCCTCTTAATATCTAATGAAATGGCATTGAGCAATGCCGGTTTCCATTTGCCGTTAAGGATTTCCCTCGTCAAATGTAGGCCGCAGTCAATCGTAAGCGGAATTTTTCTTTCGTACATAAAATGACATTTGTACAAAAATACGTCATATATCCGAAAGCTATATAGGGATAAATTTATCCCCAGGGTATTAATTTCCCCTATATTGTTATTTTATCGTTATTGGACGAATTTTGCCGCTGTTTAATAAATATAGAAACAGATGGAAAATACCTCACAACCTCTTCTGGAGGCATATCATTTAGGAGATCTCAAATTAAAAAACAGAGTGGTTATGGCTTCTTTAACCCGTGGAAGGGCTACCAATCCGGACCTGATCCCAACGGCCATGATGGCGGAATATTATGCGCAACGTGCTTCTGCCGGATTGATCGTATCCGAAGGCACCTGGGTAAATCCGCAATCAATCGGCTTTATTAACGTTCCGGGTATTTATACAGGAGAGCAGGTGGAAGGTTGGAAAACAGTCACCAAAGCCGTCCATGACAAAGGTGGCTTGATTTTTTTACAGCTGGGTCATATCGGTGCGGGAGCGCATCCCGATTTACAGGAAGGTAAACCTCCTGTCGGGCCATCGGCAGTTAATATAGAATCACAGTCATTTACTCCGGAAGGCTTTAAAGCAACCGTAACACCCCGTGAAATGACGGTCGCTGAGATCCATCAGACGATAGAGGATTATAAGCATGCTGCCATGAATGCAAAAGATGCAGGTTTTGACGGTATTGAAATCCATGCTATCGCAGGGATGCTTATTCCACAGTTTCTCAGTACTGCCACCAACAAGCGTACGGATGAATATGGCGGAACTATTGAAAACCGTGCCCGCATCATTTTTGAAATATTGGAGGCAGTCACTCAAGTTTGGGACAGTACCCGTATTGCGATAAAGTTCAGCCCCGTGATGCTGAGCAGTGTAGGGATTGTGAAACCCGACGAAGAAACCATTCCTTTATTCCGGTATATTTTACATCAACTGGACCATTATAATTTGGCTTTTGTACATATCGTAGGACCATCAGAAGATTTGACGGGTACACCTGTGGAAGCATTGCAGGATAATTATTTTGCTCATTTCCGCAGGCATTATCATGGAAGGATTCTGGCCAACTCAGGTTTCTCCAAGGATAGTGCCGATGCAATTCTAAGAGAGGGTAATGCGGATCTGGTATCTTTCGGAGAGCCTTTTATTGCCAACCCGGATCTGGTTGAAAGATTTAAACAGGGGGTACCTTTGTCAGAAAGTGACAGGGATACCTATTATTCAGGGGAGGAAAACGGATACATTACTTATCCTGAGGCAACCATTTGAAGCATCTTAATAGCTGTATCAGATATATAAAATGCCCGGAAGTATCATCATTTTACTTCCGGGCATTTATATATAGAATATCAAGAGACGGCATAAACTTTTAAGTCGCAAACCAACCATACATCTTAATATTTCCACAAATGAAAAATATCATACTGTCTTATTTTTACTTCTTCTAAATAAAAATTATTTTTGCGGAAATTTGCTGATTTAAGATGAAGAAATATTTTACTCCGGTCGTTTTGCTGATCTCAGGTGTTGTGTTTTCCCAAACCACTACAGACTCACTGGCTTCAGGAAATATTGAAGATGTAGTCATTGTAGCCTCCAGGAAACCTACGAAAATTTCGGAAATCCCCGGAACAGTCTGGGTCGTTCAGAAAGAGAAAATCCAGGAACAGGTCAAGAGCGGGCTTCCTATTAAAGAAATGTTATCTATTCTGGTTCCCGGTATCGATATCGGTCCTCAGGGCAGGACCAATTACGGGCAGAATATGCGCGGGCGGTCTGCTTTAATCATGATTGATGGGGTGTCCCTGAACAGCATCCGTACCATCAGCCGCCAACTGGATGCAATCGACCCTTTCAACATCGAAAGAATTGAGGTGCTTTCCGGTGCAAGTTCCATTTATGGAGGAAATGCGACAGGGGGAATCATCAATATCATTACTAAAATCCCTTCGAAAAGCGGGATCAGCGGAGAAACGGAGGTGGGTCTCCGCAGCGGCTTTATAAGCGGTGAGGACCATGATTTGCGTGCAGCGCAGTCCCTGGCCGTAAAAGGGAAGAAACTTTTTGGAAGACTGGGTATTGCTTACCAGCAGAATGGAGGGGCGTACGGAGCAGACCGGAAACAGATTTTTACGGATATTACCCAAACCGATCTTCAGTACAATCAATCATTGGACATACTTGCCACCGGAGGGTATAAATTTAATCATCATCATACGGTTACAGCTTCCGTTCAATACTATAATTCTAAATTTAACGGAGACCGGAGCTTATACTTAGGTCAGGACATTGCCGCTTTCAAAACGAAAAATGCAGGCCTGCTGGAAATGAGAGACGGTTTCTCTTCCGATAAAAATATCGGTACGGAACGGTATATGGGAACGGTAACATATAGGGGGAGCAACATTCTGGGGAATCAGGATCTGTATATTCAGTTTGCGGCAAGAGGTGAAAAATTAGGCTTTTATCCTTTTCCCGGAACAGTAAAGCTGCCCGCTAATACTTCTTACATGTCTTCTTCCCAGCAGAATACCTATTATTCAGGGGTAAAGGCATTATTGTCCAAATCCTGGAAAAGCCTGAACTTTACATATGGGGTGGACGTTGATCTTGAGCGGTTTGAAGGAAATCAGTCCGTATATGACCCGGATCTCACCATGTCCAGCGGCGGCCTGGTCAATCAGACGAAATACAGCCTCGGAAGATATCCTACGAACCATTCTGAAAGTTACGCAGGATATATTCAGGCAAAATATAATATATTACCGAAATTACAGTGGAACGGAGGAATCAGGTACCAGAATATTGACGTTAAAGTGGATGATTTTGTGGGGTCCCAGCAGCAGACTCAGGTCGCTATGGGATACGGCACATCTGCCTCTGCCATTCCGGGAGGAGAAAGTTCCTATAAGGTAACCTTATTTAATGCAGGGCTGCTGTATAGATTCAACGAAAAGCATCAGGCCTGGGGAACCTTTTCCCAAGGGGTAAGCTTAGCCGATCCTTCCAAATACTATGGAATCGGGGTGTATAAGCTTAACACCGCTACCGGAAACTGGGATATCACGTCAAGCATCAATGTACAGGAACAGCCTTTACAGGCGGTAAAGACGAATCAGTTTGAGCTGGGATACCGGATCAGCAGCGGTGGGTTAAAGGCACAGGTTGCCGGCTTCCTGAGTACTTCCGATAAAAATATTACCGTAGACCGAACTACATTACAGATCCTCGTCAGTGATCTGAAATTAAGGAATACCGGAATCGAGGCAGAAATTTCCTACAGCATGAATAACGGCGTCTATTTCGGTGCCAGCGGATTGCTGATTCAATCCCAGGTATATAATAAGGAAGAGTGGCAGAAACAGGAGATCTACAATGCGTCCCCTTCTAAATTGGTATCCTTTATCGGCTACAATATCAGCAGGTGGTCATTACGCTTCCAGTCCCTGCAGAACTTCAAGTTAAGGGATGACATCAATAATGAAATTGAAGGTTATAATACTTCTGATGTATTGGTGGGATATCAGTTCCATTGGGGAAAAATTAACCTTGGAATCCAGAACGTGTTCAACACGGATTATCAGACCATCTGGAGCAAGCGTTCGCAGGTACTGTACTCTTCGTACGGCCTTCCGGAATTATTCAGCTATAAAGGAAGAGGAAGGACATTCAATATCTTCTATACCTTTAATTTTTAATTTGAATGTTCTAAAAATGATGTACTAGCATGGCGCTCGCGTAAGCTGATTAAGTACAACTACGCTACATAAATAACAAAATTGAAAAGAGGGCTGATTCAGTCCTCTTCTATTTTGTGGTAAAAATATTTGAGGACAGGGCTGGTGAAATATGATTAGAAAAAGCAACTGATGCTTTAGAAAAGAATGTCATATTGCAAAAAAATGCACGGGCGGGACGCTCGGGCAAGCGGGGAGCATCTCAGAAAACGCTCAGAGGATAATAAGAAAAGCACCGGATTATCCGATGCTGTGTTTTAAATACCGTAAGCAGATATCAGCAAATATTCTTTTTTAACAGCTGACCGGTAAGTATACATCAGTGGCTTCCAATATACTCCCTGTTTTCGACTTTCAGATTTACCAATTCTTACCACGGACATTCATTGGTGCCGGAACCGTGATCCTCACTTATAAATTTCCCTGTCGGGACATTTTTATCCAGCACCGTATGGACGATCGTCGTTGCCGCTTGCTCAGGCGTACCGGTGCCCTGATTATTGGTAAGGTCAGTCTTTATGAATCCCGGGTCAATCAGATGAACCCTAAACTTTGGAAGTTGGTTGGCCAGCGAAATGGAGTACATATTAAGTGCGGCCTTTGAAACAGCATATACCATAAAGAGATTGGCGTTTTCATAATATTTCCAACGGGTATCGTTATGAAGCGTCAATGATCCAATACTTGAGCTGATATTAATAATATGTGGTTCCTGCGATCTTTCCAGCAAATCGGTAAAAGACTGAATGACCCTCAAGGTTCCGTATAAATTGGTATTGAATACTTCTTCAAATTCTGAAACTGTTGCACGGAGGGCGTCTTGCGGCATATTTCCGGTGATGCCTACATTATTGATTAGCACATCCAGCTTATCTGTCTTTTTCCCAAGCCGGATCCGGGCATCTTTTACAGACTCATCCTGGGTAATATCAATTTGTACAATTTCACTATGGGTCAGTCCTTCGGACTGTAACAGCTGCAAGGCCTCTAAGCCCCGTTCCTGGCTCCGGCAGCCGAGATATACGTAAAATCCTCTTTGCAGAAGCTGTCTTGCCGTAGCAAATCCGATTCCTTTATTGGCTCCTGTAATCAATACTTTTTTCATTTTTTATATTTAAAAGTTTAACATTACAAATCTGCCCCGATAAAAAATAAAATTTTTTCACATTTGTGAAAAAGTAATCACCGTATATTTTTTCTCACTCTGCTTAAAGACTGCTGTTTCATGCCCAGGTAAGATGCCACATAGGAAAGAGGAATGCGATTAACCATATTTGGATATTGTTCCAGAAAAGACAGGTATCGCTGAGTGTTGTCTTCTGAAATAAGGGAACTTCTTCTTTCCAGCTTTTTGGATTTATGTTTTATAATTATTTTTTGAATGATGGTATTTAATTCAGCGACAGCATCTAATAGTTCGCTCCAGTCTTTTTTTAAGAAAACGATACATGAACAGTCTGTAATGGCTTGCAGGTTGGCTATGGGGTGAACACTTTTATCCGGATGATCCCAATCTGAAAGCCAGTGATTTTCTTCAACAAAGTAATGGGTAAATTCATTACCCTCCTCATTGCAGTAATACACCCGGAGAATTCCGCTTGTCACAAACCCGACATATTTTGAATTTTTCCCCGTTTCCCAAAAATAAGTTCCTTTTTCAAGGTCTAAATTTGTTGATTTACTTTTGATCAAGTCAATGTGCTGTTGGGTAAGATGTCCAAATTGCAACAGGAAATTTATAAATTCATTCATTCTGCAAAGCTATCAAATCTCAGTAGACTACCCATAGGTATGGGCTGTAAACCTACACAATAATAAGCACAATAAGAGTTTCAACAATCTTCTTTTTTCAAAGTATTAAAGATTTTTATTTAAGCATCGGATGGTAAACTGAAGGTTAAAAGATAGCTTTTACTTTGATCTCAAATGACCATCATAAATACATTCTGAAAGAACGACAGGCATAATAACAAAGTTATTTTTTTATTTAAACCGTTCGGTTTAATATCGTGCCTTTGCAGGATCATGCCGAGAAAAAAAATTTGACTACGAAGAGAAGCTAGAGATCGCCATGCATCTTTTTTCCGATCAGGGTGGGGTTATATGATTTCCGCGGCACCCCATGCAAAAAAAATTGCCGACAGTCTCCAGACCTCATCCGGGAATTCAGGGGTGTCTTCAGGAACAGCCTTCGGGGGATTTTTATTAGCCGGTACGGAATATCAATTGCTCCCTGGATAGGAATAATATCCGGTGTTTTAGCTGTCCTTGCCCTGCTCTGGCGTTCTTATTTAGATAGATTTCACAAAAAATAAAGTATATTGATGCATATCATGTCCATTTTTTTAAATTAATTTGTTACTCATTATAAAATGACCTACTTTTAATCCCTGACCCTTAAACTGCTATTCAATGCCGAAAAAAATTATAAGAAATCTTCAGATAGGTGTGTTAATTTCTTTGATACTGCTGATTGCCAGTTCTGTAGCATCTTATATAAGCATCCGTAAGCAGATGGAGAACAGGGAAAGTTTATTAAAGAGTAAGGAATCGATCAGTTTGGTAAAAGATGTCTTAAATACCCTGTTAGATGCAGAAACCGGCAATCGGGGATATCAGCTCACCGGCCGGAACAATTTTCTTGAACCTTTCAATGAAGGCAGGAATGAATATCCGCTGCTTGCTTCTAGGATCACCAGGCTTAATCTCAGCGATAAACATCAGACTAAGGTCCTGCATGAACTGCTGCGTACTTCAGAAATGATGATGAAAGGGTATGCACTGCTTATCGGGAACCGTAAAAAGGGAATCCTGATAACCCCGGATAGACTTATACAGGACAAGAGAGCTATGGACAGATGCCGCCTGCTGGTTGAGAAATTCGTAAAATACGAGGAGGCTCAGCTTACCATAAAAAATAAATATCTGAACAGGTCTTCCAACTGGACTGTTTTATTCATCATCTTTTCTGCCTTAGCAGCCATTGGTACAACCGTTTTTGTCTATATACAACTAAAATCCGACCTTATCCGGCGGGCTAAGCTGGAAAAAGATCTGTCTTACACGAAGGAAATGCTTGAGGAAACAAGCTCGGTCGCCCAGGTGGGAGGCTGGGAAGTCAATAGAGAGACCGGAAAGCTCTTCTGGTCTCAATGTACAAGAGAAATTCATAAAGTAAAAAATAGTTTCCAGCCCACCTTTGAAAATGCCCTTGAATTTTATCAGGGAAAAAGCGGGGAGAGAATAAGACATCTATTTAACAGTGCAATACAACAGGGAATTGCTTTTGATGAGGAGCTTCAGCTTTTGCGTAATGACGGCATTACGATCTGGGTAAGAGTAAAAGGTATTCCCGAATTTGAAGGGGATACCTGCAAAAGGGTTTTCGGAACCATTCAGGATATTGATGCCTTAAAAAAAATGTTTCTGGAAGTCACCCGGAAGGAGGCTATCATGAAGTCCTTTGCCACTGATGTCCCTGTTCCTCTGGCCATGTTTGATAAAGACCTCAACTATGTTGCCGTAAGCAGCAGATGGAGAGAGGAATTCAGTATGAATAATGTAGACCTTATCAGTAATAACCTTTTCGCTATATCACCTGATATTCCCGGAGAAGGAAAAGAGATCTATAAGAATGCGCTGTTGGGGGAAACTTACATTAACAGTGATTTTACAATAAAGGTCGAAGGAAAAGAAGAAATCCAGCATTACGACCTTAAGGTCGGACCCTGGTATCTTACAAAAGACGAAGTAGGGGGGATCATTATTTCCGTACAGAATATTACCCATGCCGTAAAGATCAATGAAGAACTGAAAAATGCAAAGGAGACTGCAGATATAGCCAGCAAAGCTAAATCCGAATTTCTGGCCAATATGAGTCATGAGATCAGGACGCCTTTAAATGGGGTTATTGGTTTTTCAGACCTCCTCCTCAGGACACCGCTGAATGAAATACAGACTCAATATCTGAATTACATCAATGAATCAGGAGAAAATCTGCTTAACATCATCAATGATATTCTTGATTTCTCTAAGATAGAATCCGGTAAGCTGGAACTCCTGATAGAACCTTACGATGTGTATGACATGGTAAGCCAGGTGATCAATGTGATTCTGTACCAGTCGCAGAAAAAGAATATTGAGCTGCTCCTTAATATCGAGCCGGGACTTCCGAAAACCTTATTTTTAGATGGAGCAAGGCTGAAGCAGATTCTGATTAATCTTCTCGGCAATGCCGTTAAGTTCACAAAAGAAGGTGAAATTGAACTTAAGGTTGAAAAGTTGAACATTGACGAGCAGAATATTAAATTACGTTTTTCAGTAAGAGATACAGGAATAGGAATCCCGCAGGATAAACAAAAGTACATTTTTAATGCCTTTACGCAGGAAAACAGCTCGATCAGCAAGCAATATGGCGGAACGGGCCTTGGGCTCACCATATCAAACAATATTTTGGGGTATATGCAAAGCAACCTTTCCTTAATCAGCGCTTCGGAAAAGGGATCGGTATTTTTCTTTGACATAGAGGTTCCGTACGAAACGTCCGAAATAAAAGACGAAAATAAACTCCTTTCGATAAAACGGGTCCTTGTTGTTGACGATAATGAAGCAAACAGAATTATCCTGAAGCATATGCTTGCCTATAAGAATGTAGAATCTGTGCTTGCAGCGAGTGGTACGGAAGCACTGCAAATGTTATTGAGAGGGGAACGTTTTGATGTGATACTGATGGATTATCATATGCCGGTTATATCGGGTCTGGATACTATAGATAAAATTAAAGAGCTGTTCAGCCAACGCAATGAGGTTTCTCCTCTGGTCATTCTCCATACCTCTTCCGAAGAGCACGATGTCATCAATTCCTTCCGGAAAGAAGATAACTCTTACTTCCTGATGAAACCTATTAAATCCGATGAACTGTACAAAACGCTCAATCGTGTGGAGAAGAATAGTTTTAAAGATGAACCTGTTGTAAAAGATATGGGTACAGACAATGGATCTGTTTTTAATGAAATGGATGTATTGCTCGTGGATGATAACCCCGTAAATATGGTTCTGAACAACAGAATAATGAAAGCAATTTCGTCCCGTTTTGATCTTACAGAAGCGGTAAATGGACTTGAAGCTTTAGAACGGTGCAGAAAAAAACAATTTTCCATCATCCTGATGGATGTGCAGATGCCGGTAATGGACGGTATGGAGGCTACAAAACAAATTCGCCTGCTGCCAGGATACAAAGCTGTTCCGATTATAGGGGTTACAGCCGGAAATGTACTGGGTGAAAAAGAAAAATGCCTGGACAGCGGGATGGATGATTTCCTCCCAAAACCTTTAAAACAAAACGATCTGGAAGCAATGTTGAAAAAATATCTTCCTGTCATGGGTAAATCTGGCGGTACTGCAGGCCCAGTTGCTCTGGATGAATATATTGACATGCATATGCTCAATGGACAGATAGGCGATGATGTCGAATTTCGGAATTTGTTTCTGAACCTCGTTGTTCAGCAGCTGGATCAGGCAATGAAAGACATTAAAATTGCACACCGTGCCAACAATGGAGCAGATATAGGGGTAATTCTTCATAAGATGAAGGGGACCGCAGGAACAGCAGGGCTTTTCAGGCTATCGGAATGTGCGAAGGAATGGGAAATAAAATTAAGTAAGAATTTGGATTGTACATCGCTTGATAAGGAAATAAGTGAAGAAATAAGGATAGGATTGAAAATAATTAAGGGGTTGATACAATAAAATTACATAAGTTAAGCAGACTGGTTTTTGGGGAAGATGATGGGCAGATCTTCCTGTTCTGCCCGTACCAGGTTATTTCGCGCATCCCCCGGAGCCGTGGACGGAAAATCTGATAATGAGGTATACAATCCCCCCAGGTTCCTTGGGATGACAAATCGGAAAATAACAGGATGTTTACTGATTATACAGCCTGAGAATTTCTACCAATTCAGGGATGGACCGTATCTTCAGCTTCTCAAACATCCTGTTTTTATACGTGCTGATCGTCGATGAATGAAGATTCAGCTGATTGGAAATTTCTTTAAGGGGAAGGCCTTCTGCAAGCTTATTGGCAATCTGCAGCTCGCGGTCTGACAGCGCTTCGAAGGGAGAGTCTTTTGCCGCACCGGTTAATGATTCTAAAAAAACAGCTTCTTTTATATTGTCACTTATATATCTGCCCTTACTGAGCATTGCCGTTAAAGCAGCCTCAATGACTTCGGTGGAACTTTGTTTGCTCAGATAGCCGCCGGCACCCATTTTTAAGTAACGCATGCCATACAGCTCTTCGTCCTGTGAAGAAAAAATCAGGATTTTTAATTCAGGCTGGCGGATTTTTATATAATCTATTGCTTCCTGAACAGTACCGTTAGGCATATTAACATCCATAATCGCCAGATCCAGTTCTTCGTTCAGAATTACCCTGTACAGCGATTTATAATCCTCTACTTCGGAAATGATGGCATCGGGCCTGAGTCGTCGGATCGTTTGTATCAGGCCCATCCGGACAATACCGTGATCATCTGCTACCACAATACGGATATTTGATTTTAACTCCTTCATTCTATAAAATTAGGTAAAAAAAGGGAAACTGTTGTCCCATTATCTTCAGATGAAATGATGTCGATATTTCCGCCCATCAGGGAAATAAAATGTTTTACAATCTTCAGACTTAATCCAGCTCCTTTCTCGCCCGCAGTCCCCAGAAACACGGGATTATCATAAGTGTAGACTGCCGATAAATACTTTTCATTCATTCCCGTTCCGGAATCAGCCACGGAAAGAACGACCTGATCACCTTTGGCACCTCCTTCTAAATAAATGTCTTGTCCCGGCAGGGAGTATTTTACCGCATTGTCAAAAATTTTGTCTAAAACATATTCGAGCAGCACGCGATCGTTTGTAAGAACTGTATGGCGATCTCCCTTAAAATGAAACTTAATGTTTTTTTCTCTTAATCTGGCAGCGTATTTTTCTTCCAAATGGTGAAAAAGATCCGTCACCATCATTTTAACAGGTTTAATCTTAAAATCCCCGTATTGTGTTCTCAGCCAGGCAACGCTGTCCTGAACAGATTGCAGATTCTTCCGGGCATCGCTTTTTACCTGCGGCAGCAACTTAAAAAAATCCTCCTCACTTATGGTCTTTTCTTCCAGTGCTTCTATAAGCCAGAGAAAATTTCCAAACAGTTCCTTTGAGTCATGAGACAATATCGAGATCAGTGCGTTCTTGAAATTGATTTCGTTTTCCAGTCTTTCGATTTTTAATTGCAGTTCATTGATAAAATCATCCATAAATTCAATATCAAAAGCTAAAAATATACTATATTTTTTACATAATAGTTTATTATTTAATTTTTTTTTGATTTATATGCCAAACCATTCTTGAATTATCCCAGAGAGGGTATGTTTTAATAAAATTTGGTTAAAAAGCCTGGCCTTCCGGCTTGCAGGCATTTTTCTTTCTTACTTCTTTCTTACCGGGACAACTTCCCGCCGTCAGGCTCATAACAGGAATTTCGGTATTTTTTTCAGCCCTCTTATTTTTGGGTTGCATCAATGCCATTGAGACGGGCCTGAATATCCATTAAAATAAAACCACGATGCTCTTTATGGTATTATTAAACGGTAAAGGCTGTTTTAAACATGATGATCAAAGTTTAAGAAAGAATATCCTTTAAATTCGTTTTGATAAGAAGTACATTCATGTGAATTCGGAGAAAAGATAAGATTAAGGGATAGAAAAGGACGTTACATTAAAAATATAGGAGAAAAGAACAGCAAAAGCATCTGCCTCCTAGGGGCACCATGATCATTACCGCAGGTGGGATCCGGGGTCAACAAAAGCGGACGACAGCCCCCAGGCCCTGAAGGGGCGAAACCTGTCTGCACAAAGGGCGGAATGTAATATCGCAGGTTGTTGCCCGGGGCTGATAGCTCCCTTTTATGGCCGGATGAGTCCTTTAGTAAATCTAAAATATTGAAAATAAGCTGAATGCTATCGGATGCACGTTAGATTAAGTGAATAAGAAATTACCTTAATGTTAAAAATACATGTAGAGCCTGTTCAAATTTTATCTAATGATTTTTTACAGACTTAATATGCTTTATCCAAATAAACGAAGTTTATTCTAATAGTAAAAATCTCCGGATTCGGCGTAGCCAAATTCAGTCCTATTAAACGAAAAAAAAATAAGAAATCGACCTTAATGTTAAAAATGTATTTAGAATTTAAACACGCTCTAAATCGCCGTAAAGCTATAATAAACATTGACGGAGTAAGTGGTATTTTCCTTCCCGACCAAACTTTGGGCACCTGCAGGGGGTATGGTGTATCTTATGTTCAGTCCCCGGTCCAAAACCGGTGTTCCGTTGAAAAGTATTTTCTGAGGGGTCTTGGATAAGGGAACATTTGCAGAACCTCCATCCACGCCGATTTGTAATATGTTGGAATTGATGTCGGTCTGCAGGCCGCCTTTCTTGAAATAATTTTCGTCCGATTTTACATAGAGCTCAAAACTTTCATTATTGGACAATACAATTTGGTTTGGGATCATTTGTGACTGACCCTCATTGTACTGGGAAGCTGTATTAAAATTGAAGTTCACATTCCGTCCGGAACTGGGGATGGTGATCTCCGACAGAGGAAGCACCTTTAACTGAACAGCCGTATTTTGCAAATTGTTAATTGAGTTATCTGTACTTCTGGCATTGAAGTTCAATTCAAACGTATACGTTCCGGCTTCAAAGAAAAGGTTTTTAAAATCTTCCGCAGACACATAAAGCTCCGGACTGAAGTTGTTTCTGTTTCCTGCTGCAACACTGAAATTAGCAGCGGAAAAATTCTGGAAGTCGACAGATAAGGCTTTGGTCGTAAGGGCAGATCCATTACTGCCTAATTTAACGGTGGTTATATTTCTGGTTCCCGGAACCCCTTTTGAAGAAGTAAACTGAATATTGGCAGCAGCTTTCGCCCATAAATTAAAATCCACCGTATTCGCGATTTCCGCATTATCCAAACTCAACACCCGGGTGCCTGTAATTCGGTAGTCATTCAGAGAAGATATTTCTATGTATTTTGTTAAAGAAGTGGTGATCCATCTGATGGATGAAGGAATGACTAAAATCGTTTTAAAATTACGTGGCACAAAATCATTATAATTTTGAGTGATGTCCATAGAGTAATTCCCGGCCCGGTAAGCATTGGCCGTAAACTGGGCAGCCGGTATTTTAAATATGAAATTGATATTTCCCCGGTTGAATCCTCCTGCGAAAAAAATGGACCCGGAGGGCTCAAACCATCTTACAGCACTTGTGTTGAACGACTGAAAACCCGGTATAGAACCCGAATATCCGGTAGCAGGCGGTTGCCCGCCCATACTCTCCAACTGCCACAGAAGCGTGGAGCTGGGTAAAGTAGATGAGGAAGAGGGCTGGGTAAAATTGGGCCCGGATACGGAAGTAAATGTAGGAGCCACCGGTGCTAATCCGAAAAAAGTATAATCCCAGTTTGTTCTGTTGGCGTTCGTCATTACCCTTGTCGGAACCGAGGTAAATTCAATCCTGTTAAAAATATTATTTTCAGGAACCGACAGGTATACATCCTGAGCTTTCATGACTGCAGCGCCGCAGAATACGGTAAAAATTCCTGTTAAAAAAGCCCTTCTCTTTTTCATATTTTCTAAATTTAAAACTTTTTCACCTTAATGGTGGTGTCTTTTTTCTTATATTCAAAAACCACGGTTCCTGAATAACCGTCTTTTGTCACCTGAATGGTTTGGATGGGTTGTATATAACTGTATTTGTCATTTTCAATATAGAGATCGTATTTTCCGTCTTTCAGGAAAAACTCGAACTCGTTTTTCTGGTTAACGACGGCAGTATAGATCTTACCGTCTTCGCTTTTTGCATACACCACAATTCCGGTTACATCCGTTTCCACATCGTCGTAGGCTTGTTTGATCTCGCTTAATTTCCCGCTTACCCTGATGTTTTTTACCAGGCCTACTTTGCGGTTGATGTTGTTGTTCACCATAATGGCAGGATCCATCATCAGCCGGGCACCCGCACTTTCGTTTACCTTGAGGGTGTAAATGCCTTCAGGCACATTCTGAAAAACCACTTTTCCGTTTTTATCCGTCATCGCTACGTAATTGTCCAGTTTCACTATTTCATTGGCAAGTACCGGTTCCCCGGCCTCCAAAAGCCCGTTGAAATTTTTATCTTCAAATAGCTGGAAGGTCACTTTGTGATTTCCAAGGGTAGTAGCGGTGGTAAAATATTTTTTAATTCCCACTCTGAACTGGTAATAGCTGCCGCTGCCTGCATAATCAGCCATCGATTTATAACCGGAAAAATTAAAATAGCCTGTGGTGGACAAAGAAGGCGAAATCTTATATTCCAGGTTACCGCTCACATTGCTGTTTAAGTTTTTATAAAGTTCCGAATAGGAAGTTCCGGCTGAAAAAGATCCGGTCAGATTATTGTTCATCAGTTGGAAATTATACGAGGCGTATACATTGTAATTGGCAAAATTACGGTCTGTATCGTAATATGAAGTTAAATCAAAGACATTCGTTGCATTCCATTGGGCGGTTCCGTTCAGGGAGAAGGATTTGTACCTGTAAGACAACGTTGTTTTCAGACTGTTGAACCAATCGTCGCTGTTATCCGCTTTTGAATAAGAATATTCCGCCAGCAGATTCAACCCGTGAGCACCGAAGGTACCGCTGATGTTGGTCTCCAGCCGGTAAGAAAAAAGTTCATGCGATGTATAAAAATTCGCTGTTTTTTGCCTTTCAACCTTTGGAGCTAACAGGAAGTTCCACTTTTTTAAAGAAAACTGGTAACCTGATCCCAAAGCCTCTGTACTGTTGAAATAATAACGCAGATTAGCGGTATTCCCGGGCTGGATGGGCGTACTCTGGAAACTCAGGAACTCGGGGTCTATCTGCGAATTCTGATACTGTATAAAGGCGCGCTGAGAATCAGAGAATTGCCGGCCGATCCGCTGATTTGAGATAAAAGATCCCCTTTTGATCCCTGCATAACTTTTGGTGGCAAAGGAATTAATAGACTGTATATCCCATTTTCCTACTTTTCCCTCGTAATTCGCGCCCATTAAAGCCCCCTCGTTTTCATCTCTGTTCAAAAGGCCTTTTTCGTGACTCAGGCCCATCTCTGCGCGGATGGTGTGTTTATCGTTAATTAAAAGTGATGTTGTTGCGTTTGTCACCTGGGTTTCTACGTTGAAACGCGGGTCATGATCGAATAGATAGGACACTTTCCCATTGAAAGATTTAGCATTCCCAAAACTATATTTTGCTCCGGCCATGGTAGATCCCTCCGTCTGTCGGAAATAAGTACCGTACAGGTTATAATTGTTTTCCAGTGCCAGAATTTCGATCTGATTATTTTTACCAAACTGGGTAGAGATTTTCCCGCCTCTTCCGAAAACCGGGTAATCGTAATCGTTACTGTTAACATTTCCTACCCGTAACACCGTATTTTTTCTCTGCACTTCCAGCCAGGTATCATACAGGTTATAACGGCCGTCAAGATAGTAATCCGCACCCATATTGAAACGCGATTTCAAATTGTCGGTCACCCGAAACGCTGTGTTTCCCCTCAATTGAAGATAATTGAAACCTGAACTGTTTTCATTATAGCTGATTTCCGCAAAATTATTTCCACCCACGGCTTCGGTTCCCCGGGCAATTTGTCTGTTGTGCGATAAAATGACCAAGTAGAGCGTGTTGCTTCCCACAATTTTATTATCAGCCAAGTCGGTGGCAATCGCATTGATGTTGAATTCCGGGTAAAGCATATTCTGTTTTCTGACCGCAATTTTGATCTCAACCGTTTGTTTTTCCAAGCCTTCCAGGGATACGGTTGGTTGTCTCGGCATCATTTCCAGACCATCGGGAATGGATTGCAGATCAATCTTAACGGTTCGTTTACTATAGCCCTGGTTTTCTACAATTAGCAGAATTGAGGACTCGGGCAAAGCCGGATTAATGAAATTTTCGAACGTCTCCGTATAAATGGCGATGTTTTTATTTTCGCCTTTGTCAACGAAGAATGAAGCACTTTCAGTTCTGGTAACCGTTGGGGTGGTGTACGAAACCTGGAATTGGATCTCACTGGATCTCAGTTTCATAAAATCCAGGTTGGCGATCAGTTTCACAGGAAGGTTTTTAGATTGGCCCGCACCCAGCGTAAAGTCATTTTTGGGATAGAAAAGCAATCCCGGATATAATTCCTTAGGGATGATACTCTGAATGGCAACCTCTTCGGAACTTTTATTCTCAATGACCAGGAAATTAGTAAAAGTGGAACCTTTCTCAACAGCTATACGGTCATTTTCAAAATGGATCTGGATATCCTTCTTTTCCTGCGCGAAAGACAACGAAAAGTGCAGAAGAACAAATGCAAAAGTTAAGATTGTTCTTCTTAGGACTGATAACGATATTCCATTCTGTGGTTTCAAGACTTAATTTTTTAAAATTTAAAGTTTTTTTCGCCTACGCGTAAATCATTGGATTCTGCCATTTTGATAATCGCCACGCCAAGGAAGTTCCCTGAAATGTTCTCCGGCAAAGAAAATTGAACGGTCTGATTGGTATCGGGAAGCATGGAGATGGAAATGGCGGGTAATTTTATTTCCTTACCACTGTCTGTATCGGTTAGTTCAAACGCAACGGTGGCATCATTGATGGTATTTCCGTCATTATGGATGCTTACTGCGACTTTCCTGTTCGCTGCACTGTTATTGCTCACTTCTGAAATATTGGTAATATCCAGACTTTTTACATGGTTTCCCGGTGGCGTGTAAAAGAGGTGAAGCCCTACCTCAAATAAGGTGATAATACCAATACCGTTCTGAATACGTGCCTTATCTGCCTGCTGAGGAAGCTGGGTGAAAAACAACATGCTGTTGGTAACGGCAGACTTTGATGCGTTGGCCGGAATCTGCATGGTTACTACAACCTCTTTTGTGCTTTTCGCAGGAACTGTTACCGTATTTTCCAGGGTGGAGATCCAGGAAGCATTGGAAGTTTTTGAACTGCCCGGATCAAGATAAACCTTATTTCCGTCTTCTTCTCTGGCCCAATCTTTATAGTTGAGGTTAAAAACATAATCCTTATCCGAGCTGTTCTGAAGCGTGACGGTCTTTGTCACTTTCTCTCCCGGATTACCGGTGAAAAACAGGCGGGTAGGCGACATCGAGATACTTTGTGCCAGGATTGAAGAAGATCCCGTGAGGATAAAGAAAATCAAAAGATAAATAAACTTGCGCATGGTGTAAATTATTTAAAAATAAAGATTCCCAAAACTACTGAAAACGTAACAAAGAAACCTTTACAAACCAAAAAAATTTATTACAAAGCAGTTGCGGTATACGTTACGGTCTGCGTGTAGGTTCCTGCCGGTTTCCCTAAGATGTCGGAAGACGATGATTTCGCTGCGGGAATCGTGTAGTCCAGGTTCAGGGTCAATGCGCTTCCAAGCGGAGCGTTTGATACTAAAGTCTGGTCCGTTGCCGATAAAACGACAGCGCTTTTTGTTCCGCCCATGGTTCCGGAAGCGGTAGCGGCTTTGATGGTCAACACATTGACAGGGATCAGATTAACGCCGTTCATGAAATTGGCACCCCCTGCTTTTACCTTAACATTAAAATTCTTTGTTGAAGTCACTTTCAGGGAGTTGGCTTTGGTAACCGTCTGATCAGAGTTATAATCTGCTGCCGTAGCATAGTTGAAGTCAACCGTGTTCCCGATGGCCGTACTTCCCGCATCGATGGAGATGACATCATTTAAGGTAATGTTTACCGTTGTGGTGGCAGTTGTATTCTGAGCCTTGGCATTGTTGGTTCCTAAGATGAAGGCTCCGATAGTTAAGACTGCGATGGCGATTTGTTTTGTCATGATCGTATTATTTATTTTTTATTCTTATTTAGTTGTCCTCTTTTAACATTACAAATCTACGGCGGCGGTAAAATTTTCTTTGTAGTGGAACATGGAAGTTCGTGTAGTAAAATAACTACAGGATGATTCATTTGGCTTCAACAGAAAAGCCCCCAACATGTTACATGTTGAAGGCATATATAATTGTTGTGTTCTTACTATAATGCAGTGGCAGTATACGTTACGGTCTGCGTGTAGGTTCCGGCCGGTTTCCCTAAGATGTCGGAAGAAGATGATTTCGCTGCAGGAATCGTGTAGTCCAGGTTCAGGGTTAAGGCGCTTCCAAGGGGAGCGTTTGATACTAAAGTCTGATCCGTTGCCGATAAAACGACAGCGCTTTTTGTTCCGCCCATGGTTCCGGAAGCGGTAGCAGCTTTGATGGTCAGAACATTGACAGGGATTACGTTGGTTCCATTTATGAAATTCGCACCTCCTGCTTTTACTTTAACATTAAAGTTCTTCGTTGAAGTCACTTTCAGGGAGTTGGCTTTGGTAACCGTCTGATCAGAGTTGTAATCTGCTGCCGTAGCATAGTTGAAGTCAACCGTGTTCCCGATGGCCGTACTTCCCGCATCGATCGAGATGACATCGTTCAGGGTAATATTTACCGTTGTGGTGGCAGTCGTATTCTGAGCCTTGGCATTGTTGGTTCCTAAGATGAAGGCTCCGATGGTTAAGGCTGCGATGGCGATTTGTTTTGTCATGATCGTATTATTTATTTTTTTATTCTTGATTAATTGTCGTCTTTTGACATTACAAATCTACGGCGGCGGTAAAATTTTCTTTGTAGTGGAACATGGAAGTTCGTGTAGTAAAATAACTACAGGATGATTCATTTGGCTTCAACGAAAAAGCCCTCAACATTTTTAAATGTTGAGGGCTTATATATAATTGCTGTGTTTAATTACAATGCAGTAGCAGTATACGTTACGGTCTGTGTATAGGTTCCCTTAGGCTTTCCCAGAAGTACCTTCGATGCTTTTTCTGCCGGAATAGAATAGGCAATATTTAAAGACTGTTTTGCCCCTGAACTTGCGTTACTTACCAGGACCTGATCGGTTGGAGATAAGGTGACCTCATTCAGGGTTCCTGTTAAACTTCCGCCCGGTACTGCTTTTACCTGTAATATATCTACCGGAATTACGTTGGCGCCGCTTACAAAGTTGGCCCCCTCAGATTTTACTTTTACATCGAAATTTTTGGAGGAAATAATGACTAAACTATTCGGTACCGTTACGTTTTTTGAAGAATTATAGTCGGTTGTATTCACATAATTAAAATCTACTGTGCCTCCTGAAGCGGCAGTTCCTGCATCCATTGCAATCACATCTGCTAAAACAATGTTAACGGAAGTACTGGCCTGTCCGGAATTTTGTGCTGAAACCTGGTGGGTTCCTAAAGCAACTGCCCCCAGAAACGAGGCAGCAATAAGTATTTGTTTATTCATGACTGGTAAAATTAAGGTGTTAAAATGCTGTCATTCAAAATCAAGCATTACTTACAAATATAATTAAAAATAAGTCAATATGTATGCCTGGATTTTATTTGTAAAGAAATAAATAGATCTTTTTTTTAAAAATATCAGCTAAAACCCCTGTGATTGAAGAATACTGTGCGGCAGAATGGTATATCTGTGTTTGAAAAAGGCGGATCCGCTGGAAGCCATATATATCACTTAAGCGGATTCAATGAAAACCTATCATTTTTACAGACCGAATGCTTCAGCTAAATTTGAGGAACTGATACTTCGAGAATCAAGTGTCCAGGATTATTCAGATTATGAGGAGGACCGTTGTCGGCTAAAAAAAACCAGCTGCCATCTGGCAGCTGGTTTTTACGTTGGTTGTTGAATAAAATTAATCTTTTAAAATCTTTTGGGAAACAACTTTATTATCGATAACTCCTGTAACGATATAATTTCCTTTTTGCAGTTCGGCTATATTAAGTTTATCATTATTAATTCCGGAACCGGTCTTTATAAGCTGTCCTGAAAGGGTATAAACTTTCACCTCTTTCACCTCAGCACGGAAACTGATTTCATTATTTTTGACAAGCGTATTTTTTATGAAGTTGCCGGAAGCGGGACTGGATGATATATCGCTTACGGCTAAAACTCCGGCCTGTGGGGTGGGAAGGGTAACGGTAAAATCTACATTATTACTGTTGGTATCCCCTGAAACTCTTGTAATTGAATTTAATATGCTTGGAGAAGGAGCTGCTCCTGACCCTTCATATTGATTAGCCAGGCCATATCCTACAAAGTCTACTACATTTGATGCAGTTGGTCCGGTAACCTGTGTGGTATTGCTTGCCAGAGCAACTTTCCCCGAAGTAAGTGCAAGTCCCAGACCTAAGCCTACTGTAGGAGCGGTCCCGTTAAAATTAAACACTACATTCACAACAAGATTGGGATTGACCAGATTGATAATCCCGCCGCCATCAGAGCCTTCCTGAATTAAATAGGTCTGCCCGGGAGCCAAAGTAATATTGGGCAGGGTATGATATTGGGTGAACGGCCCGGAAACCGGTCCATACTGTATGGTTGCGCCACTAAGGGTAGATGTGGAAGTCCCGATATTCTTCAGTTCTATGAAATCATTGGTCAGCGTTGCTCCTAAAATTCCGCCTCCCGTATAAATTTCATTAATCACAATCTGAGCATTAGAAAATGCAACTGCCGAAACAAGTCCGATGAAAGTAAATACTTTTTTCATAATATTTTAAATTTGGTTTGGTATGTATTTTTGTACAATATTAATACCAAATTATCAATCATATACCACAAAAATTACGAAATCAATACCATATTTTGATCAAATATGATTTTATCAGAATAAACGTTTAAGTTAAATGCTGACTGTCTGAAGTATTTCTGAACTTGTCAGGCTTATCATGAGATAATACCAACCAGGCAAATCCTGATGGTTGGGTAAAAGAGCTTATGCTTTCAGGTCGGCGGGGACAGCGCCGAAATTAATATGAAGCACATTTCCGTTTGTTGTTACCAGGGCAGGAACCGATTGTACGCTTGCTTTCTCGGCTTCCTAAACCCGCTCAGGCGTTTCACTTAAATGTACGATTTCCACTTGATCACTACCTGTAAGATTAATGATATCCTGTTCGGCACTCACACAAACCGGGCAGTCGGTATGATAAAAAACTGATTTTGTCATTTTTTTTTGATTTTAATTATTAATGGCTTTATTGTTATGATATAAGTAAACTTATACTCCGGTACGGGTTACGGCTTGCCGGATCACCGTCATGTTAAAACAGTATAATACGGTTTTACCGTTATTGAAGATGATTATGATAATGAATTTCATTTCGGTTACTGCCTGTACTGCCATTATCCAGTTTTACCGCCCTTAAAAATTATGTCTATATCGGTACGATGAGTAAAGTGGTCGCCCCGGCCCTGCGTATAGGATATCCGGCATGCAGTGACAGGGGCCTGATTCGGAAAATCGGGAATTTGCGACAGATTATTGATGTGCAGGGCGATAATATAATGGAGTAGGCTATTCTGCAGCTCATTAAAGACGGCACTATAAAAAAGCATATTAGAAAAGCTATCCAGCATTATAAAGCGAAGAGAGATCTTACGGAAAATTTATTACGGAAACATATTAAAGATAAGGTTGGCTATACGGTTCCGGATGGTGGCCTTGCTTTCTGGATCGTACCTAGAAAAAGTGCAGACCGGCCGGAAATATCCGACACACTTATTGGTAAAGGTATCAAAATTACCACCCCCGATTTTTATAGCTTTAATGATTCAGTAAATGGGTTGCGCTTGGGATATGGCCTGCTCTCCGAAAAAGAAATAGAAGCAGCTGTTACAGAATTAAATAACCTGCTCTGAAGATACATCCTACATTTTCCAAAGATTCCACTCTGACTGTACGGCGCCTGGGTTAATTTCCTTTAACAGGGTATAAAAATTTAAAAAGTTCCGGTTCGAAAGGGAAAAATTATGGGCAAATTTAATAATGGTTTCCTGGTTTTCATGCATAATTTTTATCTGCCAGATCCGATTATTATTAATTCGGATTGAGGTCCTCTTAAGCTCTGTAATTTCGTGCAGGCCAAATACTGCAGCTTTACGTGTTTTATTAACTGCATAAAGTGAAGCCGTGTCAAAATACAGCTCATCACCGGAAATTATTTTTTTTTCCAGACCGAATAAAAAGGGTTTCTGTGAAATTTTATGTAAACCGCTTACCGGATGATCTGTATATTGAAGCGCTGCGGATGATGGGGATATAATCTCTGTGAAATATTTTTTATAAACTTCATGCATAATAAAAACAGTCAGCAGTAATCCTGTCGCAACGATGCTTATGATAAACCCTGCAGTATCTGACGGCACAAATAAAATGATCACAACAATGCCTATGGCATAAAGGAAAATCCCTGTTAAAATTCTCTTTATCATCATAACAATTTAATAATCATGTTGATTTGAATATTGTTTTTTAGCAAAACGTATTAAAATTTTCGCCTGTAAGGTGGTAAAAGCAAATATAATGCTGTCAATCGATCGAACTGCTTAATATTTTAAAACATGCACAGGGAATTCGAGTGATGGTGTCTTTTTCACTTCAAATCAACAGCTGGAAGAATGCTTAAAGATTATACCGGGCATTGGATACAAACGGATCCCGGAATCATTCAAGAACTTAAAATCATCCCCGTTATGTAAGGCAGTTCACTGAAATTCTGATCATGTTATGCTCCTGCCGAGGCCTCCATAAAACAATACCTCCCAATCAATATGGAGAGGTATTGTTTTAAAGCGATAAGCGTTGGTCTTCTGCCTGGGTTAGCGTATCAAGCATTCCTGTTTATGCACTCCGGACTTTGTTAAGTTAATCAGATTGCATGCAGTCTTAATCTCCTTTTTTATGCTTATGAGGCTTAAGAGAGGGATCATTTTTAGGTGTTTCCTTGTTATCCCTCTGGCGTTTATCCGTTTCACCGGTGGAGTCTGCTTTTTTCTTTGGTCCTGGCTTTATTCCCATAACTGATAATTTTAAGGTTAAACATATATAAACTGCTTATTAACAGGAGGGTATCCGGATTCTCCGGATTCACCTGCCTGTTTTATCCATAGTTTCCGGCAAAAGATAAGCCAAAAAGGATATAACAAACTTTAATCGGAGATTTATCGGGATATCAGGCAGCTCGGGTTTTTAAGGGATAAGTTCCAAACAGTAGATGGCTAAACTGCTTATTCATTGGGCTGCATAAAAACCGCACATTTTAATAATTTCTTCAAAAAAAATACCGCTTACACCGGTTCAGTTCCCTGGAATGAATAATCTTAAGAAATACGGCTTTTATTTATTAAAATCAAGCTGCAGATGTAAGATTCCGGAAGTCGGCTGCAATTGGTCTTGGGAAGAAATAAAACTTAAGAAAACAACCTGCTTCCGGCTCTGTCATCCGATTAAAAGATATTTTAAAGCAGCCATCCGGAAAACCGGTTAAAATACGACGCCTTTTGTCGCATAAAAGAGATAGCTTTGGAAAAAATAGGCAATGAAACTCATAGCGATCATCAGGGAAGAGGTACAGGCGGATGCCAAAAGCATTATTGTGGAATTCCGGGGAGACCCGAAAAAGCAGCATTTTGAAGTAAAGTGCACCTTCAATCCTTACCGGGAAGGCGTAAGGAAATGGGACAGCTGGGAACTGAAGATCCGGTTCGAAGCGGAAATCTTTACGGAAGCAAAAACCGGGGAGAAATCCTATTTTACCCATCTGGTCTGTGACCAGGCCAGGAAATACAGCTCGCCCGACGCCTAAAATAAAATCCTCAACTAAAAAGCCGGGGATTTTATTTTCGTATTAAGTCATGTGATTGGTAATATATAATACGCAATTAGTATGCCATACATAAATTATTTCAACAGATCTTATTATTTTTATAGGGGCTGATGCTTCTTCCTATGCCCGTATCAATTTTAAAAAAGGCGGTTTCATGATATTCAGGATACTCTTAGAGCAGGAAGCGCACGTATTGAAAATTATTACTGTTAAGATTCAGGCAGGATGTTTTCAAAGAATTTCACTATATTTTTTTTCAGCTTCTCAAAAGTAGAGGAAGTTCCAAATTCTTTATTGTCATACCCGATAGGAAATCCTTTCTCCACATACTGGTTATTTTTTGCTACAGTCAGGTTTTGAAAGTAACCGTTAACGGTCCCTTTTGCATCGGTGTGAATATCCAGGTATTTTACGGCCGCATTTTTAGAAAAATCCAGCTTGCTGAGGTCGATGGTCTTTACCTCTTTTTTAAGGTCGGATCTGAAGTACAGATTCATTTTTTTTGTATCAATAACGGTCTGCCATTCACCGGGGTGGATAGAATTTAAAACAGTCCAGGCATAATCCACAGGTTTTTTGTCATACCTATAATTCTTCAGTAAGTAATAGGCACGGTTATAGCGGTCTTCCCACTTTTTGTTCTGATCCGGATCAAACTTTTCATCTCCGCCAAGAAAATCAAACTTTTTAGCAGCGGCCAGATCTTTAGGGTACTGGCTGTTGCACAGCAAAGGCATTGGCATTTCCTTATTGGTAAGGACGGTATATTTACCGTTTAATAAGGCTATCGTTGCAGAGTTTCCTTTTGCATCGGTCAGGAAAAAATGACTTCCGGCCGCATTGGGCCACCAGTCTATGTTTGGTCCGTCATTCAGATGATCCACCACTTCTTTTACCGATTTGTAATTATCCAGCTGATACTGGATCCATTGTGCCCAGAACAGGTTGGGCTGTTTTGGGTTATACACCTTAGTGGTTTCTTCCAGATATAATTCAACTAAAAAAAGGCCTTTTTCATTGACCCCGTAGCAGGGAAAATCATATCCTAAAAGATTAAAGGTAACGGAACCGAATTTTGAGGTCCACTGTTTGTCGGGCCGCAGCTGATCAGTGGTCAGATGCTGCCAGCTGATGTTCCTTTTCAGAACGTCGCGTTTGTTGATCACGATCATTCCCGGCATTGTTTTCCAGTTTTCATTGAAACCAACGACATTATGATCTTTTCCGGTCAGTAAGAAAGCGGAGCAGGCTTTACTCTGGACGGAACAGGCGATGGAGAACATTACGGCAAGGCGAAAAAAGAGAAATTTCATAAAGAATAATTTATAGATTTTATTATTAAATGCAGACAGGGGATTCATCTACCGTACATTTAGTGATAGTATTTGATTTTTCCAGAAGACAAAATTGCTATAGAGGAAGGTCGTTCCCAAAATGAAATAGGTCAGGATGGCAATGCCTTTTGAGACCGCATCTGTTTTTGGGCCTGCATAGCAGAGGGCCAGAAGGCTTATGATATAGATGATGCCGGCATTGATCCATAGTTTTGATGCTTTGGGGGCATATTGTTTATTTGGTACATCACGGTCAGAATACAATGCTGCTATTCTGTGCTTATCCCAATATAGTAAAATAAAACCTGCAAACATCATCAGGCTCGTGATGATCCAGGTTCCTTTGAAAGGGAGGGAAATGGTGATCACCCAGATATTGCTGGTAATTGCTAAAAATAAAAACGTACCTATCAGGGCAAATCGCTGAGTCATCAGCAATATAGCTGTAATGATCTGGGCCAACCCCAAAAAATGGTAATACATGCCGGATTGGTACATCGCTTCAAAAAACTGTCCTACCGCTTCGGATTTTGGCAGCTGGGTAAATCGTTCGCCAATCAGTTTTGTAAATCCGGAAGGCACAAAGGCCAAAGCAATGAGATATCTGATGTGGATGATGATCCATTGAACTGATTGATATTGTTGGAGTTTATAGAACATAAATTAAAGAGTCCTTAGATATTGAATATTGGTCTGAAAAGAAAAATTCTTCCGATTAGGGGCTGTTGTATAATACCGCTTTTTAAAGCATATAAAAAATTCTGAAGACCAATCGCTTGATGTCTGAAGCAAATTTACTGCAATCGGGCAGATAAGGCAATGGTTATTTTTAACCAAAAAGAAAAAAAACATGGGGGAAATGCCAGGGCTTATCTGATGCCGGATTTCACAATTTGGTTCAGTCGGGCTACTTCAGAAATAAAACCGCTGACCCCGGGAGTTATTACGGTATTTACAAAAATGGTCAGCTGATCGCAGTTACCGGTGGTCATATTTTAAACGATATTGATGGGCTGATCCCAGGCATCGCACCATGGATATGCTGTATTAACCCTGACTATCTATTTTATGGGATTATATAGTTAATTAATTGTATATCAGTATTTTAAATTTAAAATATGCAGGTAATGACCGATTTTGGCAGGTAGGGTAGGGGTTTTCTTCGGGTCTTCTTCGGATCGGCTTCGGATCGGCTTCGGATCGGCTTCGGAAAAAGGGGGTATTTTCCGAAGGATTACCGAAGGATTACCGAAGCGCATCCGACGGAAAGGATCACTTTCCGGTTCCTGGCGATCTTCATCATTTGAATGTGAAAGCAGTCGATTTAGATCAATGTTGGGTGATTTAAATGGTTGAATTACAGAATGTAAAAAAAGAAGGCTGTAAAATATTTTAATTTTAATTTAAGTTTTTTCTGCATTTATTAATGTACATTTGCTGTAATAAAAAAGTGGGAGGAATTAATAAAGAAATTCGGTCCCACATTATAACTTAATTTCATTTCCAGACCTAACCGATTGTAAAAAATAATGACCATGCTCACCTCCAAAGACCATTTTTCAGAATATATCAAAGCTGAAATCGAAGCGTTTTATAATGTCAGGCTGCCGGAATGCCCGAAGCAGAACCAGTTGATGTATACGCTTTCCCGTTACTTCCTGGGGCTTTATGAGAAAAGGTTATATGTCAGCCGTTTATCCGGGGAAGTCGTGAACTACAAAGTATCCCATTATCTTTTTAAAATAAAGGTGGCCTGAAAGACACTGGATAGTAAAATACATAATCCGCAAGCATTCTGCGACAGCGGTTCCCGGGTCAAATAAAATAATTACTTTCCGGTCCCGTCAAAAAGGAGCGGTTCTTTTGGAACTATTTAGAGATAACCTGATCAGAATTGCTGAATATTTTCTCGATCAGGAGTTTTTACACTAATGAACATCGCCTGTCTGTAAGGAACCATATGCATTTAAACCTTTAAATACATATGGTTCCTTATCGGCAGAAAACCAAATGTTGATTCTTGCGGGCATCAGACCCTGGCTTCTTAATTTATTCTATTTTCCCCGGTCATCAAATCTTAACAGGATCTGATTTGCCCCCTCTTTACTTTTTTCAGATAAACTGACGGATTTATTTCTGATTTTAAGTCCTTTGAAAAATATTCCGGCGGTTTGCCCTTATAATTCTGTGGTGCCCTTCCAAATGTATTCAGCTGTTCTCTGCGGTTAATAGTCATCTGAGCATTAGTAGTAATACGCAGCAGGGCTAATTTTAATGGCGCTATTTTTAACAAATTCATATTCTTAGTATGTGCCATGATCTTCACTGCAAAACCAGGAATTGATTATCACTGCTTCTGACCGGTTTTGCCCGGTATTATTATACTTTTCTTCGGGCGTTCTTCGGATCACCTTCGGGTTTTCTTCGGAAAAAGGAGGTTTTTTCCGAAGGATTACCGAAGAACATCCGAAAGATTATGGGGAGAAAATAAAAATAATCAATCACCTGAAACAATTAATTATTGTTATTTGTTTGTAAAAACAATAGTAAATTGTTATTTTTTAATATATTTGTGTGGTAAAAGATTTAAAAACTCTTCATGGGTTTAATTTTTTCTCATTTCAGAAATAATACGTCATGTTTTGTCGCATTGCTGATATAGCTTTGCCAAACAATGATTTTGATATTAAATCGGTGTCATAAATCTTTTGATTGTGAGGTAAAAAGTATACTTTTGCAGGAATTATAAAAAAATTAATAATCAATTACTAAGGACATGAAAAAACTCTACATGAGCGCACTTTTTCTGTGCATATCTCTGGGCGTATCTGCCCAGGAAGTGGTCTGGCAGAAGGATATTAAATCCTCAACACAGGATTTCCTAAGTCAGGTCACCACCACTATTGACAATCAATATTTAATTACCGGCAGTTCCATCCACCCTTCGACAGGCTCAGGGACCACTCCTTCGACCCCTTCGAGAACCTCAGGGGCCATATTGGGAACTTCAGGGACCGCTCCTTCGAGAACCTCAGGGGCCGGCGCATCTTCAGCAGACAGCCCAAAACAAAACGCAGGATACAATTTTCACTTAATAAAACTCAACCAACAAGGGGAAGAAGTCTGGGAAAAATATTTCTCCGGTAAAAATCATGATTTTTTATCGGCAACGGTAGGTACACAGGAGGGCGGATTTTTAATGGCAGGAACCAGTTTTTCGAGTAAAGGCCTGGATAAGAAGGAAGAATCCAAAGGCGGCAGCGATTTTTGGCTGGTAAGAATCAACGAATTTGGAGATGAACTGTGGCAGAAAACCATCGGCAGTTCGGCGGATGAAGAAGCCAGGGCAGTGATCCAGACCACGGATTTAGGTTTTTATGTTGCCGGAAACACCACCCTTCGAGAGCCTCAGGGCGCTTTACAAGGCTACGGTTCTAAAGACGTGCTTGTCGTAAGACTGGACAAGAACGGAAAAGAACTCTCCCAGTTGGTATTAGGCGGAAGAGGACTCGATGAAGTGGAGAAAATGATTCCGACCCTGGATGGCGGAGCCTTGCTTGGCATTTATTCCAGAAGCAGTGTAGGAGGCTCAAAAAAGACCGAGAATTATGGAGATGGCGATTATTATATTGTTAAGCTTTCGAAGGATAACAAAGTAGAATGGGAAAAGAATTTCGGCGGAACCGGCGATGACCACTTAAGAACCCTGGCGATGACTTCCACCGGCTATCTGATCGGCGGGGAATCCAGATCAGAGAGATCCGGTAATAAAACGGTAGACATTGAAGAAGGAACCGACCTATGGCTCATCTCCGTAAACACGAGAGGCGAAGAAATCTGGCAGAAATCCTATAATTTCAAGAACCGGGATGTTTTGATGGGCATGAGCGTTCTGCACGCTTCGGATGATAAATCAACTAAAGGGATCCTGCTGGGTGGCTACACACAGGCGGAGGGAAAGATCGAAACGGATGATGAGAAGTTCTGGATGCTGTACCTGGACCGGAACGGCAACGAGCAGTGGCGAAAGCACGTGAAAGGAGAATCAAATAAAAGAGAAGAACGGCTTTCGGATATTAAGCTGAACCGCGACGGTTCGATCATCCTGGCCGGAACCAGTGCCGAAGAACTGGGCAAAGAGAACTGGAAGATCGTAAAGCTTGGGGATCAGCAGATCGACCAATTGATCGAGAAGCAGGATATCAAGATTTACCCGAATCCGGTATCGGATTATGCGTATGTTGAAATCGGAATTGATGAGGGCTCTTCAAGAGCCTCAGGGGCCGGCTTTTCCGCGGAGATTACGGTGTATGATATGGGCGGAAGGCAGCTTCAGAGCATCAGAACAAAAAACAAAGTAACCAAAATCAATACGCAGCCGCTGGTTCAGGGGGCTTACCTGGTATCGGTGAAAACGGAGGCAGGGCAAACGGCGGGTGCGAAACTGATTAAAAATAAAAACATACATAATGAAAAAAATAATCGCCTGTTCAGGCATTTTATTAGCCAATAGTTTTACTGCACAGACCGCCAATCCTGCTTCTACCTCTGTAAGCAGCCCTATGGACAATATTAAACAATTGTTTCCTGCAGCACCGACGTCAAATAACCTGATGAAATTTGAAGAAGTCCCGGTAAGTAATTACACGGGCATACCGGATATTGAAATCCCGATTTCGGCCATTCCTACCAATGAGGCAAAAATCTCCGTGAATGTTTCTCTGAAATACCATCCACTTAACGCAAAACCGGACGATAAATCCGGAGAAGAAGGATTGGGATGGAGCCTGTTTGCAGGAGGGAGTATTACCAGGACGATAAGAGGCAGTGCGGATGATCTCGTCTACGAAGGAACTGATAAAAAAGTAGGCATTCTTTACGACGAATATAATTATGCGGCCGGTGAAACAAATTATACCAGGAAATATCTGGACGAATCAGCTACCGGGGCTGTATACCATACTTCTCAATACAAAAAGCTTTTGTATGAAACGCTTTTTCTTAACCGTTATGATACCGAGTACGATCTTTATCAATATAATTTTATGGGTTACACCGGACGCTTTATTATTAAAAAATCTTCAGGTAACGATTTATATGTCGAAAAGCTGGATAAAAATAATTTAAAAGTGAGCATAGGTCCTGTTGATCCCAATAAACCTTTGCAGGTAATCTCCTTTGTAGTGACTGACGAATACGGGAATAATTTTATTTTTGATGTAACAGAGCGTTCCCAAAGATCCATCATTTCCAATAAGACAGGGCATTATGGAGCTTATAATACAAGTTTAAAAGATCTGGGTGAAAGTAATACGGCGTTTCATTTAAGTCGAATTACAAATGCATCCAATACAGAATTGGTGAAGCTGGATTATTATCCTCCGCTCCAGGTACAGTATACGGACACTTCAAATATAAGCAGGAATAAAATTACAAGTGAAAATGGAAATAGTTTATGGACCGCACAACATTTTGATAATGTGATTCCGGCTGCTTCCGAGAATAATATCACCACTTCCAATACCTGGGTACGAAGCTTAAAAGAGATAGAAGTAACGGGAAAGGGTAAAATCAGTTTTACCTATTTACAGGGAAGAGAGGATACCAATTATGTTGCCCCTCAACAATTACAAAAGCTAAACAAGGTAAGTATTACCGATCCATCCGGAAAAGTACTGGACACGTACGAGCTGTCTTACGGGTATTTTAATTATAATCTTGCAGGCGAAGATTTACCACATAAACAATTATCACTTTCTAAAATCACAAAATTTGATTCGGCTCTGAATAAAGCGTTTGATTATGTGTTTGATTATACGGGCAATGTACAGAACAGAACTTTGGGGAGAGATTCCTGGGGCTGGTTTAATTGCCCGCGTCCCAATACCAATTTCCTTTTGGCAAAATATGTTTCACCGGACTGCACCACCATCAATATCCTTAAAAGCATAAAACTTCCGTCAGGAGGCATAAGGGCTTTCGATTTCGGAGCAAATACGTACTCATCCGATCATACAGGATCGGCGATTACCGATTTTGATGATAATACTGAAAACTGGACCTACAGTACGACAACTCCTGTTACGCTGCAAAGTACCCTTTTCAATGACGCTGTTTACAGCCTGGGAAAGACATTCCAGGATAAAATACTGGTCATAGAAAACGGGCAGATTCTGAATAATGAGAACAACACCGGATTTTTATTCCTGGAAAAATTGAATCTGAATCAGCAGCTGGTGCAGTCCTACGGTATAAATGTTACGGATACGGAAATTAATCTGGAAGGCGGATTTTTTTACAGGTTCAAATTTACCTGGACCAACGCCAACGATCAGGGCACGGCAAACATCAACTATTCCTATAAAACAAGAAATCCCGTTCAGAAGCAGTGGCTCTACGGTGGTGGAATAAGGATAAACAATATCCGTTATTACGACAATCCCGGAGACGCGCTTGCGAAGAAAGCGGTTTCTTTTTCTTACAGCAGGTTTTCCGATCCCGCGAAAAGCAGCGGCGCACTGGTATTTCCAAAGCCTTTGCTGAACTATGAGTATGACTACAGCAATGCCTTTGTAGCCAGTTGCGGGGGAGGATCGAATACCTACTGTTCATACCCCTATCAAAATGGATTCAGAATCTATTCATCCGGGAATTTTCTTCCCGTGCAGAAAACCCAGGGTTCGGACATCGGATACCAGAACATCACGGTTTTTGAAACAGGTAAAGGAAAAACCGAATATTCCTACACCTCGCCGATCGATAACCCGAATCCTGATCCGGTATATATTTCTTTTGGACTTCCTCCTTTTCTTCCCGTAGATAATTACGATTATAAAAGGGGGCTATTGAAACGGGATGAGAAAAAGGACCATATGAATGTGAATTTATATCAGAAGAATAATGATTATACTACGTATGATTCGAAGATTCTTACCGGATTAAATATAAACTATATCAATTCACCGTATTCCGAATATGTGTACGGAGGTCATTTCAATTCTTATGAAACGTATGAAGCCGGCTGTATAAAGAATCAGAGTATGAATCTGTTTTGCGCCGACCGTACCAACGTCAGCAGCATGATGCGTATTTTGCCGGTACGGGAAATCATAGGAAAGGCCAATCCAACCCATTCGGAAACTACGGCCTATCTTAACGGTAAAATGTTAAAAACCTATGAAGACACCACCTTCAACACAAGGGATTATCCTACAAAGCAGGTTACGCGTTCTCAGAATTCCGGGATTACTGAAATAAGTTACCAGTATGCGCACGAAAAAAACAATCAGAAGCTGATCTCTGCCAATATAATTGCCATCCCGTTGGAGACTACGGTTGTTAAAAAACAGAATATTGATGATATGGGGAAAATTAAGATGAAAACAGAAATAAGATACGACAATTTGGGAAATAAGCATCCAAGTTCATTCTTATCTTTAGATCTCTCAAACAATACGCTGGCCACCGAACTCACTTATGACAAATACGATGAAAAAGGCAACCTGCAGCAGTACACGAAGGAAAACGGAAGCTCTGCCACCATTATCTGGGGGTACAGCAAAACCCAGCCGATCGCCATGGTGGAAGGCGCAAAACTTTCCGATATTTCCCAGTCTCTGATTGATTCCATTGTCAATGCTTCCGCGACGGATTATGCTTCGGCTACCGGAAACGACGAATCTGCTTTTCTCGCTGCGTTGGATGCTTTCAGGAAAGACGCAAGCCTGGCCGGTTACCAGATTACCACCTATACTTATGATCCGCTTATCGGGCTGAGAAGTGTTACGGCCCCTACAGGCCTGCGTGAAGTTTACATCTACGATACGGCCAACCGGTTAAAGGAAATAAGGGAAAATAATGAGAATGGTAAAATACTACAAGAATTCACATACAATTATAAAAACTAATACCGATGAAAAAATATATAATTCCCATAGGCACGATCCTTTTATCAGGATTCACCCATGCCCAGCTTACCGTTACAGAAAATTATGTCCGGAGCAGGACGTATCTGGAGCCTGTGACCACAAGCAGCCCTACGGCAAAACAGACAGAGACCGTACAGTATTTTGACGGGCTGGGACGGCCCAAGCAGGTGGTTAACGTAAAAGCCTCTCCTTTAGGGAAAGATGTGGTAACGCCCATTATCTATGACGCGTTCGGAAGACAGACCAGGGATTATCTGCCTGTTCCCCAACAGGGAACAAACAGTGGGGCCATCTACAGCCAGCAGCCTTCCGGGTATTTTCCCATAGGCGATCCTACCGGTGTATATACCAATGAAAAGCCTTTTTCGGAGAAAATCCTTGAAAACTCGCCTCTTGACAGGATCCTCCAGCAGAAGCAGGTAGGCATGGCCTGGGATACCAAGCCGGTACAGTTTGGCTACGATGCCAATACCACGCAGGATGCGGTAAAAAAATACACCACCGCTACCACCTGGGTAGATGGTGCTACGAGCTCTGTCTTAAGCCAAAGCATAAATTACGCAGCAGAACAGCTGTATAAAAATACCGTAACCGATGAAGACGGGAACGTGAGCATTGAATTCAAAAACGGGGAAGGCCAGCTTATCCTGGTCAGAAAAATGATCAGTGATACGGAAAAGGCAGATACTTATTATGTGTACAATGAGTACGACCAGCTCGCTTTTGTCATTTCCCCGAAAGCTGCTCAGGAAGCCGATCCCAACACCGTGCTTGGCGATCTTTGCTACCAGTACAGATACGATGGCAGGGGAAGGACGGTAGAGAAGAAAATTCCCGGAAAAGGATGGGAATACATGGTGTATGACAAGCAGGACCGCCTTATCCTTTCCCAGGATACCCTTCTGAAGACCACCACAACCAATGCCTTTGGCAAAAAAGGCTGGCTGTTTACCAAGTACGACAGGTTCGGGAGGGTGGTCTATACCGGCTTTTTTTCCAATACCGCTTCGAGACCGGTCCTGCAGAATTCGGTGAACAGCATGGCTGCGAATGCCGGAAATAATGAAGCAGGAAGCACAACTCCTTTTACGTTAAACGGGATGGATGTGTATTATACCAAAAATGCTTTTCCTACCGGAAGCATGACCATTCTCAGTGTCAGTTACTATGACAGCTATCCTCCGGGTGCTCCTGCCCGGCCTTCCCAGATCCTCGGACAGGAAGTGATGTCTCAGGATGCGCAGAATTCGGATGTAAGCACAAAAAGCTTACCGGTGGCTTCTTATGTGAAAAATATAGAAGATGACAGCTGGACGAAAAACTATATCGTGTACGATAAAAGAGGACGAACCATCGGTACCCATTCCATTAACCACCTGGGCGGCTATACCAAAACTGAAACCGAGCTGGATTTTGCGGGAGCAGTCAAAAGAACCCATACGTATCATTTAAGAAAACAGGGTGAAGTTGGGGTAACGCTGCAGGAACGATTTGTCTATGACGGCCAGAACAGGCTGCTTCAGCATTATCACAAAGTAGATAACCAGACTGAAGTGCTTCTGGCTGAAAATACCTATAACGAACTCTCACAACTATCCAATAAAAAAGTTGGAAACAACCTGCAGAGCATTGATTATGCATACAACATCCGGGGCTGGATGACCGGCATCAACCCGGATCAGATGCCGGTTGCTGATCTTGGCGGAAAACTCTTTTCCTACAGAATCAAATACAACGAAAAGGAAGGCATCAGTAATCCCAATTCGTTGCAGTTCCCGGGTAAAGAAGTAGCGGCAAAATACAACGGGAATATTGCCGAAGTGGATTGGAGAAGCGTGGAGAATATCGGGAATTATCCTTCTCTGACTCCGAAAAGGTACGGCTATGCTTATGATAAGCTCAACAGGCTGACGGCAGGATTTTACCAGACCCCGAACAACCCGGGCGTAGGAGAAAACACCGAATCCCTGGATTATGACCTGAATGGTAATATCACCAGACTTTTCAGAACTTCGGTTCTGGAATACGGCAACACCACCCCGACGAAAATCGATGATCTTGAATATATTTATGGTGCGCAGAATAAAAGTAACAAATTAATCACGATCAATGACAATTCTTATAACGCTACCGGCTATGAAGGCGGAGGCATGGAGATAAAGTATGATGTGAATGGGAATATGACCGAGATGCCGGATAAGGGCATCAATAAAATAAGATACAATTACCTGAACCTTCCCAATAATGTCAATTACAGCAAAAGTGGCAGCGAATCGGTAATTGTTAATACCAAATATAGTGCAGGCGGAGGAAAACTGCAGAAAGAGAATACAACAACTGTTTTTGGGATTAACGGTTCTACAACCACAAGGAAAGTGACGGATTACCTGGATGGATTTCAATACCTTTCTACCGTAAGCTCTTCATCTTCAGGAGGCGGAGGCTCGGAATTGATGATGATGGCCAATTCCGAGTCCGGAAGAGCCATGGAAAGACAGGCTTATTCATTTGATGACAGCTCCTCATCTGACCGTAGCCCGGTCCTAACAAAAAACCAGAATCTCCAGTTTTTCCCGACGGCAGAAGGATTTTATGATTATGCAAAAAATCAATATATTTATCAGTATAAAGATCACTTGGGAAATGTAAGGATCAGTTTCGGAAGAGACAGCTCAGGTAATCTGGAACTGGTGGATGTGAATGATTATTATCCGTTTGGGATGAATCACCTGAAGAGTGGAAATTCTTTTTTTGGGGTGAGTTCGTATAAGAATTATAAGTACAACGGAAAGGAACTGCAGGAAACCGGAATGTATGATTACGGAGCGAGAATGTATATGGCGGATGTCGGAAGATGGGGTGTAGTGGATCCGCTGGCTGAAACTTCCAGACGTTGGAGTACTTACAACTATGCTTTCAATAATCCAATACTGTTTATAGATCCGGATGGAAGGGAAGCTCAGTTTTCTGGAACATCTGCTCAGCAGGCCTTCAAAAACTATATCAGCCAGATGCCACCGGATGATTATATTGATACTAATGGCAAGTATTTAGGAAGCGATGGAGCGGCTACAAAAAATACCAGGATCATTTATGGAACAGATTGGAATAATATTACTTCTGAAAAAGGAGGGTCGCTTTCGTCGGAAGCAACAGCTTCTTTACAAGCGAGTAGTTCGATAATAACAATAAACGAAAATCAAATAAGTTTGGATATAAATAATGCTAATAATGAAACTATCGAGGATCAAACAAAAGAGAGGCAATTGTATTTAGGACTCAAAGTAAAAAGAGGTGATATACCAACTGCTGAAGTTACTTCTGTTAGGGGATTAGATGGAACGGATGGGCATGCAGATTTTCTTGTCGGTGAAAGAGTAGATCCAAAAACTAGGGACGTAATCAGATTAGTTACAAGTACTACAATGCTTCTTTTAGGTGGAGCACACACCCATAATTTAGCTAAAGCACCTATGAAAAATATTCCAGGAACTTCTGATGATGATATTGAGGTAGCGCGCGGATTTAATACCACAAACTACTCAATAGATTCTTATACTGGTAGACAAGTAGGAGGAAATGCAATGCATAGGAGAACAAGCAACGGAGTTTCTACCTTAAATGTAGGAACTACAATAAATCAGAACATCGGAAAGGATGCTCTCAATATATTTATTAATAAACAAAAGCCTTAATCTATGAGAAATGTAATAGTATTAATTATAATGACAGTCTTTTTATGCAATTGTCAAACTCAAAACTTAAATTCAGAGATTATTTATTTTCTTCCTTCAGATGTTGAAAAAGAATTGAGTAAAAATATAAGTTCTAAAGATGATAGCTCAATATTTTTCACTTTAGGGAATGATCAATCAGGTAATTATATAGTATATCTAAATACTAAACAGAACGCAGCATATAAATTTTGGTTAGATAATACCAATAGATTACTTTCATTAAATGGTAAATATTATCCTATTGTTTTTAAGACTGATGAGTTTTTTTCCTATCCGGAAAATAAACAAAGTATAATAAAAAAAATGGAAAACGGGGATGCAGTAACTAAAATAATAACAATACGAGAAAATACCTTTCATGTTAAATTTAGTCTTGACGGTAAAATTATTAACACTGATAAATAGTAGTATATTGTAAATTTTTATCATGAAAAAATATATATTCCTATTGTTCACTATCGTGATTTTTAGCTGTAAAGCACAAGAAACGAAATCAGATGTTCTTTATTTTCTGCCTGCTTCTGTAAGGGAAGTCCGTGGACCAATCAGAAAAAAGTAAAGTTTATCGCCCCGAGGAT
>NZ_VTSX01000010.1:135793-153935 GCF_008329705.1 Chryseobacterium sp. SN22 | reverse complement strand
GTTATAATAATCTCCTCTGGAGGTAACATACAGATCGCCATAGCCATCTTTTTTAATCCGGTGAAGATTGATCGCCACGTCTATCTTTTTGGTTTCCGTAAAAGAAGTCAGATCCACCACGGAAATCTAAAATAAAAGTAAAATATGTCAACTTACGTAGTTGTAGGTCTTCAGTACGGAGATGAAGGGAAAGGAAAAATCACGGATGTTTTATCGGCAAAATCGGATTATGTGGTGCGCTTCCAGGGGGGCGACAACGCAGGTCACACGGTGTATGTGGGTGAAGAGAAATTCGTATTGCACCTTCTTCCGTCGGGAGTTCTTCAGTGCAAAGGGAAGTGCATCATCGCCAACGGCGTGGTGGTAAACCCTAAATCTTTCATTAAGGAGGTGAACCAGATCGAAAGCAAAGGCTTGAGAACGGATCATATTTTCATCAGCAGAAGAGCGCATGTCATCATGCCGTACCATATTCTTCTGGATACCTACCGTGAGGAAGAGCACGGCGGAACGCAGATCGGAACGACCAAAAAAGGGATCGGACCTTGCTACGAAGACAAGATCGCCAGAGTGGGCATCAGAATGATCGACCTTCTGAACCCGGAGATCTTGAGAGACAAAATCGAGAAAAACTTAAAAATCAAAAATTCTCTTTTCGAGAAATATTTCGGGAAACCGACTTTGGACGTTGAAGAAATCTACAACGAATACCTGGAAATCGGAAAACTGCTTCAGGACCGGATCGTGGATACCGAACTGGAACTGAACGAAGCCATCAGAGACGGGAAAAACGTTTTGTTTGAAGGTGCGCAGGCTTTGATGCTTGACATCGACTTCGGAACGTATCCGTACGTAACCTCCTCTTCGCCGTCTACCGGCGGGGTGTGTACCGGAGCCGGAGTACCGCCGACTTCCCTTCAGAACCTGATCGGGGTGGCCAAAGCCTATTGTACAAGAGTAGGAAACGGGCCGTTCCCATCCGAACTGGACAACGAGTTAGGGGAAAGCATCAGACAGATCGGCGGAGAGTTCGGAGCAACGACGGGAAGACCGAGAAGAACCGGTTGGTTAGACCTTGTTTCTCTGAAGCATGCCTGTATGATCAACGGAATCAACAACCTGGTGATTACAAAACTTGACGTTCTTACCGGCATCGAAAACCTGAAAGTGGTTACGCATTACAAAACTGAAGACGGAAAAGTTATTGATTATTTCACTTCTTCTACCGAAAAATTATACAACTACGAGCCGATTTACCAGGATCTGCCGGGATGGAGCGAAGACATCACCAAAGCCAGAAGCTATGACGAACTTCCGGACACCGCCCAGAAATACATCGAGTTTATCGAGAAATATTTAGGAATCAACGTATACCTGGTTTCTGTAGGCCCTGAAAGAAGCCAGAACATCATCAGAAAAGAATTGTTCTAACAAAAGAATTTTAAAATAAAGAGAGAGACTGTCACCGCGATAGTCTCTTTTTTTATTTTCATGGGTTCAGTTTAAGCTTGAAAACCCATAATCACCTTTTTAAGCTTTTTTTCATAACAGCCAATTACCATTACCCATTAACTATTACCTATTAACTATCATCAACTTTTATCCATAGCAGCCAGCAGCTATTAGCCAGCAGCCAGAAGCCATCAGCTATTTGAAGTCGGGAACCTGCTTTCCGCTGTATCTTTTTCGCCTGGCCTGCTGCCCATCCGGAAAAAGGATGCCGCTGCAATCAGGACTAGGGCGTTAGTCATCATCATCGACTGATCCCAAAAGATAGACATTCGTATTCATTACAACTGATCTGTTCAGTTATCAATTTTGTTTTTAAGCAAAATCATCCAGCATCCGGCTTCCCTCTTCCGGCATTTCTTCATCTTCCTATTCGTAACATAGTTAAAATTATTTGATCCTTATACTATTTTAAATAAGTCTGCGTTTTTGATAATATAGTGGCAGATGTTTTGCTTCTAAGTTATTATTTACCGAAGAATGGTAAGGAACTAATAATCTAATTAATGCTTAAATTTTAAAACAATGAAAAACATGCATCAGAATCAGGAAGTCCGTTTCAATGAAATTCTTTTTGAACACCGCAACAAAGAATACGGTGCCTATGTCCTAAGAAATGAATCAGACCGTATCTTAACCAAAGCGCTCTTTGTCGGCGTAAGCTTGCTGGCAGCAGTCTCTATTACCCCAATAATAATGAACGCTTTTAAATCAAATAGTGAAAGTACTATTATTTGCACTTATCCTGGTCCAATAATGTTAGATAATGTTGACACTCCTGAAATTCCAGTTCAGGTAACTCAGGTTCAGCCTACTAAACCAGAAGTCAAGACATATGACAGTTCGGTTCCTACGCCATCCCGTCAAACACCTGATACCAGAACGGAAAAAATTCCGGATGATGCCATAGCTGGTTTATCAAACAATTTTAAAGCAGATCCTGCTCCTCAGAATACATATGTGCCAAGCACCCCGACTATCGGAACAGGACCTGTGATCAATACTGCTCCGCCGGTAGTAATTCCTAAGGAAGATCCGAATAAGATAGCAACTGGAGACGAAATAGGCCAAGAAGCCGGATTTATCGGAGGAATCGATGCCTTCAGAAATAAAGTAATGAATAATTTCGATACTTCAGGTCTCGCTTCTGATGATGTTATGAAAACAATGATTACATTTATTGTTGAAAGAGACGGAAGTATTTCCGCCATCAAAGCCAATGGTTTGGATGCCGATTTTAATAATGAAGCTATCAGAACAATCAAATCTATTAAAGGAAAATGGATTCCGGGAAAAAATAAAAAAGGGGAATCTGTCCGCAGCTATTTCAAGTTTCCGATCTCGATGAAGCTTGATAATTAACATAAAAACAGATCTTATATACTTATCCACAAAGAATTTTTTTTGTGGATAATTTTTTTTATACCTAAATCGCTTATTAACAATATTTTAACTCAAATTTCGTTTTACCTGTTCATTAAGAGCACGGAAAAATGTGTATTTTTGAACCCTAAAGTTCTAACAATGGCAAAAATCATAGGTATCGCTAATCAGAAAGGAGGAGTCGGGAAAACCACAACCGCTGTAAATTTAGCTGCAGCATTAGGGGTATTGGAAAAAAAGATATTAATTATCGATGCTGATCCTCAGGCAAATGCAACGTCAGGTCTGGGGGTGGAAGATGTAAGATATTCTACCTATAATCTTTTGGAGCATAGCGTCGATACGGCAAAATGCATCAAACAGACGGCAACGCCGAACCTGGACATCGTTCCGTCGCATATCGACCTGGTAGCCGCTGAGATCGAACTGGTAGACAAAGAGGAACGGGAATACATGCTGAAGAAAGCACTACAGAGTGTAAGGGACGATTACGATTACATCATTATCGACTGTGCGCCGAGTTTGGGACTGATTACGGTGAATGCCCTGACGGCAGCCGATTCCGTTATTATTCCGATCCAGTGTGAATATTTTGCTCTCGAAGGGCTTGGAAAATTGTTGAACACCATCAAAAACGTTCAGAAAATCCATAATAAGGACCTGGATATCGAAGGGTTGCTGCTTACGATGTACGACAGCCGTCTGAGATTATCCAACCAGGTCGTGGAAGAGGTCAATTCCCACTTCCCGGAAATGGTATTCGAAACCATCATCAGCAGAAACGTAAGGCTGAGCGAGGCACCGAGCTTCGGGGAAAGCATCCTGAACTATGACGCTGAAAGCAAAGGAGCCATCCAGTATATTCAGCTGGCGGAAGAAGTATTATTGAAAAACGAAAAACTAGTAAAGAATTAAAAGCAGCTAGCTAAGCTAAACGCTAAAAAAATATGAAGGATAAAAAAAGAGCGATGGGACGTGGTTTGGGCGCAATTCTCAGTGCCGAATCCAAAGCAGCGATCAACTCTGCAACCGATGAAGGGGCAGATAAGTTCGTAGGGAATATTGTAGAAATTGCATTAGAAGATATTTATCCCAATTCGACCCAGCCAAGAACTTATTTTGACGAAAAAGCATTAAACGAACTTGCACAGTCGATCAAGAATTTAGGCGTAATCCAGCCGGTTACCTTAAGAAAAGACGGTGAGAAGTTTGAGATCATATCCGGGGAAAGACGTTACCGGGCGAGTAAGATCGCAGGCCTGGAATCCATTCCGGCTTATATCCGTCTGGTAAACGATCAAGAGCTTCTGGAAATGGCCCTTGTGGAAAATATCCAGAGGGAAGACCTTGACGCGATTGAAATTGCATTAACGTATCAGCGTTTAATGGAAGAAATCGGCCTTACCCAGGAAAACCTGAGCCACCGCGTAGGCAAGGACAGAAGTACGATTACCAATTCCATCAGGCTGTTGAGGCTGAATCCTGATATCCAGAATGCCATCCGGAGCGGCGAGATTTCCGCAGGGCACGGAAGGGCGATCATCAGCCTGGAAAACGAAGAGCACCAGCAGCTTCTTTTCGAACTGATCATCAAAGAAAAGCTGAATGTACGCCAGGCGGAACAGGCCGCTACAGCTATTAAAAACCCGAAATCTCCGGCCGCCAAAAGGGCAAAGGCAGAGCTTTCCAACAACTATAAAAGAGCGCAGAAGACGATTGCCGATATTCTGGACGTAAAAGTCGAAATCAAAGCCGCTCCAAACGGAAAAAAAGGGAAAATTGTTCTGGATTTCAAAAATGAAGATGAGCTGGAATATATTTTATCCCACATAAAATAAATGAAAAAAATACTGTTCACATTTTTTCTCTGCCTGTTCGCTTTTGCCTGTTCGCAGGTAAATCCCAACGATACGATCCGGGTAGACTACCGTCCTAAAGACAGTATAGGGGTGGAGAGAAACGATACCCAGACCGAAGCGAAAGTCGTTTCGGACCTGGAAAAAGCCAACGGGCCTACACAGAAAACACTGAAGCTCAATCCTACAAAAGCAGGGTTGTATTCTGCTGTTCTTCCCGGGCTTGGGCAGGTGTACAACAAAAAATACTGGAAAGTTCCGATTGTTTTGGGAGCTGTAGGAACGGGAGTTGGGATTGCCGTATGGAATGACAATCAGTACAAAAAATACAGGGAGTATTATATCGCCAAGCTCAATGGAACCCCGAATGAATTCGTAGATTCACACCCTTGGCTTGATAAAACAGCGTTGGGAAATGCGCAGGACAGGTCCAAAAGACAGCGTGATTATGCCATTGCCATCACCGGACTTATTTACATCCTGAATATCGTGGATGCCGTGGTGGATGCGCACTTATATGAATCCCGCCGCGACCCGGATCTTACCCTCAACCCTACAATGGTTCAGGACCAGTACGGAATTGCTCCTCCGAAAACAGGGATCAGTTTAAGTTACAGATTTTAACAAATAATATAAAACTGCTTTAATTACGCTTTTGCTGAGTGGAACGCCTTTGCTTCAACTGTAAGATTAATTCATTGGGATCGGCGAAACTTTTGTTTTGCGAACCAAAAATAGGAAGGAAGATCTTTAAACAAAAAACTTTGCGATCTTTGCAATTAGAATTATAAGCGGAAAAACAAATAAAAATATGAAAATAGCATTGGTTGGATACGGTAAAATGGGTAAAATCATTGATGAAATTGCCACAAAAAGAGGCCATGAAGTCGTAGCCCGGCTGAAAGAAACCCCAACTGCTGAAAACCTGAACAATCCGGATGTCGTTATTGAATTTTCCCTGCCCGAAGTGGCTTATGAAAACATAAAAGCTTGTCTGGAAAATAAAATCCCGGTGATCTGCGGAACAACCGGCTGGCTTGAAAAAAAGTCTGAAATTGAGAGACTGGCTGAAGAAAACGGAACGGCTTTCCTGTACGGGTCCAACTTCAGCTTAGGAGTTAACCTGTTTTTTGCCCTAAATGAAAAGCTGGCGGATCTGATGAAGAATGTAGATGAATACTCCTGCCAGCTGGAAGAAATTCACCACGTTCACAAAAAAGATGCGCCGAGCGGAACGGCAATTTCGATTGCTGAAGGCATCTTCAGGCACAACCCGAAATTTGATGCCTGGAAATTGGAAGAGACACAGGATAATCAATTGGGTATTTTTGCCATCCGTGAAGATGAGGTTCCCGGTACGCACAGCGTCTTTTACAGAAGTGAAGTGGATGAAATCGAAATCAAGCACACCGCCTTCAACAGAAACGGTTTTGCACTGGGAGCCGTGGTTGCTGCGGAATGGATCAAAGATAAAAAGGGAAATTTCGGGATGAAGGATGTTTTGGGGCTTTAATCTGTAACAAAATCCCTAAATTGCAAACTAATTAATAGAGCTGATAAGCATTAAATATTATCTATTGCTTATTATCCATTACTCATATTATAGATTAGGCACAAAAATTTATGAATTATTTTTTAACGTATACAGTTTATGTTCTCATTTTATCAGTACTGATGGGAATTTCCACCTGGAAGCTGTTTAAGAAACTGGGATACAATCCGCTATTCGCTTTTATCCCTTTCTACAATTATTTCCTTATTTTAAAAGAAACGAACCATCCGAAATGGTGGACTGTTTTATCATATCTTCCGATCGTAGGACCGATTATGATGTCTGTTTTCCATTTGTATTTAATGAGCAAATTTGGGAAAACCCTTTTCAAGGACAAGCTTCTTACCGTAATCCTGCCGTTTATTTACATGGCAACGGTAAATTACGGAAAAGATACGGAGCTTGAAGACGAGAATGAAAATGACCTGTTCCTTACAGACGAGGAAAAAAATGCAAAGAAAAAAGATTCGTTCATCGGATCGGTAACCTTTGCCGTCGTTTTTGCGACCATCATCCATGTTTTTGTAACCCAGCCTTTCGGAATCCCGACAGGATCCATGGAAAGGACATTGCTGGTGGGGGATTTTCTTTTCGTAAACAAATGGAGCTACGGATACAGGCTGCCGATGCGTCCTTTGGCAATCCCTTTCTTACAGGGAACCATCACAGATACCGGTGAAAAAGGAAATCCGAAAGATGATCCGAAATCCTACGTTGATGCGGTAAAACTTCCTTACGAAAGGATTTTACAGTTCAGCAAGCCTCAGAAAAATGACGTAGTGGTTTTCAACTATCCTCAGGATTCCGTACATACGGCTACCGACCGGAAAGACCCTTATGTAAAACGATGTGTTGCCGCAGCAGGCGATACATTTGAAATGAGAGCCGGAAGACTTTTTGTAAACGGAAAGCCGGAAACGGTTTTAGGAGACCAGGAAGTTCAGCATGCTTACACGGTAAATACAGGAACACAATTGGATATCCCAGGTATGTACAACACCTACGGATTTCTGCCGGTAAGGGAAATGCAGAATGAAAAAGGTGGATTTACCTACATGTTCCAGGGGCTGACCGATCAGACCGCTAAGGACATCAAAACGTTGCCGAATGTAATAAGTATGGAAGAAAATATCTATCCGAAAGATTCCGCAACGATTTCCTATAAATTAAATGCCGATAAAACAGCATATACCAAAAGTATTGACACGACCCAGTCTATTTTCCCGATCAACAAGCCGTGGAATCAGGATTGGTACGGACCGTTGAAAATTCCTAAAAAAGGCGATGTCGTAACCATCAACCAGGAATCGCTTCCGATGTACCAGTGGATTATCTCGGAATACGAACACAACAGCCTGGAAAACAAAAATGGAAAAATCTTCATCAACGGAAAGGAAACCAACCAATATACGATTCAGCAGGATTATTATATGATGGTGGGAGACAACCGGGATGCCTCATTGGATGCCAGGTTCTTCGGTTTCGTTCCTGAAGAAAATATTGTCGGAAAGCCGATGTTTACCTGGATGAGTTTGCAGGGGGCATTCAAAGATGCGAGCTCGTCCTACCAAGCACCGTTCAAAGTTCGTTGGGACAGGATGTTCAAAGCCACCAATACCGGGGAAGCCAACAAAACTTCGTACTGGTGGATTGCTGCGATGATCCTTATCTTGTTCTTCGGATGGGAATATTTCGTTAAATTATTCAGAAAGAAAAAGACAGGCGACGATTAATAAGTTAAAATAAATATAAATAGAATGAAGTATTTGAAAAAATACTTCATTTTTGCATTATGAATATGAAGAATGTATTATTACCGGTATTTTATTTACCGCCGATTTCATGGTTTTCCGTATTCCTGGATCCTGAAAACGAAATCCTTTTCGAACAGTTTGAAAGCTTTCCCAAGCAGACCTACAGGAACAGGGCCAATATCTATGGAGCCAACGGCAAACTTTCACTGATTATTCCTGTTGCTCATAACGGGAGCCGGGCCTTCAAAGAGATCGAAATTTCTCACCGTGAAGACTGGAGAAGCCTGCATTGGAAATCCATTAAAACCGCTTATCAGAGTTCTCCGTATTTCGAGTTTTATGAAGATAAACTGAGAAAAATATACGATCTGAAAGAAAAATATGTACTGGACTTCAACCTTAAGGCACTCGAAGTAATCCAGCAGATCCTGAAGACTGAAAAGGCATACTCTTTGAATACCGAATATATCAAAATTCCGGAAGAGATCAGTTTCAGGGAAAAATTCTCAGCCAAACATTCCCCGGAATTTGAAATGGATGAATATTATCAGACCTTCTCAGACAAATCAGGATTTTTAGAAGATTTATCAATTCTGGACCTTATCTGTAACAAAGGACCGGAATCCATGACTTATATTAAAAATATTAAACAATCATACTAGCATGAAAAAGGTATTATTAGCCGCTGTCTTTTTAGCGGGATTCGGTTTTTCAAACGCACAGGAAGCAAAATCCGGTGTAGACCCGAAAGAAAATAAAGATCTGATGACATGGTATCATAAAGATTTTGCTGCAACCAAAGTATATGGGGTAAACACGGAAAATGCATATAAATTCCTGGAATCAAAAGGACTTAAGCCTAAGACCGTTGTTGTCGGAGTACTGGACAGCGGCGTACAGGTGGATCATCCGGGATTGGTGAATAATGTGTGGACCAACCCGAATGAAGTTCCTGGGAATGGCAAGGATGACGATGGAAACGGCTATATCGACGATGTTCACGGATGGAATTTCATCGGTGGTAAAAACGGAGACACCGATATCGATAATATGGAAGTAACCCGTGTGGTTGCCAAATACAAACCGGTTTTTGAAGGGGAAGATTCCACAAAAAATAAAGCCAACCAGGCCAAAATGCCGGAAGAATTCGCCATGTATATGAAAGCAAAGGAACTTTTCACAAAGAAAAGCGTTGAAGCAAGACAGAGTTTCCAGATGTATTCTATGATCAGTGATGCAATCCCGACGATGGTTAGATTGCTGAACGGTAAAACCCTAACGCCTGAAAACGTAGCGGCTATAAAGCCGGCAGAGCAGAAAGAAGCAATGGCAGCACAGGTACTGGCGCAGGTTTCACAAAGTCCCGAATTTAAAGGCAAAACACCTGCTGAATTTGAAAAAGCTATCTCCGGCCAGATGAAAGAAGCGCTTGATTATTTCGGGCCTCAGTCAAAACAATATGATCTTGCCTATGATCCGAGAAAAGAAATCGTAGGCGACAACTACGACGATTATTCTCAGAGGAACTATGGAAATAACCATTACGAAGGGCCGGATGCCGAGCACGGAACCCACGTTGCAGGAATCATCGCAGGTCTTCCGAACGGAAAAGAAATTCAGTACGGCGTTGCTTCAAGAGTGGCTAAAATCATGTCCGTAAGAACCGTTCCGAATGGTGACGAAAGAGATAAAGATGTTGCCAATGCCATCCGATATGCGGTAGACAATGGTGCCAAAGTGTTGAACATGAGTTTCGGTAAGCCGGTTTCTCCAGGGAAAAATGTTGTCTGGGATGCTTTTAAATATGCCCAGGACAAAGGCGTACTTTTAGTAAAAGCGGCAGGTAACGAAAATGAAGACGTTGCGGAGCATCTGGCTTATCCTACCAACTTTAAAAATGTCACTGACGAGAAACCATTCGTCAACAATGTTCTGGTTGTAGGAGCAAGCACCAATAACAATGATGCATTGCGGGCAAGCTTCTCCAATTATAATAAGAAAATGGTGAATGTATTTGCTCCGGGTGAAGAGATTTATTCTACAGTTCCTCACAATGAGTATAAATACCTTCAGGGAACTTCAATGGCGTCTCCGGTAGTGGCCGGAGCGGCAGCCGTTCTATTGGCTTACATGCCTGCATTAACACCGGCACAAGTCATTGAATCTTTAGTGAAATCCAGCAATCCAAGCACGGCTAATCAGTTTACGGATTACTCGCAGGCGGGAGGGGTAATAGACCTTGAAAAAGCTGCGGAATATGCTTACAATAATTTTTATAAAGGTAAATCCACTTCTTCAAATAAGGCTGTAAAATCCATAAAAAAGAAGGTTAAAAAATAGTTTATCTTCCTGTTTTTAAAGCAGAACCCTATAAAGTCCGAAATTTTCGGACTTTTTTTATTGCTATTATCTAATATTTGGCACGGTTTTTTGTGATTTTATTCTGACAAAATAATAAACAACAGAATGAAAAAGTTACTATTTGCAGGGATCTTTGGAACAGCGCTTCTTGCGACCTCATGTTCCGGAGTGAAAAATGCACAGACTGCACAGACCCAGAGATCAGAATTCCTTAAAATGAAAGGTGATTGGCAAATCGTCAGCATCGACTACGATAAAAACTATAAAATAAAACCTTTTGATGATGGAGTGGATGCTCAGTGTTTCATAGGAAGCCACTGGAGACTGATTCCTAACAACTGGACAGGTGCCTATACGCTTAACGGCGGCGGAACCTGCGGGACGGGATTCACACAGCCGATTAAACTGAATGTTGTAAGCGGTAATACGTTCGAATTTAAAAAGATTGCTGAAGGGACGAAAGCCAAACAAAATACGGCAGGATATGCTTTGACACTGATCAATCAGTCAACGGATCAGTTTTCACTAGAACAGAACATTCCTTTTAACGGAGAAAATGTAAGAGTTGTTTATAACTTCGAAAGAGCGGGAATGAAATAATTAATTTAAAATAATAAAAAATGAAACTTACAAAAACATATATTGGAGGACTTTTTCTGTCATCAGCGTTATTGCTTACCAGCTGTGAAGCGGTACAGAATTCTAATCACCAGCAAAGAGGTACAGCTGTAGGAGTTGCTTCAGGAGCCGTAATCGGAGGAATCCTTGGAAATAACGTCGGAAGAGGAGGAAACGGAGCAATCGGAGCGGTACTGGGAGGGATCATCGGTGGTGTTGCCGGTAACGTAATCGGTAACAAGATGGATAAACAGGCAAGAGAAATTAAAGAAACATTGCCTGGTGCTGAAGTGGAAAGAGTAGGAGACGGAATTAAAATTACATTGAATGAAAGCATTGTGAATTTTGATTTCGACTCATCTGCACTGACGGGTACTGCAAAAACAAACCTTGATAAACTGGCTCAGGTATTAACCAATAATCCTGATACCAATATCAATATCTACGGACATACGGACAGCAAAGGTTCAGATTCTTACAACATGAGCCTATCTGAAAGAAGAGCCAATGCAGTAAAAGCCTATTTATCCGGTAAAGGAATTGCTTCAAGCCGATTGTTTGCTAAAGGTGAAGGAGAGGCAATGCCTGTAGCTTCCAATGATACTGAAGCAGGAAGAGCTAAAAACAGAAGAGTTGAGTTTGCCATTACAGCCAACGAAAAAATGATCCAGGACGCTCAGCAGGGACAGTAATAATTAAAATATAAATATTTTCTTCAATAACCGCTTTTGCGGTTATTTTTGTATTTTTATCTGGATAAATTAGAAAATCATTATTTTTGCATTTCAAACAACATAAATGAAGAAATATGTAAAACTGCTCCGTGTTGAGCAATGGGTAAAAAACCTGTTTGTCTTTGTTCCTCTCTTTTTTTCAGGTAATATAAAAAACCTTGATTTACTTACCAAAAGCATTTTTGCTTTTATCATTTTTTCATTGGCAGCCAGTATGGTTTATATCCTGAACGATTACAACGATATCGAGGCGGATAAGAAACATCCCGAAAAAAGGAGGCGCCCACTTGCAAGCGGAGCTGTTTCAAAACCTCAGGCCATAGGAATTTTTATAGGTCTTATCATTGCTGATATTGCCCTTGTGTTTATTGCCCAGTCCTATTTTCAGGAAAGCTTATGGAAATTTGCGATCATTGTCGGCTTTTATTTTGTGATGAACCTGGCATATACTTTTAAATTAAAGCATGTTCCTATCATTGATATTTCTATCATCGCCGTAGGCTTTGTGCTGCGGGTACTGGCCGGAGGATATATCACCGGGATCAGCATTTCCCATTGGGCGATTTTACTGACTTTTGTTTTAGCCCTGGTTTTAGCAATAGGCAAAAGGCGGGGAGAGTTGATCAATGCACAGGTTTCAGGAAAGACGAGAAGGGCCCTGGATGGCTATAATGTACAATTTGCAGATATTACTCTTTCCATCTCGGTTACATTAGCGATTGTCTGTTATCTGATGTTTACCTTATCACCGGAAGTTCAGGCAAAATTCCACTCACGGGTTTTCTATACCGTAATCTTTGTGGTCTTTGCTTTCTTACGGTATTTACAGCAGACCTTAGTATACAACAGAACGGAGTCTCCTACCAAAATTGTGTATCGGGACCGTTACATCCAGATTACCTTACTGCTATGGGTTGCTGCATTTTTAATCCAAATCTACTTTAAAAAATGAAGCCGAATTTTACACAGAAAGTTACCAACTGGGGCAATTATCCCGTGGTAGAAAAAGAAATAAGGTCTGATGACAGCTTCAGAAAAATAAAAGAATTTGTCCTCAATAACAATGAAGTGATCGCCAGAGGAAACGGAAGATGCTATGGAGATTCTTCATTGGGTGAACATATATTTTCTACGAAAAAATTAAATAAATTCATCAGTTTTGACCGCCTGAACGGGATCATCGAATGCGAGTCGGGAGTTTTGCTTTCCGATGTCCTGGAAATATCTGTTCCCCAAGGGTACTTCCTTTACGTAACGCCGGGAACGAAATTCGTTTCCATAGGCGGTGCCATTGCTTCGGATGTTCACGGTAAAAACCACCATGCAGAAGGATGTTTCTCGGAATATGTGATTGAGTTTAAACTGATGATCGAAAACGGTGATGTCATTAACTGCTCAAGAGAGGAAAATGCTGATAAGTTCTGGGCTACCATAGGTGGTATGGGACTTACGGGAATTATCCTTACTGCAAAATTCAAATTGAAAAATATAGAGTCGGCCTATATCCGCCAAGAAAGTATCAAGGCCGAAAACCTGGATGAGATTTTTACGCTTTTTGAAGAAAGTGAAAACTGGACCTATACCGTTGCCTGGATTGATTGTCTCCAGAAAGGTAAGAATACAGGAAGAAGCATTCTGATGAGAGGTGAGCATGCTTTTCAGCACGAACTGCCCCAAAATCTTAAAGAAAAGCCACTGCGGCTGAAAAAGAAATTTGAGCCGACGGTCCCGTTTTATTTCCCGGGATTCGTTCTTAATGCTTTAACGGTGAAGATTTTTAACTTTCTTTATTATAAAAAACAGGCTAAAAAGGAGGCAAAAAGCTTTATTGATTATGAAACCTTCTTCTATCCTTTGGATTTTGTGCATGACTGGAATAAAATTTACGGAAAATCCGGTTTTATCCAGTACCAGATGATGATCCCAAAAGAATCCGGGAAGGAAGGAATGAAGAAGATACTGGAGACCATCGCCAACAGCGGAAACGGATCTTTCCTGGCCGTACTGAAGCTTTATGGCAAAGAAAACCCGCAGGCTTACAATTCATTCCCTTTTGAAGGTTATTCCCTTGCGCTGGATTTCAAGGTGAATTCAAAACTTAAAAAGCTGATCGATCAGCTGGATGATATTGTAGAGCAATACAACGGGAAGATTTACCTTACTAAAGACAGCATGAGCCGGTCGTCCCTTACCAATTACCTCAAAAATGTGCAAAGCTCAAAATTCGTGTCTTTGCAGCATAAAAGAATTTTAAATAATATTTAGCACGAATGATCGTTTTAGGAAGTACATCGGAAGTAGCACAGGCTTTTGTAGAAAAAGCTTTACAGGAAGGGGAGAAGTTTGAAAGGATTTATCTTTTCACCTCCAACAGGGAAACAACCGAAAGATTTGCCAGGCATATTGATGTGAAATTTCTTCAGCAGTCGGAAATTATCGAGCTGGATCTGATGAAGGAGATCGATTATAGCCGTTTTGAACAGATCAATTCGGGACTGCTGTTCTGCGCTACAGGTTACCTTGGAGAAGGTACGGAAGAAGGCTTGTATGATAATAAAAATACGGAACGGATTATTGACGTCAATTATGCAAAGCTGGTTCCTGTCATTAATTATTTCGCCCATAAATTTGAGAGCAGAAGATCAGGAACCATCATTGGATTGTCTTCTGTGGCAGGAGACCGGGGACGGCAGAGCAATTTCATTTACGGAAGTGCCAAAGCAGCATTTACTGCTTATTTAAGCGGATTAAGAAACTATCTTTTCGATAAAAAAGTCCACGTCATTACCATTAAGCCGGGGTTTATGGCTACGAAGATGACCGAAGGGCTTCCTTTGAATCCAAGGCTGACGGCAACGCCGAAGCGGGCAGCGGAATGTATCTTCAAAGCCTATAAAAAACAGAAGAATGTGGCTTATGTATTACCGATCTGGGGAATCATTATGATGATTATCAGGAATATTCCTGAATTTATATTTAAAAAATTAAAGCTTTAAGAATATATTCTACTTCGATAGAAACTTCACATCAATTTTTTATTGTCTGAATTAAATGCATATTTGACTGAATGCATTAAAAGATAAAATATACCTGAAGCCTTTCCGTTTACAAGAGGATCGACCCATTTAAAAAAATAAGATAAATTACCAATGAAAAAACTGTATTGTTTTGATTTTGACGGAACCCTGACCTATAAGGATACTATGTTCATGTATCTGAAATTTTATGATCCTACCAAATTCAGGCTGCAGTTTTTGAAGCATGTTCCGCTTTTTGTCTTATTGAAATTGAGGCTGGCAGAAACTGAAAAAGTTAAGAAAAGCTTCATCGGCTCTATTCTGAAAGGGCAGACCCAGGAAAAAATCGAAAAAAAATCCAGGCAGTTTTTTGAAGTACATTATCCTAAAATTGTAAGGGAAAATGCATTGGATTTTATTAAAAATATAGACCGCGAAAACACGCAGAGCTTATTGGTAACAGCATCGCTCGACATCTGGGCCAGGCCTTTTGCTGAAGCTTTTAGTATGAAGCTGCTGGCTACACAGGCTGAATTTAAAAACGGTGTTTTCACGGGAAATTTCATCGGAAAAAACTGCAACGGCAATGAAAAATTAGCCCGTATACAAACGGAAATTAAGGGTAAAAAATATGATAAGATCATCGCTTTCGGTGATACTTCAGGAGATAAGCCGATGTTAAAGTGGGCAAATGAGGGACATTATCAATTTTTTCACTAATTTTGAACCGTAAAAATGGATAAATGGCAAAACTGCTTTTTTTGTGTTTTGCAGCCCTAATGAGTTGCACAGGTACAGGTAAGCCCTCTCAAAATTCATCATATCTGCATTCAGGAACAGAAATCATTGTTTCCGAATCCCAGGGCGGTGCGGATAACGCAGGATTTGTTATTCTTAAAAACGAGGCAGAATACCGAAAAGTATTGAAGGGCAACTCTTCCCAGCTGGTGGTTGAAGGAAGTGAGCCTTCTCCTTCGAAAGTAATTGAGTTCCCTGCAGATAAAAAAGTTGTGCTTTATAATCTGGGAACGTTCAGATCCGGCGATCACAGAATTACTCAGATCAAAAATCTTTCTGTAAAAAATAATGTGTTGTATGTTGAAGTTCCTTACGTGGAACGGGGCGGTATGGAAATTCAGGTAGTTTCTAATCCTTATGTAGTTTTTACCGTTCCTTTACATTATAATTTCGCTTCCGTAGAATTAAAATTTTCAAAATAAAAATGAATAAAATATACCTTGATAACGCTGCTACGACACCGCTTTCAGAAGAAGTAATCGATGCGATGGTGGGTACCATGAAAATGAATTTCGGAAATCCGTCATCTACCCACAGTTTTGGGCAGGAAGCAAAAATCCTGATCGAAAACGTAAGAAGGCAGGTCGCAGATTATCTTCATGTAACGCCGGCTGAAATTATTTTCACCTCCTGCGGAACGGAATCCAACAACATGATTATCAAGTCTGCTGTTGAGCATTTGGGTGTTGAAAGAATTATCAGTTCGCCTATGGAACATAAATGTGTTTCGGAAAGCATTCTGGACATGAAGACCAGAAAAGGAGTAGAGGTAAACTACATTCGTCCGAATGAAAAAGGGGATATCGATCTTCAGAAACTGGAAGAACTCTTAAAAGCATCGGATAAAAAGACATTGGTCAGCCTTATGCATGCCAATAATGAAATCGGAAATCTTATCGATATTAAAAAAGTAGCTGAACTGTGTAAAACATACCAGGCCCTTTTTCATTCCGATACGGTACAGACGATGGCGCATATGAAACTGGATTTCTCCGATATTCAGGTGGATTTCGCATCATGCAGTGCGCATAAATTTCACGGTCCGAAAGGCATAGGTTTCGCCTTTATCAGAAAATCAAGCGGTTTAAAAGGAATTATCACTGGTGGCCCTCAGGAAAGAAGTCTCAGAGCGGGTACGGAAAATGTTGCCGGAATTGTAGGTTTGGGAAAAGCTTTGGAAATTTCTTTAAACCATCTGGAAGAGTACGCTGCCCATATGCAGGAGATTAAAAAATACGCTAAAGAAAGGCTTACGGAAGAAATTCCGGGCATCAAATTCAACGGAAGAAGTGCTGAACAGGAAAACAGCCTTTATACGGTTTTAAGTGCTCTGCTGCCTTATAAAAACCCATTGATCGGCCTGCAGCTGGATATGAAAGGGATAGCAATCTCCCAGGGGAGTGCCTGCTCATCGGGAGCATCAAAGCCTTCTATGGTCATGATGATGGTTTTATCCGAAGATGAAATGGATCACTGTACACCGCTTCGTATCTCTTTCAGTCATTTAACTACGAAAGAAGATATTGATGCTTTGGCAGCTGCTTTGCATGAGATTTCAAGAGATTTCGTTATAGAAAATACAAATGTTGAGCATAGATAGTCTTATCACTCAAAAAGCGTAATTTTGACTATCCGATTAAGGAATCAATTAGAAGAATATTAATTTAAATAAAAAAATAAAATGGCTTTAGAAATTACAGACAGCTCATTTCAGGAAACGGTTTTAAAATCAGATAAGCCGGTATTGGTAGATTTTTGGGCAGTATGGTGCGGACCGTGCAGAACATTGGGACCAATCATCGAAGAGGTAGCTACAGACTTTGAAGGAAAAGCAGTAGTTGGGAAAGTAGATGTAGACAACAACCAGGAAATTTCTATGCAGTATGGTATCAGAAATATCCCTACAGTTCTTATTTTTAAGAATGGTGAGGTGGTGGATAAACTGGTAGGAGTAGCTCCAAAAGAAGTGATCGCTGAGAAATTAAGCGCCCACTTGTAAAAATAATAATTTTGATAATGAAGGCTTTCCGGAAACGGAAGGCTTTTTTTTTGAAATAAATTTGCGGGTAACGAAAAAAGTTGTACTTTTGCCATCACAAAAAAGAAATAAAGTTCTTTAAAAACAAGATAAATTTTAATCCGGTAGTTCAGCTATCTAGAATGGCATTCCTGTCATCTCGTCCTAAAGACGGGACGGGTTCAGACTCCGGAGTATAGAAGTTTTTTCAATTTCTTTAGAAAATTGATCCGGTAGTTCAGCTGGTTAGAATGCCGCCCTGTCACGGCGGAGGTCGCGGGTTCGAGTCCCGTCCGGATCGCAGAAGTTTTCTCAATTTACTTTAAAAAAATTGATCCGGTAGTTCAGCTGGTTAGAATGCCGCCCTGTCACGGCGGAGGTCGCGGGTTCGAGTCCCGTCCGGATCGCAATCCTGTAAAATGATTTACAGGATTTTTTTGTTTATGTACTTTGTCTATATTTTATATTCTGCAAGCCGGGACGTATATTATAAAGGCTTTTCAGAAAATGTTGAAAAACGTTTGCTGCATCATCTTGAATCCA
>NZ_VTSX01000010.1:0-135694 GCF_008329705.1 Chryseobacterium sp. SN22 | reverse complement strand
TAAAATGATTTACAGGATTTTTTTGTTTATGTACTTTGTCTATATTTTATATTCTGCAAGCCGGGACGTATATTATAAAGGCTTTTCAGAAAATGTTGAAAAACGTTTGCTGCATCATCTTGAATCCAGGGGCAAGTATACATCGGAAATAGATGATTGGAAAATAGTCTATGTACAGGAGTTCGAAAATAAATCCAAAGCTTTAATAGAAGAGAAAAGGATGAAAAGATTAAACCGTTCTTCTATTGAAAAATTGATCAATAATAAAAATTGATCCGGTAGTTCAGCTGGTTAGAATGCCGCCCTGTCATCTCGTCCAAAAGACGAGACGGGTTCGAGTCCCGTCCGGATCGCAATCCTGTAAAAATGATTTACAGGATTTTTTTGTTTATGTACTTTGTCTATATTTTATATTCTGCAAGCCGGGACGTATATTATAAAGGCTTTTCAGAAAATGTTGAAAAACGTTTGCTGCATCATCTTGAATCCAGGGGCAAGTATACATCGGGAATAGATGATTGGAAAATAGTTTATGTACAGGAGTTCGAAAATAAATCCAAAGCTTTAATAGAAGAGAAAAGGATGAAAAGATTAAACCGTTCTTCTATTGAAAAATTGATCAATAATAAAAATTAATCCGGTAGTTCAGCTGGTTAGAATGTCGCACTGTCATCTCGTCCTAAAGACGAGACGGGTTCGAGTCCCGTCCGGATCGCAATCCTGTAAAATGATTTACAGGATTTTTTTGTTTATGTACTTGGTCTATATTTTATATTCTGCAAGTCGGGACGTATATTATAAAGGCTTTTCAGAAAATGTTGAAAAACGTTTGCTGCATCATCTTGAATCCAGGTGCAAGTATACATCGGAAATAGATGATTGGAAAATAGTCTATGTACAGGAGTTCGAAAATAAATCCAAAGCTTTAATAGAAGAGAAAAGGATGAAAAGATTAAACCGTTCTTCTATTGAAAAATTGATCAATAATAAAAATTGATCCGGTAGTTCAGCTGGTTAGAATGCCGCCCTGTCATCTCGTCCAAAAGACGAGACGGGTTCGAGTCCCGTCCGGATCGCAATCCTGTAAATCATTTTACAGGATTTTTTTGTTTATGTACTTTGTCTATATTTTATATTCTGCAAGCCGGGACGTATATTATAAAGGCTTTTCAGAAAATGTTGAAAAACGTTTGCTGCATCATCTTGAATCCAAAGGCAAGTATACATCGGGCACGGATAACTGGACAGTTGTCTACATGCGGTCGTTTGTAAGCAAATCAACTTAAGACACTTTTTTCTTTTTATCAATTTAAACCTGATTCGGTTTGATTCTGTCTCAAATAATGCTATCCCCGTATTTTTACGGTATTTTTATTCCCCATTTACGCAATCCGCTTTTAGGTCTGATATTTGTACTGAGTAGGAAAAAATTAATTCGACTCTATTTATTTATGAAAAACATATCTGTTAAAAAATCTTTTCTGTCTGTATTATGTGTATCATTCATGCTGTTCTCCTGTAAAAAGGAAATGGAAAAGATTGGCGACAAAATCACCGATACCTCTTCTTCAGTACTGGATGAATCTGATGAAAAAGAGGATTCAGTGATGGCAACAAAAGATTCGGTTATTCAGAAAGAATCCATGCCGCCTGCCATGCAGGAAGATGGCTTCTACAATGCTTTTATCTTTCCGAAAGGCAAGAAGATGAAGGACTCCTTATTTTCGGTTTTTAATAAAAAATATTCTACTTCAGAACGATATGCGATCCTGGCGCTGAACCGTCTGGATTCCAAAAATAAATGGAATGCCGATACCCTGGTGGTTCCTGCAAAAATCGATACAACCTTGATGGAATATGCACCCTTCCCGATGCAGCTGGATGTATTGAGCCCGGTGAAGAAATTTGTTGTATTCTCTTATCCGATCCAGGCGTTCGGAGTGTATTCCAACGGAACACTGGTAAAATGGGGCCCGACCAGCATGGGGAAAAAAAATGCCAAAACAAAAACCGGGCTGACTTTCGCCAACTGGAAAAAGCAGCTTGCCATTTCTACCGTAAGCAGCGAGTGGAAGCTTCCTTACAATTTTAATATATTTAATCTCGACGGAATCGGATGGCATCAGTATGACCTTCCAGGTTATCCTGCCTCACATTCGTGCCTGCGGTTATTAATGAAAGATGCCAAATGGCTATATGGTTATGCCGATACCTGGGTGCTGAATCCAGGAGGTGCTACGACAAAAGCAAAAGGAACTCCAGTTCTTGTATTCGGAGATTATGGCTGGGGTAAAAGAAAGCCCTGGAGAAGGTTGTTAAACGATCCTAATGCCAATAATATTTCGGTCGAAGAGATGACCAAAATGATCCAGCCCAACATCGAGAAAATCCTGAAAGAGCAGGATAACCGTGAAAAAGTGGTAGACTCCATAAAAGCGGCAAAAGCTGTACTGGAACAAATGCCGCAGACCACCAAAACCGTCGCTCCTTAATTTAATCATCCACCTTTTCAAAAGGAAGTGTTGATTCTTCGGCAAATTTTCTGAGCTTCCGCATTTCATCTTTGCTCTTATGCTGGCCGAATCTTGCAGCAGTATAAGTAAGGAGAATGAATCCCAGCATAATAAAAGATGCGGTAAGAGCCCAGGGATATTCCTGGCTTTTGATCTGTTTTTCTACGTAATACATGGAAAAGAAGACCATCCAGAGTATCGAAAAAGAAAAATACAGGAACATAAAGAACGTCCAGACTGCGGAACTGGGGCCAAAAACGCCCCGCACCGAAGTTTTTTCGTCTTCAGTTTCAATTCTCAGGGATAATCTGGGTTTCCAATAAGTTTCATATTCCGTTTCCACACAGATGGTCGCTACTTCTTTATTGATATTTCCCGAAAATTCATCCCGGTGTTCCGCAAGATATTTTTTCAGGTTTTCCGCATAAGTTTCTTTGGTAAGATTCGTAAACATAGTAAACCTTGGGCGGGTCCGGATTTTATCCAATGTCGTTTCTTCTGTATTCATATTATTCCTGATAAGGTATTGGATCTTCCAGCGTAAACTGCAAGGTCATGGGTTTGTTTTTTCTTTCAATAATCATTTCTATGGTTTTGCCTTCTCCGGATTTCATCATCTCCAGGATCTTCTGCAAAGTCATATCTGCAGTTTTCCTGCCATTTATGCTGATCAGCCGGTCTTCTTTTTGAATTCCTGCTCTGTCGCCCGGCGAACCTCTACGGACACCCGCAATAGAAAACACCGGTTTCAAGACAAAATTATACTGCAGATTGTTATTGATTATTTCCGTACTGCCGGAAGGAGAACCTTTACTTCTGGCCGGAAGGGTCACCATATCTTTCGTCCACTCCATGCCGTCCTGCCTGAAATCCAATCCGCTCATATTAAAATGAAAAGGATCATTGAAACTGGAATTTTTTCTAAGATACATTTTCTGATGCGCATAATCGAAAGCTACCGTGAAGCGCCGCATAATATCACCGCCTACGGAACCTTTCCTGCCTTCCACCAGATTGACATGCTGTATTGAAAATTCATCCGGCATGGCGGTAAGCGGTTTTTCAAAAGCAAAATCCCCTAAATACAAATGGTGGATCCTGCTTCTCTTACCGTAAACATCTCCGTTAAACCCCCGACCCAGATAGTCTTCGATATTCGGGCGGTTATAAACGAAATCTTTTATAAGAGTAGGGAAGAGCCACATCGCATCACTGTTGCCGAGATCGATTAGTAATTTCGAACGCTTCCGCTCCCGGGTCATTTCCACATCAGCGAATACATAGGGTTTGTTTTTTTCAATGCTGATGTCGATCTCCTCAAATTTTTTAACTTTTCTCCTGAATAATTTTTCATCGTTGTAAATGGTAATTTTCTTTGACGAATAATCGATCACTACGGGATGGTTCTTAAAAAAATGATAGCCGATAATTCCGTTGACAGGAATTCCGACGTGGGAAGAAATATTGAAATCCTGGTCAACAATAATATATACGGTCATTGAATCGTTCACAAAACTTTTCCCGATCCTGGCTGTATTGTTATCCGAACGAAACCCGTCAATACTGATATTTCCGCCCAATCCCGAAAATCTTATTTTCTCTACATTCGGAAGTTTCAATTCCTGGTTCTCCAGACTGAAAATAGAGGTTTCTGACACCCCGGTGTCCAATAAGAAAGTAAGATCAACCCCGTTGATATTAACCGGAATGAAGATTAAATTGGCAATAAGCTTAAAAGGAACAACCGTTTTATTTGTATCTTCCACTTCAAAGGAATTCTGCGCATTTAAAAAAATGCTGCAGAATAACCCTATCAAAAGATACCTTAGTTTCATGTATTGAATTTAATGATTTTCTTCTTATCTAAAATAAAAAACATTTCCGGATTCGGAAATGTCTGTTTTTTTATAAACAAATAAATGATAAGCAGGATTTCAATAAATTTATTTTGAAAAGAATTCCATCAGGTCCATATAATTCTTCTGGTTTACACCATGGCCGCTCATATATTCCCTGAAAGTAAAGTAGCAGCTGAGGTCGTACAAAAGATCCGCGGCTTTTCTTCCCCATTCCAAAGGAATTACAGCATCATCCGTACCGTGGGAAATAAAGAAACGCAGCCTTTCAAGCTTTTTCTTATCCTTTACAATATCCTTCAGCAATTTTTCCTCGGGATAACTGCTTAGGCATGCTACAAGGTTAAACATTTCAGGATATTTCAGGGCGAGTGCATAACTCAGAATTCCTCCCTGGCTGAAACCGCAGAGGTGGGTTTTCCCTTGGGTAATGCCGTAGTTGTTGACGATCTTCAGGATACTCTCCAGTAAACTGTTAAGGGATTCCGTTGCCTGTGGGACATCCACAAATTTTTCAGGATTGTTAAAGTCGATGTCATACCAGGAAAAACCTTCAAACTGAGTCGCTCTCGGTGCCCGGAAACTCACGATGATCCAGTCTGCAGGAAGGGTTTCCCTGAAGCTGAAAAGGTCCTGCTCGTTGCTGCCGTAGCCGTGAAGCATAAAAAGGATGGTGGTATCAGGCGTAATATGTTCCGGTTCTCTTACGATGTAATCTAAATTCATGGGGCAAAGATAATTAATAATGATGGATTTCATTACCTGTGTAAAAATGAGACCAATCGGAATCATCTGACAAACTGGCTGAAATCAAGCCCTTAGGTGTTCAAATATTTAATCATCCACTGCGTTCCTAATATTTATTAAATCGATATTATTTAGAAATCTTTGTTGGAAATTTTACATAAAAGTTATTTTTATATTGATAAAAAACCTATATTTGAAACATTAAAAATCTATTTGGAGAAATGAAGCAATTTTACAAATCAAAAAGTTTACTTAGACTTTCTTTTTTATTCGCTGTACTATTTTCAGTAATTTTTGTGGTTAACTCTTGTAAGAAAGATGACGATGATGAATACACAGACCACATTATTCAGTTTGAAGCAAAAATAAATACCAAAGGCCCGAATCCTCCTGCAAGCCCTCCGGTTACAGGTACTTTCAAAACCGTAGTAACACAGATCGGAACAGGACAGAGCACCACTTTCAATCCTACAGGAACTACCTGGTCAAGCGGTGATATGTACGTAAGCTCCAGCCAGTCTCAGCTTAATTTAGCGGCCAATGCTACGCTTCCTTACTCTGATTCGGAACTGATCGTTACCATCTATGTAGACGGTGAGGTTGCCAAAACTCAGAAAGTGGTAGGAACCGGCGATAAAAGCGCTGCTGTTTTCTACAGCTTCTTAGAACTATAAGATCATTTACTTAAACGATATGAAAGCCATCTTTTACAGATGGCTTTTTTATTATCTAATGGGCAATGACGGGCGCAGCATTAAATGCCGCGCCCGTCTTATATGGTATAGAAAATCTCAATTAGATCAACGTGAATCCGACTCTGTTTTTATTTGTTTCCAGTCGATTATTGAAATGAAAGATTGGAATTCAGATTGGTGAATAAGATTTTAAATAAATTCCTGTTAATATAATAAACAAACGGTCTCATTTGATAATGAATACCTCTGGAAGTACTATTGACAAAAATAAGCTTCAAGCATCCAGCTTCCCTCTTCCAACCTATTCGCTCAATTTTATTAACTCACCTTCACGATAAAGTAACTTTTCTTCCCTTTTTGAAGAAGCAGGAATTTACCGTCAATCAGATCCGTTTCGTTGGCTGTATACACCTCATTGATCTTCTGTTTATTTACCGAGATCGAATTTCCCTTCAGTTCTCTTGTTGCTTCACTCTTAGATTTAAGAAATCCTGATTTTTCAGAAAGAAGCTCAACGATATTCACGCCCAGGACGTCAGCTTTAGCCACTTCTTTCTGAGGAACCCCGTCAAAAACTTCAAGGAATGTTTCTTCATCCAGGCTTACCAGATCTTCGGCGGTAGATCTTCCGAAAAGTATTTCAGAGGCTTTCAGGGCCTTTTCGTATTCTTCCTGTCCGTGAACCCAAACCGTTACTTCCTCGGCCAGTTTTTTCTGAAGCTTTCTTTCGTGCGGAGCTGTTTTATGCTCCTCGATCAATATTTCGATTTCTTCTTTTCCTAAGAAAGTATAGAATTTAATGAATCTTTCAGCATCATCATCCGTGGCATTCAGCCAGAACTGGTAGAATTTGTAAGGCGATGTTTTCTTTTTATCCAGCCAGTAATTTTCGCCGCTTTCCGATTTACCGAATTTTGATCCGTCGGCTTTCGTAATCAGAGGCACCGTCAGTGCAAAAGCTTCTCCCTGTGCTTTTCTCCGGATAAGTTCAGTTCCGGTGGTTATATTCCCCCATTGGTCGGAACCTCCCATCTGAAGCTTTACGTTATTGTTCTGATATAAATGTAAAAAATCGTATCCCTGGATCAACTGATAGGTGAATTCCGTAAAACTCATTCCGTCCGCTCCCGATTCCCCGGAAAACCTTTTCTTCACGGAATCTTTGGCCATCATGTAATTAACGGTAATGTTTTTTCCTACGTTTTTTGCAAAATCAAGGAAAGAAATGTTCTTCATCCAGTCGTAGTTGTTCACCAGTTCCGCTTTGTTCGGCTCGTTTCCTGAGAAATCAAGGAATCTTGAAAGCTGGTTTTTCAGGCAGTCTACGTAATGAAGAAGGGTTTCTTCATCCAGCAGGTTTCTTTCGGCAGATTTTCCCGAAGGGTCACCGATCATTCCGGTAGCACCGCCCACCAACGCGATCGGCTTGTGGCCGTGCTGCTGAAAATGCGCCAGAATTTTGATCTGAATAAGACTTCCGATATGTAAAGAATCTGCAGTAGGATCAAAACCGATATAGGCTGTCGTCATTTCCTTATCCAGTTGTTCATCCGTTCCGGGCATCATGTCGGCAAAAAGACCGCGCCATTTCAGTTCTTCAATAAAAGAGTTCATTTGTTCTGCTTTAAAATTTAAGGTGCAAAGATAAGAAATTCAGTGGGAAGTAGGTGGAAAAAGCAGATAAGAGATCATCCCTGAAAAGGTAAGTCCGGACGGGTATCTTAAAAATGGTAAAATTTCATTGTTGGGTCCAATATGATCTTTTATACACCTTCTTGGCGCATCCATCAAAATCAGTTATATTTGTTAGTAATGAACGACGAACAACTATTCCAGCTCATCGGTAAGGCGAAGGAGAAAGACCAGAAGGCCCAGACCCGGCTCATCAACATCTTTTGGGTGGATGTCTTTTCTTTTGTGATGAAGAAAGTTCATGACGAAAACGATGCCGATGAGATCACGGTAAATGTGTTCTCGAAAGTCCTTTCCAAGCTGGATATGTATGATCCGCATTTCCAGTTTAAAACCTGGGTGCTGACGATTGCCCAGAATACCATCATCGATTTCTGGAGAAAAAAGTCCAGGGAAAATCAGGATCCGACGGAAAATCTCGATGAGGTAAAAAACCAGTATGCAAAGTCCCCGGAAGAACTGATGATTTCCGAAGAAGAGCAGAAAAAGATCATCAAGACCATCGAATCGCTGGATGCCAATTATCAGGACATTATCCGGCTGAGGTTTTTTGAGGAAAAGAGCATTAAGGAAATCGCCGAAGAACTGGGAATCTCAGTCGCGAATACAAAAGTCCGTGTGATGCGGGCCAAAAAAGTATTGGCAGAACTGTTGAAGAACAATGAGTTTGAAGACAATTAATATAATCCTATATTCATTTTCAGGCTGTAAATGATTGGTAATTAATTATAAATAAACTTTCTCTTTCGTTTTAGGCAGAAAGATTTCCCTGCGTTTTTCCTGATTCCGGTTCTGAAGGTTTATTTTCAATCCTTTTTTTGTAAATGTTTCCTTTTTGGATTTCCCATATTCCTTGGTATTTTCCACTTCCTTTTCAAAAGTTATTTGGCCGGTGGACAAATTAAAATCAATATCCGTCCAGTATTCTTCCGGCTTTCCGCTGCCTGACGAATAGCCGATCAGTTCAAAACGGCCGTTCTGGAATCTGTATTTGTCGGTATACCCCCATTTCCAGCTGCTTCCCCCGGCCTGGGTAATCATCAGAATTCCTTTTTGAATTTCGGTATCCTGATACGGATCGCCCATCATTCCGCCGTCCCCGCTTTTAAGGATGGCATTTCTGGACTTTTCCAGGATGGTCCATTTTCCACTGATTTTTTTAAGAATCTGTATTTCACGGATGTTTCCATATTCAGCGGTATCTTTCGTATTATAAATAACTACTTTCTCCGGGATTTGATCACCGTCCAGATCACCTTCAACCGTTTCGATGACAGTCGAACCTTCGGGCTGGAATTCTTTTTGCGCAAAAGAAAATACGCTGAATAGGATCAGAAACAGACAAAATGTATTTTTCATAAATCAAATTTAAAACTTAAAATTACAAAATTATGTGTTTCATCAATCCCGCTCTTTGATTGTTTCGATAAAAAATTCACTAACTTTGAACCTCAATTTGAGAAATAAATGGAGAATTTAGTTCAGGATACAACCGTTCAGAAACCAAAGTGGATCCGCGTGAAGCTTCCTACCGGAAAGAATTACAGGGAACTCAGAACTTTGGTCGACAAATATAAATTAAACACCATTTGCCAGAGCGGAAGCTGTCCGAATATGGGGGAATGCTGGGGCGAAGGAACAGCGACGTTCATGATTTTAGGAAACATCTGCACCCGGAGCTGTGGGTTTTGCGGTGTGAAAACCGGTAAACCGATGGATGTAAACTGGGATGAACCCGAAAAAGTGGCCCGTTCGATCAAATTAATGAAGATCAAACATGCCGTTTTAACATCAGTAGACCGTGACGACCTGAAAGATATGGGTTCCATTCTTTGGGCGGAAACGGTGAATGCCGTACGCAGGATTTCCCCGGGAACCACGATGGAAACCCTCATCCCGGATTTCCAGGGAATCACCAAACACCTGGACCGGTTGGTAGAGGTGGCTCCGGAAGTCATTTCCCACAACATGGAAACGGTAAAACGCCTGACGAGAGAAGTAAGGATTCAGGCCAAATATGAAAGGAGCCTTGAAGTTTTAAGATATCTGAAACAAGCAGGACAGCGAAGAACGAAAACCGGCGTGATGCTCGGATTGGGTGAAACAAGGGATGAGGTTTTCCAGACCATTGAAGACATCAGAAATGCAGATGTGGACGTGATCACCTTAGGCCAGTATTTACAGCCGACTAAAAAACATCTTCCGGTAAAAAAATTCATTACCCCGGAAGAATTCGATGAGTTCGGGGATTTTGCCCGAAGTCTTGGATTCAGGCATGTGGAAAGCTCGCCGCTGGTCAGAAGTTCCTATCACGCAGAAAAACACATTCATTAAAAATATAATCGCTTCAGAACCTGAAGCGATTTTTTTAGTAAATAGAGATCACAGATTAAAAGGTTTTCAAAGAGGATGTTGTGGCTTCGGGTGTCTCAGCCACCGGATGGCTATTCCTTAAAACAGACTATAAAAATCTCAGATTTTCAAAAACTTTTATGTACTTTACTGAGAGCAGCAAGCATTCAACTTTATTTATCCGGTATGAATATCTCTTAAATCTTTTTTGGTTAAATTTTTACCGTTAATTGTCCGGCTAATGCGCTATTTTGCTTAAATGTTTTTTTTTAAATGCAGAAGGCGTTTCACCAATGTATTTTTTAAACAGTTTATTAAAATAAGAAAGGCTTTCAAAGCCTACCTGGAAGCAGACTTCCGTAATCCCTGAATTCTGGAGCAGCAGCAATTTGGCCTGATTGATCCGGTAATTGTTGACGAAGTCGGTGAAGGTCATGTTGGTCTGCTTCTTGAAATAACGGCAGAAAGCAGGGGTGCTGAGGTTTACATTTTCGGCAATCACATTTACGTTGGGAGCTTTGTCGTAATTTTCATGGATATAATCGTAAATCGTTCCCATCCGGATCTTGTCATTCAGGAACCATTTGATCCGGGTGTCTTCGGTATTGAGCTCTTTTACTTCATCAGACTGGGCAAGGATCTGTAAAATTTCAATCAGTCCCATAAAAGACCCGAAAGAATTTTCATTTTTCATCCGGCGCAGTTTTTCAACAACCGTATGTTTGGTTTCTCCTGAAAATGACAGGCCGAGATAGGAGCGTTCGAGTAACTTTTTAATCTTTTTAAATTCGGGAACGGAAAAGATAAAGTCCTGAAGAAAATTTTCCCGCATCTGCAGGACCAGCTGTTTGCATTCTGTCTGGATCTTATAATCAAAATTGAGATGAGGAACATTGGAGCCGATCAGCAGCAGGTCGCTGTCCTTGAAATCTGAAATATTCTTTCCCACGTGGCGGATGCCGTTGCTGGCTTCTACGTAGACAAGTTCCGTTTCCGGATGGTAATGCCAGAAAAAGCAGTTTTTAAGCGATGGTGAAAACAGCTTGAAAGATTTGCCTTCTTCAAACTCAATAATCTCCTTCTGGATTTTCATTTGGTTCTCTTTTGATTAATAATTAATTTAAATTTAATTAAAATTGTTAATACAGAACAAATTTACATCATTTCTGTTAAAGTATAACCGGTAAATTCTGTCGACTTTTGCACTTTGAAATAGTTAAAGACAATACAATGAAGATTGATAAAAGAATAATACCGCTGGCCATCGGCGGACTGGGAATAGGAACCACCGAGTTTACCATTATGGGGCTGCTTCCTGATATGGCAAGGAGCCTGGGAATCAGCATTCCCGAGGCAGGGCACCTGATTTCAGCTTATGCCTTCGGGGTTGTGGTGGGCGCACCGCTGCTGATCGGCTATTCGGTGAAGTTTCCGCCAAAGAAAGTGCTGATCGCCCTCATGATAATTTTTACCATATTCAATGCTTTATCGGCTGTTGCGCCGGATTATACGACCATGATGATCATCCGTTTCCTTTCGGGGCTTCCGCATGGTGCATTTTTCGGAGTAGGAACGGTAGTGGCTACCAGAATGGCGGCGAAAGGCAAAGAAGCATTTTATATTTCCCTTATGTTTACAGGGCTTACTATTGCCAACCTGGCGATGGTTCCTTTGGTAACCTATATTGGGCATACTTTCCACTGGAGATGGTATTTTGCCATCGTTTCGGTGATCGGATTGCTGGCCCTGCTGTTCTTAAAGCTTTGGCTTCCGGTAATGGAAACCAATCAGGATACCCGCTTTATGGAAGAGATGAAATTTCTGAAAAGAAAGCAGACGTGGCTCGTCCTGATGATTACGGCCATCGGTTTCGGCGGGCTTTTTACCTGGTTCAGCTACATTACTCCGCTGATGACAATCGTTTCCGGGATCAAAGAAAACCAGATGGCTTATGTGATGATCCTTGCCGGAGCAGGAATGGTGGTCGGCAACCTGGTCGGCGGATACCTGTCGGACCGGCTGAATCCTGAAAAAACCTGTGTCCTGCTGATGACCCTGATGATGGTCTCATTAGGAGGCGTATTTTTCTTTTCGGAATACAAAATCATTTCTCTGGTACTGACCTTTATCTGCGGGGCCTTATCCATGTCGGTAGCGGCACCGATCAACATCATGATGATGAAGGCGGCACCGAAAAGCGAAATGATGGCGGCAGCCTTTATGCAGGCAGCCTTCAACTGTGCCAATGCCATGGGTGCATTTCTGGGAGGGATTCCTTTACAAAAAGGATATTCCTACAACTATCCGTCTTTGGTCGGAGTGGGAATGACGCTCATCGGGCTGTTAATCGCTTTCCGGTACAAACAGCTGTATGCTTCGCAGAAATTACATGAGAATGATAAGGCTGCGGAATGTGTTTCCTGTAACCAATAATACATAAAGGCTGCTCCGGAAGGAACAGCCTTTTTAATTTTACCTAAAAAAAAAGACTGCCTTGAAAAAGACAGTCCTCAGTTGTTTTTATAATAAGCTGTTTACGCTTCTACTTCATTCCCGTTTTTGCACCAGTACAAGGCATTGTATAGGTTTCCTTTCGGGAAAGATTTAAATTCTCCGGGCATCACGACACTGAAAATATCAGTAAAGTTCTGTACCCCTTCCTTATCGGTAACAATTGCCGCCCTGTTCCACTGGGTTAAATTTTTTAATCCCAAAATAGCATCCTGCAGCCAGGCGCCCATGGTAAATTTATCCAGGTCCGTATCCAAATACAACAGATAATTCAATTCATTGTATTCGTCTACCTTTCGTTGTACATGAGGAAGTACCAGGTTTTGGAAATCTTCTTTCGTCACGTCTCCCGTTGCGCTGAAAGCGGCAACATTCTCTGGAGCCTCTGAAATTATCGTTATCATATCGTATATTTATTAATGTGGTTTAGTTTTAGGTTGATAACAAAAACCAAACCGTTATTTACCTTTTTGTGGTACCTTAGATAATTTATTTTTTTTATCAATAAATTTATAATTAAATACCTGTGATCAGGCTTTTTTGAAGATGAAAAAACCCGTGATCTGGAAACCACGGGTCATACACTTAAAATATAGATCGATACTGAAGGAAATTTCAGCCGTATCAATGTTTCTAAAGAATTTCGTATTTTGTTTTGATGCTGTATTTCAGCCTGATATTATCGATATTATCAAACGAATAATCTGCGTTGGCATCAACAGCTTCCATCTGGATATTCGCTACCTTGCTTCTGTAAGCCATCGGAAGCACCGTATCGCTGGTGTAATCTTCTATTTCTACAATTTCAAGAGGGCTTCCCGTTTTTTTGCCGATGCTTTCCAGCAGGTAGTCGGCTTTCTCTTTGGCAGCTTTCAATGCATTCACCTTTACGGTTTTTCTGAATTCGGCGATTTTGGTATTCTTGATTTCGCTGATGTTGATGCTGGTCACCCATTTCTGGTTAAGGCTTTCAAACAGATGTCCCATATCCGTTTTCTTGGTTACCTTAAACTGAAGGTTTTTTGTGAAAACTTTCACTTTGGAATACATATTCTGGTACATCGATTTGAATTTGATGTCTTCGTTTTTCACCCCGTTGTTTTTCAGGATCTCAAACAGCTGTTTCTCGTTGTCGGCAAGCTGATTCTTATTATCACCTTTAATTCCGATATTGAAAATGATCTCATCCGGTTCCACTTCCATTTCCGCAACGCCTGTTACTTCAATAAAATTCTTTTTAATTTCCTGCGCATTGATCAGACCTCCGAATATCAGTAACCCGATCAGTAAAAAATGTCTCAATCTCATAATTTCCTGTTTTTAATTTTAAATTTCTAAAGTAAAATTACAAAGAATAAAAACCGGATGCCATAAAACTTGGTGAAAAGCTGGTTTCACTGGGTGAACCGGCTGAAATGGAAAAATATTTTTGCAACGGTTTATCTATTCGTTAAAATAATTGATTTTCCGCTTCGGGTAACGAGTTTCCTGATCTCCGGAAAAAGTTGGGTCCTGATGATCAGCTCATCATTGCTTTCGGAAATATGGTACGTATTTGAAGTTAGCAGGGCATCGTTAATATCATGTTCAAACAATTTGGTAGAACCCAACTGATCGACCGAATAAAAATCGACTTTGTAATCGTGAATTCCTGTCTGGTAGTATTTATAGATGATCTTTTCGTTGGGGTCGCTCGAAATGATCTTCGTTTCCATAAAATCACTCTGCTCCAGAAACGAGCAGCTTTGCAGGAGTAAAACGCATAAGCCCAAAAAATAAAAGTGTTTTTTCATAGTCATGATTGGTTTTAAAACAAATGTACTCAATGCTAAACGGTTGACTGTTAACGGAATTTCAATTAATATTAAAGTTTTGCTAAGGCAGTGGAAATCTTTTCATCCGCATATCCTAAAACAATCTGAACCGTTTCCTGTCTCTTTTTAATGAATTCAGTTCCGCCGCTTTTTCTCTTTCAGGACTTCTTTTAATGCTGAGCTTTATTTCATAGAGTACCGATCAGGCTGTTTACTTCTTCCGCACTTTCACCTACTTGTGTCACACTGAAAATAGCTACATATTTTTCGGCTTTTACATTGGCCATGCCTTTTACACTGATGATCCTCTCATTCAGATCAGGATCGGCGATGGGTGCGGCAATGTTGATCGTAGTTTCAGGATATTGGCCTGATGCCGGTAATTAATATTCCCGGAAACCTGTGAAAATAAAGTTTGAGATAGAATTACAGTTAAGAATAAGGAGATGTTTTTCATGAGTATTAAATTTAAAATTCTGCTGTAAAATCAGGTTCGGGGTTCCGGAAAAGAATGGTAGACTTGGTGAGCCTTCGATTTCACTTGGTGAATCGTTTTCAGCAGATTACAGATATGTCTATCTTTGTTTTATGAAACTGCTTCGATCTTTTTTCTTTTTCTTGTCAGTGATCTTTGGAAATACGGCTTATTCCCAGAGCAGTAATGTTGTACAGGAAGTGAGGGTACAAAGCAAAAAGCTTGAAAAAGCAGTGGATACCAAAGACGAATCCGCACAGGCCGATTCCTACTACAACATCGGCGAAACCTTTTTTAAAGACGGAAATTTCCGCAAAAGTGAAGAATATTATACAAAGGCTAAAACGATTTACGAAAAACTAAACGACCGGTCCAATATTGAAAAGACGAGCCGTAAGCTGGCACAGTCTCAGGAAAAACAGAATAAGATTTCTCCTGCCATCAGCAATTACGGAAGGGCTGCAGAAGTGAGCGCGCCTAAAAGCCGTGCCCTGAATTCCAATGATGTGGCCAGGCTTTCCGTAAGTTCTCCCGAAGCGAAGGAAGAAGCCATCCAGAGCAATATCAAACTGAATGAGAAGGAAAACGACAACGGTGCACTGGCAACGAGCTACAGCCAGATGGCAGAGGTGAATATTCAGCAGAATGATATTCCGAAAGCGGAAGCCAACCTGACAAGCGCTTATAAAATCTCCAAAAAGGAAGCTCCGCAGCAGGCTCTGGAGATCAATCAGAAATTAACGGATTTCTATGTGGACAACAGGAAGTTTGACAAAGCCATCGAAGCCAAGAAAAATATCTTAAAAGAAAGTTTCGTAAAGGAAAGTTCTAAAAAGCAGGTGGAGCAGATTCAGGAACTGGCAGACATCTATATTAAGAAAAACGATCCGGAAGAAGCCATCGGCCTGCTGAAAAAATCGTACGGGATCGCCCTTGAAAAAGGCCACACCCTGGAAGCGCAGAAAAGTGTGAAGAAACTCGACAGTCTTTACAGTGTTTCCGAAAATACGGATGCTTCAGTAAAGCTTTATCGTGATTTCCTGGGAAAACTCCCGGAGCTTGTAGCCAAAGATAAAAGCCTGGTCGATGAAAAGGTGCTCGAAGATACCGAACAGAGAATCAGTCAGCTCGAAAAAGAAAAAGAGCTGAAAGACGAGCTGATCCGCAAGAAAAATGTGTTCAATTATGGGTTGATTGCAGCTTTGATTATTTTAACAGCCTTAATTATCTTCATTTTCAGGACCCTGAAAAAAGTGCAGGTGAAAAATAAAAAAATAGCCTTACAGTCGCTGCGCCGTGAAATGAACCCGCATTTTATCTTTAACAGCTTAAACTCGGTAAATCATTTTATTGCTACGAATAACGAACTGGAAGCCAATCAGTATCTGACCAGATTTTCAAAGCTGATGCGCGGCGTGATGGAAAATTCCACGGAAGATTTTATCCCGTTTCAGCAGGAGCTGGATCTTTTGCAGAATTACCTGGCGCTGGAAAAGACCCGCTTTGCCGATAAATTCGATTATGAAATTGACGTAGATGAAAGCCTGAATATCCAAAGCCTGAAAGTTCCCGGAATGCTCGTACAGCCTTTCCTTGAGAATGCCATCTGGCACGGACTCCGTTACAGGACGACCAAAGGTTTTCTCACCCTGCGTTTTGAAAAAGAAAACAAGCAGCTGAAAATAACCATTGAAGACAATGGCATCGGTATTGAAGAAAGCAAAAAGCAGAAAACGGAACACCAGAAAGCAAGAAAAGGACGCGGCATGAAAAATACACTCGAGCGGATTGCGCTGCTGAACGATCTCTATCATCAGGAAATACAATGTAACATCACCGATAAGAAAAATGCACAGGGTGTTGCCGTGGAAATCACTTATAAATTGGTAAACAAATGAAAATAAAAGCCGTAATCGTAGACGATGAACTGATGGCGAGAGAGGTTCTGAGAAGCTATCTCACCAAATACTGCCCGCAGGTTGAAATTTTAGGGGAAGCGGAAAACATCAGACAAGCCGTTCCTCTCATTTCTGATAAACAACCGCAGCTTGTTTTCCTGGATGTGGAGATGCCTTTTGGGAATGCCTTTGATGTGCTCGAAGCCACCAAAGACTTTTCTTATGAAACGATCTTCATTACCGCATTTTCACAATATTCTTTACAGGCCCTGAATAAATCGGCAAGCTATTACATTCTCAAGCCCATCGATATCCAGGAGCTTATTGTCGCAGTAAACAAAGTGGCGGAAAGCATTGAGAACAAAGAAGCGCTTAACCGGAATAAAATCCTGCTCGAAAATTTAAAATTGAAACCCGAGAAACAACAGCTAATCCTTCCGACGCTACAGGGATTTGATGTCGTAAAAACCGAAGACATCATCAGGCTCCAGGCAGACGGAAATTTCACCCAGGTGTATCTTACGGATGGTTCCAAGAAGATGGTCTGCCGTTTCCTGAAGCATTTCGACGACCTGCTGGAAGCTCCTTTCGTTAGGGTACACCGTTCGCACATCATCAATACCCATTTCGTTAAGTCTTACCATAAAAGCGGAACCGCAACCCTGTCCGACGGTACCGAGATCGAAGTCTCCGGCAGCTTCAAGGATAATTTCCTGAAGGTCTTTTCTTAAAAGCTGGAAAGCAGCAATTCTTTCAGGCATTATTTTTGAAGAACTCTTGATACCACAAAATATTTCGTTATGAAGATGCTGAAGAAAATAGCCATTCCCGTTTCATTGGGAATTTTAGGACTTGTAATTTTAAATTCCTGTTCCGTAGGAATTCCGAAAGGCGTAACAGCCGTTCAGGATTTCAAAGTCGATCAATACCTTGGAAAATGGTATGAAATAGCCCGCTTCGATTACAAATTCGAGAAAAATATGGATAACGTAACGGCTACCTATTCCAAAAATCCGGACGGAACCATCAAAGTTGACAACCGTGGCTATAACTACGTAAAAAAAGAATGGAAAGAATCCATCGGCGAAGCCCGGTTTGTAAGCGGTGAAAATGAAGCACGCTTAAAAGTCTCTTTTTTCAAACCGGTCTGGGCAGGCTATAACGTTGTTGATATTGATGACAACTATCAATATGCTTTAATCATGGGAAATAATTTAAAATACCTGTGGATCCTATCCCGTACCAAAGAAATTCCGGACAGCATCAGGCAAAGATTTCTTGCAAAAGCGAAAAGCGTCGGCTACAAGACCGATGAGCTGATCTGGGTGAAGCATGATAAATTAATTTAAATAATACGATTCCATAATACGATGTTTAGATTCCTGTGGAATGACAAACACGGTGTTAAAATTATTGCATAATTTAGAAGAGCATTAATCTGCCGGCTGAGGTTACTCGAAGTCAAGCAACCATCTGTAGATCCTTGGGAGATTCTTTTTTCATTTACCGGGATCACTAAAGAAAATTTCAGATTTTCTTTCTCATATGGTCTAAAATATTTTCAAAGCCGGAAATCTAACATCTTATGTTCTCATGTGTTAAGATTTTCAGTTCAAACCTTTATACTCTTTCCATTCCTCAAAACGGTGATCGATCACCTGCTTCATGAGGTCATAGTTTTCATAGGTATCTTCAATATGGTAAAATGTTTCATATTCATAATCATTCTCTTCGGCCTTCGTATCGAAAAGATTCACATAATCATCTGCAAATGAGCTGAACCGGTTTCCAAAATCCGTTTCATCCTTATAATAATCCTGTGCAAAGGCATTTCCCATCGGATTGAGGTCGTGGTCAGAGAATTTCCCGTCCATATAATCCATCACAAATTCAGCACCTGTCATTTCTCTGCGTCTGACCTTTTCGATTTCCTCTCCGGTATCTACTTTTAGTTCTTCGGAGATCAGTCCTTTATTGATACACCAGTTCAGGAACATCCCGGTATGGGTAGCGCCGTTGTTTTCAGAAAGCTCTTCGGGGAAATCTCCGCCGTAATGCCATGAAGCGTCGTCATATTTAGACATAATGATCGTTTTAAACAATTTCCGTCAAAAATAGAAAAAATCAATTTATATTGCCAGACCAACGGAAATTTCCGTCATTTGTGTAGAAATTTTTTCGACCTGCCATTATATGAAAAATGCTGTTCTGATCACCATTGGTGACGAAATCCTTTCGGGGAACACCGTAGATACAAATTCCACCTTTATTGCGACCGAACTTAAAAACATCGGGATAAAAGTTACACAGATCTTTACGATCTCAGACGAAATTGAAACCATCAAAGAAACCATACAAACTGCTTTCAGAACCGGAGATGTGATTATCACTACCGGCGGACTGGGACCAACCCGTGATGACAAAACCAAAAAAGCCATCGCTGAATTTTTCAATGACGAGCTGGCCCTTGATGAGGTAACTTTCAATCACCTGAAAGCCTATATGGAAAAGCGCGGCCGCCTGGAAATCCTGGAAAGAAACCGCGAGCAGGCCTTTGTTCCTACAAAATCCAGGGTTTTTCAGAACCACTTCGGGACCGCACCATGTACGATGATGGAAGAGAACGGCAAGCTGCTGTTCAGCCTTCCCGGGGTTCCTTACGAAGTGAAACCGCTGATCAAAGACCAGATTATCCCGTACCTGCATGAAAAATTCAGCCTGAATTATATTTCGACAAGAATCGTTTCCGTAGTTGGCATCCCCGAAAGTATCCTGGCCGATATCATCGAAGGCTGGGAACTGGCATTGCCATCAAATCTCTCTCTTTCTTATCTGCCGGTCGGAACAAGGGTTAAATTGCGTTTAACGGCAACCGGCGAAAATGAAGCACTTCTGCAGCAGCAGCTGGAAGAGGAAATCCGGAAACTTTTGCCTTTAATTAGAGATAACGTCATTGCCACTTCCGAAGACAAAATTGAGAAGATTCTTGCAGAGATTTTAACGGAGAGAAAGCTTACCATTTCTACGGCTGAAAGCTGCACCGGCGGGGAGCTGGCTAAAATGATCACCTCGGTTTCGGGAAGCTCGAATTATTTTCTGGGAGGAATCGTTCCGTATGCCACCGAAAAGAAAATAGATATCCTGAAAGTAAACAGGGAAACGGTGGAAGAATTTACAGTGGTCAGCGAACAGGTAGCGGCGGAAATGGCGGCGGGCTGTCAGAAATTATTCGGTACCGATATTTCACTGTCCTCAACAGGCGTGGCGGGACCCGGAAAAGGAGAGGATGGCAATGAAGTAGGAACGGTTTTCTATACAGTCCGTGTGCAGGATAAAGAAGTGACTTCCAAATTATACATGCCTCATCTGGAAAGGCTGGATTTTATGTATTTTGTATCGCAGAAGATAATTCAGGATTTGGTGGGAATTCTTATTAATAACTGAGTGTAATAATCAATTTTAATATTTTTTTAATTAAATACAAGCAGATATTTCACGACTTTTGTAATTTATAATCAAAAGTATAAATCGTGGAAAATTCCAGACAGATCTTTCAGACCGACAACAAAAAACGCTGGAGAAATGTGCAGTGGGGCAGCCGTATTTTTATCTTTATTGCCGTATTGCTTTTTCTGGCTTTGGGTCTGATGATGAAATTCGGCAGGAGTCCGAAGATACCTTTCAAAGAAGATTACAAGGCAGTAATTACTGCCAGCAGACCTTATCTTCAGGAAAATAAGATATCTAAAGAATACAAGGGTTTCAGAAGCTTTATTTCTGAAAAAACCATCCATACGAATCTGGCCAAAATTGAGAAGGCAAAAGCCGAAAGACTGAAAAACCAGAACCGCAACTGGTCCCAGTTTCCCGCCGGGATCCGTTCTGCCTTTTATGTAGCCTGGGATCCGCAGTCCCTGATGTCTTTAAAAAGAAACATCAGGCACATCAACCTGGTTTTCCCGGAATGGTTTTTCCTGGATCCTAAAACCGGAGACCTGAAAACCAACGTGGATCCCGAAGGATACAAGATCATCAGAAGAACGGGGGTGGCTGCAATGCCGATTCTCAGCAATAATTTCAATCAGGAATTCCATTCGGAAGGATTGGGGCAAGTGTTGAAAGATTCCTGCAGAAGAACACAGCTTATCCAGAAACTGAAACAGCAGTGCAATAAGATGCATTTCAAAGGAATCAACATCGACTTTGAAGACATGAACCTCGATTCCGATGAAAACCTGATCGCTTTCATGAAAGAACTTTCAGAAACTTTTAAGAAAGATAAGCTTTTGGTTTCCATGGATATCATGACGGATAACGACGATTACAATGTTGAAAAACTGAGCCCGTATGTCGATTATTTTGTATTGATGGCCTATGATGAATATTCCGCCGACGGCGATGCCGGACCGGTTTCCTCACAGAAATGGATCGAAGCGCAAACCGGGAAGATCCTGGCAAAAACATCACCGGAGAAAGTTATTTTAGGACTGGGAGCCTACGGCTACGACTGGAGTACCCATAAAGACGACAACAGTTCTGTGACTTACATGCAAGCCATCACCAAAGCCAGTGCCAGCAAAGCAAAAATCAATTTTGACGACAATACCTTCAACCTGAATTATTCCTATACTGATTCCAAGAACAATACGCACACCGTATTTTTCAACGATGCGGCATCGGTCTTCAACACCATGCGTTTTTCTTCGGAATATCCGCTCGCCGGAACTGCTCTGTGGAGACTGGGAAGTGAAGACAGCCGGATCTGGAATTTTTATGACAAAGACTTAACGCTTGCAGGGCTTTTAAAATTAAACTTAAAAGTGCTGGAAAATGTAAAGGGACAAACCATGGTGGATTATATCGGCGACGGCGAAGTGCTGGACGTGCTGAACACCCCGCATGACGGAAAGATTGCCGTTGAGATCGACCCGGAAGAAAAAATTATTACCGACGAAAATTACATCACCTATCCGAGTTCCTATGAAGTAAGAAAGTATGGCGGAGCTCCTCAGAAAGAACTCGTGCTTACCTTTGATGACGGACCGGATGAAACCTACACGCCGCAGGTGCTGGATGTGCTTTCAAAATACCATGTTCCTGCCGCTTTCTTTCTGGTCGGTTTAAATGCTGAAAAAAACCTTCCGTTGGTTAAAAGAATTTACCGCGAAGGCCATGAAATAGGGAATCACACTTTTACCCATGAAAATGTGGCCAAAGTAAGTCCCGAAAGAGCCCTGCTCGAAATGAAACTCACCAGACTGCTGATCGAGTGTATTACCGGACACAGCACCATCCTCTTCAGGGCACCGTATAATGCGGATTCTGAACCGACGACTTCGGAGGAAATCATTCCCGTAGCTTTGGCAAGGCAACAGAATTACCTGGATATCGGTGAAAATATCGATCCCGAGGACTGGCAGCCCGGAATAAAAGCCGATGAAATCGTAAAAAGGGTAATGGCCGGGGTAAAAGCAGAAAGAGGAAATATTATCCTGCTGCATGATGCAGGCGGCGATACGCGGGAAGAGACGGTAAAAGCATTAAAAATTTTAATTCCAACACTGCAGAAACAGGGATATCACTTCACCAACCTTACCAACATCCTGCATAAAAGCAAAAACGAACTGATGCCTGAAGTGCCGAAAACAAAAGCTTATTACGTAATGCAGCTGAACCTCATCCTGGCAACAATTATTTATGGCATCAGTTATTTCCTGGTGGCCCTGTTTACGATCTTCATCGGGTTGGGACTGATCAGGCTGTCCGTTATGCTGTACTGGGCCTTTCAGGAAAGAAAAAAGGAGAAAAAATTAGGCGTTTTCCCGATGCTGGAATCCTATCCGAAGGTTTCGGTTATTGTTCCGGCTTACAATGAAGAGGTGAATATTGTTTCTTCACTAAGCAACCTGTTGAAACAGACCTATCCGAATTTCGATGTCATTATGGTGGACGACGGAAGCAGGGATTCAACGTATGAAAAAGCCAGGGAAGCCTTTTCCGGGAATCCGAAGCTTAAAATTTTCAGTAAAATAAACGGAGGAAAAGCAACTGCTCTGAATTTCGGAATTTCTGAAACGGATGCGGAATATATAGTCTGCATTGATGCCGATACCAAACTGGAACAGAACGCGGTAAAATATTTAATTGCCCGGTTTTTAAATTCCGCGCCGGAAGATAAAATTGCCGCCGTTGCAGGAAACGTAAAAGTAGGGAATACGGTAAACTGGCTTACCAGATGGCAGTCTATCGAATATACGACCAGCCAGAACTTCGACCGGCTGGCCTATGCCAACATCAATGCGATTACGGTAATTCCGGGAGCCATCGGAGCCTTTAAAAAATCTGTTGTCGAAGAAGTGGAGGGCTATTCTTCTGATACCCTGGCGGAAGACTGTGACATTACCGTAAAAATTCTGAGAGAAGGATATACCGTAGCCAATGAAAACAGGGCGGTTGCCGTAACCGAAGCGCCTGAAAGCGTAAAGCAGTTTTTAAAACAGCGCTTCAGATGGACTTACGGCATTATGCAGATGTTCTGGAAACAAAGACAGACCTTTCTGAATCCGAAATACAAAGGCTTAGGACTATGGGCAATGCCGAATATTTTATTGTTCCAGTATATCATCCCGTTTTTCTCACCGATGGCTGATCTTATCATGTTTTTCGGTCTCTTATCAGGAAACGGCGGGAAAATATTCGGCTATTATCTGATCTTTCTTCTGGTGGATGCTTCACTGGCCTTCATTGCCTTTATCATGCAGCGCGAGAAAATCGTTAACCTGCTGTATGTCATTCCGCAGAGATTCGGTTACCGGTGGCTGATGTACATCGTCCTGTTCAGAAGCCTGAGAAGGGCGCTTAAAGGCGAAATGCAGTCTTGGGGATTCCTGAAAAGAACCGGGAATGTAAAAGAAATCGCAAATTCTTAATATTTGATTAAATTTGTTTTCATAAAAAGTAACGAATTAAAAAAAAGTTATACTTATTGTATAAATTGTAATTATAATGAAAAAACTAACGCTTTCCCTGCTTTTATTGGGAGGACTATGTTCACAGACGGTGAACGCTCAGGCGACAGACAAAGGCCTGGATCTTACCCTGATGGATAAATCGGTACGTCCGCAGGATGACTTTTATAACTTTGTAAGCGGAACATGGATGAAGACGGCTAAAATCCCTTCCGATAAACCTACCTGGGGAAGTTTCAACAAGCTGGCTGACGATACGGACAACAATTCCATGACTATCCTGAACTCGCTTCTGAAAGATAAATTTGCTGACGGAACAGAAGGTAAAAAAATCCAGGACCTTTACGCTTCGTACATGGATATGGCCAAAAGAAATGCAGACGGCATCAAGCCGATCCAGGCCAACCTGAATAAGATCGACGCTATTAAAAACGTAAATGACCTTCAGAATTATTTGATTTCCGTAACCAAAGAAGGAGAGAATAATTTCTACGGATGGGGCGTGGATGCGGATCTTAAAGATTCCAAAATGAATGCGGTGTATCTTGGAAATGCTTCTTTAGGACTGGGAAGAGACTATTACCAGAAAGTAAACGAAAAGAATACCGAGGCTTTGGCGGAATACACAAAATATGTGGCTTCCATGCTGAAAGAATTAGGATATAAAAACGCGGATGCGGCTGCAAAAGGTATCGTTGATTACGAGAAAAGCATCGCTCAGACCTATCTGACCAACGAGCAGAGCCGTGACAATACCCTCCAGTACAATCCGAAAACCATGGCTGAGCTTTCCGCTCTGGTAAAAAATGTAGACCTTGCGGGTTACCTAAAAAAGGTAGGCGTAACTTCAGATAAGGTGATCATTGGGGAATTAGGCTATTACAAAAATTTAGATAAATTCATCAACGCCAAGAATCTTCCTGTGATCAAAGATTATCTTAAATTCCACATGATCCATGGCAGTGCTTCTTATCTAAGCGAAAAGATCGGAGATATGAAGTTTGCTTTTTACGGTAAATACCTGAGAGGCCAGCAGGAGCAGAGGGCTTTGAACAAAAGAGGGTTTGAGCTGATCAACGGAACTTTGGGCGAAGCGTTCGGAAAATTATACGTTGAGAAATATTTCCCTGCGGAAGCCAAAGCGCAGATGGTAGAACTGATCGATTACCTGAAGAAAAGTTTCGCGGTACACATTAATAATTTAGCGTGGATGTCTTCAACAACCAAGGAAAAAGCGACGCAGAAATTAAATAAATTCACGGTAAAAGTAGCTTATCCGGATAAGTGGAAAGATTATTCCAAATTAACCATCGTTCCTGAATCCAAAGGCGGAAACCTGTATTCCAACCTTCAGAACATTACGGAATGGCAGTACAACAAAGACCTTGCTAAAATCGGGAAACCGGTGGATAAATCAGAGTGGGGAATGACGCCACAGACGGTGAATGCCTACTATAACCCGGTAAATAACGAAATCGTTTTCCCGGCTGCCATCCTTCAGCCGCCATTCTTCAATCCTAAAGCGGATGCTGCCGTGAACTTCGGAGGAATCGGTGCGGTAATCGGTCATGAAATGAGCCACGGATTCGATGATTCCGGAGCGCAGTTTGATGCCGACGGAAACCTGGTAGACTGGTGGACACCGGAAGATAAAGCCAACTTCGAAAAAGCAACCAAAGCTTTGGCTGCACAATATGACAAATATGAGCCTGTAAAAGGAACTTTCGTCAACGGGACCTTTACCAACGGTGAAAACATCGCCGACCTAGGCGGGGTAAACATCGCTTATGATGCCTTGCAGATGTATCTGAAAGATAAAGGAAATCCGGGGATGATCAGTGGGTACAGCCAGGATCAGAGGTTCTTCTTGAGCTGGGCAACCGTGTGGAGAACTTTATCAAGTGAAAAATACATGGTGAATCAGGTGAAAACCGATCCTCACTCTCCGGGATATTTCAGAAGTTTCGGACCTTTAACCAACGTTGACGCTTTCTATAAAGCATTCGACGTAAAAGAAGGTGACAAACTTTATAAGAAGCCGGCAGATCGGATCAAAATCTGGTAGTCCATTCTTAAATATCATAAAAACCGTTCAGCAATGAGCGGTTTTTTTATGGAAAATACAGCCGACTTTAGCTGAAGTTTATCTTCAGCCGGTAATTATTTACTTAAACTGGTGTTTTCTTGTGGTACAAATAAGCGGTCAAGATTACAATCAAATTTGTATATTTGGTAAGTTTGTGTAAATCAAAATATATTTAAATGAAAAAGCTAAATATCGGGATACTTGCCTTTTCGGGACTGGTATTCCTAAATTCGTGCGGTACAGCAAAGACGGCGGATACTCAGAAACCGGAAACCGTGAAGGAAGCGGCCGCGGAGCCGGTGAAAAAAGAAGAAATGAAAGAAGAAGGACTGAATTTGGCCTATATGGATAACTCCGTACGTCCGCAGGATGACTTTTTTAGCTACGTTAATGGAAATTGGGTGAAGACCACACAGATTCCTTCCGATAAAGCGAGCTGGGGATCTTTCAATGCGTTGAGGGAAAATGTAGACGATGCTTCCCTGGATATTTTAAATAAAATTTTATCCGAATCGTATCAGGCAGGTTCCGAAGGACAGAAAATCCAGAATCTATACGCCTCTTTTATGGATACCGGTAAAAGAAATGCAGAAGGCCTGAATCCGATCAAGGGAGACCTGGCAAAAATCGATGCCATCAAAAACCTGAACGATCTTCAGAAATACTTACTGGAAGCAACGAAAGTAGGCGACAATTCCTTCTACGGCTGGAGAGTAGGCGCCGATATGAAAAATTCCAATATGAATGCAGTATATCTTGGCGGGCCGGACCTTGGTTTGGGAAGGGATTACTATCAGAAAGTCAATGAAGCCAATACCAAAACCCTGGCGGAATATCAGGCATATGTCGGGAAACTCTTCGGCGTTCTAGGATATAAAAATGCGGATGCTGCATCGAAAAACGTAGTGGATTTCGAAAAGCAGCTGGCCAATTACTTATTGACACTTGAGCAGAACAGAGATGCCAATTTAAGATACAATCCTAAAAACGTATCGGAACTGCCGGCTTTGGTTAAAAATATCAATCTTCCGAAATACTTAAAAGAGGCAGGCGTCAGTACCGACCGTGTGATTGTCGGCGAATTGAAGTATTACCAGAATATGGATTCGTTCCTGACACAGAAAAACCTGCCGTTGCTGAAAGATTATCTGAAATATCATTTAATTAATGGAAATGCCAGCAATTTAGATGAAAATCTGGAACAGATCCGGTTCGATTTCTATTCCAAATACCTTCAGGGCCAGAAAGAACAGCGGCCGATGAACAAAAGAGGACTGTCTCTTGTAAACGGTGTTCTGGGAGAAGCTTTCGGAAAACTGTATGTTGAAAAATACTTTACGCCTGAAGCCAAAGCGCAGATGGAGACATATATCGATTATATTTTAAAGTCATTCAAAACCCATATCAACGATATGGACTGGATGTCTCCGGAAACCAAAGTAAAAGCACAGGACAAACTGTCGAAATTTACAGTAAAAATCGCTTATCCGGATAAATGGAAAGATTATACCCAATTAAAAGTGGAATCTCCGAAAGCAGGAGCAACCTTATATTCCAACCTTCAGAATGTGTCGGCGTGGCAATACCAGAGGAGCCTCGATAAAGTAGGAAAACCTGTTGATAAATCGGAATGGGGAATGACGCCGCAGACGGTAAATGCTTACTATAGCGGATCCAACAACGAAATCGTTTTTCCTGCTGCAATCCTTCAGCCTCCGTTTTATAACCCTAATGCAGATGCTGCCGTAAATTTCGGTGGAATCGGAGCGGTAATCGGCCATGAGATTTCCCACGGATTCGATGACAGCGGTTCCAGATTCGACGGTGACGGTAACCTGAACAACTGGTGGACGGATGCGGACCGTAAGAATTTTGATGCCAAAGTAGCCCAGCTGGCTGCCCAGTACAGTGCTTACGAGCCGGTAAAAGGAAGCTTCGTGAACGGTAAATTCACCAGCGGTGAAAACATCGGGGATCTGGGAGGAGTAGCGGTTGCCTACGACGCGCTTCAGATGTACCTGAAAGACCACGGCAATCCGGGACCGATCAGCGGTTTTACGCAGGACCAGCGGTTCTTTATGAGCTGGGCAACGGTGTGGAGAACAAAATCCACCGACCAGTACATGACCAACCAGGTGAAGACCGATCCGCATTCACCGGGCGTTTTCAGGGCATTCGGGCCATTGGTAAACCAGGATTCTTTCATCAAGGCATTCGATGTAAAGCCGGGCGATAAAATGTATAAAGCGCCTCAGGACAGAATAAAAATCTGGTAAAAAGCCGGAAAATTGTTAGAAAGAAAAAACGCATCGGAAATGGTGCGTTTTTTTATTTATTTTTCCTAGTTTAGTGAAGCCGGAAATATCGGTTTTTTGCTGATGTTGATCCGCTAAACAATATTTCAAAAAAATCTTAACAAAATTTTTTATGTTACAGTTTTTTTTTAAATTTAAACATTGGATTGGTCAGTTATTTGATGCTGATAAAAACAATGAACACCAAAATAGGAAATCTCAAAATAACAACAATATGGCAATGTTTAATTATGGCGTTGGCGGAAACGAAGTAAAAGTAGACGCTAATGAAGCTATTCAGCAGATACAGGAGAACAAGTCGCTGATAGTGAGCCAGCTTACAACAGAAGAATCTTACGTTCCTGAAATTGTGACAGGATTAAAAACCGTGGAAGACGTCTTCAGACATTTCCAGCCTTCTGTACACGTTCAGCACGAAACGGAAGACGGTAATGTAGTAGAAGAAGAATTCCGTTTCCAGAATCTTGCGGACTTCACTCCCAGAAACCTTACGCAGAAATCAGAATACCTACAGAAGCTGAGCATGGAGCAGGAGCAGTACAATAAAATCGTACGCCAGCTGAAAACCAATAAAATTCTGCGCAATATGCTTGAAAATGACCAGACCAGAGCTGCATTTGTAGAGGTATTGAAAGAAGTGGCCCAAGAACTTGAAAAATAATCTAAAGACTCACGAATCATGGACAGTAAATTACAGGCAGCTGAAAACCAACAACAGCACGGGCAGCAGCAACATGCAGGCCAGCCCAAAGGTAATCCGCTCGCCGAACTCAATAAAATAGGAGGTTTCGGTTTTGTAGAATCCGTTGTAGACGGCATCGCCAATATGAACCCCACCAGAAAAGCCAGAAAGGAAATCTTCCTGAACGACAACAATAAAGCAGAAGAAAGAAAAGAACTTCTTCAGAAAATCAACCTTTGGGTGGAGCTTCTGGAAGGCAATGAATCTGCAGATAAAATGGCTGATACCTGCAAATCCAAAGCACAGGCAGCTGACCAGAATCTGAAATTAAACCTGAAAAATACACTGGACGCCGTTCGTTTACTCGAAACCAACTATAGAACGGTTGCCCAGTTTTATAAAAACACCGAACTGGATAAGGTAGATAACGTAAGCATCGTGAATGCAAGCTTAGATCAGGTTTCAGACCTTGATAATCCGTTGTTTATTGATGCGGTGGCAGAAGAATTTAAAAATTACTACGACCGTCTGGATCTTAGGGATAATTATTCCATCCTGGCAATCCCGGGATACCTGGGCTCCAATAAAGTTGTTGAAAAATGGGCAAAAATCTGTAATGAGAACAAGGTGATGATGATTACCGATTTCGCCAACCTCGACAAGCCGGATGATGTAGTAGATTTATTCCATTCAGCCAACCTTACCGGCGGCGAGCTTCACAGAAGTAATGTAATTATGACGTGTAACTGGCTGGTAGGCCGGGGAAAAGCTGAAGAAGTAGGAGAAGAGGAAAATGTAGAACTTCCGCCTTCCACTTCACTGGCCGGAAAAATCCATAAGACGCTGATGTCCCAGGTAGCCGCAGGAAAGAAGCACGGTAACATCAATGAAGTGGATGCCGTAAAATTCGAGCTGAAAAAAAGCGAAATTTCCCAGTTGGAAAAAATGGGATTGGTGCCGATGGTAAACGAATACGGAAAAATCATGGCGTTTTCTGCTAAAACATTGTTTACCGGAGACAATATCGGACTTCAGACTTACTCTGTGGTACGTGTATTCGACTATGTAACCAAAGTATTACTTGACTTCCTGAACAGAAGGGCTTTTGAAAACTGGAATGCCAAGAATGAAGATGATCTTAGAAGGCAGATCGTAACTTTCCTCGATGGAATCAAAGGTCCGGACAAACTGATCGAAAAATTCAAGATCGTACGTTTTGAACAGGATAAAGTAAATAAAGACCGCGTTTGGCTGGATATCCGTTTAACCCCTTATTTCCCTACTAAAAGTTTTGTTATCAAACTGGACGGGCATAAAGGAGATGACGGTAATGAATGGGATGCCGAATATCTTCAGGACTGATCTTAACTCAATTAAAATACTAAACCGATGGAATTTCACATCGGTTTTTTTCTACCGAATTATTAAATCATTATGAAAAAGAAGCTGCTGTACATTCTGCCGGTACTTTTTGGATGGGTAGGCTGTGAAGAAAAGAGAATTCATCAGGACCAGAAAATTGACCTTTTTGCCGATGAAAGACAGGAAGGAAAGGCCTATATCATGAAACCTCAGGAGTGTTTTAATGAAAGCGATATGGTGGTTTCGTCGGCAGACATCCAACTCGTCGACCAGTCTTCCGGCCGCGGAAGATCGGTTTTTATCTACCGGGTGAATTCAGGGAAAGTGCTTAAGACCACCAGGGATTCGGTGGTGGTTTTTCCGTTTCAGTTTCTTTCCAACCAGCGGCTGGCGTTCCGCCGCGATTCTGCTTCTTACACCTATCTTAAAAAACTGGAAGGCTACCGTTTTATTGCCAAACCGATGAACCTGAAATACCAATGGCTGAAAGCGGCCCCGGTCTATTCGGTAAAAGCTGAACAATAAAGCATTATCTTTGCCATATTAAAATTCCGGCACCTTAGACTTTATAAGCTGGCCATTTGCTGAAAAGCAGATTGTACCGGCTTTCTATTCAACCGGCCGGGATCTGAATAACGATTAGAAATTTTGAAAAATATAAATAAAGAGCCGGATTTCAGGCATATCGGCAATAAGCTTCTCAGCTGGTACAACACCAATGCCAGGGACCTCCCTTTCAGACAGACAAAAGATCCTTATAAAATCTGGATCTGTGAAATTGTCTTTCAGCAGACCAGGATCAGCCAGGGCTTAGGCCACTACAATAATTTTGTGGCCAGATTTCCGGATGTAAAGACCCTGGCAGAAGCCCAGGAAGATGAAGTACTGCTGTACTGGAAAGGCCTGGGTTATTATTCCCGAGCCATCAATATCCATAAAGCGGCCCGGCAGATCATGACTGATTATCATGGGGAATTCCCTCATCAATATGAAGAGATTTTAAAGCTGAAGGGAGTCGGGAAGTATACGGCGGCGGCAGTTTCCAGCATCTGCTTCAATGGAAAGATTCCGGCGGTGGATGGTAATTTCTACCGGGTATTGAGCCGGGTTTTCGCTGACGGTTTCGATATTTCCAACTCAAGGGCTTTCAATTATTTTTCAGAGTTGGCGCATCTCATTTTACCGGATAATGTCGGCGATTTCAATCAGGCCATGATGGATCTGGGTTCCGAAATCTGCAAGCCTAAAAATCCGCTTTGCCGGGAATGTCCTATCAATGGAGACTGCCTGGCCTTCTCCATGAACAGAGTCTCCGAATTCCCGGTTAAAGCCAAAAAAACGAAAGCAAAGGACCTGGAATTGAAATATTACTTCGTCCATAGAAACGGACAGTTCCTGATTCAGCAGCGGAAAGACGATTTCATCTGGAAAAAGCTGTTTGAATTTCCGCCCGAGATTTCCGAGGAGCTGGTGGCGTTCATTGTAGGAGTAAAAACCGTCAGCCATAAACTGACCCACAAAAACCTCAGCATCGAAATTTACAACGTAGAAGTGCAGTCCGAAGAAACCTGGAATCATTTTATTGCCGAAAACAACTATCTGGTTACCGATGTGGAAGCTTCCCACGAAAAATCATTTCCGAAACCCCTGGAAACCTACATCCGGAATTATGAGGAGGCGTACCGGTTTTTGTAATCCTATAGTAAATTATACATCATATCCTATATTAGAGAAAACACCGGAAAGATCTGAATTTGCTTTATTTCCTCTTCAACAGGGATTTATGCACCGGTTTGTCATTCCGAAGGAATCCCGACATAGTATTAAAGAAGCCAGAAAGATTCAGGGTTAGACTCCTCCAAAATGACAAAAGTGCCGGAAATTTTAGTTAAAATTTTACCGCATTGTTGTCATATATGCAATGATTTTAGAGAAGAGAAAAATTTAAGCTTCCTATAAATGAACAAAGGTGCTGAAAAAATACCCTTCGCGGTCTCTTCCAAATGAATCGAAGATTCAACATAATCAAACGGCTCTGTGGGCTAAAGCAGTTAGTTGTAAAAGTACTTTGTGCACTCTGCGTTCAGAAGCGGCATTCATATTGAATCCAAAACTCCTTGAAATGCTGAAATTTGTCTTCTGAAATCTGAAATCTAATTTGTACTTTTGCAAAATGTTTAAAAACGCGATTTTTATTTTTGTAACCCTGCTTTTGGTATCGTGTGGAAAAGATCCGGTGCCGAAGCCTTACGGAGAACTCCGGCTGGAATATCCGAAGCCTCAGTACCACAAATTTGAAAACAACTGTAATTATACCTTTGAATATTCTGATTTTGCAAAAATTACCGATGCGAAAAAACCATGCTGGTACTATCTGAATTATCCGAAAATGAAAGCCAAGGTTTTCGTAACCTATTATCCGATACAGAACGATTTTGCCGATCACATCAAGGAAGCGGAAAAAATGGTGTACGAACATACCATCAAGGCCAGCGCCATCGATACAAAATCTTTCGAATACCCTGACAAAAAGGTGTACGGCAACTTTTACGAATTGAAAGGACAGAGCGCCTCCAATCTTCAGTTTTACATCACAGACAGCACGAAGCATTTCGTGACGGCTTACTTATATTTCAACACCAGGCCGAAGCCTGATTCACTGGCTCCTGCGGTAGACTATATCAAAAAAGATATGAAGCACCTGCTCGATACTTTTGAATGGAAAAAATAATTGACTTTTATAATACTTTGAAAAAAATATGAAACTTTTAGTTGTAGGAAGTGTTGCGTTCGACGCAATCGAGACGCCATTTGGAAAAACAGATAAAATTTTAGGAGGTGCTGCCACGTATATCGGGATCACTTCATCCATTCTTGGCGTTAAGTCCGGAATCGTTTCTGTAGTAGGAGGAGATTTCCCTCAGGAGCATCTGGATATGTTTACCGATAGAGACATCAATATTGAAGGAATCGAAATAGTAAAAGAAGGAAAAACATTCTTCTGGGCAGGAAAATACCACAATGATCTTAATACAAGAGATACTTTGGCAACGGAAGTTAACGTACTGGAAAACTTCGATCCTAAAATCCCGGATTCCATGCAGGATGCGGAAATCCTGTTGTTGGGGAACCTTCACCCGGGCGTACAGCTTTCCGTACTGGAAAAAATGCATAACCGTCCGAAGCTGGTAATCCTGGATACCATGAACTTCTGGATGGATTCCGCACTGGATATTTTAATGGAAATGATTGCCAAGACAGATGTGATCTCCATCAACGATGAAGAGGCAAGACAGCTTTCAGGAGAATATTCTCTGGTAAAGGCTGCTAAAAAGATCCATGAAATGGGTCCGAAATACGTTATCATCAAAAAAGGGGAACACGGTGCTTTGCTGTTCCACGACCATAAAGTGTTTGCTATTCCTGCATTGCCTCTGGAAGACGTTTTCGATCCGACAGGAGCCGGAGACACTTTCGCAGGAGGATTTGCAGCCTATCTTGCCAAGAAAGAAAAGATCGATTTTGAAACCATGAAATCCGCTTTGATCGTAGGTTCGGCCATGGCTTCTTTCACGGTGGAAAAATTCGGAACCGAAAGAATCCAGGAAGTCAGCGAATCCGATATGTTCGAAAGGTTGAGACAATTTAAGGAACTGACAACCTTCGATGTGGAACTCCAGTAAATAGCTTTCTTTTAAGAAATATTTATAATAAAAAATTTAGTCTGATTCATTAAGAATTCTAAATTTGCAACTTGTTTAAAATAGTAAAATGACAAATAAACTTAAGATCACTTTTCTTTTTGGAATTTTCATCCTGTTGTTCGGCGTAAATGCGATGAACGCACAGCTGAAAAAAGGAGATTTAGTGGATGGTATCTCTGCGGTAATCGGCGATGAAATCGTGCTGGAGTCCGATGTAAACGAGCAGATGAACTATGCAAAACAGCAGGGGGCTTCTAATATCGATAAGTGTGAGTTTTTAGAAAATTTTCTTAACAACAAACTTCTTGTTTACGAAGCCAAAAAAGATACGCTGATCGAAAACCGTTCGGCAGCTATTAAAGAACAGGCCAATTCAAAATATCAGCAACTGCTTTCCCAGTTCCCGGACGAAAAAACAATGCTGGCAGCCTATAAGTTCAGAAACGGTTTTGAAATGAAAAATGCGATCGAAAAGATCGACGCCGACCAGTATTACGGACAGGCAAAATACCAGAGAATTACAGAAAAGGCAGACGTTACCCCTAATGAAGTAACCGATTTCTACAATACCTTTAAAACGCAGCTGCCTGAAATCAAAGATGAGATTTCTTTATCCCAGATCATGATGTTCCCTAAGCTTACCGAAGCACACAAGGATGAACTGATTACCAAGCTAAAGAAAATCAAAAAAGATATTGAAGGCGGAGAAACATTTGAAAGCCAGGCCAGAATCTATTCTGAAGATCCGGGATCGGCTTCAAACGGAGGCCTGATGAAAAATATTTCCAAAGGACAGATGGTAAAGCCTTTCGAGGCAGCGGCACTCAATCTTCAGGAGGGGGAGATCTCAGAACCGATAGAGTCGGAATTCGGATACCATATTATTCAGCTGGTGAAAAAATCAGGGAAAATTTATGATGCAAGACATATTCTTCTGATGGCAACGCCAACGGATGAGGAAATGAAAACCGCCAAAGCAAAACTGGACAGTATCAGAGGATTGATCCAGAATGGGAAAATGACTTTCAAAGATGCCGCTTTCAGGTTTTCTGATGATAAAAGAACCAAATTCAACGCCGGGGTAATTCCGGGAGCAGACGGTTCCAACAAAATTGAAAGAGAAACGCTTCCCGGAACCATCAGCTATGAGCTGGCAGGTTTAAACAAAGGGGATATCACAACCGCTTTTGACGATGAAGATGAAAGAAAGAGAAAAGTGGTGAAGATTGTTAAGATCGAAGATGTGATCCCTGCGCACAAAATTACGCTGGAAACGGATTATGACCGGATCAAGCAGATGGCGCTGAACAAAAAGAAAAATGAAATGGTTGAAAAGTATGTGAATTCAAAACTTCCGACTACCTTTATTTCCATAGACAGCCGCTACAGCACCTGTAGTTTCAAAGGAAACTGGAAAAAAGATTCAGTGAAAAAATAAAATAAAAACCTTCAGAATTTCTGAAGGTTTTTTTATTTAAAACTGTCCGGTAACCGGTGTTTTTATTATTTTTACATCATGAGCAGTTTTATAGATTTCAATTCAGCAAAAAAGCTTCACGACGTGCAATCGCAGCAAAATAAGATTACCCAACTCTTTGGCATCCAGTATCCCGTTATCCAGGCGGGAATGATCTGGCATTCCGGCTGGAGGCTCGCTTCAGCGGTTTCCAATTGCGGCGGATTAGGTCTGATCGGTGCCGGAAGCATGTACCCCGATGTTTTGAGAGAAAATATCAGGAAGTGTAAACAGGCTACAGATAAGCCTTTCGGGATAAATGTGCCCATGCTGTACCCAAACCTGGATGAAGTCATCAGCATTATCCTGGAAGAAGGCGTAAAGATCGTTTTTACCTCTGCCGGAAACCCGAAAACCTATACTGAAACTTTGCAGAAAGAAGGATTAAAGGTTGCCCATGTTGTTTCGTCTACCAAATTCGCCGTCAAATGCGAAGAGGCAGGAGTAGATGTGGTGGTGGCAGAAGGTTTTGAAGCCGGAGGCCATAACGGAAGGGATGAAACTACGACTCTCTGCCTCATCCCGAATGTAAAGAAACATATCTCCAAACCCCTGATCGCAGCAGGAGGAATTGCTTTAGGCTCCCAAATGAAAGCAGCCATGATCTTGGGCGCAGACGGCGTTCAGATCGGTTCGCGTTTTGCGGCGACTACAGAAGCCAGTGCACACGAAAACTGGAAACAAAAGATCACCGAACTCAACGAAGGCGATACCCATTTAACCCTGAAAGAACTTGCGCCGGTGAGAATGGTAAAAAATAAATTCTTTAACGAGCTGGAAGACATTTATAACACCGGAAGGAACAAAGAATCGCTTATCGCTTCTTTAGGCCGTGCAAGAGCTAAAAGAGGAATGTTTGAAGGCGATATGGAAGAGGGCGAACTGGAAATCGGCCAGGTTTCCGCTTTGATCAATGAGGTACTGCCCGTGGAAACGGTTTTCAGAAATTTACTGGAAGAATTCAACAATACCGCTAATCCAAGTTTGTAACCGGATTAAAGATAATGGAATCTAGAATTATTGATGTAAAAGGAAAAAAGTTTTATACCGAATACCACCATCTGTCTGAAAGCAGGCCGACAATTGTCTTTTTACACGACTCTTTGGGCTGCACGCAGCTTTGGAGGGATTTTCCTTCTGTATTAGGCGAAGCTGCCCGATGCAATGTGCTCGTCTATGACCGGCTGGGCTACGGAAAATCTTTTCCTATGCCTACCCACAAAAGGGAAAACAATTACATGGAAACCGAAGCCGACCTGCTGAATGATTTGATAGATGAGCTGGAAATAAATGATACCATCCTTTTCGGTCACAGTGACGGCGGGACCGTTGCTTTGATCGCTGCTTCAAAATACCCTGAAAAGATAAGGGCAACTATTTGTGAAGCCGGGCATATTTTTGTGGAAGACATCACCGTAAAAGGTGTAAGGGATGCGTCGGAAGATTATCAAACAACCAATCTTCCTGAACGTCTTGCAAAATACCACGGCGATAAAACGGAAATGATGGTCAGGGCCTGGACGGAAATCTGGCTCAGCGACCGTTTCAGAAGCTGGAATATCGAATCTTTACTCAAAAATATTACTGCACCATTACTTTTTATCCAGGGCACCAATGACGAATACGGAACGCTGGATCAGGTTGAAAAAACCGTTTCGCAGGTAAACGGAGCATCCGAAAAATTCATTATTCCCAACGTCGGACACACGCCCCATAAAGAAGTTCCGGAAATTGTTTTAGAAAAAGCCACCGGCTTTATCAACAGCATTCTGAAAGGTAAAGGGTGAAAGGTGAATCCGCTTCGATTCTTAATGGTCAATCGTAAATTGCGAATATTGAAAAAACGCAGAGCTGCAAGAGGTTTTTGAATGCTTTGTGTTGTAAGTCGCAAGGATTTATCTTTGATAAAATTGAGTATTGCTGATTTTAAAAAATAAATTTTAAGTATTGGTATTAGCGATGTGAAAATTTGGCGACGTCAAATTTCTTGCATCTTGTGAATTAAATATCCTTAACCGTAATTCCCCTCCGATTTTGGAGGGGTGCCGAAAATTCAAGGAGTTTTTGACGGGGTGGTTTTTTAGAAAGTGAATTGTTAATCCGCTTCGCCCGTCAATTTTTATTGAAAGTAAAAATTAACCACTCACCTGCACAGCAGAATTCACCATTGACTTTAACCCCTACAAATTTTCAATCTCCCATTTAAGATTTCCCCTTGCCTGACCTTCATAGGCATTCCTGAATTCATTGGTCTTAAAGATGCTTTCCAATTCTAAAAAATGCTGCAATACCTTTTTTCTTCCGGGTTTATATAAAAAATCAGGATAGATGGAATACTCTTTCCTTATTTTCCGGGTATAATCCATATAGGTTTCCCGGTCTTTTCCCAGAACCGAAAGATCAGCATCGAGAAGATAATTGGTATTAGGATCATCAGACTGATGATGAGCCTTTGTAGCGATAATCTGTTCCGAAACTTTCTTTATCATCTCCTGACCGATATTCATCCTTTCCAACCTTGATGCTGCAAACTCCGCACTCTTTTCTTCATTGTTTTTTGAAGTGGCATCATAAATGACATCATGATAGAAAACGGAGAAGGTGACGATTGAAAAGTCTGCGATGTAATTCTTTACGGCATCAAGCTCGGAAAACATATTTTCAAGATGCAGCAGATTATGGTATTGTCTTCCTTTTGCAGTATATTTTTTATCAATTTCTGCCCATAAACTTCCGATCAGCTCCGGGTCATTTGTAAATTTAAGACACTGACGGGTAAACCTTTCCTGTAAATTCATATCCGGCATTTTTCAGATAAAAAAAGGAACTTTTAAAAAGTTCCCTGATTTGCTTCAATGGTTGCTTTCAGTTCAGCCCAGCCTCCGCCGTTATAGCCGTCTTTCAGACCTTGCGTATTTAAATATTCCAATGCTTTTCCGCTTCTGTTTCCGCTTCTGCAGAAGATCACTACCGGTTTTTCAATCGAAAGGATCTCCTCCTGTCTGTCTTCCACTTCACCAAGCGGGATATTTTTAGCTCCTTCTATAGATCCGTCCATTTCCAGTTCCATAGGTTCGCGAACGTCGATTAACTGATAATTTCCTGATTTTAAAACTTCTGATAAAGACATAATGTATTAATATTTAATGTTAAAATTACTTACGGCTTCCCGAAAATACCCATATAGCAAATCGATCGGCCTAAGTCCAAACAAATTTATAAAATAATCTTAGTTTTGCAATGTAAAAAAGATGAATTCAACCGCAGAAAAATATTCACAGCTGATCAAAGCCAAGGCCCGGAGTTTTGGGTTCCAAAGCTGTGGAATTTCCAAAGCGGAATTTCTTGAAGAAGATGCCCGCCCGCTGGAAAGCTGGCTGAAGAACAATTTTCATGGCGAAATGAAGTACATGGAAAACTATTTCGATAAGAGGCTGGATCCGCGATTACTGGTAGAAGGTTCAAAATCGGTAATTTCCCTATCGTATAATTATTTCCCGGAAGAAAAAATTTCGACCCTTGAGAATTTTAAGATCTCAAAATATGCTTACGCGGAAGACTACCATGAGGTCATCAAAGATATTCTGCGTGACATGGTGTCTGAACTACAGCAAGAAATAGGGGAATTCGGGTTCCGGGTATTTGTGGATTCCGCGCCGGTCCTGGAAAGAAGCTGGGCAAGAAAATCAGGAATAGGCTGGGTCGGTAAAAATGCTAATCTGATTACCCGGCAAAGCGGATCGTTCTACTTTCTGGCAGAAATCATCTGTGACCTGGAATTAATTCCCGACCACCCCACAACAGATCATTGCGGAACCTGCCGGAAATGTATCGATGCCTGCCCGACAAATGCCATTGTTTCCGAAAAGCTGGTCGACGGAAGCAAGTGTATATCGTATGCTACGATTGAATTAAAAGATTCGATTCCGGATTATTTTAAAGATAAAATGGACGACTGGATGTTCGGCTGCGATGTCTGTCAGGATGTTTGTCCGTGGAACCGTTTTTCAGCGCCGCATCAGCAGAGCAAATTCAAGCCGAATGAAAATTTAAAGAACTTTAAAAAAGGGGAGTGGAGGGAACTGACGCAGGAACTGTTTTCCGAAATATTCCGGAAGTCTCCGGTAAAAAGGACAAAATTCGCCGGCCTAAAGCGTAATATTGAGTTTTTAGAGCGATCTTCAGATAAAAGTTGAAGGTTGTTTTTTGCGGATACGGCCTTATCCGGAAGAATGGAAGTTCCGGGCAAAGGCGGTTAAAAGGCCATTCTTAAAAGTATAATTTTAAGAAGGTAAAGATTTAAAGGTACTAAGCCACTGCTCTAAAAGAAAAATTGACCTCCGGGAGATTTCTTCTCACCGAAAATCAACGTTTTTTCTGAGTTCTTTTTGGAGCGACTTTTACTCTGATTTTAAATCTTTTGTTGGATTTGGAGTTTTTCTGCATATTTGTGAAGTATTTGTATTTAAATTTAACAAAAATTTCAATTGAAACCAATACTTTTGCGAAAAATTACACATTAAATTTTATTAAATTATCAAACATGACGGTGAAAAAAATGGCTCTGCTGATTCTGAAAACATTGGGGATTGTTCTGGGAATTATTGTGGTTTATGTTGCCGCCGGATATTTCCTTCCTTTTATAGAAGTTCCGGCAAAGGATGACGGGCAGAAAAAAGAAATCCCGATTTACATTTATACCAATGGTGTTCATACCGATATCGTCATGCCGGTAAAGACTGATCTGCATGACTGGAGCACAAAAATCCCGTTCAGCAACACCAAGTCCAAAGAAACCGGTTACCAGTTTGTAGGGATCGGGTGGGGCGATAAGGGCTTTTATCTCGATACACCGACCTGGGCCGACCTGAAGTTTTCAACGGCTTTCAAAGCGGCATTCTGGCTTAGCGAATCGGCCATGCACTGCAGTTATTATAAAACGATGAAAGAAGGTGACGACTGTAAAATGATCATGGTCAGCAGGAATCAATATAAAGATCTGGTGAAATTTGTTGATGAAAAATTTGATAAAGATGCCGGTGGAAACTATATTTTGGTTCCTACCGACGCCGTGTATGGAAACAACGATGCTTTTTACGACGCTAACGGTAAATACAGCTTCCTGGATACCTGTAATACCTGGGCGAATAATGCTTTAAAAGCTGCCGGGCAGAAAGCAGCATGGTGGACGCCTTCAGATTATGGGATTTTCCTTCATTATAAATAAGCCTGTGAAGTTTTTAGGCTTCATTGTATTCCATTCCTGGAACCTGATGAGTGATAAGGAGGTCTTTCCAAAAGGTTCCCCGGAAGGATGGGGTTGTCCGACAGTTTCCAACAATGCGATGAAAGAAATCGATCCGATACTTCAGAAGTCCGGAAAACCTGTGCTGATGTGGATTTATAATTAAGTTTAAACTTCAAATAAATGATCAAAGATCTGATTTTGTTTTAAAACGTCTTTGCAAACTTATAACGTATTAAAAGCTGTCGGACATACAGCAGCATATTAAATACCTTCAGATGATGAGACTTTCTCATACTGCATTTAATTCATTATTAAGTATGATTTAAAAAAATAAATACTATAAATTTCTAGGGTTGTGGATATTACATTTTTCCATGATTTTTTTAAATTAAATGTTTTAAAAATTACTGTTTAAATACTATTTTTGCGTGCCTTTAATCGTCGTAAAGTCCGATCGATAAAGGCTTTTCTAATTTTAAAATTGGCAAAAAAAATATTTAAATTATATTTATGAATAAACATTTTTATTTATTAATTCTGGGGATATTATTAAATTTTAATTGGATTACTGCACAAACGGTAACGGTAAGCAACAATACTCTTGGACAGCCGGCTGTATATACATTTACGTATACCACTTCACAGGCCATCGGAACGGGAACATCCACTCCAAACGTATTTTATTTATCTATGCCTTCAGGATATCCTGCCATATCTCCTCTCGTTTCCGGAGGATCAAATCTCAATCCTTATGTCACTTTCAAGGTAAATGGTGTTGCTTATCCTTGTACCACATCATTTGGTAGTGGTGTAGGGGGATCATGGGCATCCGGAATACAATTGTCTACCGGTGGGGCAAACCCTGGAATCTCTATTCCTGCAGGAGCAGAAATTCAAATTACAGTATCCGGACTTATTACAAATCCATCCAGTTATGGGACATACAACTTTACATGGAGAACATCACAGGCCAACGGGGCCACTGTACAGAATTTCAGTTCTCCATTGAATTTTAGTTTGGCTGCTGCGCCAACGGTAACGGTAAATAACAATACTCTTGGACAGCCTTCGGCCTATACATTTACTTATACAACTTCACAGGCTATTGGAACTGGGACCTCTGTTCCGAATGTGTTTTATCTTTGGCTGCCTTCAGGATATCCATCTATTTCCCCTGTTGTTTCCGGAGGATCAAATCTCAATTCGTATGTGACTTTCAAGGTAAACGGAACCGCTTATCCTTGTAGTGCATCATTTGGTAGTGGTGTAGGGGGATCATGGGCATCCGGAATCCAATTGTCTACCGGTGGGGCAAACCCCGGCATCTCCATTCCAGCAGGAGCTCAGGTTCAGATTATAGTGTCCGGACTTATTACAAATCCATCCAGTTACGGTACATATAATTTTATGTGGAGAATAGCACAGTCCAACGGAGCCTCCGTACAGGATTACAATGTTCCTTTAAGTTTTTCTTCGACGCTTTCGACAGGAGAAACCAATAAAGCAAAAGAACAGATTAAAGTATATCCTAATCCGTCGGCAGATTATATTCAGCTTTCAGGAATATCTGCGAATGAAGTTTATGAAATATACAACCTCGCCGGACAGCGGATTTCATCAGGACGTATTTCTTCAAATGAAAAAATCAATATTGAAAAGCTTGTCAAAGGCTCATATATTATACAGGTTGGCTTTAAAACTTTCAATTTTATTAAAAAGTAATAATTTTAAAACCGTTTCGAAAGAAGCGGTTTTATTTTTGTAATGAAGAAAATATAATAATTTATCAATGAAACACCGACTCTACCGTGAACAGCAGCTCGACTGTGATATCGAAACCGCCTGGAAATTCTTCTCTTCTGCTGGTAACCTTTCAAAAATAACCCCTAAAGAAATGAATTTCATTGTACTGACAAAATTTGAAAACGATGAAATTTATGAAGGAATGATCATTGATTACTTCGTTTCACCTTTATTCGGAATAAAAATGAAATGGCAGACCGAGATCATTCACGTCGACGATCGGAAGAGCTTTACGGATTTCCAGAAACAGGGGCCTTACAAACTGTGGCATCATTTCCACGAATTTATCGAAAATGATAAGGGGATACTGATGAAAGACACGGTGGATTACGAATTACCGTTGGGTTTTCTGGGAGAAATTGCCCACAACGTAATGGTGAAGAAAAAGGTGGAAGGTATTTTTGATTACCGCTATCAGGTTCTTGAAAAAATGTTCAATCAAAAATAAAGGAATGTCTGAGAAGCAAAAAATAAACATTTTCTGGTTCAGAAGGGACCTGAGGCTCGAAGACAATTGCGGACTTTCAGAAGCCCTGAAATCGGGATTGGATGTGCTGCCTGTATTTATTTACGATACCGGGATTCTTGATAAGCTGGAAAACAAATCGGATAAGAGGGTAGACTATTTCCATCGCGCACTGAAAGGCATTCATGAGGAGTTGAAAAAGCACAAAAGCGGGCTGACTACATTTCGAAGCAAGCCTTTAGACGTGTTCGAAAAGCTGACAAAAGATTTTAAAGTTGATACTGTTTTCTGCAATGAGGATTACGAGCCGGGAGCCATACAGCGTGATAAAGAAGTCGCTGAGTTTCTGAAAAAACAGAATGTCGAGCTGAAATCTTCTAAAGATCAGGTAATTTTTCATAAAGACGAGGTTACTAAAAAGGATGGTAAACCTTACACCGTTTATACACCGTATTCCAGAAAATGGAAAGAAGTTCTGAAAGACAATCAAATCAAAATTTACAAAACCGACTTTTCTCAGTTTTTACCCTATTCTGCACCGGAGTTTCCTGAATTAAAAGATATAGGATTCGAAAAGACAGCTATTAAAGATGAAAAACCGGACCTGAAAAAATCAATTATTGAAGATTACGGTACGTACCGGGATTATCCCGGTATGGATCATACAACCCACCTGGGCGTTGCCCTCCGTTTCGGAACGATTTCCGTAAGACAGTGTGTCAATTATGCATCGGAGCATAACGAAATCTGGCTGAACGAACTGATCTGGAGGGAATTTTTCATGCAGATTCTCTATCATTTCCCAAAAGTAATCAATCATCCTTTTAAAGGTAAATACGAAAACATCCAATGGCGGAATGATGAGAAGGAGTTTAAGATCTGGTGCGAAGGCAAAACCGGTTATCCTATTGTTGATGCAGGAATGCGGCAGCTGAATGAAGTAGGGTTTATGCACAACCGGGTACGGATGGTGGTGGCCAGCTTTCTGACCAAGCACCTGCTGATCGACTGGAGGTGGGGAGAAGCCTATTTTGCCGAAAAGCTTCTGGATTACGAACTGTCTTCCAATAACGGTAATTGGCAGTGGGCGGCGGGCTGTGGCTGTGATGCGGCACCATATTTCAGGGTCTTTAATCCGGCAGAGCAGACCAAAAAATTCGATAAGGATCAGAAATACATCAAAAAATGGCTCAGTGAAGAAGATCTGAAAACCGAACCTGTCGTAGAACATACTTTTGCCCGGAAGCGTGCATTGGAAGTATATGGTAAAGCGGTAAAAGGATAATTTTAGATTATTAAAATTTTAAATTCCCACGGATGCTCAGAATCTGCGGGAATTTTATCTTTATAAACATCTGTTAAAATCTTTCAGAAATCATAAACTTATCAGATGCATAATTTATTTATGTTAATTATTGCAAGTTTTTTAAAAGGGGTACAGACTTTGTTTATTCAGAATAAGAGACTTAAGGGGGAAATAATCCATACGAGCCTGAAGGGTCGCGAAAATCATTTAATTTTAAAAACATCTGTTATGGCTAAGCAAATCCTCAACTTACCGGTTATTAAAAAAGTTGTCAAAAAACTTTCTTTTTTTTCAAACTCCAACAAAAATATGTCCGAGTTTATCTCATTGATCAACGAAGATCATTTTATCAGATAATGATCACTGAATTCCGATTTTTTTCAAAGCAGCGCCATTCAGATATATTTCGCCGAAACGTGTCAATGATTCTATGTCGTTAAAGCTTTGAAATGACTTATCATTTTTATTGAAAGATAATTCTATCGATTTGTCATACTCAGCAACAATTCTCACCACCGAATAGCCATTATAGGCAATTGTAAAGCCTTCAAAAAGGCATTTTCTCTCAGCTTTCTGATACACTTTATATTCTTCAAATACCGCACTTTCTGCATTGCCGGCAGATCCTTTTTTGTTATGCTTCAGAGATTTCCAGGAAGTGTAATTTTTAGGTTCCTTCAGAATATTTCCCTTTTCATCCACCGGAACAAACATCCCCAACGTCAACGGTTTTTTCAGAAACGTTGCATAATTATTCATCAGTTTCAGGGTCTGCAGATCCGCATATCCCTCATGAGAATAATATTCTATCACGAAATCGGTCATCGGAATCAGTTTGTGCGGGCTGAGCGGCATAGTTATTATTTCTTAAAAGTAAAGATTAATATACGATTTTTGAAAAAGCGAAGATAAATAAATTGTGAAAAGCAATAAAATAATTTTATTAATACAATTCATGTACTTATAATTAAATTTTTCTAAATTAATATGTAAATATATGTTAATCAGCTGTTTATTTCGTTGCCTGAAAATACTTGGTCTCTTATTTAAAATAATTCAAAATTTCTATAGGACTAAAAACCCTCTACGCATTGCAGAGGGCTGACGAATAAATATATATAATGATAATGAAATGAATATAGAGCAGGAATTAGAAGATTTATGACCGGCTGAAATTATGAATCATTTATTTCCCAAAACCTTCAGCAGCTCCGTTTGCTGAATTACTTCGTTTTTACTGCTGATGAGGGTATAATTGGCCTGTAGCCAATTGTTTCTTACGACGAAAAAAGTGTAGGCATCCATTAATCCTTCTTTGTATTTTTCCTCCGACTTCTGAAACGACAGCCGCTGATTTTCGAAATTGGCTTCCAGAAGCCTGTACTTTTCCTGTGCATTAAGAAATTGTACCCGGATGGAATTGATGTTTTGGGTAAGATTGTTGATAATAATCTCTTTGTCGTAATAGGAATTGATGACATTCAGTTTGGCATTTTCAATATTGCTTTTTACCTGTAATTTGTTAAATACCGGAATACTTAACCCGAAAGAAATCTGCCGGTTTTTGTTGTCTCTGATCTGGTCTGTAAAGGCGGAAGCAGGTTTTTCCAGAATCCTGTTATAGAAGCTCGACCAAATGCAGGAACCTGTTAAAGCCGGAAGATATGCTGATCTGCCAATTTCTACATTTTTCTGCTGTGCCTCGATTTCCTTTTGAATGGCCTGATACGCAGGATTCTTTTCCAGGAGATTACGGACGAATCGGGAATCGTTGAAATCCGAATCGGGAAGACTTTCTTCGGGCATTACAAAATCCAGGGTGTCCTGGGTAATGGCCAGGGCATTGAGCAGGTCAATCCTGGAGAGGTCTCTCTGGTTCCGGGCAGAAACCCACTGTTCCTGCATGGTTCCGAGGTTGGCTTTTATATCGTATATATCGCTTTTCGGCCGGTTTCCGATTTCCACTTCTTTTTCGGTACGCCTGATCTGGTTCTCAATTCCCGACAGTTGCGTCTCCAATACTTCCAGCCTGCTTTTGCTGTTGTGATAAGTGAAAAACATCCGGATGATATTCATTTTAACTTCATTTGCGGTCTGCTTCATCCGGTAATCCGAAGTTTCCTTATTGATTTTGGATAAAGAGATGTTCAGGTAATTTCTCCAGTTCATCAGTTCCCAATTCACCTGTGCATAGAGGTTATCAGTTTGGGTATTGATGGCTTCCCGCCGGTTATTCTCCTGATTAATGCCGTTCCCGAAATTATAATTGTGATTGATTCCTGCATCGGCAGACGGCAGCAGCATTCCTTTGGCAGCAGATACCTTTTTTTCGTTTTTCTGAATGTTCACCACAGACTGTTTTACCAGCGGATGGTTTGCCCCAGCATAATCCAGGCATTGCTTCAGCGTCCAGTTCTGTTGCGCCGGAAGAAAGTTAATTAATAATATAAAGAATAACTTTTTCATGATTGAATGAATTGAATAGGTGATACTGATGAGAAAAGTCTGATTGGAATTCTAAAAAATTTCCTGCATCCACTATCCGGCTTTACTCGTATTTAAGGTATTGAATAGGGTTAATTCGGGTAGCATACCACGCCTTGAAGCTGACCACCAGAAAGGTTAGGACCAGCAATAAAAGCATACTTAAAACATAAGGCCAAACCGGCATATCGATTCGGTAGGCGAAATCCTTGAGCCATTCGTTCATTGCATAATAGGCAAAAGGAATGCTGATCAAAACTGCAATCATACAGATCAGCAGAAATCTTTTTGTTAAATCCCAGACAATTGTTTTTCTATCGGCACCCAACGTTTTTCTGATGGCCACATCTTTAAGTTTCTGCCCGATCAGTAATGATGACAGAGCAAACAGTCCTAATAGGGCAATGCTTAAAACCACCATATTCAAAGTGGTAAAAAGGGTTTGTTGCTTCTGGAATTTTTCAAATGTTTTGGCGAATTGTTTATCCACAAACTCGAAATCATAAGGATACCCCGGTTCGCCTTTGGTCGTCCAGAATTCTTTGATTCGTTCCAACGTTCCGTTGATATCGTTGCCTAAAAGTTTTATCTGTATGTTTCCCATGTTATTTTTGGACCAATTTCTATCGTAATTAAAAAAAAGAATCGGTTCAATCGGCTTGTCGACACCGTTCATATAAAAGTCTTTAATAACGCCCAAAATTTTATATTTCTTTTTTTGTTCCCATCCCGGAAAAACTTCTTTACCCAGAGCCTGCTCTTTGTTCCAGCCCATTTTCCGGATGAAGGCTTCATTGGCAATTGCTCCTGAAGCGGTATCCGAAGCAAGACGCAGATTGATATTTCTGCCGGAAGCAAATTTCATTTGGTAAAAGGAAAAATAATTGTAATCAATGGCTCCTAAAATAACATTCTGTACGGATTTTGTAGTGTCTGCGGCATTTCTCACGGTAGAAGAATTTGCAATGCCCATTCCGATGGCGTTCACTGAGCCGGTAACCTCCTCTACACCGGGCATTTTTGAGATCTCACTTTTTAAAAGGACATATTTTTTGTAATTAAAATCATTTTTCCAGTCTATCTTTTTAAAAGGAATATAAATTACCTGATCGCCTTTGAAGCCCAGGTCTTTGTTCATCATATAGCTTACCTGTGTATGAATGATCAGTGAGCAGATGATAAAAAAAGACGAAATAATAAGCTGCAGGGTTAAAATAAAATTTCTGAGCAAAGCTCCGCTTCTGCTTCGTGCAAAGTTTCCTTTCAGGGTATTGACAGGTTTGAAATCAGAGAGGTAGAGGGCCGGGATCAGTCCTGAAACCAACGAAAATACCGCCAGCAGTAAGCCGCTGTAAATAAAGATTTCCGGATTATTGAGATTTATTTCTTTGCCGAGGAATGTATTGTAACCGGGGAGCAACAGTTCAACCATAGCAAAAGCAAGCAGATAGGCCGCTGCACAAAGAATAAATGTTTCCAGCAAAAACTGAAGAACCAGACCTGACCGGGTACTGCCCATTACCTTTCGGATGCCGACCTCTTTTGCGCGCTGGGAAGCCTGGGCCGTTTTCAGGTTGATCAGGTTGATGCCCGACAACAGAAGAATCAGCGAAGATAAGCCAAGAAGGATCATGATGGATTTTTTGTCGCCCTTTTTTATTCCTTCACTTCGGGCATCCAGCTTCATTTTGGATATCGGGGTCAGAAATACCCGGGCCTTCTTTTTATTGTCATACTTTTCGCCCCAGCTTTCCGCAGCTATTTTTTCCTGCAGGACCATCTGGTCTGAAAGTTTTTTTTCCAGATTTTCAATGTCGGTACCCGGTTTTATCTTGAAGTATCCTACGTAGCTGTAATTCGTCCAGGAAAGGTCTTTTTTGCCTATATCAGGATGTTTCATAATAAAATCCGGCTTAAAGATGGAATTTTCGGAAGGCACCCGGTAAACTGCCGTGATTATATAATTTTTCCCTTCTGAATCATCGATCTTCACGGTCCTGCCTATGCATTCCTTATATTCGTCACCAAAAAGGGTCTTGGCCGTTTGTTCGGAGATGGCCATTTTCTGGCTATCGCTAATGGCATTCCTAAATGTACCCGCAATTTTTTCAAGTGGGAAAAAATCGAAATAGGACTGCGAAGCCCTGCAGGAAGCTACATAAGCCGATCTTTTTCCCGCATTCAATTTTACTTTGTAAATATCCCAGAAATTGGCAATGGCAAAATCCTCTATTTCAGGGAATTTTTCTTTGGAAACAGCCAGTGCAGGATACCCGGAAACCACCATTTTCCCGAAATCACCGGTTTCATTTTCCACCAGGAAGATAAGATCTTTATTCTTGTTATGCTGTTCATACGATTTCTCGTCCTGCCAGTGTATAAATACCAACAGGAAAACACACAACCCGACACTCAATCCCAGGATATTGATAATGGTGGAAAGCAGGTTTTTCCGGTAATTGATAAAGGCTATTTTGAGACGGTTTTTAATCATAAATGATAATTGATAAAGTATGAATGATGGTGTTCGTGACAGGTACCGGAAGGCTGAAGTTTTTAAAGCGGTTTCTCCAGTATCCGGCTTACGGTTCTACTCGTACTTGAGATATTTGACAAGATTTACTTTGGTCGCCTGGTATGCTTTGATGCTTACCACAGCAAATGTGAGAACCAGCAGGAGAATCATACTCAGCAGAAACGGGAAAACCGGCATATCGATTCGGTAAGCAAAGTCTTTCAGCCATTCGTTCATGAGGTAATAACTGACCGGCATGCTGATCAGTACGGCAATCAAAGTAATCAGGAGAAACTGTTTGGTTAAACCGAGGATCAGGATGCTGTCCGATGCACCCAATGTTTTCCTGATGGCCACATCTTTCAGCTTCTGACCGATCATCAGTGAAGAAAGAGCGAAGAGCCCCAGCAACGCAACCACCAGCACCATGGCATTCAGAATGGTAAAAAGCGTCTGCTGTTTCTGATAGGTTTCGAAAGTCTTTGCAAAATTTTTATTGATAAAATAGGCTTTAAAAGGATAGCCGGGTTCCACATTGTTCTGCCAATGGGCTTTCAGCCTTTTTACGGTACCTTCGATATCATCGGATTTCAGCTTGAGCAGGATTTTTTCCACATTATAGCGTTTCCATGAAGTTGCTTTATAGTGGAAAAATATTATGGGATCTACTTCTGTTCTCAGGCTTTCGATATTGAAATTTTTTACAATTCCGACAATACGGTAAGGCTTATTGTCGAATCCGGGCCTGATTTCCCTTTGCATTGCCTGCTCGTCGGTCCATCCGAATTTTCTTACAAAAGCTTCATTCACCAAAGCTTTGTCCACGCTGTCCGAAGCCAGTTCCGGTTTCAGCAGTCTACCTTTGATAAGCTTAACGCCCATAAAAGGCAGATAATTATAATCCATGGCCCCATGTCTTGCATTAATGCTGGACTTTATATAATCCATATTGGAACTGCTGCGGTTATCATCGCCCGGAGGTATCTCCGAGAACGAGATGCTTTCTACGCCGGGAATTTTTGCCAGTTCGGTTTTCAGCCTTTCATATTTCAGCCATGGCTGGTCTCCAAAGGTATTGAAGTTAATCTGGAATACCTGGCTGCCGTTATAGCCCAGGTCTTTATTGATCATATATTTTACCTGTTGGTTGACAATAAGCCCGCCGATAATGAAAAATGATGAAACAATAAGCTGTAAAGTAAGGATTCCGTTTCTCAGCCATATTCCCTGCTTGCTCCGTGCAAAATTGCCTTTAAGCGTTTCAATAGCCTTGAAACTGGAAAGGTAGATGGCCGGTATCAATCCTGAAATCAGCGTTACGGCAACAACCATTAGGAAGGAATACAGGTAGATTGCTGCATCATTCATGACGATTTCTTTGTTAAAAAACTTATTGAAGCCAGGCAAAAGGATTTCTGTTAAAGCAAGTGATAAAACGTAAGAAGTCAGGCAGATCATAAAAGTTTCCATCAGAAACTGGATAACCAATGCCTGTTTTGAACTTCCGGTTGCTTTTCTTACGCCTATTTCTTTGGCTCTCTGGGAAGCCTGTGCTGTTTTAAGATTAATGAAGTTAATTGCCGATAAAACCACGATGAGTACGGAAAGCGTAAACAGGATCATCAGGGTTTTGAAATCGGGTTTCCCGAACCAGGTCATTTCTGCGTGCAGCTTCATTTTATCAAGGGGTGTCAGTAATGCAGATGAAGGACTGTATAATCTGATGTATTCCTGCGGACTTATTCCCAACGGCTTGGCATCTCTTTTAGCACGGAACATGATGATGTCCTGAAATTTTCTTTCAAAACTTCTTGGGTCAGCCCCATTTTTCAGCAGGAAAAAACCGCCATAATTGAAATTGCCCCAATTTTCCTTATCATTTTTCAGCTCTTCGGAAGCAATTTTTACAAACTCCGGTTTTATCTGGCTGTTGCCTTCCGGCAGTTCATATACCGCCGAAACAATATATTTTTTATTATTGATGGTGATGGTTTCTCCTACCGCATCGGTTTTCCCGAAAAGATTTTTTGCCGTAGTTACAGAGATAGCCATACTGTTGTCATTTTTCAGTGCATCTTTGTAGCTTCCTGCTACCAGAGGAAAGGGGAACAGATTGAAAAAATTCCTGGAAGTGCTTAATCCGTGCTGCTGATATGTAGTCCTGTCTGCTGAAGACATTTTATAGGAAATGTTATAGCTGAACAACAATGCATAATCCTGAACTTCGGAAATATTTTGCAGGGCAGCCTCAGCGAATGGATAAGAGATGGCAGAACCGTATAGATGATCCTTTTTATAATAACCCTGAAAATAATAGATGCTATCCTTCTTCGGGTTCCATTTTTCATAGGATTCTTCATCGTTCCAATGCATCAGGATCAGCATAAATCCTGTAAGTCCGATCGTTAATCCGAATAGATTGATGATCGTGGAAAGCATGTTTTTTTTATAATGGATAAAGGCAATTTTGAGCCAGTTGTTGAGCATAGCTTTAGTTTTTTGAATATACTTTTGTTAACCTTCAGGATTCCGTTTCGGGATCCTGAAGGTTCGGATATATGAAAAGAACGTTTTGTTTTGCTTTTCTTTAAGGTATTACCCAGAACAGATTGGGGTTGTTGGTCTTATAATAAGTAAATTGTACGCCGGTATTGTTATTGATCTGTTCCTGCATCTGAGGTGTTTGCACCAATGCATCCAATGGCAGAAGCTCGACATAGGCAATTTTCTTCCCGCTTTTCCAGGTTTCAGAATCGTACTCACTGGCAACAGGGGTCTGGAAGCGGTACAGGTTTTTGGCCATGTAATTTTCCAGATATTGTTCTTTGGTCTGCATGCTTTCGCGGTTCCAGTTGGCATCAGCGTTCAGAACCAGTCCCTGTCCTTTAATGAGGCGTTCCCGTACTTCCGGGATTCCCAGCAGGTTTCCTTTTTCATCCATTACGTAAGCGTCAAAAGTAGGATCAATCCAGATCCATTTGCTGAGTTCTTTGCTGTACACCATATTGATGACGTGGCAATCGTCGAAATTTGTTTCTTTCGGCATACAGGTAATATATCGCGAAGGGATGCCCATGGAAAGATAACATTCGTTGAGGATGGTGGCCAGCATTCTGCAGTTGATGCCGCGGTTTTCTGTTTTACACACCTTGATGAGGTCAATGGCATTCTTCAGAGTCGGATTGTTGCTGCTGCCGTCATGCCTTACCAGGTTATGCACCCAATGCATCAGGTTGAAGATTTGGCTCAGCTCACTGCCTTTTCCGGCAATGGAATCCAGTTTCAGGTCTTTTCTGATTTTCAGGAGATCCGGATGGTCCTGCGGCTGATAACCGAATTTCGGAACAAAACGGTTGTCCGAATAATTGTATTTCTCTGCCTGTTTCAGCATATCCAGTCTCAAAGGCTGGTATTGGATCCTCGTGTTTGCAGAATCTTTGCCATTAAGCAGGATTACGAAATCGTAGGTTCCTATCTTAGGATCGATTTTGAAGGAAACGGAATCGATATCGGTGTAAAAAGTTACTTTCTTTGCAGACGTAGTATAGACATCCAGCTTTTCTTCGGGAACAATTTTCCAGGCATTTTTTCTTAAAGTTCGATCGTCTTTGATATCCACATTTGCAGAATTCGCTTTAACGATGCGGAGTCTTTTGCTTTGTGCCGACAGGTTTTGGGTAAGCAAGACGGCTATAATGAAAATAAGAATTTGCGGTTTCATTGGTAAGCTTTATTTGTTTTTAAACTGATTGTAAATATTCGATTTCCGATTACAGAGGAGTTTAAAATAAAATTTATATTAATGATTCAGGTTATTGGATGTATTGTTTGTTTTTTATTTGAAATCCCCGGCGTCTGCTTTTTCAAACAGGTCTTTTCTCTGGTCGGCATGTTGCTCCGAGAAGATCTCACCATCTTTCATATTGACGATTCTTGAAGCGTAGCCTGCATCATAAGAAGAGTGGGTCACCATGACAATCGTCGAGCCTTCACGGTGAAGTTCGGCCAGGAGATTCATTACTTCGTTTCCGTTGGAGCTGTCGAGGTTTCCGGTAGGCTCATCGGCCAGAATCAGTTTTGGCTTTGTTACCAGCGCTCTTGCCACGGCTGCCCTTTGCTGTTGCCCTCCCGAAAGCTGCTGCGGATAATGCTTTGTCCTGTGGCTGATGTTGATCTTCTCCATAATTTCTTCCACCCGTTTTCTTCTTTCGGATGATGAAACACCGTTATAGATTAAGGGAAGCTCGATGTTCTCATAAACATTAAGCTCATCGATCAGATTAAAATTCTGGAAAATGAACCCGATATTCTTTTTTCTGAGGTCCGATTTTTTCTTTTCGCTAAGCCCCAGCGTTTCCGTACCGGCAAATCGGTAGGATCCTGAAGAAGCATCATCTAATAGCCCGAGAATGTTCAGGAAAGTAGACTTTCCACAACCGGAAGGTCCCATAATGGCTACAAATTCGCCTTCTTTAATATGTAAGCTCACTTTGTTGAGGGCATGGGTCTGTACATCTTCCGTTTTGTAAATTTTAGAAAGTTCTTGAATATTGATCATTGTTATTTAATTTTTATTTTTTACACATCCTTCATCACCTAGAAGTTTCCGGGTTACCATTTTGTTGTGACCTGAACAGGTTCATCCTCTCTCCCGGAGTTGCTTGTATGCATTCTGCTTTTTATTTTATTCTGTGCAAAAGAAAGATAATTCTCCGGAAAAAATACTTTGCTTTCAGAAGATGTTGCCGTTTTTTCTTTGGTCATGCTTTTAAACCGTTCTGATCCCGACCTTTTAAAATCAGGTTCGCCCGCTTTGAAGATCGCCAGGATGGCAGCAAAGATCATGATAAGAAATATAATATTCTTCTGAGCTACCTTTTCCCGGGAAAAGCCCAAGTCTGAAATAAATACCTGTGATGTAGACATTAATTTTTTTATTCTTTTCATTTGTTTTATTTTTTGATATCCAGCAGTTCATATTTTTTGAGCTCATTATAGTCTGAAGTAATTATCTTTTCACCCTGCTTTAATCCTGAAATCACCTCATAATAAAGCGGGTTTTCCCTTCCGAGGCTGATGTTTCTTTTTTCGGCTTTGTTGCCTTTCACTGCAAAAATCCATTTCCCGTTGGTGTCTTTACTGAAATTTCCTTTAGGGATCATCAGGCTTCGGGTATCGGCAGATAATTTAAGCTTTACTCCGAAAGTCATCCCGATTTTCAGGTTTTCTGCTTTCGCATCAATAAAATTCAGCTCTAAGGAAAATTGTCCGTCTTTCACTTCAGGAAGGATTTTGGTAATAATGACTTCATATTCTTTTCCGTTGTTATCCAGTGTTCCTTTTATTCCGGTGGTAAGCTTATTGATGTAATACTCGTCTGCCTTGGCCACCAGCTTGTAGCCGTCCATCAGATCGATTTTACCGATGCTTTCACCGGTGGTAAGATTCTGTCCCGAAGAAATACTGAAAGAGGATAATCTTCCGGAAGCGGGCGACAGGACCAGGAAATTGTTTTTGTTGGACCGCAGGATATTCAGGCTCCTTTCCATCTGGCTAATGGAGCTATTGATCGCCGCAAACTGGGCATTCCTTGAGATTTTTTCGTTGGAAGCGCCTTTCTCCACGATTGATTTTCTCCGTTTCTGGTAATTTAAATTCTGCAAAGCCACATCATAATCCGTTTTTTTTCCGATCTCGGCATCATACAGCCTTTTCTGAAGATTGTAATTCTGTAAAGCGGTATTGTAATCGTTTTGAGTTTGCAGCAATTCTTTATCCTGTCCGGATTCCTGATTTTTCAGTTCCAGAAGTGAATTTCTCATCTGGCTGATCTGCTGCATAATACCTGTCTCCTGGTTAAGGTAATTAAACTCCGTATTCGGATTGTATACCTGCGCAATAGGTTGTCCTTTTACCAGCATCTGTCCGTCCTCAGCAAAAATTTCTTTTACGGCACCGCCTTCCAGGACGTTAATCAGGGAGGAATGCAGGGATTGCGTCTGGGCCGTTACCATCAGTATATCCTCAAATTTTCCTTTCGTTACTTCATCAATGGTGATATCTTCTAATTTTACGTTATAAGTTTTTTTCTGTTGAAAGAAATAGACGCTGAAAGACGAAATAATCAACAGGCAGGCAAGAATCGTCAGGGTGAATTTCAGTTTCGATTTCTTTTTTACTATTTTCGTATCCATAATGGTGATAACACTTTTGATTACAACGAATTACACAATCGCAGTGCCACGGAATTATGGCTTTGTAAATCGCTGTAAATAAGAACAGATGAAATTTAAATGATTTTAAAACTGTTCATTACCGGACACTTTTTGTACGGAAACGGACAACTTGCAAATAATTCAGGTCAAAGCTTCATAAGCCTGATAGGATTATTTTTTATATTTGAAAATGATGAATTAAAAATTATGGCTAAAAAAATTAAAAACACAGAATCCGCCGAAAAGCAAATCATTATCCCGGACGGAAAACTTTTTACAGACATATCCTTACTGATCAAGCAGAGCAGGCATCAGATCGCGATGCAGGCCAACAGTACGCTTACCCTTTTGTTCTGGAAGGTCGGTAAACGCATCAATGATGAAATCCTGCAGAATCAACGGGCAGAATATGGAAAACAGATTGTAACAACGTTATCATCACAGCTTGAAAACCTTTACGGCCGTAATTTTACTGAAAAAAACGTAAGACGAATGATGCAGTTTGCCGGTCTTTTTCCTGATGAAAAGATTGTCGTTACACTGTCACGACAATTGAGCTGGTCTCATTTTCTTATTTTAATTCCTTTAAAATCAGCAGAAGCACAGCGGTTTTACGCTCAGTTGGCAATTAAAGAAACGATGAGTGTACGGGATCTCCGTAAACAGATCGCCAACAAAACCTTTGAACGTACTGAAATTGCGAATATACAGGCGACGGATAATGCAGACTTTCCTGTTAATACATTTAAAGATCCTTATTTGCTGGATTTTCTTGGCTTGCAGGCTGGTTATCTGGAGAAAGATATTGAAACGGCCATACTCGGTGAGCTGGAAAAATTTATTCTCGAATTGGGAAAAGGATTTGCTTTTGTGGAAAGACAGAAAAGGATGATTATCGAGGGCGAAGATTTTTACCTGGATTTATTGTTTTATCACCGTTCGCTGCGAAGACTGGTAGCCGCAGAGCTGAAGCTCGGTAAATTTCAGGCCCGGCACAAAGGGCAGATGGAACTTTACCTGAAATGGCTTGATAAGAACGAACGTAAAGAAGGAGAGGAAACCACCAATCGGATTAATTCTCTGTGCCGAAAGCAGCAAAGAACAGGTAGAACTTCTGGAAATGCATAAAGACGGCATCATGGTAGCGGAATACTGGACGGAGCTGCCGTCGAGAAAAGAACTGGAAAAGAAACTTCATCAGGCACTGATAGAAGCAAAGGAACGTTTTGAACGTCGGAAATTATTATAACGGAAATGAAAAGAAATGCGAAAAAAGGAAGCCCATATTTTAATTGTAGATGATGATGAAGATATTTTATTCTCGGCAAGGGTCTGGCTCAAGAAATTTTTTACCACGGTCAGCTGTCTCAGCCGACCCAAAGATATTCTGAAATTTATGTCGGAGCATCAGGTGGATGCCGTTCTTCTGGATATGAATTTCCGCAAAGGATTTGAAAACGGGCAGGACGGCCTGTACTGGATGCAGGAAATCAGAACGCTGGAACCTCAGCTCCCGATTATCCTTATGACGGCTTACGGTGAAGTGGAGCTTGCCGTGGAAGCGCTGAAAAACGGTGCTTCCGACTTTATTTTAAAACCCTGAAACAACGAAAAGCTTTATGCTTCCGTTAATCTGGCCGTTGATGTTTCCCGGAAAAACAAAAAGCTGGACCAATGGGAGAATATCAGTGTGAAGCCTAATCGGTACCGTCTGGAAACCAGATCGCCGGCCATGCAGGAAGTGATGGAGCAGATCGGAAAAGTTGCGGCCACCGATGCCAACGTGCTGTTGCTGGGAGAAAACGGGACCGGGAAATACGTATTGGCAGGATATGTTCACGAATTGTCGGAAAGAAAAGGCCAGCCTTTTGTCCATATCGATCTCGGAAGCCTTTCGGAAAACCTTTTTGAATCGGAACTCTTCGGGTACAGGAAAGGAGCCTTTACCGGTGCAGACCGTGATTATGCGGGAAAGATCGAAAATGCGCAGAACGGAACGGTATTTTTAGATGAGATGGGAAATCTTCCGCTTCATCTCCAGACCAAATTGCTGAGCCTGATCCAGAACCGGAAATTGTCCAGAATAGGGGAAAGCAAAGAACGGCTGCTTGACGTAAGATTTATTTTTGCCACGAACGAGGACCTCAGAAAAGCGGTTGCCGAAAACCGTTTCAGGAAAGATCTCTATTACCGGATCAATACCGTTGAATTACAGATTCCGGGACTTCGGGAGCGGCAGGAAGATATTTCTTCGCTGGCAGATTATTTCCTGGAGAAATACAGACAGAAATACCATAAACCCGGACTTGTGCTGAATGAAATCCTGATTTCCGAATTGAAGAATTATTCATGGCCCGGAAATATCCGCGAGCTCGACCACTGTATCGAAAGAAGCGTGATTCTTTCCAGTGAGAAACAACTGAAACTGCTGATGCCTCAGGATGAAGAGCCTGAAAAAACCGTGGTCAACCTTAATCTCGAAGAGATGGAAGAATTCCTGATCAAAAAGGCCCTGAAAAAGCACCGGGGGAACATTTCCCTGGCAGCCGCAGATCTCGGTTTATCGAGGGCTGCACTTTACCGCAGAATGGAAAAATTTGAATTGTAGGCAGTAATGTATGATTTTAATTGAAATGAATGAATAAAACATATTATATCCCGTTTGTTTTTATCCTGGCAGCTGTTGTCTGTGGAATTTTTTCTTATCATTTTTATCTGGAAAGCAAGTGGATCAACTGTTTTCTTTTTGTTTTAGCCGGAGTCTGCTTTATGATCCTGTCACAACGGTTTGCTTTACAGAAGGCACAGAAAGCGGAGAAGCTGATCCTGGGAATTATGAAAAAAGATTTTTCGCTGTTTCCCGGACCGGAAGGAGACATCCTGACAGATACTGCCGTAAAATTGTATTATCAAACTAAAGAAGAGCACCTTTCCCTGTCTTCTTTCAGGCTTTTATACGAAGAAATCCTCGGGCAGATGGAAATCGGATTGATGATTCTGTCCTGTAAGGATGAAGGGTGGCAGGTTTTTTACGTAAATCCCGTTTTTCTTGAAATCCTCCAGATCCCCAAATACAATTCCTGGAGCCTCTACGAAAGCAAAGCGCCGGATTTTTATAAGATTATCGAACAGACGGGATATGAAAATTCTCAGGAGTTCTTCGATATTTCAATTAACGAAAATACACGGCAGTCTTATTCTTTACGAACCAAAAAAGTACAAAGTGTCAGGCACCGTTTCTGCATCGTCAGTCTCGAATCTGTCCAGAAAATCATTGAACAGAAAGAGAAGCTCGCCTGGAATAACCTGATGAAAGTAATTTCCCATGAGCTGCTGAATACCCTTACGCCCGTTAACAGCCTGATCCAGAATATGGAATATATTGCCAACCAGAAAACCATAGACCGGGAAGACCAGGAAGACATGAAGGAAAGCCTGATGATCATCAGCTCCAAATCCAGGCAGCTGCTGGATTTCGTAGATGATTACCGGCAGGTTGCCGAACTGCCGAAACCGGTTTTCAGGAAAATTTCGCTGACGGATATTGTAGAATCTTCACTGCTGTTCCTGAAACCTGAGTTCGATAAGAGACAGATCACCATCATCAACTCAATGGAAAATTTCACCGTTTCCGCTGATGAGAAAATGATTCAGCGGTGCCTGATCAATCTTTATCTTAATGCCATGCATGCCGTTTCCGACAGCGGGGAACGAATCATAAAGACAGATATAAAAGCCCTGAATAAAAGGATTATCCTGAGTGTAGAAGACAGCGGCAGCGGAATTCAGAAAGAAATTCAGGATAAGATTTTTCTTCCCTTTTTCACTACGAGAACCGGCGGCTCGGGAATCGGTCTGACGCTCAGCAAAAGTATTATTGAAGCCCATAAAGGATATCTGAACTATAAACCTTTGGAGCAGGGCAGCCGTTTTGAGATCTGGTTTATGCAATAGGCATTAAAGAAATACAGGTTAAGCCGATACAAGAATAATCGGAAAGATTATCTAAGAAAAGCAGAAACATTGTATATATTGATCACAATGGAGTAGTCATAAAATCTCGCTGTATTCCTGTGAAAATGAAAAACCGGAAAAGCCGCTCCTGGCTTTTCCGGTACTGTCTTTTAAAGATAAGAACCAGTGCAATCCTGATTTACAATTCTTCCTCCAGAATATTGATGATCCGGTCGATCACATGCTGTTTCCTGTATTTCTTATGATATTCGGCTCTGGGCTCAGAAACGATCTGGTTGTGTTCTTTGCTGAAGAGCGCATATAAATCTATCTCCGGATGTTCTTCAATGTACCAGACCAAAAAATTAAGTGGCATTGCATTTTTTCCTGAAAAATACATCTGGATGGCCTGTGGCGTCACTCCGTATTTTTCTGCAATTTCTCTCATGGTTTCACCTTTTCCCTTGCTGTACTCACGGATCTTTTCGTAAATTTTCATATTGAGTAGCTTAATTTGTGTTAAAATAAACAATATATAATTGTTAAAATTTAAATTATATATTGTTGTTTAAATATATAGTTGTATATTTGTTTTTATAATTGTCCTGTCGGACAAGCACAAAATTACGAAAAAAGGTTAAACAAAATTCATTTATTTGTATGGGCAAACCGATACATCGCTACCACAATAAAAAAATCGCCGATAAATTTGATTTCATTGACAAATGGTTACCTGCACATTATACAAGCTCCGTCAATTTAATCCTTAAAGAAAATACCCATGATCCTGCCTACATCAGGCGGGTAAAAAACAGGCGGATGATTGATCCGCCGGTAGTTGATGCACTGTACAAAGTTTCCCAGTTCAATAAAATACAGGTAGAGAATGAGATATAACTGAGATTTTATTTCGTTAACCTACTAAACCTGAAAAATTAAAAAAGTTCTGATATCATCTCAAAAAATAACACAATAACTATGGAAAATTTCGAAAAAAAAGAAATCATCATTACCGAATGCCTTATCTGCGGAGCGCGTTATGAAAACTATTTCTATGCTTCTCCGTGCTGCCATTCTCTTGTCTTGAAAGTAGATAAAGATGGAAACCGCACCCATATGACTTTTCTGAGCGTTCTGTCTTTGCCCCAGCCACATCTGGCAAAAAAAGTTTCCGGCGTCAAGCTGGAGAAAAGGGTATCGTAATTTTAAATTATAGCCAAAAGAGATTTAAAATGAGAAAGTTTGAAGTATACATATTCTATTTATTAAAAGATCAAAAGAGTATTTTGATTTCATTAGCAATAACTTCTTCAAAATCTTCCAGGTAATCAGGATCTTTAGTTAGTAAGGGAATAATATATTCTTTTATATCAGATTCATTCCTGATCGGGGTTATTTTTGTTTTCCAGTTCAACGTCACTTCGATGCCTTCATCAACAGCTCTTTTAAGTTTCTTTAGACTGTCTTTACCATCCTCAAACATACTTAATATACCAATCACTTCAAAATAAGCAATATGATTAATTTCACTTTCTGTCCATATGATGGGCTGAAGATCCAATTCTAAAAACTGCTTTATAATTTGATATGAAATCCTGGCATGGATGCCGTGTTCCTCGACCAACGGTTTTAGTTTGCAATAGGAACGTTGGTTGTAATTCCAGAAATAATCCGGCAATAGGATGAGTTCTTTCAGGATGTCCTGTTGTATTATGGATTTATCATCAAAGCCATGACCATAAAAACCGTTGTTCTCCATTTCCCTGACTGCCAGAAGAACCGCGATTTCTTTATATACGGAACGCCTTAGCAAATACAGCAAGTCTTCCGTATCTAAATTACCAATTTTTTTTTCTGCAATTTTAAAGCTGAGGTCGCTGGCCCCGAAAAAATATTGGCTTAGCTCTTTAATTTTAAAATCGTCAATTTCTTCTATACTAATTTCATTCATTTTTTTCTGAAATATCAATTTAATCTTTCATTAAAATTCAGCTGATTATTTAAGATCGGGAAAATTTTAAATAACGTTCTATTGCCCAGCATCAGGTTTTTGGATCAATTTTATCAAGAAGAATAACAATAATTAATATTTTAAAATCAAAAACCTCCGAAATCAAAAGATTTCAGAGGTTTTTGTACCCAGGACCGGGATCGAACCGGTACTCCTAAGAACTGGTGTTTGAGACCAGCGCGTCTACCAATTCCGCCACCTGGGCCGGTGTTACCTTGTTTTGAATCGGTGTGCAAATATAAAAACTTTTCTCAATACTCCAAAGCTTTTTGAAGGGATTTTTTTAAAAATTAATCTGAAGACCGTCGTAGGCAAGGTGCATTCCGGCTGGAAGTTGTTTGTCTTCAACATCATGCAGCCCGAAATGGTGGCTGAGGTGGGTCAGAAACATTTTTTTAGGTTTCAGCTCTTCAAACAGGTGAATTGCATCCGGAAGAATGAAATGGGCCGGATGCGGATCAAACTTCCGGATGCAGTTAATGATCAGGACGTCCAGATCCTTCAGCTTTTCTTTTTCAGTATCTGAAATAAAACCGGCATCGGTAACGTAAGCCAGATCCTTGAAGCGGTAACCGAAAGCCGTAATTTTAAAATGAACCACTTCAACAGGGATGATTTCCGTATCCACTACCGTAAAAGGCTTATTTTCGATTTCATGCAGCTCGAAAGCGGGGGCGCCGGGATATTTTTCGTCGGCAAAAGCGTAAGGGAAACGTTTTTTCACTTCGTTCCCGACTCTTGAATAGCAGTACAACGGCATATCCTTTCCCGTCTTGAAAATCAGCGGGCGCATATCGTCCAGTCCGATCACATGATCGTTATGCTCGTGGGTAAGCAGCGCTAGATCAATGTGGCTTTCTTTGTGGGTAAGCATCTGCTGCCGGAAATCGGGGCCGCAGTCGATCAGGATTTTCCGGTTTTCATCGGTGGTCACCATTACGGAAGACCGCAGGCGGTTGTCTTTCGGGTTTTCCGAAGTACATACCTCGCAGGTGCAGCCGATCACGGGTACGCCCTGCGAAGTTCCCGTTCCTAAAAATTTCAACTTCATTTCTTTTGAGGTTGGTTTAATTTTGGTAAATTTACGAAAAATTTAATGTCCTAATGTATCAGAAACTAACTCCTAAACAAAAAGCATTAACAATTAATCTAGATCCTACTATTTATGGTACTTTCGCAGAAATTGGAGCAGGGCAGGAGACTGTTCGGCATTTTTTTAGAGCAGGAGGGGCTTCCGGTACAATTGCCAAGGCGATGTCGGCTTACGACAAAGATTTCAGTGATGCCATCTACGGAAAAGAAGTAAAAAACAGGTATGTTACCCAGAACCGGCTTCGGAAAATGCTTCGATATGAAGTTGCTCTGATCGAAGAACGGATTTCCAGGGAAAACAACCCGAACCGGAAGTTTTTTTCCTACGCCAATACGGTGACGACCATCAATTTTGATAAAACCGTTAAGGGCCACGGCTGGGTGGGCATCCGTTTTCAGGTAAAAGAAAATGAGGATTATAACGAAATCGTGATCCACGTCAAATTCAAGGAGAACGATGCGACGTTGCAGCAGGAAACCTTAGGGAATCTTGGGGTGAACCTTATTTTCGGGGCATTCCATTATTACGACAACCCAAGAAATTTGGTAGAATCCCTTTACGATGAAGTGGCCAAGGACAACCTGGAGATCGACATGATCGATTTCAGCGGTCCGGCCTTCGAATATGTAGACAACAGGCTGATGTCCTTACAGCTGGTAAAGCATGGGATGACGGATGCGGTAATCTTCAATTCGGAAGGGAACAACATGCTTCCTGCCGATATTCTGTATAAGAAAAATATTTTTGCAGTACGGGGAAGCTTCCGTCCGGTAACCAAAGTGAACATCGACATGCTGAAAAACGGGATGGACATGTTCCTGAAAGATTCGGCCTGCAGTCCCGACACGACGGAAGTGCTGATCGAAATTACCATTTCCAACCTTCGCGCAGACGGTGATATCGACGAAAGGGATTTCCTGGACCGGGTTGATGTCCTGGGCAAACTGGGCTATACGGTGATCATCTCCAATTATTCGGAATATTACAGGCTGATCGATTATTTTGCTTCCTACACCAGCGGGAACATCGGGGTGGCCATGGGCGTAAACAACCTACTGATGGTTTTCGACGAGAAATATTACAAGAACCTGTCAGGGGGAATCCTGGAGGCTTTCGGTAAATTTTTCAGAAACGGACTGAGGGTATACCTGTATCCTTACAAAGATCCGGAAACCCATGAACTGTTGAATTCCGATACGTTAAAAGTAGAAGAAAACCTGAAAGAACTGTACAAATATTTCAAACACAACGAACGTATTGTAGACATTACCAACTACAATCCGGAGTTCCTGGAAATTTACTCAAGAGATATTTTAAAGAAAATAGGCTGCAACATCAAGGGCTGGGAAACACAGCTTCCGGAAGGCGTTGCGGAAATGATAAAGGAACGCGGGATGTTCGGCTACAAAGAAGAGCTTTCGCTGAAACAATTCTCTTAAAAACAATATATTACAATGTCAGAATTAAAGAAAAGACTTTCCTCGATTCTTGAAAGTCCGAAACATAATACGGAAGAAAAACTGGAAAAAGTGTGTCACCTGCTGGATCAGGAAATATCCTATTTCAACTGGACGGGTTTTTATTTTAAAAACGGAGATAAAGACGAACTGAAGCTGGGGCCTTACGTGGGCGCGCCTACCGATCATACGATTATCCCATACGGAAAAGGGATCTGCGGACAGGTAGCGGTTTCCAACGAAACTTTCGTGGTTCCGGATGTGCACGAGGAAAGCAATTACCTGAGCTGCTCCATCGATACCAAAGCGGAAATCGTAGTCCCGATCTTCAAGGACGGACAGAACATCGGCCAGATCGATATCGATTCCCACACCATCAATCCGTTCACCGATGAAGACCGCGAATTGCTGGAATGGCTTTGCAACGAGGTTTCCAAAATTTTGTAACAACGATCTGCAATAAAAAATTACCCTCCGGCTCTCCACTGAGCCGGAGTTTTTAGTTTTAAAGAAGTAATGCTGTACTGTCGCTGATGTCTACGAAACCCTCGGTGGCTGAGGCTCCCGAAGCCACATTGTACCCTAAAACTAACCAATCCTCAAATTTTAAGGAGCTGTTTCCGGCTATCCACTCTTACTCCTCGCGCCGTCGCTAAGGCCCCCGCCTGCTGTGGGGTAACCGTTACTATCCGGGCTAGGGCATTTGTAAGGAGATTCAGTATTCCGGAGATATTGAAAGATGGGTCATCCTCAAACCACCCCGTCAAAAATTCCTTCGGAATTTTCGCCACCCCTCCAAAAGAGTGGAATTTTATTTCCTCTGTCAATCAATATGTTACCTGCGGTTAAGCCGCATAATCATTAAAACGTTTATATGCTTCCGCAGATTTCACGGATTCACGGAGGTTTGTGGCTTCCAGGCCCTCAGCCACCAATCATAAAAAGGATGGTGAATAATAATGTGTTTGTCCATCCCGTAGGAATTTAAACATCGTATGAGGGAATCGCTTGGCTCAGTTTGTCCTGTCTTTAAAATCAGTCTGCTAATCGTTGTCTGTTTAATTTTAAAAGCCCTGCAAGGGCGTCACAACAATAGCACCAGGTGTAACCCGGTGTCATATGGAATCCGATTATCGAAGCCTTTAAATACGCAGGATTTTAAACCACGAATTGACACAGATATCTGCGCATATTTATGTTGTTTGCTCTATTTCCGTATTAACTTTCCAAGCCCTGAAAGGGCGTTACAACAATAGCACCGGGTGTAACCCGGTGATTAGAAGAATATTTCAGTAATTTCATTTTGAGAGATAGTACCCTAATGTATTTGAAAAATACAGTTAAATATCCATAAGATTATCTTATAACCTTAGCAGTCACTTCATGGATCAGCTCTTTAAAATAATCCCCGCATTTGGCAATGTGGGTTCCGTACCACGAAAAGGCTTCCCCGTCCACGATCATGATCTTTTTATCAGGATAAACTTTTCTCAGTTCTTCGATATGCTTTTCTTTGAAAGGGAAGGGTTCGGAAGACAACATAATGAGATCGGCGCCGGCTAAATCTTCAGTGGTAATCTCAGGATAACGCTTCCGGTCTTTGAAAAGATTTTCAAAACCGATTTCAGCCAGGATTTTATGGATGAAGGTGTCGGAACCGACCGTCATGTAAGGGTTGTTCCATATCAGATAAGCGGCTTTTAATTTGGAATCGATGGCAGCCTGGTTCAAAACTTCGTAAATTTTCAGATTGAAAGCTTGCGCCAGGTCTTCTTTATTCAATAGTTTCCCAAGATTTTTCAGCAGGTAATAATTGTCTTCAACCGTTTCCACATTCGTTACGATGACTTTGAAATCATCCATCAATGCTTCTACCTGTTCTTTTATGTTTTCTTCCTTGTTGGCCAAGATCAGGTCCGGCTGAAGGGCCCTGATTTTATCGATATTTATATTTTTCGTTCCGCCGATAACCGCTACGTGCTTTACTTTTTCGGCCGGGTGGATACAGAATTTGGTCCTCCCGACAACTTCATGTTCTGTCAGGCCTAAATCAAACAGTGCCTCGGTAATGGAGGGGACAAGGGAAACAACTTTCATAATTGCAATTTAGAGGTTGCCTAAATTACAAAAGTTTGCCCGTTAAGAAAAGTCCGGCTACGGAAAAATAGATAATCAGTCCGGTAACATCCACCAAAGTAGCCACAAAAGGGGCAGAGGAAGTGGCCGGGTCAAGCTTCAGTTTTTTAAGGATAAAAGGAACCATGGAACCGGAAAGGGTACCCCAAAGTACGATCATCACCAGGGAAACCCCGACACTCAGCCCTACATAGGCCCAGTGCATTCCGTAATTGAAAAAACCGGTCTTATGCCAGACCATGATTCTCAGGAAACCGATAATCCCCAGGATTCCGCCGAGCAGCAGTCCGGTGAAAATTTCTTTCCGCATCACATACCACCAGTCTTTCAGTCCGATCTCCTGCAGGGCCATCGCCCTGATGATAAGGGTTGCCGCCTGGGAGCCTGAATTTCCGCCGCTGGAAATAATCAGCGGAACAAACAGGGCCAACACCACCGCTTTCTGAATTTCATCTTCAAAATAGCCCATTGCCGAGGCGGTCAGCATTTCCGAAAAGAAAAGGATGATCAGCCACATGCCTCTTTTCTTCACCATTTCTATAAGAGAAGTCTGGGTATACGGAAGATCAAGGGCTTCCAATCCCCCGAATTTCTGGATATCCTCGGTATTCTGCTGTTCAATCTGATCCAGGATGTCGTCGATCGTTACGATGCCCACCAGAACGCCGGCCTCGGTGATGATCGGAAGGGCGGCACGGTCATACTTTTCAAAATACTGTACGGCATCTTCCTTTGAGGTAGTTGTGGTAATCGCTACGAAATGGTTATCGGTAATTTCCGCCACCATTGTATCTTCTTCTGCCAGCAGCAGGCTTCCCAAGGCAATATCATCGATCAGGCGGTTTCTTTCGTCAACTACATACAGGTAATTCATCGTTTCCACCTTGCTGCCCACTTTCTTGATCTGCTCCAGGCATCGTTTGATGGTCCACTCCTTACGGATCTGGATATAATACGGCGTCATCAGACGGGCAATGGAATCGGAATCGTAACCCAACAGCTTTAAGGCAATTCGCCGTTCCTGCGGATTCAGGTGGTTGATGGAATATTTGATCAGCTCATCCGGAAAATCCTCGAACAGGGCCGTCCGGTCATCCGGAGTCATGGCATTCAGGATTTCGGAAACTTCGTCGCTGCCGATGCTTCTGATAGTCTCTTCCTGGAAATCGGGATTCAGGTGGGAGAAAACTTCCGCTTTGTATTCTTTCGGAACTTTCAGGAATGCCAGAAGCCTTTCATCAGCATGGAGTTCACTGAGGGTTTCGGCAATATCTTCAGGGTTGAATATAAGTTCGTCTTTAGAATTCAAAACGTGATTTTTTTTAGGGTACTACAAAAATAATTCAATTTTTTAAAATTGAGGAGTGAAGTGGAAAATTTAAGGATTAATTAAACTTTTTTCAGCTGCAGACAAAAAAAGCACCCGGAAACCGGATGCTTGTGAAATTTAGATCGATGATAAAACTTATTCTTCAATGCAGGCATAAGGCACGCACATCCTGTTGCAGCACCATCCGCCGAAGCATTGGCTGTTGCTGGTACATCTCGCCAGGCCTGCACCGTTTATTTTTTCCTGTTCTTTTCTTGTAAGTTTCTTTAGATTTTTCATAGCGGCAAATTTTGAAATGATAAATTATACTTCAGGGCAATTATAAAGGACACATACATTCTGGCAGCAGGAACCGCCCGGGCATTCATAATGGTCCTGGCATCTCTTCAATGCTCCTCCGTTGATTTTTCCCTGTTCTTTACGGGTAAGCTTTTTTAGATTGGTATTTTTCATATGAAATGGATTTTGATGTGATTAAATATACATGAACTTTTTTAATTAATCACCATGAAATGAAAAATATTTATCGGTAACGATTTGATTTTGATTTATATCCGGTAGCGGTATTAAGTTTTAAATAAAAAAAGCACCCGTACGGATACAGGTGCTAAAGAAATTTCTATTGAGATAGTTTGAATGAATTGTTATCCCGAAATTACTAAAATATTTTAAATTATTCACCATATTATGAATTTAAATCAGTGAAATTCAATGAGGTGCATAGCTTTATTTTATAAAGGATGATATGGGAATGAAAACGTAAGATTGAGAAAGGATTTGCCGGGATCAATTTTATCCTGCAAAATGAAAAGCAGCCGTCGATTTTAAAATCCGGTGCCGTCGGCATGCCTGCTTTTTCTGAACTGCTTTAAAATTCCTTTGATGGCACCATTGGTACCGATCTTCACGGAGTTTGTCGTGGAACCCAGCAAACGCATATTCTTTTTATAGGTATCATAATCGGTTTCAGTGAGCAGGTTTCCCTGGGCATCAAAAAGCTTCATGCTGACCACCACCTGGTTGGAGAATACATATTTTCCAAGCCCGACCTTAAAATATTTTACTTTGGGAACAATAGCGAAATCGGCATCGTTGTTTATGCAGTAATCGGCAATGGTCTTCTGATCGATGCTGTCGAAAGAAATTTGGGTTTCCGTTTTCAGCATTCTGTTCTTTCTCTCGCTTAAATTATCGGACACGGCGCTGAAGAAGGCCGTATTGGTAGGTTCTTTGATTTCTTCGAGATCCGGTTCCACCTGAGGATTGAAATACAGGACTTTATTAATTTTTTCGGCAGCAGATTTTTGTGCTCTCAGTATGAAAACACCTCCGAAAAGAAGCCCGGTACATAGAATAAAAGTTAGTTTTTTTCCCATCACTAATTACCATGCAAAATTACTGCCTTTTCTCAGCATTTCATCATTTTTTTAAGAAATTTTTAACATTTTTCTCTATGAATGGCGATAAATGGAATCGATAATGTTGGCAGATTCAAAAATAAACCGTACTTTTGCAGCCGTTACATAATAATCATTAAACAATATTGGAATGTACTTAACAACAGAAAAAAAAGCAGAAATTTTCGCAAAACACGGAAAATCTGCACAGGACACAGGAAGCGCTGAAGGACAGGTAGCTTTATTTACTTTCAGAATCAACCACTTATCCCAGCACTTGAAGGCTAACCGTCATGACTTCAATACTGAAAGATCATTGGTGAAACTGGTAGGTAAAAGAAAAAGCCTTTTGGATTATCTTAAGAAAAAAGATATTACAAGATACAGAGCGATCATCGCTGAACTAGGTTTAAGAAAATAATCGGTATAGATTTAAAAATAAAGCAACTTCAAAAGAGGTTGCTTTTTTTATGGTCCTTTGCTTTAAACTTAGATAAGGTAACCTGAAAAAGAAGATTGGTTTTTTAATTTTATTTTTAGAGTAATCAATTTTAAATCTTTGATACTGAATGTAATTTCAGTACTCAGAGATCTGATGCAATTATCAGATATTCCGGCCGTCTTTTATCGATTTTAAAGACAAGACGTGCTTTTTCCAAATAATTACAGTAAATTTGCAGCTGAATTTTAGACGAAATATAATCATTAAAAGTGCTCAATACGGAGCGCAACACAAAACAATTTATGAGTGTACCTCAAGCAATTACAGAGCTGATTACTCTTGCAGACGGCAGAGAAATCACCATTGAAACAGGGAAGCTGGCCAAGCAGGCTGACGGATCTGTTGTCGTAAAAATGGGCGGGACCATGCTTTTAGCAACGGTTGTAGCCAATAAAGAAGCAAATCCGGGAGTGGATTTTTTACCTTTAACGGTAGATTACAGAGAGAAGTTTTATGCCGGCGGTAAGATCCCCGGAAACTTTTTCAGAAGAGAAGCACGTCCTTCCGATCAGGAGATCCTGACGATGCGTTTGGTAGACCGGGTATTAAGACCTTTGTTCCCGGAAGATTTCCACGCGGAAGTTCAGGTGATGATTTCCCTGATCTCTTACGACGGACAGTCGATTCCTGATGACCTTGCCGGTCTTGCGGCATCTTCAGCGATTGCCATTACCGATATTCCTTTCAACGGACCGATGTCTGAAGTAAGGGTAGTAAGAATCAACGGTGAACTTTCCATCAACCCGAACTATGCGGATCTTAAGGATTCCGACCTGGATATCATGGTAGGAGCAACCAAAGATTCCATCGTAATGGTGGAAGGCGAGATGAAAGAAATCTCCGAGCAGGAAATGCTGGAAGCCATTACTTTTGCTCACGCCGAAATCAAGAAGCAGGTGGAAGCACAGGAGAGACTGGCTGAAAAAGTAGGAAAATCGTTCCCGAAAAGAGAATACAACCACGAAAACCACGATGAAGCCATCCGTGAGAAAGTGTGGAAAGAAACTTACGATAAAGTGTACGAAGTAGCCAGAACCCCTTCCGGAAAAGAAGAGCGAGGCGAAAAGTTCAAAGCGGTACTGGCTGAATTCCTGGCGCAGTACGTAGAAGATGCAGAAGAACTGGAAAGAGTAACGCCTTTCGCCAAAATCTATTACCACGATGTGGAAAAAGAAGCGATGCGTAACATGATCCTGAACGATAAGATCCGTCTGGACGGTCGTGATCCTGAAACCATCAGGCCGATCTGGAGCGAAATCGATTATTTGCCGGGCGCCCACGGTTCCGCGATCTTCACCAGAGGGGAAACCCAGTCTCTAACAGCCGTTACGTTAGGCTCCGTTAAAGATGCCAACATGGTAGACAGCGTTATGGTAAATTACGACGAAAGATTCTTCTTACATTATAACTTCCCTCCGTTCTCCACCGGTGAAGCAAGACCTCTTAGAGGAACTTCAAGAAGGGAAGTAGGACACGGGAACCTGGCTCAGAGAGCTTTGGCCAACATGATCCCGGAAGAGAATCCATACACCATCAGAATCGTTTCCGATATCCTTGAATCCAACGGGTCGTCTTCGATGGCTACCGTTTGTGCAGGAACACTTGCGCTGATGGATGCCGGTATCCAGATTGCAAAACCGGTTTCCGGAATCGCAATGGGATTGGTAACCGATACGAAAACAGGAAACTTTACCGTATTGTCCGATATCTTAGGGGATGAAGACCACTTAGGAGATATGGACTTTAAAGTAACCGGAACGGCAGACGGAATCACCGCTTGCCAGATGGATATCAAAATCCAGGGTCTTTCCATGGATATCATGGAGAAAGCCCTTTTACAGGCTAAAGACGGCAGACTTCATATCTTAAACAAAATCACGGAAACGATTGCTGAGCCGAGAACCGATGTGAAACCGCATGCTCCGAAAATGGTGATGATGGAAATCCCTAAAGATTTCATCGGTGCCGTAATCGGACCTGGAGGAAAAATCATTCAGCAGATGCAGAAGGATACCGATACCGTTATTGCCATTGAAGAAATCGGCGAAATCGGAAGAATCGAAATTTCCGGGGTTAGCAGAGAGAAGATCAACGAGGCGATCGCGAAAATCAACGAGATTACTTTCGTACCGGTAGTCGGGGAAGTATACAACGGTAAAGTAGTGAAAGTAATGGACTTCGGCGCTTTCGTAGCGATTGCAAAAGGTACCGAAGGACTCCTTCACATTTCCGAGATCGAATGGTCGCGTCTGGATACGGTTCCTTACAAGGAAGGTGATGAAGTGGAAGTGAAGTTCATGGGCTACGACGACCGTAAAAAGATGAAGCTTTCCAGAAAAGTATTGTTGCCGAGACCTCCTAGGGCAGAAGGGCAGGGAAGACCTGAACGTTCTGACCGACCTGAGCGTTCCGACAGACCGAACCGACCTGAAGGCCAGAGAAGACCTGAAGGACAAAGAAGATCTGAAGGAGACCGTGAAAGAAGGCATGATGGCGAGAGAAGACATGACGGAGACCGGAGAAATGACGGAGAGAGAAGACAGGAGAGAGAAAGAAGACCTGAAGGTGATCAGCCGGCAGGAGATCAGAATCCTTCTTCTGAAGAATAAGATATTTGTTATCAATTATAATATTAACCATCGGAACTCCGGTGGTTTTTTTGATGTATAATAAGTGAATTAAAAATTACATTGCCCATCTTTTTATGATAGAAATTGGCAGAACACATTGATTATTGCGTAAATTATATAGTGTGCCGAATCACATAAATCTCTCTGCTTTGTTTGAACTTTTATAAAAATATCATCTGTATTTCAAAATATATATTTTATTTATATACTGAAAATCAAAAATATGACTAAAAGAGAACAATACGGTTTAGAATTTTATAAGATAAGTTCTGATGGTATTATAGGTTATAATTGTCGTCGCAAAGACTGGATTGTGGACCAGAATAACAGTCTGCAGTTTCTGTCTTATCTGGATCGTGCCGGAACAGAATTTCTTTTATGGGAAATCAATGCCTTTCTGAATGCAGATGATCTTGACAGGTCAATTTATGAATCGATGATATTAGATCATGTTGAACTGGATATAGAATATACGGATTTTAGAATCGACGAAAGACCTTATACATTTCCTTTGGCTGATATTAAAGATCTGCTGAAGGAATGGCTTGATTTTCTGAAAGCTTAAAATAAATTGAATTTCAGGGATTTGAAGCCATAACCACTTGCATAGTACGTTTTTTTTCCGTATCTTTGTTTACTTATTAAAAGAAATCTCTGTCTTTACTTCTGTGACCGTTAAGAATATTTATTCAATTCCGTTTCACATCGGCCTTTCAAAAAGGCACTCGCATGAATAAAAGCACTCAGAAAACCTTTAATAGGTAGCGATCACAACCTGGCATTGAAAAATAACAGGCAGACAATATAGCTTTGTCATGAGCGTTAAAATTAAATCGTAATATAAAATTCAATACAATATATGGCAGATTCTTTCTCTAAAAAAGAAAATTTCAAGAAAAAACAGCAAAAATTAAAAGAAAAAGCTTTACGTCGTGAAGAACGTAAGGAAAACAACGACAAAGGCAAAAGCTTTGACGATATGATCATGTATGTGGATGCGAACGGGCAACTGACGTCTACCCCACCGGATCGTGATGAAAAAGAAGAAATCGATATCAACGACATTCAGCTGGGCGCTGCTCCGATTGAAGCTGAAGAAACCGTTAAAAAAGGAATCGTTACTTTCCTGAGTGAAAAAGGATACGGCTTCATTACCGAAGATAAAACCAAAGAAAATATCTTCTTCCACAACAACAACTGTATCGACCAGGTAAAAAAAGGAAACAAGGTTTCTTTTGAAAAGGAAAAATCACCAAAAGGCTTTTCCGCTATGGAAATCAGGCTTGTAAAATAAAATACACCTCAAGATAAAAATAAAGCTTCGCAAGAAGCTTTATTTGTTTTTATACAGTTCCTCCCGGATCTCCACCAATAGCTTTGTGGTCTTTGCCAAATCCGGAAATTCGGAAAGGGCAGAAACCGAATGATAATATTCAATCGAGCGGATCAGTTCGTCCGCTTTTTTCATAACGGCTTCATACGGCCGGTTTCCGGCTTTAATGTCCAGCAGTTCGTCCCGATTGTCCACCCGGATGTTCAGGGAACCTGTTTTAAAAATCTGTTCGCAGGACTGCAGCAGGCGGATCGTGTGCATCATATTTTTGCTGTCGTAATTCTGTCCGTGGTTTTGATTCACGTTGTAGCGGTCTTCGTTCCGCTCCGAAACCCACTTCCAGTATTCCCGGTAATCTTTGCAGTAGGTAGAGTAGGCATCAAGGTTGCAGAACAGGTAGGCCAGCGGTTTTTCCCCTTTCGGAACCGATGAAACGGAAACCTGGCTGGCTTCTTCATGCCGGATGATTCCTTTGTATCCCAAATCTTCCGATCCGTCATAAAACAGCGCAAACATGCCCTTTGTATGTTCAATGCTGACCAGTCCGCATTTTTCCTGTACCAGACCACGCTGTCCGCCGTCTGAAAATTCCCGCAGCCACTTCTTCAACGGCACCGAGCCCTGATCCTGCAACACATAGCAGAAATCCAGGACCGATTTTCTTTCCTTGTCCATCGGGTTTAGGATCTTTTTGTTCAGGCCTTTCGCCTTTCTGATCTGGGAAACGGCATAGCCTGCAAAAGTATCCTTGCAGAGCTTTGACAGGAAATCCTCCGGTTTCAGCAGATCCATCAGCGGATGTTTCTGCTGAATGCAGTCGGCCGGACTCGCCAGGACTTCCAGGATATTCGGGTTATTTTTCTGCAGCAATTCTATAAACCTTCCGATCTCGTAATAGGTAATGTCATTGGTTTCATTGGACACCTGCGGTACGTAACTCAGTCCGAAAAAGTCTTCTTTCGGCAGATAATATACGCCCCGGATATCCGTATCCGAATTTTCCGTCGCCAGCCCGAAAGCCCGGCTGCCGGAGATGGCCTCGAGGAGGACGAGGTTTTTGGTTTTGAGGGTAGGAATGTTCATAACATAAAAAATTAGCTTTAGAAAAAATTAATTTTCCAAAGCTTTAATATAATGAAAAACTTTATCGCTCCAACCATTTATTTCAGCAGTCCAATTACCGGTTTTTATACCATGTGTATGCGTGGATATATCAATGATATATGATGTTTTGTATGGCAATGTATCTGGCTTTTTATCTGATCCATAATATGTGTCAATATCTTGGCTATCAGAAATAACAACTAATCTATCAGCATCTTTGGAGTAACCTTCTTCTTTTAACCATTCACATAACTGATAAGTGAAAATACCTCCACCTCCTAACTCTGTACAGATCTCCCTGTAATGATCATATATTCCTAAACCTCCGAGTTTATTCCAGATCATATGTTTTCCTTTTCTTTTTCCATCACAACCTGCAGTGAAAACCAATATTAAGTTTTCAAATATGTAAGAACCGGCTGCTGCCATAGCAAAAGCGAGATCCATTCTTGAAAATTTTGAATGAGATGAACTTACTTGTCCCATACTTCCCGATACATCGATTACCAGAATCGTGGTACCTCTTATTGTTTCCTGGATAAAACAGCTTTTCATGGCTTCATCAATATCAGATGTAAACTCAGGGGCATTTCTCTGTGCTGCTAAAAAGTTCAGAGGAGTAAGCCATTTACTGTTTACCATTGAAATGGCTTTTTTTATCATATCTCGTGAAAGTCCGGCATCCTTCATATTTCTTAGATTTCTAAGAACAGCTAATGAGCCAAGACTTTTTTCATCTATCATTCGCTCAAAAGTCAATCTCTTATCTGCTCCTTGTGATAATGCTGTTTCCCAGGTGTTTGCAGGAGATAGAGTATTGTTAACCAAATCTTTTAGTGCCCTTTCATTGGTCGCTGTAGGTTTTGGATGAACCAGATTAACTATATCTACAAGAGATAATTCCATATTACTCTTTTTATATTTAGAGATCTGGTATTCATCGTAATTATCAAAAGCTTTTGCAAGACCTTTTTTAATTGGTTTTGATATTTTATAAGAACCGTTTCTTATTTTTATCATCTGAAGCATATCCATAAGCATATCCGGTCTGTTAGCAATTTTTACAATTGCATCTTTGATAGAGATTCCATGAATTTCGTGGGCTAAAATTAAAAGCCATAAAGGAGTATGTCTTAACTTCTGTTCGAAACGGCATTCTATAGCCAATTGAATGATTTCTTCACCTTCAACTTTGCAGCATAGATCTTCTATTTGTCTCATGATTTCATCAGCAGACTGGTAATAATTAGATTCGAAAAGGAGATTAGCCAGTGTTACTCGTCTCAACAGTTCATAATCAGAATATTTACCTGCAGTATCTGTCAATTTTCCGGCAATAAAGCCAGGGGCAAACCCAATTTTCCTTGTGTTAAATTTTGACATGTTATTTGTTTTTAATGATTAAAATAGAGAAGTGGTTAAAAACTGATTAAGGTGTTTTTTTCATGTAAAGCGAAGTAACCTAAATCTCACACCACTTCAAATTAAGGGAGGCTGATCGGAATCGAACCGACGACACACGGCTTAATAGGCGAAGTAACTTTATAGATCACACCTGTTGAACAGATTAAAATATTAATAAAGTATTTTACGTTGCTCTACCAACTGAGCTACAACCTCCAATTTGATATTGCAAAGTAAGAATGTTATTGCGCAGTGTTTTTGCGTAGATCTTTTTTTAAGGATTTTTTTTACAAAACAGATGTTCATACTTCTTCACAATTATTTACTTCAAAAAGAAGTGTCCCTGAAATAAACATCTGAGAAGCATTTTCACCTGATATACAAACTTATCCCTTTTAAATAATTTTAGATATAAAAAATTATTTAACGATTGTTGAAGATTCCTCTCAAAAAGGTCCTATATTCCCCACGCATCCCCAATTCCTTCTCCACAAACAATTCCTTCCTCGTACAATCCACCGTTTCCCTCGTCACCGGATTAAAGCCCGGCTTTATAGAATCTTTATTATAAATTCCGACGCCGCGTTTCTGCCAGGACGGGAGGGTATTGTAATTGATGCCATACTGAAACAGCAGCTCGTTTTTTTCGGACTGGGTCATCTTTTCGATCTTTCCGGTGACTTGCTTTGCGGTAAAGCCATTTTTCCGTAACGTTCAGTAACAATAGGCGGAAAGCGAATTGCGGTGGGCATCTTCCTGCCGCCAGCAGAAATAATCCAGCAGCATTTCATGGTTGGGGACTGCTATGGTGCGGCAGTCGAAAACGCAGAGTTCCCGGAACTGCAGGCTGAAAAAAGCACTGGCTTCCCCGGCCAGCACGGAATTTAGTTTGCGGGTTTTCCTGCTGAAGGTCTGGTCGTCCCGGTCGATCAGCAGTGAAATTTCATCGCTTTGTATATAACCGTAAATTACTTTAAAACCGCTGCCAAAAAGGTGCTTGGCAGCATCAATCATTACCTGGCCGAATCTTTCATCGAAAGGCTTATCTAAAGTAAGCTTTTCTTTGGTGAGTTTCGTGAAGCCTTTTCCGTCGAGTCTTACGATGATATAATTTCCCGGAAGGATATACTGTTCCGAAAGGCTTTCGTTTGTACGCATGACAGCTTGAATTTCTTCAAATTTCATAAGGGCTGATTTCAAAAGTGTTATTGACGATCTTTACGTTGAATAGTTTATCAAAGCCTTCCTCAAATCCCGGCTTTTCAAGGTCTTTGTACTTGGCTTTGATGCCGATCTCATTGATGGCATCTTTCCGGTTCCGGTTTCTTTCGAGGCAGTCCGGGACGCTGCTTTCAAAAAAATAACCGATAATTTCATATTTATTCCGTTTCGCAGATTCAATGTATTTCTTACGGCTTTCCCGGGTGACGTTCGTATTGTCGATCACCATTTTCGACTGGGTTTCAAAACCATACTGCAGCAGCCTGTTTTCTTTGTTCCGCGTATTCAGAAGGTCCATGCTGATCCTGAGGTGCGAATTGAAAAAAAGCTCCTTGTAAAAGGAACTTTTCCCGCTTGCCGGAATGCCGGTGAAGATGATCATTTCCATAATTTATTGTGATTTCGACTGTATTGAATTTATTTTCAGCTGGTTTTAATTAATACCTTTAATATTAATACTATTGACCAGAGAAACTTCCGGCATCCGGCTTTCCTCTTCCAGGCTGTTAATTATTTTTAATGCAACTTTCCACAATCAGCTCCAGAGCGATCTCCGCATCACAGGCATACAGCCCGGAGCACCAGGCGGGATTGGCTTCGATTAGCGCCCAGCCTTTTCCCCTGATGATCCCGAAATCGAGTACGATCGCTTTAGGCAGCGTTTCCTTGTACCGCTCCATAAACCGGCTGAAAAACGCGAACAGTTCCTGCTGCTCGGTTTCTGCAAGCGGGTTTATATCATAAACATCATTCCGCCAGTAGGAAGAGAAGGTTTTTATTTCACCGTTTAATACAAAACACCGTACTTCCAGTTCCCATTCCACGACTTCTGAAGTGAAGACCGTAATTTCCGGATCCAGTGAGTCGAAGCCTTTGATGTCGGTAACTTTATCGAAAACCCCGGCTTTAAAGCTTTTAAAATCCGAACATTTGATGAAAACAGGCCCTTTATTTACAAAATCTTTCAGTATTCCGTAAGAAATCTTCCGTTTGGTAAATTCCTCCGAAATGATCGAAAGCCAGTGATCGTCGGGCTTGGTTAAAGTGAGGTTACATTGTTCCGCCACAATCTCAGCGTAAATATCTTCACCATACACCGCCACGACCGCTGTCCTGAATTCTTCCGGGACATTCCATTTGCCATTGAAGCGGCTCAATTCATAAGAAGAACAAAGGGAGGCTTTTTTCAGGATGTTGCTGTCTTCCGTATATATCGGAGAGAGGGCGACGAGTTTTTTCATTGGATGACATCTTTTAATTGCTCAATCAGCTTAGAGCGGTTGTTTTCGGAAACACTATCAATGCCCACGCTCCAGACATCCTCATGGCAGGTTGCATGCACGAGGCTGACTTCATTTTTCCACATCAGGTTATACCGGTCCGAGCCGTCCGGTAAAAATCCGTAACCGGACATCCGGGCTGAAAATTCCTTTAAATCGGTAATCTCATGGCTGTAACTGGGCAGACTTTTATAATATCGGTGTTTTTCAAAAAATGCCTGCTGCTCGATAAAGGTATCGAATTTTTCAAAATAAAAATAAAAATCATGCGAATTGCAACCGCAGTCCCTGACGGCAATTTCCCCGTTTTCAGCCATGTATAAACCGTCATTGATCGGAAATAGGGTCTGGCCCTTCCATTCGTAGGTATTTACAGTCTTCCTTTCCCTGATCTGCTCAGGCGTAAAAATATGAACAACAGTATCCTGAAAATGCAGGCCAGCAAAAATTTTCTGAAATCTCAGAATTTCAGTGGAATCTTGGAGATGGTATAATGTTAAATGTTCTTTTAAGACATCCGGATCTATCCGGTACTCTTTATTCCTGCCTGCTTTTTCCATAAACGATAAGGCCGGTTCAGACAGCTGTTTCATACTTCAGGTTTATATTACAAGGCTAAAATTTCCCGGAATACCTTTTCCATTTCATTTTTGTCTGCATTTCCGCTTTTCAGGCTTTTTGCTTTTTCCTCCGAATCTTTGATCATGCTTTCCAGGAACCCGAAAAGTTCCCGGTCGTTCGGGTGGTGATAAGATTCTCCTTTGGTTGCTTTTAAAGATATCAGATTTTCTATTTTCTCCCGGGTAAAATTATCAACCAATACCAGCAGTTCGCTGAACAGAACGGGCGGAACGGTTCCTTTTTCGAGGATCCATTTCCCGGTCAGTGCCGTGCGGAGCAGGTAAAAATAGGATTTCAGCTTCACTTCATCGCCTCGGCAGGCGTCCATGTATTTCTTGCTCATGCTAAGGTAATGGTAAGAGACCGCTACCGGGGAGAAGCATTCATCGGCCAGCGGTTTGAACAGGTCATAAAATCTTTCATTTTTTACATAAACGATAGGAGAGTAGAACCAGCTGAGCAAAGCCGCATTCGACTTCAGCAGCAAATGAAAGGTTTTCCGCATATCCCATCCGGAGCCGTCCAGGTCATCTTCCGTCATAAATTCGATGGTTTCGTCTTTGTCCCATGGCGAGAGGTACCAGTCTTTTTCGTGACGGTAGATAAAACGGATGTCGTAATCGCTGTCGGGAGAGGCAAATCCCCAGGCCCGGCTTCCGGATTCTACGGCCAGCAATATTTCTATGCCGCGTTTTTCTTCCACTTCTTTCAGTTTTTCCAGTATTTTCGGTGTCATTATTTTTATTTATGATGCAAAATAAAAGACGGCCTGCGCAATCTTTTTACGCAGGATGGATCTTTATCTTTGTGTTCAGATAAGGCAGCCCTTTTTCCCACTCTGCTTGTTTTAATAAAAGCAAAAAAAAGAAACAATACAGTAAGAAAGATAACGTGTCCGCTTCCTCAGATCAGCTTGTTGATCCATGCTTTGCTTCCTGATTTATATGAGTGTAAAAGAAACTTTGCATTAAATTATCATAATATTTCCAACACGCAACAATGATCTGAAAATGTGGGGGAGAAGGTCTTTCTCCGGCCCATCCAAGGAAAAATCAAAATATATCCTCTTTTTACAGAAAACAATTTTTGATTTAATTAATTATTAATCAGGACATCTTCACATTTTGTACGATAATTGCATTTAACATAACATCACCAATCTAAATTATACCAATATGAAAAATTTAATCGTAGCAGCAGCATTTATAGCAGGCGGTTTTATCACGGTGTCTGCACAGACAACCCCCAATACCAATACCGGAACCATGAACAGCGGTACCGGGATTATGAATAACGGGACTAACAATACATTAAACGGCAATGGCCTGCTGAATAACGGAACTACCGGGACGATAAAAACAAACGGTTCCCTGAATACTGGTGCCGGAACCCTGAATACCGGAACCAACGGTACCCTAAACACCAACAGTACACTAAATAATGGAACTCTGAATAATAACGGAACTCTGAATAATGGTACGAATGGTACACTAAACAGTAACGGTACACTCAATAGTAATGGAACCCTCAATACCGGTACCGGAACTTTAAAAACCGGAAACACTAATAATAATACCGTAAAATACGGAACCACGGGTACATTAAATACCAATGGAACGATGAATAACGGTACACCCAAATAAAATACCGGAAACAAGTAAAGAATAAATCCTGAAAGCCCGCGCTTTCAGGATTTTTTATGCTTTAAGAGCGGTTTATTTAATTTAATATGAATTCGATAATATTTATTTCGTTTTCAGTAGTTTAATGCAAAGAAATCATTTAATATTCAAGACTTTTAGAATTATCTTGACAAAGATCTTCCAGCATCCTCTTCCTGCATTTAATAAAGTTCTACTTCAGGTTCACGTTAATTTAATGATAAATCGTTGCCTTACATCTTGTTTTCCGATTCAAAGCAATCATCTGAAGATTCCTGTGAAGCTGTCTTTTTCCAGTTTATCCAGAGAAAAATCGAAATCGGCTTCCTCTTTTTGAGAAACGATTTCCGCTCCCAGTTCGTGAATCAGGTGATTAAAGGAAACCGGTTCGTACCACTGCTGATATAAGGCATTGGTGGCCATGACGGAAATTTCGGTATTTCCGGAAACGTGCGCATGTCCCGCCCCGAAGTTCAGCAGTACGAAGCACTGCTTTCCGTCTTTCGGCATGAACAATCCTAAAACCGTCTGTTTCTGCACCGACTGGCACCATACTTCCGCAAACAGGTTATTGGGATTCATCATATAATCGAAGGAAATATCGTCTCCTTTTCCGACTACGATTTTATACCCGCAGTCCGTATCACCGCTGAATACGTTGTTCATGACCAGCGTCGGCGTTGTAAAATTTCTGTTGGCATAAAGATACTCCACGGCTCCGTTAGTCGCATCGGTCATATCCCCGGAATACATCAGTTGTCCGTTCTGTAGATTATAGGCGGCATTCCAGCCAATCTTCCCAATAATATTCAGTCCGGAAAGGTCAAGGTCGCGGGCACCCCAGGCATTTTCCCAGTAAATTCCGACTGCCAGCCTATCGCCGTAAAATCTCGTTCCGGTCGGGATATTTCCGGCAAACATTTTTTCGGAGGTCGGTAAGGCAAATTCCACATCTTTCGGGAAATAGAATTTCTTTCCGGAAAGATCATATTTTAATTTTAAGTACGTGAGAATAAAATCATAATTCAGTTCATTTGCGGAGTTTGCTGCCGATTTTTTAGTCCACGATTTTCCGTTCCGGATCCGGTAGACAAAGGTATCCTGACCGTACATCCTTGAATAACAGGCTGACAGTGCTTTGAACAGCGCGAACGGAGTGGCATTTTCCAGCCAGTGCAGATCGCTGTTTTCCAGCAGCATATGAGTTGCGTTATTCAACGGATTGGAAACCAGAGGCTGATGATGGGTTTTGGACAGCTTTGAGATTTTGTTAATCACTTTTGGCGCCCTGTTTTTATAAGCCAGGAACAAAGGTTTGAAACGGTTAAAGATCTGAGCCAGCTTTTCCGGACCGAAGCTTTCAAAAAGAGCGGACGGACTGAACTTACTTTGTCTGATTTTATCAATCAGATCATTGTTTTTGATCAGAAGGGTTTCGCCTGTGGTTTTATAGATCACATAGCGGAAAAATTCAACCGGGCTTTCAGGATAAATACCGTAACGGTCTGCAATTTTAATGACCGCTTCCTTGTTCCGGATCCCTTCTGCTCCCGTGAACTGATATTGCATCTCGTCATGTAATACGGCAAGCAGATCATCTACGGTTTCTTCTTTCAGAGCTATTCCGGATTTAAGCAAAGACAGGCATTTTTCCGTCATTTCTTCTTTGGAATAAGCTTTAATCACTTTAAAACCCAGTTTTACATCCGTGACCTTAAGAACTCCGGAAGGAATATAAATTTCACTCTGGAAATCGCTTCCATACGTTGAAATATAATGCCTGATCTGATCGATCAACAGATGAATCCTTGAACTTTCCCTGATTTTCTGCCAGGATGTATAAAAGGTTTTGTTAAGATCATTTCCGTTTAATTTTTCTTTGGCGTAATAGGAAACGATGTCTTTCTGTGCCCAGACCGCGTTGGGTTCAATAATAAAGCCGTTCTCCGAAACAAAAGCTTCGGCACCGGATTCTTTTGCCGGTACGGCGTTGAATAATTTTAGTGTTTTCATTGTTAAAAAAATAAGTGAGGAGTAGGTTCATTAAAAGTGAATTGGTATAGGAACTCCTTTTACCTATGGTTGATAAAGGGCGGGGAGTAATTTTTCCAAAAATTATATAGGAACTCCCTTTGCCCTGGATTATTAAAGAAAAGGCGGAAAGTAAAATGTGGGAAATCAATAATAGGAACTTTCTTTGCCTTTTTTTGAGGAGCAGGCAGGATTGCTCATGCTCATTTTATTTTTTTGGTATTTGCGAATACTTCGTATTTCGAACCTGCGACCTACAAATCCGGTGATTTATAGGAACTTTCTTTGCCGTTAGCGGAAAGTACTAATTGTTGCTCTAACCATCTGAGCTACTGCCCCTGCCGTATAAAAAGTTTTCATGAGCCCTGCAGACTTTCACATCCGCAAGGCCGAGTTATTAGTTTGTTTTATCTATGCTTTTCTGAATTTTTTCTTTTTCTTCCACGGCGCGTTCTTTTGTACATCGCCCGCCATGATACATCCGTACGGTATCACTTCGTCCAGCACTTCACACAATCCGTATTCTTCAATCTGCGCTCTTACGTTCTTCGCGCTTTTATAAGCGGTCGGCAGCTCGGAAATATCGATTTCATTGGTGAAGAAACGGACATCCAGCCCCCGGGTTTCTTCGGTAAAGACTTCCTCAATGGTTTTATGGGCCAGTGATTTTTTATGCTGCGTCCTGCTGAAGTTCCTTCCGGCGCCGTGCGGGGCAAATCCGAGGTTTCTTTCATTGGTGGTTCCCTTTACGATTAATACAGGTTCCGCCATATTCAATGGAATTAGTCTCGGCCCGGTAATATCCGGCAGGAACTTATCATCCAGCGGCGTGGCTCCTTTTGCATGATAGAACAGATCGCCGTCCTTGAATACGAAATTATGTTCGTTCCAGTACCGGTCCTCTTTTTCAACTTTCATTTTATTCAGAACAGCGTCGTGAATCGAAGTATGGTTTTCCTTCGTCCAGGCTCTGATTAACTGCAGGGCTTCCCAGTACGATTCCCCTTCTTCGGTATCGTAGGGAATCCAGGCATTTTCCCTTAAGGTTTCAGGGGAAATTTCCATTCTGAATCTGTTGGCTACCTTCATACCTTTATCGTACAGTGCAGCACCCGGTGCCCTCGATCCGTGATGGGTCACGAGCATCGTGTTTCCGGTATTTCTGGAAATCCCGACAAACAGGAAATGGTTTCCGTCGCCCTGGGTTCCCATATGCGAACGGGCGATGCTGATTAATTTTTCGTCATTCAGGAAATCGTTTTGCCTGAAGGCATCCATCAGCTCCTGTGACATCGGCATCTGTTCTCCTCTCGGCCTTCCGCCGTATCCGAAATGCGTCACCGAATGGGCCATATCCAGCACAGATTTAGGATCGGCTTTTCCGAAATCCGTCAGCATCACCGAACAGCAGATATCTGCGCTATGGAATCCCGGGTGGATGGCATTTTTTGCAACCACCACGCCTCCGACCGGAATATTCCCCGCAGGTCCGGTCGGGCAGGCATCCGGCATAATAGCCCCTTCGATCAGGGTAGGGGTTTTCATCAGCACTTTCATGGTGTTGATTACCTTTTCAACATTGTCGTTCTCGCTTTCGTGCTCTGCCCGGATGTTGATGACAAAATCCTTTGCCGTTTCATGAAGCGGAATCAGTTCGGGCTGTCTGAACGGTTCCAGGTATGTTTTGATCTGGTCCTGATCGAGATTATTTTCGTTGATGAATTCAATGGCTTCCTTAAACCATTTTGCCGGTCTGTATCCTAATTCGATTAAGTTATTTCCGTTAAATTCCATAAGTTCTCTGATTTTGTTGATGCAAAGTAACGGTGCAAGTATGCAATCTTTTTGCGCAGATCATTTTTTTTTAATTATTTTTGAAAAAATTATCAACAATGTTATTTGAACAGTTACAAAAATCAGCAGGCGATATTCAGTTTAAGGAAGTTATTGCTTTTATTGACGAACATTACGATTTCAGCCCGACAAAATTTACCAACGGCAGTACTGTAAACGAAGTCAACCAGAACAACGGATCGTGCAAGGCATTCAGCTTTGCGCAGCTGAACGGTCTTTCAGAAGAGGAAACGCTTAATCTTTTCGGGGAATTCTACCGGGAGGATGTCCTGAAAAATCCTGAAGGTACCGATCACCAGAACATCCGGAACTTCATGCAGACCGGCTGGGAAGGAATTGCTTTTGAAGGAAAGGCTTTGCAGAGAAAGTAGGTTGTCTCATTTCCAAAAGTAAAAGGAATTAAATGAGCCAGGTTTGTTAAAAAGACTGGAAGCACATTGACTTCCTATGTTCAACACCCCGCGTGAGGGATGTGCAGGGCCCGACTGGAAGGAGGGGTTCTGGCGCGGCGCAAAGCGCCGCGCCAGAACCGGAACAAAGTGGAGCCCGGAGCAGCCCGGCCCGGAAGAGCTATGGCTTTTGTCAAGGCTTCCGGGACACGCCCGAATCCTTAAAATTGAAACCATGTCATCCAATAAAAATGCCCTGATCCGCTACAAAACGCTGGACAAATGCCTCAAAAACAAATACCGGAAATATACGCTGGAAGACCTGATCGACGAGTGTTCCGAAGCCCTTTTTGAATTTGAGGGAAAGGAGTCTTTCGTCAGCAGACGGACCGTACAGCTCGACCTGCAGAACATGCGGAGCGAGAAATTCGGCTACGAAGCCCCGATCGAAGTGTACGAACGCAAATACTACCGGTACAGCGATCCCGACTACAGCATCCACAATATTTCAGTAAATGAAAGCGACCTGAAAGCGATGAACAACGCCGTGCAGATCCTGAAGCAGTTCAAGGATTTTTCGATGTTCAAAGAAATGAACGGGGTGATCCAGAAACTGGAAGATTCCATCCACTCAACCAATCAGAAATCAATTATCCACCTCGATAAAAACGAACAGTTGAAAGGATTGGAATATATCGATGCCCTGTACGACGCCATTCTTCATAAAAAAGTACTGAATATTACCTACCGGAGCTTTAAGGCAAGGGAATCGGATTCGTATGTAGCACATCCTCAGCTGCTGAAGGAATTCAACAACCGCTGGTTCCTGATCTGTCTTCATAAAGGAAAGGAATACAACCTGGCCCTGGACCGGATAGAAAACATTCAGGCAGAGGAAAAAATAGAGTACATCGACCTGAATCTCGACGGTGACGAATATTTCAAAGACATCGTCGGGGTGAGTGTCTCTCCCACAATGGCCCCGCGGAACGTCGTCTTCTTTGTGGATTCTTCCAATGCGCCTTATGTAAAGACCAAGCCTTTCCACAGCAGCCAGGAAATCGTAAGTGAAACCGGGGAAGGTACCGTTTTTAAAATCTGCGTTCAGCTGAATTTTGAGCTGGAACGCCTTTTACTGGGTTTCGGGGAATGCCTGACCGTTTACAAACCAAGAAAGCTGAGGCTGCGGCTTGAAGAAAAATTTAAAGCCGGCGCAAAAAACTATGAGAACCTTGTTGTTGCTGATGAAGATTAGTTTTACCACGCAAATTTTTTTAAAAGCCCTAAGTCGATAAGCGTCCATAATGGCTCAGAAATTGTATTGCTAGTTTATTATAAAATAAACATTATGAAATCTAGAATATTAAAAGCAGTGGTTGCAATGGTAGCGCCTTTGGTTATTGAGTTTATCGTTAAAAAAATCTCGGAAAAAATTGACCAGAAAAGTCAGCCGAAAGAACCGAAAAAACTGCCTGCATCCATACATTAATCTGAAGTAGTTTTATTTAAAATTATAATAAAGAGGCTCTCTTGATCGAAAGCCTCTTTTGTTTTATATTGTGCGCTACACAAAGTCATAGATTCCGTCTTTCCATCCCAGAACTTTAGACGAATCCGCATTCAGCCAGTTTTTAAGAATGGTGGCATAGACTTTCCTGAAATCCTCGGAATAGATCAGATCGCCTTCATTCAGGTGACGAAGGTCCGGAAGGGCATTCAGGAGTCCTTTTCTTTTCAGGCCGCCGCTGATGAGAAACATCTGATTGGCCGTTCCGTGATCGGTTCCGTTGCTAGCATTCTGGGCCACCCGCCGACCGAATTCCGAAAAGGTCATCAGCAGGATATTCTCAAAAAGCCCGTTGCTTTTCATGTCGGCTACGAAAGACCTTATCGCTTCGTTAATGTCCTTAAAAAGTTTCTGCTGCCTTTCGTTCTGGTTCACATGGGTATCGAAACTTCCGATCGACAGGTAGTACACTCGGGTATTGATGTCGGATTTTATAAGCGAGGCAACGGTTTTAAAATCTTTTCCCAGTTGTGAAGCCGGGTAAGCTGCGTCGGTTTTCTTTGCTTTGCTTTCTTCAAAAATATACCCGGCATTGCTGATAGTGGAGCCTAAGGTCTGATACAGATAGGAAACCGTTTCATCATCGTGGTGGTGGTCATACAGTGATTTGAAATATTTTTCCTCGCTGGTCTGGTAGAGTCTTTTCGGATCTTTAAAGGCAAATGCCTTATTGTTTTCTCCTTTCAGGGCCAGGCTCAGCATGTCGTCTACTTCCAGTGCCTGGGTGGGATGTTCGCAGCGGAAGCATTCTTCATCCAGATACCTTCCCAGCCATCCGGTTTCCAGGTACTCATTGCTCTTGCTTGCGGAATGCCAGATGTCCATGCTCCGGAAATGGGATTTGTCGGGATCCGGATAGCCGACGTTATTCATCACCGCCAGTTCACCGTTGTCATACAATTCCTTAAAATATAAAAGGGCAGGATTGATCCCGGCTTCATCGGTTAAGGGCAGAGAATTCTGAATGGCAATTCTGTTCCGCTCCCGGAAATAAATATCGTTCCGTGCCGGGATAACGGTATTCAGACCGTCATTGCCGCCGGTAAACTGCAGGACCACCAGGATTTTCTGACGGGGTTCCAGCGCATCGTCTAACGTCATGGCTTTCAAAAAATTCGGCATCATAAGTGATGCAGTGGCCAGTGAACTTATTTTAAGGAATTCTCTTCTTTTGATCAACATAAAATCAGATTTAGATGAAGGTGAGGTATTGGATGATAAAGCCTGCTGTTTTTACATCAGCTGATATTCCGGAGTCGACATCAGGTTAATGATATGCATTTTCACCGAATGGTCCGAGAAATTCTTCACGGAAGCCAGATCGAGCGACCTGCTGTTCTGGATGAGGTAATCCTCCGGATTCTTCCCGCTGAAAACCTTTTCCACATAAGCCCAGTCGATGGTAATGTTAGGATTTTTAAAGCTTTTGGCTAAAGCATTCGGATTGTTTTTCAGTCCCATATCCAGATCATCATCTTCTTTCGGCCGGTAATCCAATGGCCGCAGCCCCGACCAGATCTGCGGAATCTGCAGTCTCAGCATCAACGTAGAGCTGTCGATCCACGATCTTCCGTTCGGCCAGCCGGAAACATTCGGTGGGTACAGCAGCATTTGTCCCAACAGTTTTTGATAAACGATCAGGTTTTCCGGGTTCTTAATGTTCATTGGCAATGTCCGCATCATTCCGGCCATCAGCTCGATCGGTGACTTGATCCGGCTGCCGATATTTTTCCGCCCGTAAAACCAGGAGCTTAAGAAAATCGTTTTCATCAGCTTTTTAATATCATAGCCGGACTGGTAAAAACTTTCGCTCAGGGTATTGATGATGGCTTCGTCCTCATTTTCATTTACAAAAAACCTGTAAATTTTGGCTGTGATGAATCTTGCCGTTGTTTTCTGCTCAAGAATGATATTTAAAATATCAGAGCCGCTAAAATTTCCTGTTTTTTCAAGGAAGGTTTTGGAGCCTTGATCATGGACCTTCTCTTTTTCTAAAAAATTCCCTTCCTTATCATAGCTCCAGCCGGTGAAAGCCCGTGCGGCTTCACGGATGTCTTTTTCAGTATAATTTCCACGGCCCATGGTAAAAAGTTCCATCACCTCCCGGGCGAAGTTTTCGTTCGGGTGGTCTTTTTTATTCTGCTGGTTGTTCAGAAAGTTCAGCATGGCCGGTGCCTGGCTTACTTCAAACAGCAGATCTTTAAAATTTCCCAGTGCATTTTTCCGGATCACGTTCAGGATCTGCCGGTTGAATTTCGGGTTCTGAACCCTTGAAGCGAAATGCCCATGCCAGAAAAAAGCCATCTTTTCCCTCATCTGCTCTCTGCTGCTGACCATTCTGCTCAGGAAATTGAGGTTCAGTTCCTCATTTTGCTGTCGGTAAATCTTTTGCATTTCTTTTTTTATTTCAGCAGGCGTTTTATCTGTCATCAGATTCACAGGATCGACGGTTTCCGGAATATCAGTCTCATAAATGACAGGCTGGAAATTTTCTTCTTTAAAGAGTTCGTCAATCAGCGTTTTGATTTCTTTTTTACCGAGATCGGCAAACTGGTTGATTCCCGCTCCGAAGCCTGCGCGCCACAGGAGGTGGTTTTTGTTAAGTAATGAAGAAGGGGCCATGTGCATTGTTTACTTTTGGATATTATCTGCAGGATGATGTTAAAATTAATAACGGTTAAGATTCGTTAATATTAAAATTATTCACAAAAGAATCTAAAAAAAGCAGGAATTTTTAATTGTGGGGAACCGTTTTTTAAACAGATATTTAGTTTTTGTTTAAAATAATGGATTGAATGTCATGGATTTGCGCATCTGTAAAGTATTGATGCATATAAAAAGCCCTTCCTTGGCACGATTTTTACATCTCACACTCTAGTAAAATTTAAAATGATCAAGAGTATGAAAATGTTTAAACAAGCAATTTTATTTGCCGGAATATTGACTGCAGGAGCATTGAGCGCCCAGAGTGCCCAGATGAATAACATGATCAAGGTAGGAGCAAATGTTGGTTTGGCAGTTCCTTCTGATAATACCTCTATGGCCGTAGGTGTGGACGTAGCTTACCAGAATCTTATCACTCCGGGATTCGGATTGGGTATCGCTACAGGATATACCCATTATTTCGGAAAAGACAACAACGGATATACCAACAATGATGTAGGTGTTGTGCCGGTAGCTGCCCTGATCAGGATTTATCCTAAACAGACCGGATTTTATTTCGGAACCGATTTAGGATACGGAATTCTGGTAGGAGATAACAAAGTGGCATCCAATACAGGTTTAGACAGACCGAAAGGAGGTTTCTATTTAAAACCTGAAATCGGATACCACAACCGCGACTGGAATTTCTTTGCACAGTATCAGAAAGTATTTGTAGGAAACAACGGCGATTTGCCAAACCAGGACTACAATGTGGGTAACATTGGTGTAGGATTTTCCTACAACATCCCTTTAGGAAAATAGTTAGATTTTTATATAAGCAATTATTAACCAAACCTTTTCGAATTTTTGAGAAGGTTTTTTATTTCTAACGAAAATTTACGAAAGTTATTATTATATTTGATAAAATTTGAGGTTATGATTTTGAATCCAAAATTTCCACTCTACTTACCAGGAGTAAAAAACGGCAGCAATGATAACGTTTCGATCATCAGTGCAAACCTACGCGAAGATATTACAACATTAGGCTATTTTGTTTCCGGCAACGGCGGTCTGGAAATTAAGATCCAGAATAATTATCCTACCAAAGAGTTTGATTCTTTTGCAGGCATCCTGAAAAAATTTATGCAGGACAACGGGCTGGAGAATGTAAAAAGACTTGGAATGGCAGTTCCGGGACCCGTATTATACGGAAAAAGTACACCGGAAAGACTGGGTTGGAACCTTGATGTTGAAGATTTTAAAAAGGATTTCAATTTTGAAAGGGTAGATATGCTGAATGATCAGGAGTCTTCCGCATACGGAATGGGGCTTTTGGAAGACAGCGACCTGGATCCTATCTATACCAGCGGACATCTGGAAAAAGGTAATGTGGCCATCCTGGCTCCGGGGAACGGACTGGGAGAAGCCGGATACTTTTTCGACGGCAAATACATCAGGCCTTTTGCAACGGAAGGCGGGCATTCCGAATTTTCACCGAGAACCAATGTAGAGGTTGAATTTTACCAGTTCCTTAACAATCTGTATGGCATCGTAAGCTGGGAAAATGTTCTGTCTAAAGGCGGATTATTTAACATTTACCGCTTCCTGAGAGATGTGAAAAGGCATCCTGAGCCGGAATGGCTGGCTGAACGTCTTTCCAACGGCAACTTTTTTGAAGAATTATATAAAGCGGCTGTGGAAGAGGATGTACTGATCTGCAAGATCGCCCTGGATACTTTTATCGAGTTCCTGGCCAGGGAAGCCAATAACTTAACACTAAAATTGAAAGCTACCGGAGGGCTCTTGATTTCAGGAGATATTCCGCAGGCCATTGCAGCATATATCGATAAAGATAAATTCTACGAGAAGTTCAAGATCAGTGATAAAATGGAAGAGATGCTGAGGAACATCCCAATCTATCTGAATAAGAACGAAAACACGGCATTGAACGGTGCAGCACTTTACACCGCTTATTACCAGGAATAAATACAACAGGCTCCGGAGAAATCCGGAGCTTTTTTTATGCATGACATGAGTCATGAAAATAATTGTGTTTATTGATGTACATCAATGAAATCTATCGCTGCCGTTAACTACATTTGCATCTGTAAATAAAGAACAAGTAAATAACTTTTATAAATGAAAAAAATATTTTTATTAGCCGTATTGGCAAGTGGTCTGGCATTCGGACAGGCAAAAAAAGTGGTAAGCTCCGATGTACAATGGTGGGGTTATAAAATCGCTAAATCTGAAGCCAGTTCTCACAACGGTACCGTGAAGGTAAAATCAGGAGATCTGGTAATGAAAGGAAACCAATTGGCAGGCGGTACTTTTGTTCTGGACATGACTTCCATCAATGCGACTGACCTTTCCGGGGAATACCAGCAGAAACTGAACGGCCACCTGAAAAACGGAGACTTCTTCGAAGTTGAGAAATATCCTACAGCGACTTTCAAAATTACTGGAGTGAAGAAAAACAACGATAAAGTGTACAATTCTTTAGTAACCGGTAACCTGACAGTAAAAGGAAAAACCAACACGATTTCTTTCCCTGCAAAAATTACTTATACCAACGGAACTGTAAGCCTGATCTCCAATAAATTCTCTATCGACAGACAGAAATTTGATGTAGCGTACAAGTCTACGATGCAGGATGTTCTTGTGAAAGATGATATGGATTTGCTGGTGAAGGTAACGGCTAAATAATTTAATCAAAAAAAGATTGTTAAAAGTGTAGAAGTTCTACACTTTTTTTTATTTTTGTTGAATTGTAAATAAAAAAGAATGAAAAGATTACTATTGTTTGCGATGATGTGCGTAAGTATATCATTTGTTTTCGGACAGAAGAAAGGTGATAAAGTGGTAAAAGTAACCTCGTCGGAGATCAGGTGGTGGGGATATAAAGTGGTAAAAACAGTTCCTACAACCCATTCCGGAACAATAAAGCTGAAAAGCGGGAAGTTTACTTTCGATAAAACGGTTTTGGTAGACGGAGAGTTCGTGATCGATATGAAATCGATTATGGCCGGGGACGTTTCAAGCCAGGATGAGGATATGGTAAAACTGACAAACGATCTTAAAAGCTCCAACTTTTTCGACGTTAAAAAGTTTCCGCTTGCCAAATTCCATTTAACAAAAATCATCCCTCTGGCAAACAGCGATTACAATTCTACCGTTTACGGAGATGTAACCATCAAAGGAGTAAGAAAGACCATTACTTTCCCTGCCAACGTTTATATCACCCAGTTTACCGTAGTAATCGAATCCGCCAAATTCTCACTGAACAGAAGAGATTTCAAAGTATTCTACCAATCTTCGCTGAAAGATTATTTCATCAAAAACGAAATGGATATCCAGTTCAAGCTTTCAACAGCCGTGTTGGATAATGAAAACAGAACGCCTGTAAAAAAGAAAAAATAAGACACCAGTCTTGTAAACAATAAGAATGAGCGGTTTTTTAGGAAGCCGCTTATTTTTTGTCTGAATTTTTTAATTTAGTATTATGAAAATATATGTCGTAAGCGGATTGGGCGCAGATTTCAAAGTATTGGAAAAGATTCAGTTTCCAAAGCGCCATGAGGTTGTTTTTATAGACTGGCTGATTCCTTTTCTTAATGAGGAATTCCCGGGCTATGTGAAAAGAATGGCTGAAAAAATTGATGACTCGGCGCCATTTTACCTGGTCGGATATTCTTTCGGGGGGCTTATGGTTCAGGAAATCAATAAACTGAAGCCGGCACGGAAGGTTGTGATTCTCGGAAGCATCAAATCCGATAAAGAAAAATCACGCCTGATAAGAACCGGCCAGCTCACCAGGATCCCGAAGATTCTTCCGCTTATCTTTTTCAACGAGCGAACCACCAATATGTATTCCGTTGTCCGTAAATTTTTCGATCCGCGGAATCCGAAGGTTCTGCAATATTTCCGGGTGCGCGATCCGTATTACCTGAAATGGTCTATTGAAAAGATCTCCGACTGGAAATTCGATGAAAGTCCGGAAGTGGTACAGATCATGGGCGACAAGGATATCGTCTTTCCGATAAAAAATTCAAGACCCGATTATATTATAAAAGGCGGGACTCATTTATTTCCTATTACAAAGTTTAAGGAAGTTACCATTATTTTGGAAGGGGTGTTGAATTAGAAATTTAATTTAATTTTAAATTTTTATTAAAATTAAAGGGGGTGTGTTTTTTTTTAATTTTTTTTCTAGAATTTATACTTACTTTTGAAAGGGTAAAACATAAACTTTATGACAGTAGGTTTAAAATGGATCGTTTCATTCAGCCTTATAGCTCTGGTAGCAGTAGGCGGATTATTCTGGAGTCCCATTGCAGATTTTCCGAATACCGGAGAATTTCTGAGCGAAGATAAAATTGTAGGGGCTGATGTGGCCTGGATTCTGGCAGCGGCGGGCCTGGTCCTTTTGATGACTCCCGGTCTTTCTTTTTTCTACGGCGGAATGGTCGGGAAGAAAAATGTGATTTCTACAATGTTGCAAAGCTTTATTGCCTTGGGTGTTATTTCCATGCTTTGGGTCGTAGTCGGTTTTTCCCTTTCGTTCGGAGACTCCATCGGCTTCACCATCAACGGCGAACATTACGGAATTATCGGGAACCCTTTGAGCTATCCGTTTTTCAGCAGGGTCGGAGTCCTGCCGCATAAGGCAATGGCATCTACGATTCCTTTTATCCTCTTTGCCCTTTTCCAGATGAAATTTGCGGTGATTACACCGGCATTAATTACCGGTTCTTTCGCAGAACGGGTACGCTTTATCTCTTATCTGCTATTCATGGTGCTTTTCAGCGTTTTTATCTATACGCCGCTTTGTCACATGGTTTGGCATCCCGATGGCCTTCTGAATAAATATTTCGGTGTTAAAGATTTCGCCGGCGGAACCGTGGTTCACATGAGTGCCGGTTTTGCAGCACTGGCAGGCGCCATGGTGGTAGGAAACCGGAAAAGGCCTCACCACGAACCATCCAATATTTCCTATGTGATGCTGGGAACGGGAATGCTCTGGTTCGGCTGGTTTGGGTTCAATGCAGGTTCCGCTTTAAGTGCCAATGCTACGGCAGCGACGGCTTTCGGGACGACAACCATTGCTTCGGCTTCCGCCATGATGACCTGGATCTTTTTCGACAGGATCAATAAAAGAAAAGTTTCCGCGATGGGAGCGTGCATCGGCGCGGTGGTCGGGCTGGTCGCCATTACGCCGGCCTGCGGTTTTGTTTCGGTTTCGGAAAGCTTATTCATCGGATTCATTGCCGCGATTGTTTCCAACCTGATGGTGAACTGGAAGGCATTAAAGAAAATTGATGACACCCTGGATGTTTTTGCCTGTCATGGGGTTGGCGGAATCATGGGAATGATCTTAACGGCCATCTTTGCCCACGGTGAAAACGCCAGTCTGCTTCATGGCGGAATTGGGGTTTTCGCCCATCACATGATGGCCCTGGTCCTGGTATCGCTGTTTGCATTTTTCGGTTCCCTGCTTCTGTATAAAATTACCAACCGCATTATCACCCTGAGGGTTTCCGAAGAATCGGAAGACCTGGGACTGGATATTTCGCAGCATGAAGAGAGGCTTTGTTAATGGTTAATGGTGAATTTTAAAGAAGCTTTTGCCTGAACCCAGAGCCTACAGAGTTTTTTTAAATGCAAACTGCCTTCAAATTTCGCTAAGCCGTTTCACTTATGGGAGCACATCAAGTTTCTGATAAGTAGTGATTATTGGAAAACACAATCGCACAAGAGGACTTTAAAAGCTTTGTATCAAAAGACGCCAGGATTTTATCTTTGATAAAATTGTTGGATGCTGAAATGCCTTAACCGCAATTCTCCTCCGAAAGTGGAAGGGGTGGCGAAAATTCAAAGCATTTTTGACGGGATGGTCTGGGAAGTGAATGGTAAATTGTGAATTTTACGGAATTTTAAATTGCCATTGACTCAAAGAATTTACAATTGGCATAATGCAAATTGTGAATTAAAAGCAATTCAATATTCACCCGAAGGAATTGACCATTAACCATAACCAGAGTAAATCTTGCTGCACAAGTCGATTTTAAAAGTGAATGGTGAATTAAGAAATAAAAATTTACGGTTGACTCGAAGAAATTGACTGCGAAGCTAATTGACTTTTTACCTTTTACCATTTTTTTACCGCCGGCTTTTGCATCTCAATTTATCGTGTATCTTTGTGTTGAGGAAAAATGATGCATTTTCTATATGGAATCAATATCGGTTTTTGAGATTATAAAAGTAGGAATAGGACCTTCCAGTTCGCATACCATGGGCCCATGGAATGCCGCTTCGGCATTTATCAGGATTATAAAAAGAGAGCGGTCAATCGCTGAAGTGAAGGAGGTGTTCCTGGAATTCTTCGGGTCGCTGGCCAAAACGGGAATCGGGCACGGCACCGATATTGCCGGAATGCTGGGGCTGAACGGCGAAGATTTCCGGATCATTGATACAACAAAGATCGACGAGAAAATCGGAACCATAAAAAGTACGCAAACCATCAACCTGGGTGGCGAAAAAGAAATTCCTTTTATTTACGGGCTCCATCTGGTGCTGAATATGCAAAAATCGCTGGATTACCATCCGAACGGAATGATTTTCAGGGCTGTTTTTGAAGACGGAACCGAGCTGGAACAGGATTTTTATTCCGTCGGCGGGGGTTTTATCATGAGCCAGGAAAAAAAATCCATCGATAAGCATTGTATCCGTACACTGTATCCCTGCCATAAGTCCTCGGATATCGTTAAGTACTGCGAAAAGCTGGGCCTCAGCAGGATTTCCGACCTGATCTTTATGAACGAAGAAAGCTGGAGATCCCAGGAAGAAACAAAAGCAGAAGCCCTTTACATCTGGCAGCAGATCAAAGAATGCATTTACAAGGGCGTCAATAAGGAAGGTGTTCTTCCCGGCGGACTGAATGTTTCCCGGCGGGCTGCGGGAATGAACCGGAAATTATTGGGCGATAAAATTTATAAAAACAAAGACGAATGGTTCCGGCAGGTGGTGGATGCCGAAGAGAACTTTACCAATATCAACAAATGGATTTCCTGCTTTGCATTGGCGGTAAACGAAGAAAATGCAAGCTTCGGAAGGATTATTACCGCTCCCACTAACGGGGCAAGCGGCGTTATCCCGGCAGTTCTGATGTACGCGCAGGCATTTACCGATTTTACCAGTGAGGACGATATTGTACGGTTTCTTCTGGTTGCAGGGGAAATCGGAACATTGTTCAAAAAAAATGCAACCATCTCTGCAGCAATGGGAGGCTGCCAGGCAGAAGTCGGGGTTTCTTCAGCCATGGCGGCAGCCGGACTTACGGAAATTCTCGGCGGAAGCGTAGGCCAGGTTTTAATGGCGGCAGAAATTGCGATGGAGCACCATTTGGGATTAACCTGCGACCCGATCAGGGGTCTTGTGCAGATTCCTTGTATCGAAAGAAATACAATGGGTGCCATTAAGGCCATTACCGCTGCCAATATTGCTTTGGAAAGTGATCCGGCAAAAGCGAAAGTGACCCTGGACGAGGTGATCCAGACAATGTGGGAAACCGCCTTATCGATGAACGACCGGTTCAAGGAGACCTCGGAAGGCGGGCTGGCTATTGCAGTGAATGTTCCGGAATGTTAATTTTAAAAACTTTGTGGTTTTAAACAAAAGAGATATTTTTGCCGGAAATTTAATTAAACCATGAAAAAGATTTTTACGCTTTTATTTGCTGTAGCTTCTTTGGCTGCGTATTCGCAAATCTCTATTCCTGCAAATTCTTCTAAAGGAACGATCGTTACTCAAGACAATACAACAATTGAATACCGGGACCTGAAATATGAAAAAGGAAAGGTAACCTATAAAAATGCACAAACCGGAATTGAAGAGTTTTTATATGATAATTCAGTAAAAAGCATCCTGGAAAAGACAAATCCTGAAAATCCGGTATCTGCTGAAAATACCTCAGTATCTCCTGCTCTGACTGAAAGAAAGGAAGAAAAACTAACTTCCCTATCCGAAATCAGAGGCTATCTCAGACAAAATAACCGCAGTTATAAATCCGGAAGAACCGTCAGCGATATCGGAAGCGGACTGATTATCGGCGGTGGTGCGGCCTTTCTGATCGGCGGTCTTTCCAATGTTTCAAAAGCAGAGAAATCTACACTGTCATCAGGCGCGGCAAAGAAGGGCTCCTCAACACCTCTTATCTGTGGGATTATTGCGATGGCCGGAGGGGTCGTCATGAAAATCGCAGGCGGTGCCCAGATGAGAAATGCGGTGAAGGAATATCAGAATGCAGATGCCGGAAAATTTACGCCAGTCTATTATGTCGTTAATGACGGCAATGGGGTAGGGATGCTGATGAAATTTTAAAAATTTACCATCATAGAAATCTCTCCTGGCTCTGATCAGGAGAGATTTTTTTTAAATGGTAGTAATCTGTGTTTCCACAGGTTGGAAATAGATAAGCTTGAAAACTGAAGCAATAGAACAATAGTTTCCATAATTTTTCTTTTTGTTATTGGCGAAGTAGGCTGAATTTAATGAAAATGAATAATTTATCTAAAAGTAAAGGGCTTAATTAAACCTTTAGTTTATTTATTAAAATAACTTCTTGCGGCTCGTTTTTTGAAATGGAATGTTCAACAAATAATTTATTTTATGAACATCAGATCTCTTTTTTACATGACCTCTTTCGTTTTATTCACGGGAATTGCCGCTGTACAGTGCCGTGACAGTAATGAGGAAGATGCCCCTACCGAGCAGGACGGACCTACCGTATATACCGCAGGCCGCGAAGACTATAAAGCCAAATACTGGAAGAACAGTACGGGCGTCTTGTTAGGAAAAGGTTCCGGTGGTTCTGACGTTATGGATATGGTTGTTTCCGGGGATGATGTACATGCTGTAGGCTATGAAGCAAATTCTGCGGGGAAATATGTGGCCCGCTACTGGAAGAACGGAGTAGCAACCGACCTTACCGACGGATCACGGGATGCCTTTGCCAACGGTATTTTTATCAGCGGGAATGACATTTATGTCGCCGGGCAGGAACTGAAACCGGGAGAAAGTACGTATGCTGCCAAATACTGGAAAAACGGAGTCCTGATGACCTTAAGTGATGATTCGCAGAATTCCGTAGCTACGGGAATTGCCGTAGTGGGCAGTGATGTCTATGTCATCGGAGAACGCCGGATGCAGAACTGGCTGACTCCTGTAACCTGTTACTGGAAAAATGGCCAGCGCACCGATCTTTCTGACCAGACAACCACCGCATCGGATCAGGATATAGCTGTATCCGGAAACAATGTCTATATGATGTGGTCTGTCGTTTACAACGGTTCGGGACAGCTGCAGACCAGATATTCAAAGAATCTTTCATCGCCTGTGCTAATCCAGGACGGGACGCCTTATGCAGGCGGAATGGCGATTGCCGTAAAAGACAATGAGGTCTATATCGCAGGCACCGGCCTTTCTTCTAACGGTCAGTCTTTCGTTGCCAGATACTGGAAAAACGGTTCACCGGTTACAGTAGGAGGAGAAGGTTCATTTGGCCTTGGTATCGATGTTTCAGGTGATAATATTTATGTTTCCGGATATCAGCAGATCCAGGGTGGAGGCTCTGCAGCCACTTATTGGAAAAACGGGAAAGTGCAGCAGTTGAGCAATGGCGCAGGCAGTGGAATGATCAGACAGATTAAAGTAAAAGAAAAAGAATAAGCAGGATTCTGTTTTATAGCGTCTTTGAAAACATAAGTAATCGATAATACAACCGTAAATAGGCTAAGACTCCATCATTAATTTTACTATACTTTTCAATTGCGGATACACTGTATTCGCAATTGTTTATATTTGCACTCCGCTAAAAACCAAGAATTGATGACAGAGAAATTTCCGGTAATCAACAGTACACTTTCACCTGACGGACTGGGTAAACTTATCCGGCAAAAATACGGACTGAGCGCTCAAGCGGAATGCAGCATATTCCGGCTGGCAATGAATCATTTATATATCGTTCATGATAACGGGACCCAATACGTTTTCAGAGTATATACCCATCATTGGCGGACAAGATTGGAAATCGAAGAAGAACTGAGGCTTTTAAATATTCTGAAAGAGGCCGGCCGACAGATCGCATTCCCGATAACGGATCAGTCGGGCCAACTGATTCAGGAAATTGAAGCACCGGAAGGAACAAGGTTCGGTGTTTTGTTTTCATATGCAAAAGGTATAAAAACGGCTAAATTTTCACAACAGGCCAGTTTTCTCATCGGGCAGGCTCTGGCAAAAGTACATCAAACGACGGAAAATCTCCAGCTGAAGAGAATGTCTTACAATGTCCGCAACTTACTTCAGGATCCTGTTTTAAAAGCAAAAGGATTTTATCGTAAGAACATCAGCGAAATTGAATTTCTGCAAACCCTTTCTGCTTTTTTGATGCCGAAAATGGAAAACCTTAACCAGCAAAATATGAGGTACGGAGCGGTACATCTTGACGTCTGGTTCGACAATCTGCACATTGACAATGATAAGGAAATCACATTTTTCGACTTCGATTTTTGCGGCAACGGTTATTTATGCTTTGACATTTCGTATTTCCTGTTCCAGTTATTTTCCACTCATCTGAACGAAGAAGAATATCAGGCAAAAGCAGACCATTTCCTCAAAGGATATGAGTTGGTAACCAAGATCACTAATGAAGAAAAAAAGTTTTTACCTTTCGCCTGTTTGGCCATTATGACTTATTACATCAGTGTTCAGTGCGACCGGTTTGATTACTGGACCAATATTTTCCTGAATGAAGATCATTTAAAAAGAATGGCTGGAAATCTGAAACGGTGGATGGCCTATCATCAGATTGAGATTGAATAAAAATTTAACAATCTGACTGAGCAGAACAAAAACAACAAACGTCCGATTTTGCACAATAAATAGATATAAATTCAATCTTTATTGTATCCAAAGCAATTCAAAGCTTATTATAAGATATATAAAACAAAAACCAGGGCAGAACAATTTTGCCTTGGTTGCTTATTTTATAATCGGTATGGATTACAAAAGGATTTTACGGTATCACGGTTTTCGCCAGGGAGATCCTTTCCTGCCATTATAGACAGCAAGCTGGCTGGTGGGAGTAACAAATACCATCATTCCGGCCCCGGGATTTGGAATTGCCTCCGATCACTACTTTGCATTGTATAGGGTGTTAAAGGGATTCATGCCTGTGCATGGAAAGGCAACAGAACGAAAAAGAAAATAACAGTTATGAATTTCATAAGTGGGATAGATAAAGCTGCAAATACAGGTCAATGAAAAAATAAAATTATTAAGTATTATTTAACAGACCGGTAACGGCACAGTAACATCAAGAGCCTAGATTTGGCCATTAAAATTAAATCCTAAAATCAATTTATGAAACATTATTTACTGCTGCTTTGCTGCCTGGTATCGGGCCTCTGTTTCGGGCAGACCCTTGTCCCATATTTACAGAACCCTACGCCCAGTTCGATGATTGTAAACTGGAAAACATCTTCGGATAATGAAACAACCGTTTATTACGGTACGTCACCGGCTAACCTTGATGTAACGGTGACGGGAACTACCAATATTTTTTCCGATACCGGATATAGCAATAATTATTACTATCATACCGCCAAGGTCACCAATCTTCAGCCAAACACAAAATATTATTACAAAATCAAAACAGGAACATTAGAATCTTCGGTATATAATTTCCGTACGCTTCCTTTGCCGGGGCAGGCGGCAACTGCAGACGGGAAAATAAGATTCCTGATCATGGGAGACAATCAGCTTAAAAACGAGCCAAGATATGATTCTCTCAATTACCATGCTTACCGGAAAATCAAGCAGCGGTTTGGGGCGACGGCCGATCCCTCTGACAATGTTGCCCTTACTTTTATGGTGGGCGATCAGGTAGATGTCGGTACACTGGATCATTATGAAAATGTGCATTTTAAGAAAAACCAAAAGCTTTCGCCCTACCTTCCCATTCAGACAACCGTAGGAAATCATGAGACGTACGGAACTTTAGGAATGAGCTCTTATTATGCGCATTTCTATGTTGATGAACTGAGCTATAAAAATATTACTTCAGGAAATGAAAATTATTATGCCCAACAAGCAGGGAATGTTCTGTTTGTAAGCCTGAGTTCGGAACATACCGGTTCTGCACAGCAGATGTGGCTGCAGCAAGTGCTGAATGCTGCTGCTACCGACAATACCGTTCAGTGGATCATTTCCCTGAGTCACCGGCCGTATCAGGCTGAGCAGTACGTAGGGGATATCTCAACATGGGTAAGGAATACCGCCGTACCGATGCTTACTGCGTCAGATAAATACCTGATGCATATCGGCGCCCATCATCATCTGTATCATAGAGGCCAGCTTAAAAATTCTCCGCATTACCAGATTATTTCCGGAGGGACGGCCTGGGACCAGTATTGGGGAATGTCTAACGAACAGGATTTCGATGACGTACAGAAAACACTAACAGACTGGACCTACCAAATCATCGAAGTAGATGTAACCCATGGTAAAGCAGATATTGAAAGCTATTCGATAGGAAGTATTTATCAACAGAAAAACAGTGTGTTGGTCGACAGTTTCCACAGATATAAAAATTTAGCCAAACCCGCAAAACCTTCCGTAACCAATGTTTTTACAGCACCCATGACGCTGCCTTTAACGTTAAATGGAAGTGGATTTTCAACAAGTACCTCAGAGCTTCTTAATACCACACATTTTCTTATCAGCAAGACTCCGGATTTTTCCGTGATCGATAAAGAATTTTACAGGGATTTTGAAAACTGGTTCGGGAAGGACGGTACGGGGAATCCGGATGTTACGAAAAACCTGAACGCCGGAGTGGATATTACCCAGGCAACTATTGCAGCCAACTCCATTACCAACGGGGTTTACTATGTAAAAGTACGTTACAGAGACCGGAACCTTGAGTGGAGCGAGTGGAGCGATCCCAAACAGTTCGAGATAACAGGAAGCGTTGTGTCCAATCCTGCGTTGGTTTTAAACAAAACCGAATACCTTCAGAATGAAGCCATTCTGGCTACTTTTACGGACGGGCCGGGAAATCAGCAGGACTGGATCGGAATTTACAGGAAAGGTCAGAATCCCGCTTCCGTAACTTCGCAGACCTATAAATACACAAATGGCCAGACTTCAGGAACTGCGAATTTCAATACGGGATTAACTGCAAAAGGGCAGTATTTTGCAGGATTCTTTGCCAATAACGGATACACTGAAATTACCGGCAGGAAAAGCTTCTATGTCGGGCCAAAAGTCGTTCTGCAGGCGACAGCAGATTCGTATCCTGTGGGAGGAACAGTCACCATCAATTATTCCAACGGCCCGAATCTTACCAAAGACTGGATCGGAATTTATAAAATGGGCCAGGTTCCGGGATCGGCCAATCCTTCAGCGATGTGGAGCTACGTTACCACTGCTGCAGGAACAAAGAATTTCACCGGCTTACCGAAAGGATACTATTATGCAACATATCTTTTAGAAGACGGTTATACACAAATCGGGGAAAAAGTTTTCTTTAAAGTAGGCGATATCGTTACGGATCTTTGGATCAATAAGCCGGTGTATACGCTGGGTGAAAACATCACGGCCTCCTGGACGGATTCTCCCGGCATCATCAAAGACTGGCTGGGCATTTATCCGCAGAGCGTACAGACCCCGAACGATCAGTTTACGTCATATACTTATTTTGACGGAGTAACGCAGGGGACAAAAACCATTACCGGAAGCGTGAACGGTATCCCGACAACTGCCGGAAATTACTATATGGTGATGTTTACCAATGATTCCTATACGGAAGTTTCAAACAGGGTTTCTTTTCAGGTGGTAAGCAGTTCTTTAGGTACAGGTGAGTCCCACAGCAGCACCGAAAAGAATGTTATTCTGTATCCTAATCCTGCAAAGCCGGGGGAGCCGACTTTTATCAGAAGCGATTATCCTATTGAAAAAATTCAGCTTTTATCTGCCGCAGGACAATTATTGTATGAAACCAAAAACATAAATGATCAGAAATTCTCATTACTCAACGAAAATCTGCCGAAAGGCATCTATTTCGTAAAAGTATATACCAGGAAACTGTTTACCCTGAAACTCGTGATCGAATAAAATTTTTATCATGTCAAACTTGAAAATCCAATTTGTTATTTACAGATTGGATTTTTTATTTTGGAGAAAATAAGATTTCCCGCCTGAGGCGGAGCTGATCAGCAGAGGACCTGATGAGCTGCTAATTCAAAAAAGTTAAATTGAATATCATTAAATCTTATGTGTATACCTGCATTATTTTATCGGTTTCTATAAGTGTACAATAAAATCCAGGTATGACAGAATGCTTTCTTCAATAAATTCATGGGGAAGTTCCTGTTCCGAACCGTAATAAATAAAAGGTTTTTTATAATCGGCCTTAACGTACTTAAAAGTAAGTTCAAATGGCCTCAGCAGCTCATCCATTGTATATTTATATTTTCCCGATTCACTGTATCCTTCTCTATCCACTCCTGTAGATACAGCTAAAGCGATTTTTTTATCCTTTAATTTATATCCGCTTTTGCTTCCGAAAGCCCAGCCGTATAAGAGAACCTCATCAAACCATTTTTTAAGTAACGGCGGACTGCTGAACCAATAAAAAGGAAACTGAAAGATAATCTTCTCGTAAGCTTCAATGAGTTTCTGTTCTTTTTCAACATTTATATTTCCGGCCGGATAGGCTTCATACAAGTCATGAACAGCAAACTTTTCCGGAAATTTTTCAAGTTCTTCTTTCCATCTTTTATTGATCAAAGAATTTTCCATAGTAGGATGAATGATGATAACTAATGATTTCATACTTTACATTTTACATTACAAAAATAATATATGTAACCTGCAATAGCTATATTTGCAGCAAATTGTTAGGTACCATCAAAAATGTAAGTAATGGGTAAAATAAAGGATACATCTACTAATTTTGCAAATAAAAAAGCCCTTTCAGACGAATGCCCGGAGCTATATGCTTCAAAACTTATCGGCGGACAGTGGTCATTGGCCATCTGCAGCTATCTCTTGAATGGGAAGCTGAGATTTGGGGAACTGAAAAAAAGCCTCGTGAATATTACCGATCGTATGCTTACGCTCCATCTGCGAAAGTTGGAAGAAGACAGGATCATTACAAGAACCGTTTACGCAGAAGTTCCTCCGCGGGTTGAATATGAACTTACAGAAATCGGTTATAAGCTAAGACCTGTTATACAGGAATTAGATAATTGGGGAACATTGCATAAGAAATTAATAGAGGTTGACTGACTTCTATATTAAGCAGAAAGGTTATCCGGGTGCTTGCCGCTAATTTATTTCTCCAGAATCCCCCGGATCTTGTTCGCATTGGAAATCAGTTCACCCAGATATTCGAAATTTTCCTTTTCCAGCGCAGATTTAAACTTTCTCAACTGGGAAATATGCTCATTAAGAACATCCAGCACGTTTTCTTTGTTCTGTTTAAAGATCGGCACCCACATCTCGGGATGGGATTTTGCGAGACGGACGGTGCTGGAAAAGCCCGAGCTGGCCAGCTGGAAGATGGTTTCTTCTTCGCGTTCTTTTTCCAAGACCGTGTTGGCCAAAGCATAAGATGTAATGTGGGAGATATGGGAGATGTAAGCCGTATGTATGTCATGGCTTTCAGCGCTCATATAGATCAGGTGCATGTCCAGGCTTTCTGCTACCTTTTCTACCAGGTGCAGAGCATCTGCGGCAGACTCCTCCTGGTTGCAGATCACACCGGCTTTTCCGGAAAAACTTTCCGAAACGGCAGATTTCGGACCGTTGTTTTCCGTTCCCCACATCGGATGGAAAGCAACAAACCTGGCCCGGTTAGGGTGATCTTTTACAGCACTCACAATCCCTGCTTTTGTGGAACCGGCATCCATTACGGTCTGGCGTTCCGAAACCAGATCCAATACTTTAGGCAATAGTTTTTTGGCTGCGTCCACCGGAATGGCAAGTATAATCAGGTCAGAGTTTTTAATTCCGTTTTCCAGATCAGCCTTTTCGTCGATTATATTTAACTCCAGCGCTTCGTTAAGGTGCTTTTCGCTATGGTCTGTTCCGTAAATGAAATCGGCTATTCCTTTGGTTCTTAATTTTAATGCCATCGACCCGCCGATCAGTCCGACCCCTATAATACTTATTTTCATCCTTTAAATCCTAAATAAAAAGCCCCGTCCGAGGACGAGGCTGATGTTATTGATATACAAAATCCTTATCCCAAAGCTGAGGTAAAAATTCCGTAATAATATGTTCCGTTGATTGTAATCACAAAACGAAGATAAGTAATTTTTTTTAATTAAAAATTAAAAAGGAATAATGAAATATGAATTGTCAATTTGCCTTGGAGGTAAATTTTTTCGGCAATTAACAATTGATAACGGAGCTGATTCACAACAAAGTTGATTGACTGTTTATAAAAGTGAATGGTGAATTTTGCCTTGCAAATGTTTTTCTGGTAACTGAAAATTAACCATTGACTGCAAAGTAAATTCACCATCCACCATCAAGGATTTGAGATAATCAAAGTGGAAGGAATATCCGACAGCCATAAACTCTTGGTGTCGATCAGGTTTTTCCAGCTCTTGCTGCTGATCAGCATTAAGTCCTGGCCATCAAGAAATTCTTTCTCAATTTTTTTCTCGTTATAAAGGGTGATGTGGTTCGGTGCTACCTGTTCAATACTTCTAATAAGCTCTTTCACTTCAATATTGGTGCGGATCTGTCCGGCAACATCCAGGATAATGATCTGGGAATTATTGTTATTGATGAGCCGTTTGGCATATTCCAGCAGATAAAAGTCGCTCAGATTGAAGATCGGGATAAAAACCCGGTCGGCAGAAGTAAAATTCTTTTCTACCAGAATGCCTACGGGAATGTTGGTTTTATCCAAAATCTGAAGGGTAGAATCGTCAAAAGGAGAGGTGTTGAAAATATTTCCTTTTCCTTTTACGGTATTCAGCAGCTTTTCCGGATTGATGATCTTTGTGGTGAAACCCAGCAGTCTTCCGAGCAAACTGCCTTCGTACATCGATTTTCCGGGCATAATCAGGAGAAGGTCGTAATTTCCTCTGTTGGTAATATTGGTAAGATCATTTTCGACATCGGTGGATGCTTTGAAAAGAGTCGTTACTTCAAGATCCAGATCATTCGAGGTTTCGATAACATTTCTAAACTGTTCTTTTTCAAAATGGTTGATGTCAAAAGTGTGAAGCTCATCTACAGGAGCAATATTCATAGCGGTTACGCTTTTATTGCCGTTCATCTTACGGGTAAAATTATCTGCAAGTTTCAAGAGGGTGCTTCCTGATCCGGGGGTTTCAAAAGACAGCAGTACCCTGTATTTGGAATCATCTTCACTATTTTCATCCTCATCTTCCAGGGAAGATTTTTTTCCTTTGAAAAGATAGTTGATCAGGTCAAGACAGGGTCCCGTCATGAACGTGGTAAACAGGGCCATAATCACGAGCATGGCAAAAAGTTCAGGTCCCAGAACGCCAAGGTCATAGCCGATATTCAGGACAATAAGCTCGGTTAATCCACGGGTATTCATCAGGGCTCCGATCGTAAGGCTGTCTTTCCAGCTCAGGTTCAGGAATTTTGCCGTCAGGGCGCTTCCCACAAATTTCCCGACCACCGCCGTCAGGATAATGAATCCGCCGATTTTCCAGAGATGCGGATCATTCAGCAATCCGATCTGGGTTCGGAGTCCCGTAAATACAAAGAAGAGCGGAAGCAGCAAAACCAGGGCGACATCTTCAACTTTTTCGATAAACAGGCTGCGGAATTTCACATTCTCCGGCATAATGGCCCCGGCCATGAAGGCTCCGAAAAGGGCGTGGATACCGATTACCTCAGTGGCATACGCCGAAATAATGAGAATCAGGAAAAACACGGCCACCAGGGCTTTGCTGATAAAGCCTTTTCCTTTCTGTGCCTCGGCAATCCTTGCCAGAAAAGGACGTACTGCTTTAATCATGATAAATACGTAAAGAACCGCCATTAAAATAACAAAGACTGATCCTGAAAAAGATCCTGCTTTTACAATGGCAATAACCGCTGCCAGAATACACCAGGCGGTAATATCATCGGCTGCCGCACAGGTAATGACTACTGTTCCTATTTTGGTTTTATGGAGATTTCTTTCCTGGACAATCCTGGCCAGTACGGGAAATGCCGTGATGCTCATGGCAATGGCGATAAAGAGGGCAAATGAGCTGAACTGGATGCCGTCCGGCGCAAATTCTTTATAAATAAAATACGATAGCCCGACCCCTAAGGCAAAAGGGAAAATAATACTGGCATGGCTGATGACCACTGCGTCGTGCGCTTTTTTTCTGAGGACGCTCAGGTCAAGCTCCATTCCGACGATGTACATAAAGAGGATCAGGCCGATCTGGCTCAGGAACTGCAGGTTCGGCAGCGATTCCTTCGGGAAGATAAGCGCGGAAAGCTCCGGGAAATACATCCCGAAAAGGGAAGGCCCCAAAACGATCCCGGCAATCATTTCACCGATTACGGAAGGCTGCTTCAGCTTTATACAGATCCATCCGAAAAGTTTGGCCACCATAATAATGGTAACGATCTGGGCCAGCAACAGGGCCAGAGGATGATGGAGATTGGTAAGAAATGAATCTACAAAGTTCTGCCACATCGTATCGCCTGTCGATTTAGCCGGTGCAATATGCTCTCCGATCTCCAAGGTTTTTCCCTCCACAAAAAACCAGTACATCAGGCATGAAAAAAAAGCGATGGTACTGAGGTAGAAAATAATGTTCTTGTATTTTCCAAAATTCATAGTTCGTTTCAATTTTATGCCTGTAAATTTCTTAAGAATATATGGTTGATGGGCATTGATTTTTTTTAAATGTAACAAACGTCACAAATAATGTAATAAAAGCCTACCGGAAAGAATAGCCCAGACCGATTCCTGCTTTCCAGGTTCCGTTTGCAGAAGAAGTTTTGGTATTGTAATAAACAGGAACCTGCAAGGCTAAATTTTTATAAACTACCGTTGCACCGGCACCTAGCGTTGGCATAACAGGGCTGTTTCTGGTTCCTTCCGACCGGTCTTCTTTTATTCTCAAAGAAGGCAGCATACCCAGCATCAGTTTAAAATCCTTGTTTTTAAAACTGATATTCGGGCCGGTAAAGTTGATAAACGCTCCATGATCTACATAACCGGCTACTACAATTCCGTCGAAAAACGAAGCTTTTATTTCAGATTTTGTTTCCTGGGAAAAGCAAAGAAAAGAGATAAAGATTCCGCCTGCATACATAAGTCTTTTCATTGTAAAATTATTTAGTCAGGCGCTAAAATACGTTGGACAAACGGCTTATACAGGCCGTTGTAATCAACCTGCCGGAATCTGTAATGAAACCGGAAAGCTTTGAAAAATTTATTTTCCGAACATTTCCATTAATGACGTCCGGTAGGCTTCACCAATCTGAAGCTTTAAAAAATGATCGTTTTCCGAAAGAATGGTCGTAATAATTTCATTGGTCGAAAATACTTTAACGGAAGACCTGGCGATAATCTCTTTTTTATTTACCTGGGCAAAGTCTTTTGTGGGAAGCATTTCCAGAAGGCTTTTAAAATTCAGGTTTTTGAGAATGATATGGGTTCCGTCGTTCAGCATAATGTCTTTATCGCGGCTGTCGATTTCGGAAGTTTTGATGTAGGCGATCTGGTCGGTGAAGATCACTGTTTTACCGATGTTGGTATTCCATTCGATGAAGTCTTTTTTGTGGGATTTCCGGAGCAGTTCTGCTGCTTTCTCAAAAGCCTGGGTAAGCCTTTCTTTTTTAATCGGCTTGCGGACGTAATCCACGACATTCAGATCGAATGCTTCAGCAGCATATTCTTTATAAGCGGTCGTAAAGATGATTTTTTTTGAACCGGAAATCAGTTCGGCAACCTGGAGTCCGTTCATTCCTGGCATTTCAATGTCCAGGATGCAGACATTGCAGTCGATGTTTTCAATCTCGTTTAGGAATATTTTAGGATCGTTGAACGCTTTTATCACTTCCACTTCTTCAATCTGTTCGCACAGCAGCTTCAGGTAGCTGATGGCCAGCAATTCATCATCAAGAATAACGCATTTTATCATAGAATTCTCCTAAATTGATTGTTAATTCCGCCGTGAAGATACCGTTTTTTGAGGTTTTATAAAGCGTGTAAAAGTCAGCGTAGATCATTTTCAGCCTCTGGTCCAGCGACTGGCTTCCGAAACCGCTTTTTTCTTTTTCCAGGATATTTTTCAGTGAGGCTTTGTTGCTTACCTTCATGGTAAAGATGCGTTCTTCAAGTTCCAGTTGAATGGCAATAAAAGAATCCTCCGCCAGGAAATCCGTATGTTTAAAAGCATTTTCAATCAGGTCTACCGAAAGCAGCGGGGCAAAAACTTTCTCTTCATAAATTTCATCGGATTTATTGATCCTGGATTTGATCCTGAAATCAAAAAGCGGGTTGATCTTGATTTTATTGATCTCAATCAGGCTTAAGGCAAAATTCAGTTCTTCTTTCGGACTTACAAATTTATTGTTGCTTTCGTACAGGATATAATCGAGGACATTTGCCAGCTTATCCAGGGACATATAGGTGTGATAAGCATGCGACTGGACGGAATTCAGGATGTTTTTAAACAGATGCGGATTCAGCTTGGTACCGATCTGCTCAAGCTGGACTTCGTTCAGGCGTTGCTGGATCATTTTATTCGATCCCGAAAGCCGGGCGTTCCTGCGCTTGATTTTCCGGTTTTCAATAAATAAATAGATGCTGACCGTCAGGAAAAAGAAAATGGCAAATACCCCGACAAAGATCAGGTAATCGTAAATCATGTAGTAATTGCCGTCCATGGAATATTATTTAGAAATTTTTAGATTGAGTTATAAAACAAGTGAGAGTTTTTTTGGAGGTCTTTCTCTAAAATTCCTCAGTGATAAACTGTCATTATTGTATTCCGTTTCTTTCGGTTCTTCTATTGGAAATATTTTAACAACCGTATCTTTTTCAACTTGTATTGCGGCCTTTGGGCATTTAAAAGGGCATCCTACAAGAATAGATCTTGTCTCAAAATACTCATTTTTATCTGTATACAGGGGAACGGGTTCAACCAGTCCACGATAGGTATATCTAAAGTTGTCCTTTATTCCCTTTTTTCTTAATTTCTTTCTTTCGGCTGAAGAGAGGGTATCCAATCTTTCGCTCATATATTCAAATTTATATTTTTTCTGAAGAATCAGAGATATTCTGGCATTCTCAACGGGCTCATTTTTCGAGTTGTATACATTTCCCTGATATTTCAGGAATGCCTCACAGGAACTTAAAGCACATGTGATAATTAATAAACAGGAGATACTTTTTATTTTCACTTTAAAATTAAATACCGGTAGATTATCTCAGCTTCTTCAGAGAATTCATCGTTGCCTGTTCCTCACATTTTTCAAACATGATTTCATACTTCGGCTGGTCCTCAGGATAGGTCAGCAGGTAGTCCGGGCATGGCTTCTTTTGTGCGTGGCTTTTATCGAAATCGATCTTCCCTTTGGTGATGATGCTGTCTTTTAAAAATTTTTCGTCGATTTTCAAAGCCGTCATTTCTGCTTTAAAACGGTCGGAATATTTAAAATCTTTAGACAGGGTTTCTGCGATCACCCGGCTGTTCGGAAGATATCCGGTACAGCTTGCCCCTTTTTTGTTCAATATAAAAAATACGATTACAAGTCCCGGAATGAGACCGATCATGTAAAACTTGAGTTTCTTCATTAGAAAATTAAAAGATTGATATCGTGATAGGTAAGCCCGAAACGGTCGCAGATGATTTTTTTCGTATGCCGGCCTTTGTACATATAAAGGCTTTGTTTCATTTCGTTTTTGCGCACCAGCATATTTTCGAAGCCGCCTTCCTCATCGTAATTTAAAATGTAGGAAAGGAAGAAATTGGAAATGGCTTTTGTCGTAGTCCGTGGCATTCTGGAGGTCAGGTTCGGAAGTCCGCAGTGGATCACGCCGTGTTTGATGATGTACGGATCTTCCATATTGGTAAGCTCGGAAGTTTCGATCACTTTTCCGTTATCAATGGTAATATCAATGATGACGCTGCCTTTTTTCATTTTCATCACCATATCTTCCGTTACGATCGGCGTCATATTCAGTCTGGGAAGGGCTCCGATAACAACATCGGCTCTTCTCAGGGCCTTTTTAAGTTCTTTGGGATCGATAATCGAGGTAGGGACCCTGCTGTCAACCAGCGTATGAAGCCTTCTCAGCTTGGAAAGGGAATTGTCGAAAACCCTTACGCTGGCTCCCAGACCGATGGCGGCCTTTGTAGCAAATTCACCTACGATCCCGGCTCCGATAATCACCACTTCTGCCGGTCTTACCCCGGTGATTCCGCCCAGCATGAGTCCGTTGGACAGCGCCAGCAGCTCGGACGCATAAAGAATGGATACAGTTCCTGCAATTTCCCCGACCAGCCTTACAAGGGCCAACTGCTTGTATTCATCCACAATAAATTCAAAGGCAATGGCATTCACCTTTTTTTCAGCCAGCTTCAGGAAGTAGGTTTTATCGCGCAGGTTGATCTGCAGTGCCGAAACCAGATAGGTATTCGGGCGCATATAATCGATTTCGTCTTCGGTAGGCGGATTGATTTTCAGGATCAGGTCCTGCGAAAAGGCTTCTTTCGGATCATTGGTAATCCTGGCACCTGATTCTGAGTATTGCAGATCTGTAAAAAATGAACCTTCCCCGGCTCCTGCCTCAATGATGATTTCATGACCACTTTCTACTAAAACCTGCACAGCATCGGGGGTTATACAGGTTCTTCTTTCATTCAGCGAAGTCTCCTTGGGAATTCCTATGCTGAACTGTTTTCCTTTTTTAATGACCTCCAGCTTTTCTTCTTTCGGCATCAGTTCCTCTTCGGTAAAAGGAGTAAAAATGTTTGTAGTACTCATCCTTTAAAATAATTAGGTTCTTACAGATCGTTATTTTACATTCAAATTCAGGAGCAAAGATACATAATATTTAAACGATTTACCTGAATGTGATTTCTCTGTTTTCCCCGGTATTGATGATGCTCATTTCGTGGTACTTAAGCCCATGGAGGTCTTCTTCGTATACTTCCGGCCATTCGATGATGCAGAGAAAAGCGTTGTCGAGATATTCTTCAATACCGATGTCGTAGGCTTCCTCAATGTTTTTCAGGCGGTACAGGTCAAAATGGTAAACTTTTCCTTTCGGGGTAGTGTATTCGTTGACGATGGAGTAGGTAGGGGAATTTACTTCGTCGGTGCTCCCGAGATTCTTCAGCAGAAACTGGGTAAAAGTGGTTTTCCCGGCACCGAGGTTTCCCTTTAGCAATAAAATATTGTGCTGTAATTCTGAAATAACTGTTTCCGCGACGGACTGCCAGTCCTCCATATGGTGAATCGTGAGTTGCATATTTTTAAAACAAAGATAATTATTTAACGGGAATTGAAGGAGTGATCCGGTTTATAGCTGGAAGAGGGGTGATGGAAGCTGGAAGTTTTTGGTAGATATCACAACCCAGGCTCTCATATAAGATTAGGTTATGTAATTTTACCTGTTAGATTAAAAATTAATTCTTCGTTTTGAAATTATTTAGATAAAGGGTATAAAAATGTTCTGCTCGTTTTTGAGCTTTTTCAGGATTTCTGAAACGGTTGTATCTGACAGGATTTTCATATAAAGCTACAATTTCTGCCATTTCAAGGGGCTTTAGATCTTTAAGTTCCTTTTGAAATAAAGATTTTGAAACTGTAAATATTCCTTTTCCGTTTTTCAAAAAATCAAAATGACTAAAGTTAAAGGCAAGGCATTCTTTCTGACTGAAATGACGCTCAATATACCGTGCGGTTAAAAACTCATCGATCCCTTTTTTGTTATGAATTTCTAAAACGGGAAACAACCTATAAGCTGTCTGGCTGCACGGGCAGTCTTTTCCTGAAGATCCGGATTTCAATAACGAGGATAGTCTGTAATTCCAGGAATTGGAAGACAGGGAATTCGGATAGATGGTATTATAAAAAAGGATAAAATTCTCAGGAAGTTTTCTGTTGCTTTTTATTTCATAAGTTATAGATCTCTTGTCGAAAGTATTGAGGATATACTTTCCTCCGAATTCCAGATACAGGACAAATAAAACAAATATGGCAAAAAGTAATGTGAAAACCCATCGGATGTATTTTATCATCGGTAAATGGTTATTATTTATTTCAAAAATAAGATTTTATTCCTTATAAAATTAAGTCTTGCGTATTGAAAAATAATTAATAAACTATCATAGTGTAAATTTGATAAATTCAAATCCTTTGTGGCTCAAAAGCACTGTCTTTTTCCGGATCTTCTCGCTTTTTGCGCAATCCAACAGACATGCTTTGCCATCATAAAACTTATCGGGCAATTACCGAATATCTTACCAACAAAACCTAAATTTTGTCTATTTTTGCACATGATTTCTAAGCAGACCATTGATAAAATATTTTCCACAATCCGCGTTGAGGAGATTGTAGGCGAATATGTGCAGCTGAAAAGGGCAGGGTCTAATTTCAAAGGGCTCAGCCCGTTTCACGAAGAAAAGACGCCGAGCTTTGTGGTGTCGGCCAGCAAGCAGATCTGGAAGGATTTCTCTACCGGGAAAGGCGGAACGGCGATTTCTTTTTTAATGGAAATCGAAAACTTTACCTATCCCGAAGCGCTTCGGCATGCTGCCAAAAAATACGGCATTGAGATCGAAGAAGACCAGAAAGATTTTTCCGAGGAGGCAAAGATGGCGCAATCGGAGCGGGACCAGCTCTATAAAATCCATGAAGTAGCCAATGATTTCTTTCAGAACTTCCTTTGGGAAGTGGAGGAAGGGAAAAACATCGGTCTTTCTTATTTTAAAGAGCGGGAACTCCGTGATGACATCATTAAAAAATTCCAGCTTGGGTACTCCCCGGAAAAGAAAAACGCATTCACCGAATATGCCCTGGAAAAAGGCTACTCTAAAGATCTTCTGGAGAAATCCGGGCTTTCAATTTTCCCTGAGAATTCACCGGCCGGCATCGACCGTTTCCGGGAAAGGGTGATGTTCCCGATCCACAGCTTTTCGGGGAGGGTACTGGGATTCGGGGCAAGGATCCTGAGGAATAATGTAAAAACAGCCAAGTACCTCAACTCTCCGGAGACGGAAATTTACCATAAATCGAATGTCCTGTACGGCCTGAACCAAAGCAAGCAGGCCATTTCAAGGAAAAATGTCTGTCTTTTGGTAGAAGGATATATGGACGTGATCTCGCTTCATATGTCGGGCATCGAAAATGTGGTGGCAAGTTCCGGGACTTCCCTGACCACGGAACAGATTAAGCTCATTAAAAGGCTGACTGAAAACGTGACCATTCTTTTTGACGGGGACAATGCCGGAATCAAGGCCAGCTTCAGAAGCATCGACATGCTGCTCACCGAAGGGATGAACATCCGTGTCCTGCTGTTTCCTGATGGTGATGATCCCGATTCTTTTGCCCGAAAGCATTCTCAGGAGTATGTAGAGAAATTCATCGAAAATGAAGCGATGGATTTCATCGATTTTAAGGCAGAGATCCTGTTGAAAGACATTGGCGATGATCCTATTAAGAAAGCTGAGGCGATCCGGGATATTGTAAAATCAGTTTCTTTCGTTCAGAATGCTTTGAAAAGAGAGGTGTACCTGAAGCAGGTTTCCGGTAAGTTCGGCCTTTCGGAGCAGAGTTTATTTAATGAACTCAATGTCCAGAAGCAGATTACGCAGGGCCAGACGCATCACGTACAGCAGCAGAAGGAAGTCGCTCCGGTAAAAATGGATGTGGTGCCTCTGGATGAAGAAAAATCCGACCCGTTCCTCTTTGAAGTTCTGTTTATGGAAAATAAGCTGATCGATCACATGCTGATGTTCGGCGATATTGTGCTGAAAAGGAGAAACGAAAGCGAAGAGGAATACCAGATTACCGTTATTGAAGAAATCCTTTACCATTTCGATGAAGAGGAATACCGTTTCCTGGTAAAAGGGAATGAAATTATCATCGGGCACGTAAAAGAAGGAATTCAGAATGAAGAATTAAGGAGCGGAAACTTCTTTATCACCTTTATGGATGAAGAAATTACGGCAAAAGTAGTTGATGCGCTGCTTCCGGCCAACGAACTTGAAAACTGGGCTTCCAGAAATATATTTCCGCCGAATTACGGGGATAAGATCGCCGATCAGGTGAAAGGGGATATTTTACTCCACAAATACCGGTACATCGATTATCTGATTGCAAAGACAGCCAAAGATCTGGAACAGTACAGAGATTCCGACCAGGTAAAGTATTTTGAACTTCTTCAGAAGATCATGCTGATGAAGCAGGCATCTATCAAATTAAGCCAGATGATCGAATATTCGCCTATTAAAGGGATTTATGTCAACCGAAAAAGATAGGGTCAGACAATCGTACTTCACTTCTGTGACAAAAAGTCCTATAAAATTTTAGGAATAAAAGTTGTAACTTCATCTTTGTAATATGTAATAATACAAACAGAAATATGGACATTAAAAAAGAATTCAGAGATTTCTCTACGAAACATTTAGGAAACAACGGTCTGGCTACCGATCAATATATGAATATGTATGGCCCTACGAATCTTACACCGTACATCATGGAGGAAAGAAGGCTGAACGTAGCGCAAATGGATGTTTTCTCCCGTCTGATGATGGACCGGATTATTTTCCTGGGAACAGGGATTGATGATCAGGTGGCCAACATCGTAACGGCGCAGCTTTTATTCCTGGAAAGTGCTGATCCTTCAAAAGATATTCAGATTTATATCAACTCGCCGGGCGGAAGTGTATATGCCGGATTAGGAATATATGACACCATGCAGATTATCAAGCCTGACGTAGCAACAATCTGTACAGGAATTGCTGCTTCTATGGGCGCTGTTCTTCTGGTAGCGGGGGAGAAAGGGAAACGTTCTGCATTGAAGCACTCAAGGGTGATGATCCATCAGCCTTCAGGAGGTGCTCAGGGAGTCGCTTCGGATATGGAGATCAATCTGAGAGAGATGTTGAAACTGAAGAAAGAGCTTTATGAAATTATTTCAGAACATTCAGGACAGACGTACGAATGGGTGGAAAAAGCTTCAGACCGTGATTACTGGATGACTTCCGAAGAGGCGAAAGGTTTCGGAATGGTAGACGAGGTTTTACAAAGAGCAAAAAAATCATAATCAGCATCGGCTGATAGTATAAAAAGCGCACCATTTCCGGTGCGCTTTTTTTATGAATTCAACATCAGTAGAAACCGAAAATGAAGATTAATTATTTTGAATAGGCCGGCATCATAGGGTTGCTGACTACCGAACATCTTCTTACCTCGATTGCGGTAACCGCAGTATTGTTGGTGGTATCGGTATCGGTTATCTGGTTGGACGATACGGTGGATACCATCCTGAAATTACGATTCGTTCCGATCCCTCTTTTATGGTATTTTCCGGTAATGGTGATGATGCCTGACGATTTGGCTGTCAGTCCTACCGTACCGCTGATATTGTTGGAAGTAAATCCTGATATCGGTATATTGGAATTGGTAAATCCCGTTGTTGAAAGGCTGGTTATCGAAAACTTAGCCGGGTCCAGGACATTGTTGTTATCATCCGTTATTTTTCCGTTAAAATCGATGCTGTTAAGGGCCGCATCGGTATCATTACTGACTTCCACTTTAAACGTAAGATTGCTGGTATTGTCATTACAGGTAAAGTAGCTGTCCGAACGGCTGTCCACCCTCAGGTTTCCCGGCGTGGTAAGAATAATATTCCTGATTTCCTGGAAATTAAATCCTCCTCCTGTGGAAGCTGCAAAACCCAGTTTAAGATTGGCCGGGATAGGATACGTTGCCGAACTCAGCGTGTAGGAAAGAACCTGGGTGAAAGTAGTCTGGTTTTCCTTTCTCCATTTGATGGTCACCACATAGTCATTACCCGGTTTGGTAATAATCACCTGAACCCTCCTGTAGAAAATATTGTCTGCAGGCCTGGTCGCCGTAATGGTATTATAATCGATTTCATTGCGTTGGCGGATATCCGCTACGGTTCCGCTCCGGTCACCCAGTGGAGCACTGGCCAGATAAACGTTTGAGCTGGTATAGGTGCTGCTGGTGGGTCCTCTCAATACGAAGGCATTGGGAAGCATTCCTGAAGTCAGTGTACCGGCAGGAGCAGAGCCGTGCCGGTTTTCTCCGTCATTGGCATAGTTTCCGTAAGCATCAAGCCCTACGCCCACGTATCCGCCGGATAATCCGGTGGTTCCGGCCGGGTTGCTGTAGGTAGCATATCCTAATGAACCTCCGTAGCCTCCCAGTTTGAAATTGGCATCCGTTACGGTAGCATCAAAAAGGTAAACGGAAAATCCGTCTGCTCCAAAATAGCTGTCATCAACATTTCGCCAGTCTTTATATTCAAAATCTGCAATCACCCCCAATGTGGTCGGGAATCCCTGAAGAACGTACATAAACCCTTTCTGATTGGTTTTAGCCTCCGTCAGCCTGAGCCATCCTGCTCCGTTAGGATCCACTCCGTTAGCAGCCGTAAGATAAGCATTGTCTCCAACCTTTATTCCGGTCATGTCCCTGGTCGTAAGAGGATTCGTGATGGTAAACTGTCCCGATACCGAAAGCAGAGACAGGGAAAATGCAGCCGTTAACAGTTTCAATGTATACTTGTGAATATTCATTTCTGAGTTTTTACTTTACTACAAATACAATATTCATAAAGCTTGCGTCCGTTGCGTTATTGCTTACGGTGTAATTCATGAATCCATTGGCATCAATTGTTACATTGGTAAACACGTTGGTGTCATAGTATGTAATATAATACTCAAGATCATTTTTGCCGAGCACGGGAATTTTACCCAAAGCACCGGTGCTGGATACCTGCGGAGTATTAAACTGATTGTAATAAAGCTGGTAAAGATCTTTGGTTTTAGCGCCTAAAGTAGTTGTATCAAATAAAATAGAAGGCATATAGAAAAATTTAGGCATTCTAAGGCCTACCCATTTTGAAATGCCGTTATTGTAAAAATAAAATCCCGGCGTGGTAATATTGGAGGTTTTTGAGGTTGAAGTACCCGGTACAGCCGTAACATATACAACCGCAGAGTTCTGATCTGCGCCATAGAGATTATCTTTGGCGGCAAGTTCTGTACCTGTCATCCGTACCGTAAGCAAGCCATCCGGGGTGGTGGCGGCAGCCGATTTACTCAGATCAAGGGTAGATTTTGGCGTGTTTGTGTTAATGCCTACTTGCCCACTAAGGTGTGAGATAACTGACAAACACAGCATCGAAATTATTCTTTTCATATTTTTTTTCGCAAAAATATAAAAATTAATAGCTTTATACTAAAAAAATATAGTATTTTTTATGATTATAATCATACTACACCATAAGGTGATAAATTTAAAGTCTTCCGAATCGCTTCGGCTGTCTAATAAAAAGGTTCATCCAGTACGGTATCAATAGGAGAAAATAATTTCCTCCATTTGGCAACCGTATTCCTGCTCAGTTTAAAATGACTGGCCAGTGCAGTATTGTTCATTCCATGTTTTTTTTGATAGTCCAATATTTGAAGAATGGTATCCTTATCATATGATTTTAATTTCTGATCGCCCTGTATCTTTTCCTGGGCGTTTTTCCCGGTAATGATGGCATTCAGACGGATAACATCAAACAAGTCGATATTTTTTTTCTCTAAAATACTGCGGCAAAGCGTTTCCTTATCAGGATATTTCATCCGGATCATATCCTCGTAAATTTTCCGGTAATCCGGTGCTGTCATTTTCATTAAAGTGTTTTTTTGTCTTTTTTACTGATCCACTTATAAAGTGTAGTTTTCGGAATTCGGTATTCCTGTATGATTTCTGCTTTTGTCTTAATACCGTTATTGATGAGTTCAAGGATAAAGTCAATAATTTCCCGGGTATAGATATTCTTCCGGAATACAGGAAGCTGGGTCTTTGTCTGGATTTCTTCTTTAATATGAAGAGGCGGAGAATAGAGAATGAGATGCTGGGTATAAATTCTGAAAAAATCATAATCGAGAAGTTTACTCCATTTCAGGAGTCTTTCCGTGCTGATTTCTTTGGAGGCATACGTGCTTTGAATTTCTTCTTCGGTACATTTCATAAAATTGCAGATACGGGACAAATCTATCCCGCTTTCAGCTACTCTTTTTTCGATAAAATTTCCTATATGGATGGTTTTGAAATTCATGATTATAATCTGTGAAATCGTAAATAACGATCTGACTGTAAATAAAATAATTGTTAAAAGGAATTCTGTGATGCATCTTCTAAATGGGATGATAAGGTAGCTAAGATAACATGATTTAATAAAATAATATGCTGAACACTGTTGCTGAAAAATCTACTGTGGACTTTCGTAATTCATTATTTATTTTGAAAAAACCACTTTAGATAGATTTACGTAAAGTTTTATTATTACGGTTTTCACGAGATTACCGGGAATAGATTTCAGAAAATTTTATAAATAGCTACCTGCGCATAAACGACAGCCGGGTCAGACAGAAGATTGAAATATATCCACTTTTTTCATCTTTAGGTTTAACAGAATTCTTAGCCCTTACTTCAATAAATCTTTAAAAGAATTCTACTGCAAATATAGAATTAATTTTCAATGATTATATAGATATGGGTAAAATATTGAAAAATAGTAAATTGTAATAAAGTTCTGCTGAATACAATTAAAAAAAATAGTTGGTATTCAGGATAAGCGATTGACTTTTTAAATGTGGTTTTAAACTGCCTCCTGATGAGATAACAAATACTATGTAAGAATTTTACTTTTTTTATATAATAAATTGCAGCTGTGAATTATAAGCTGCAGCTGCAAAAGATTTGATGTTCCCCATAAGCAATAGCGGATCTGGATTTCGTTATTTCTCTTTAATTAAAAATTCATCTATAATTAATAAGATTTTATTAATCCGAAAATGTATGCGAAGTCAACAGCACGGAACGGATGTTCCTGAATTACATCAACCCGCTAAACCAGGCGTGGATCATCAGTCTGGGGAATTACTTTAAGAAAATGTATGCTGCAGGGGGCTTAGGAATGTTTCATTAATAAAAATGTAATACGGCCAGCCTTTATTTAAACTACCCTTAGTATTTTCTTAAACATCAGTTCATATGGCATCATTACTTTCGTGTCACAATAAAAAGACATGAAAAAAATACTGCTTTCTGCAATGATGCTTACCGCTTTAACAGCCTGTAAAGATTTTGAAATGACCGATAACAGCCAGGAAATCAAGTATTCCGAGCTGCCTCAGGAATTTCCTTTCAGCACGCTGGCAACTATTAACGGTGTTGGCGTCATCAACGGAGGTTTCGGGTCCGGTGCAGCGGCGCATCCAACCAGAAAAGGGGAATTTTATGTAATTACGGACCGCGGTCCCAACACGGATTACCTGAACGGGAAAAAATTCCTTGCGCCTTCTTTTACCCCTACCATTATGCATTTCAAAATCAATGCGGCAGGAAATATTGAGGTGATTAGATACATCAAACTTAAAAACCCCTCGGGGCAGCCTATTACAGGACTACCGAATCCTGCCGGAATGGGAAGCACGGGGGAAGTAGCCTATGATGCCAACGGTACGGTGCTGGGAACAGACAATTATGGGATGGACAGTGAAAGTATCGTGGCGGCAGCCGACGGCACGTTCTGGGTATCCGATGAATACGGCCCTCATATTGTACATTACACGGCAGAAGGCGTGGAATTGGAAAGAATCAGCCCAATTGGGGTAAATACAGGAACACGTAAACTGCCGGCTGTTCTTGCCAAAAGAAGAGCGAACAGAGGGATGGAAGGATTGTGCATCACGCCGGACGGAAAAACCCTGGTGGGAACCATCCAGTCGATGATGTATGTACCCAGTAAAAGTCTGGCGACGAATAAAACCTTAACGCGGATCGTTACTTTCGATATTGCCACCGGGCAGACGAAGCAGTTCCTGTATCAGCAGGACGGAGGCGCGTCTGATTCGGTATGCGATATTACGGCATTAAGCAATACAGAATTCCTTGTGATTGAAAGAGACGGAAATTTCGGTTCTCAGGGCGGCATCAAAAAAGTATACCGGATCAATCTTTCCGGTGCTTCCGATGTAAACGGATCCGACCTCAGCGAGGTGGATGGCATGAAGATCAACGGCAAAGCGCTGGAGCAGTGTACCTGGAGCGAAATTTCCGCAGCAGGAATTCAGGCGGTTTCCAAATCCCTTGCGGTAGATCTTGTGTCAGCACTGGGCTATGAACACGATAAATTTGAAGGAATCGTTTATCTTGGAAATAACAGGCTGGCGGTTTTCAATGACGACGATTTCGGCATTGTGGACGACGGGAACGGAAATCCCAAAGCAAAGATTCTTCCTAAAACCGGAAAAGTGGACAAAGGCACAATGTATGTCGTCGATATTAAATAGTTTCAAAATGTTCTGAGTCTCCCGAAGCCGGGAGACTTTTTTTTAACCGTTGTATTGAGATTGAACGAATGTATTTCTACACAATTATACAGATCAGGTACTTTTTAATCATTTAAAATTTAAAATCTTCCTGAATATTCAGAACGGCTGGTCGTTCAATTAGGATAAAGGTTTTTAATTTTATCAATAGCGGCTATCAATTGATTTTACAGATTCGGTAGATTTAAAATGCAGATGGCAAAAATAGGATCAGCTCTTTTTATAACATTAGTTTTGTAGCTGTTTAATACCACATTGTTTATAAATCATCTTTATTTTAAATCCGAAATCTGCATTTGCGCGTATATAGTTTTTACATCAACTGAATTATAATAAGCGCTTTATGTCTTTATCAAAGGATAATTTTCTGCATCTTATTGCTGCTGAAATCGAAGAAACTTATGGGGTCACCATTCCTGAACATACGGAAAAAGAAGAACTTATCTATCTGCTTTCCCGCTCTTTCTTCGGGATTTATCAGAAAAAACTGTACGTGTATTTTATATCAGGCCATGCCGTTGATTACAGGGTACATCATTTTATCTTTAACGGGAAAATAAGGTAATAAAAGCAAAAAACCACCGGATCCGGTGGTTCTGATGTATTTTTATTCCTGTTGTTACGGATTGAAGGCTTCAATAATTTTAGAGAAATCCTCTAATTTCAATGCGGCTCCGCCAATCAGTCCGCCGTCGATATCCGGCTGTGAGAAAATCTCTTTCGCATTGTCCGGTTTTACGGAACCTCCGTAAAGGATGGACACTTCGTTCGCTACTTCCTGACCGTATTTAGCTGCAATCGTACTTCTGATATGAGCGTGGATTTCCTGCGCCTGCTCGGGAGTAGCTGTTTCCCCTGTGCCAATGGCCCAAACCGGTTCGTAAGCAACTACCACTTTTTTGATTTCCTCTGCAGAAAGTGTAAACAAGGCTACTTCCGTCTGGTTTTTTACTACTTCAAAATGTTCGCCCGCCTTTCTCTGTTCCAGCGTTTCGCCGTTACAGTAAACAGGAATTAAGCCTTTGTCCAGCGCCAGCTTTATCTTTCTGTTGCAGTGGGAATCCGTTTCTCCATGATACTGTCTTCTTTCAGAGTGCCCGATCAAAGAACCGGTAGCATCAATGGATTCCAGCATGTCTGCGGAAATTTCCCCGGTATAGGCTCCGCTTTCATGCTCGCTCATGTCCTGGGCAAAAATACCGATTTCATCTTTTTCAAAAATATCCTTTGCCATCATCAGGTACAATGCCGGTGGAGCGATCCATACCTCACAGTTTGGCGCATGGTTGTTTTTATAGCTTAGCAACTGAACCATCAACTGTTGGGCATCAATTACGTTTTTGTTCATTTTCCAGTTTCCTGCTACTATTTTTCTTCTCATAGAATTTATTTTAGAGTTTATACCGTGATATGGTCTGTTAATGTTGTGATTTATCAATATTCCAAAGGTTTTTCAAAAGCGTATAAAAAGTATGCTCTTCATCGGTAACCACATTATCCGCTTTGATCAGGGTCTTGGCAAATTGTATAAAATTATCCCTTTCTTCTTTTGTAGAATCGTCGTAGAAGCATCGGGCATGGAATTCAAAGTGGTCTTTCCATTCTTCCGGCTGCAGCAGGGCAATGGTATCAAGCTCGTTATCGAGATTCATTTTAAAAGGAAATTCGTCCGCTAAATACTGCTGGACCAGCATCCCTTCTTCCGGAGCAAATTCTCCGTCCACAGAGGAAAGGATCATCAACAGATGGTAACCGGCAATCGGCTTGTTGGATTTTTGCATTATGATAATTATATAGTTTAAAGTTTAATGTTCAATGTTTAAGGTTGGTCTTGGAATCAACATTTCGGTGTTGTTTCTTCATTTTTAGTTTTTGGGTGAATGGCCAATTGTTTTAATTCACTACTCACTTTTAAAATTCACTATTCATTTTCTAAACCACCCCGTCAAAAATTTTTTGAATTTTCGACACCCCTCCGGTTTGGAGGGGAATTGCGATTAAGTATATTAACCCAGTTTATTCTCTTTTAATGTGCAGTAAATGAAGTCTCTTTGTCTTACTAAGATCACCCGCAGCTAAAAATTGACCATTCACCTGCGCAGCAAGATTGACTTTCAAAGAAAAATTCACCTTCCATTATTTCAAATAGTCCTTTGCCGGCTGCTTGTCGACGATCTTTCCATTTTCCAGGATCAGGACAAACGGGTTGCTGCGGGCAATGGTCTTGATGGCGGTGCCGTCCATCATCGCATTCTTAATGGTTTTGAAGGTATTCGGAAGGGTGGAAACCCCGTAAACAGCGGTTGCGTTCCGGGTTTTAACCTTCGCTTCAAGCCGTTTCAGCAGTTCCGGGGAAACCGATTGCGGATGGTAAGAGAAGACAAGCACCGCTTTCGGAGCGTTGATGATTTCTTCCGTAAGTTCCTGTCCGTTCGGATCTTCAATCTTAAATTTTACGATCTCCGATTTATAGCCTTCTTTGATCAGGACCGATTCATTTTTTCCTTCTTCAATTTTCCACGGGGAACCTTCTGCCCAGTATTTCGTTTCCTTGATGTAATCGTCCTGGTTTACTTTCACTGTTTCTCCCGTCTTGGCATTCTTCAGGGAATAAAAGGTCTTGTATTCCGAAGGGTTTTTATTGATTTTTGCTTTTTCCGCTTTCAGGTCGGTTCCTATTTTATAATCGCGGAAATCGATAAGCGGTTCATGGACAATCCCGTGCGCGCCGACAAGAATCAGGGCTATGGTAAAGACCCCCAGAAGGATATACTTAAATTTATTCCCGGTTTCTTTTTTAAGGCTGTAGCTGTAGGCATCTTTTTTCTTAAAATCTTTTCCGTACATGATGAATACGATGATCAGGCCGATCAGCAGCACAACATCTTTGATAAAGCTCTGCCAAGGGGTAAACTTAATGGCATCCCCGAAGCATCCGCAATCCGTTACCACATTGTAATAAGCCGAATAGAACGTCAGGAAGCCGAAGAAAACACAAAGCGCGATCAAAGCGGAAAGGGTGAATTTAAGCTTTAATTTAATCAGCAGCATAAAGCCGAGAAGAAGTTCCAGCACCACCACGACAATCGACAGCGGGAGGGCAAATTTTTCAAAAAACGGCATATTAAAAACGGTAGGAGAGAAGTATTCCTCCATCTTAAAGGAAAAACCTACCAGATCCACCGCCTTTACAAAACCGGAAAGGATGAAGATAACGGCGATAACGAAACGTAATAAACCTTTGAGCATAACAGATTGTTTTTTATTCTACGGTGCTTGCTTTTTCAGAAAATTTAATCAGGCAGAAAACGGCATAGTTCAGCATATCGAAATAATTGGCATCCAGGCCTTCCGAAACAATCGTTACGCCCTGATTGTCCTCAATCTGCTTCGTTCTCAGTACTTTTTGATAAATAAGATCGGTAATCGATGAAATGCGCATATCCCTCCAGGCTTCGCCGTAATCATGATTTTTCCGCTCCATCAGCTGTCGTGCTTCCGTTGCATACCGGTCATACAGCTGCATGATTTCTTCCTTGTTTTCATTAAAATCATTGGAAAAGCCTTTTTCAAGCTGGATCAGTCCGATAATTGAATAATTGACGATGGCGATGAATTCATCTTCTTCACTTTCATCCACCATTTTTTTATCGGTCATCTGCAGGGTGCGGATTCTGTTGACTTTGATGTAAATCTGGTCCGTAATCGAACTCGGTCTCAAAACCCTCCATGCTGCTCCGTAATCCTGTAATTTTTTGCTGAATAATTCGCGGCACTGACTGATAATTTTCCCGAACTGTACTGAAGTTTCTGACATAAATTTTCTTAATCTTCCAAATATACGAATTAGGTTTTAGGTAGCGGAAATCAGGGCTCAGTTTTTTAGCCGGATGTTGGATGCGGAAAGCGGAAATCGTATTTTTGCAGCATGCAACATCTTGGATTATCTGTCGAACACCATACTTTAAACTGCAACGGGAAACTCGTGGATTTGTCCGGTCCGAAAATCATGGGAATCCTGAACCTCACTCCGGATTCTTTTTCCGACGGTGGAAAATTCAATAATGAAAATGCTGCTCTTACACAGGCAGAAAAAATGCTGAAAGAAGGGGCGGAAATCATCGATGTCGGGCCTCAGTCGACACGGCCGAATGCTCAATTTCTGACCACCGGTGAAGAAATAAAGAGAATCGGAAATATCATTTCTTTAATCAAAAAAGAATTTCCCGAAGCTTTAGTTTCCCTGGATACCTTTTATTCCGAAACGGTAAATTTCGGATTTAACGAGGGGATCGATCTGATCAACGATATTTCGGGAGGGCAGTACGATCACCAGATGTTTGATGCTGTTGCCGGGACAAAGCTTCCCTACATTCTGATGCATGTAAACCCTTCTTACGAAACCATGCATGACAAAATAAAGGTTGACGACATTACCATTTCCATCAACCGGTATTTCTCTGAAAAAACGGCGGAGCTACTGGCAAAAGGGGTTCGGGATATCATTCTGGATCCGGGATTCGGCTTCGGCAAAACCGTGGATAGCCAGATGAAAATGATTGGTGAGGTGCGGTATTTTGGTTTCGGGAAATTTCCTCTGCTGATCGGGATCTCAAGAAAATCATTCATCTATAAGCCGCTCGGGAAATCCCCGGAAGATATTAACGAAGAAACACAGAGGCTTCACATGAAAGTCCTGCAGCAGGGTGCTAAAATCCTGAGGGTCCACGATGTTGCAGAAGCGAAGAAAACGGTAGAGGGATTCTTGAAAGGATTGTAAATTATGAGTGATAAGTTTTAAATTATAAGTTGTGAGTCGTAAGTTATCAGTTGTAACTTCCCGATATTATAATTAAACATTTTTATTAAAAATCAATGGATTAAACCATCTGTTTGTAACTTTCAATAACTAATAACTAATAACTAATAACTAAAAAACTCTCCATTTCAATTCAAATTCGCCAGCTTATCGGCAAACTGCTTGGAAAATTCAGCGCGGTCTTCTTCCAGCTTTTCAGGATTGGAAGGAAGGATATAGTTGAAGAGAATCTTTTCTTCATGATCCAGGAAGATGATTTCTTTTTCGTTTCCGTCGATCATCCGGGCAAAAATTTCCCACATCGAGGTGTCTTTTAATTTTAATAATTCAAAAAACTGGTCTGCTTTTATTTCTATTTTCTGCATTGTTTGTTATTTTATTTTATCCGGCCTTTAGGTAGGGCAAATCAGATGGGTTTAGAATTCAAGTAATTTTAATTTGAACTGAACGGCAAAGTTCTGCTTAAAGTTGTGGGTGGTATAATAACCGACCCGGTAAAACAATCCCAGGTTGAAGTATGTGGAAAGGAAATTGTTCCATTCCAGACCGACTTCCTGGTAAAGATGGTTCAGCGGGCGGAACCTGAACTGGTGGTATTCTGCTTTTTCCATATCTCCGATGGTTCCGCGCAGGACAAAGTCGAAGCTCGAAATATTCTGGCCGAAACTTTTAAAATACAATGGCAGCTTATGGGTAAAATAATAGGCTACAAAACGGTCGTTGTAATATTTCCCGCCTTCCAGAGTAGCAAAACCGAGGAATGAGGTAAGGTTAAAATTAAAATCCCTTCTCGGCGAGGCCAGTCCGTTCATGGTAAAGTTTTTCCAGATCGGGGCGCCTCCGAAAACCATCCCTCCATACAGTCTGAATCCCGTTGTTCCGAACATGGTTTTAAAATTGTAAACAAAAAGGGCATCGAATCGCGCATACCTTAAGTCTCCGCCAAACATCTTATAGCTCTGCTCATAATTAAAATAAAGTTCCGGGTACTTCTGGTCGATCAGCGATTTTCCCTGCGGAGTCATAATATTGGTAGAGTTGGGGGAATATTTCAGGGTAAACAGGGTGTTGAAATTTTCAAACGAAGAACCTCTTCCCTGAAAAGAATAGTCGAACATGGCTTCTTCCAGGTTCCTGCGTGCCGCGAAAACCAGTGTGAGCCCGTTGGTAACATCATTCAGGTAAGATACGGATGCACCTCTGTAATGGTAATACCGGTCGTTATTCAGGTTATTTCCGTAATTGGCCATACGCATCTTAAAATTCCACAACCTGCGCGAGAATTCACCCGAAGCAGTTACGTCATCATAATATTCCACCCGAAAATAAGAGTCTTTTTCGAGGGTCGTTTTCATATCCAGCCCAATCCTGTACTTCCACTTATCGTCTTTAAAACCATAGGCGAATGTATAATCCGGGGAGAAATAAGGGCTGAAATTTTCGTTAAGCTTGGCTTTCAGGCCGACCCGGAATCCTTCATATAAATTGTAATTGACGATCTCATCCACCGCAAAATCCATCACACCTGCACGGATCTGGCCATTCAGCAGACCGCTTAGAATCTGTGCTTTATTGTCGATGTTGTATCTGCGGCCCAGGCTGTCGATGGTTTTGTAGGTGTTTTTTTCCCGTTCTGTCAGCGGATCGGTACGGTAACGGTCCAGGGTATTTCCGAGTATATTTTTTACGGAAAAGGTATACCCTTTAAAATCCGCGGGGCTGTTATCCGCGGGAGACTGATAATCAAAATACCGGGAAGTCAGAAAAGCATAGGTTCCGAAGGTCTGTCTCTTCTTCCGGTCCGTTTTTTCGTCGGAATGCTGAGGATCTTCTTCTTCAAGCTTCATGTTGCTCATCTTCAGCTTTACGGTTTCATGGGCCAGAAACCATTTGTTATGAAAGAAAATCCAGGTGCTGGTAATAATGCCGTCGTTCTTATTCTTGCTGAAATTTTCGATCTTCTTAACGCCGTAGGTTTCGGTATCCACATAAATGGCACCGTTGTATTTCCGTTTTTTATCCGGCTTTTTAAAATTGACTTCCCTGAAGCGGATAACAAAGTTTTTCCGGCCGTCCATTTCAATGGTGTCCGTAAGGAAAAACCGGTACAGTCCGCGGTTTTCCTGTTTCAGCTGATCGGGAAGCTTGTCCCGGTTGCTTTGCTGGAGGGCAATCATTTCGTAGATCGGCTGCTTCAGCCCGGAAATCCGGTTGTCAAGGATATTGATTTTTTCACCGTATTGTTTGGAGTACAGAAATTCCTGCGCCCTTTCCCAGAGGAAGAGTTTGCTTTTGGAAAATATTTTTCGCGCCGAAATGTTGTTCAGCGAATCTTTTCTGCGTTTTTCCCTGAACATTCCGGTTTCCTCAAAAAATTTGTTATACTGCGAAATGCTGTCTTCGTCGATGTCCAAAGAAATTTTTTCATACGATTTGTAAGAATAGGAATCCAGGGTCTTGGGTGAGTTTTCCCGAAACACCTGGTTGACTTTCTTCAGGATTTCCAATGCTCTCGGATCGCTTTTGTCTTCGATGGTAATGCCTTCAATGGCGGTAACTTTCGATTGTGAGAAACCAAAAATCCAGAATAAAAGACCTAAAAACAATAAAATCCTTTTCATAAAAAAACCTTTCAAAATTAATAATATTTCTCCGCACGGAAAAGTTTTTACCGTCCGGTTTTAGCAGGTTAACAAAATTTTATAGATTAGAAGGAATGTCTTTCACTTACCGTAGCCTGAACTTGTTTTTACGGGAAAAATTAATACAAAGTTTTATCGGAATTTTCAGGTCACAAAAAATCCCGGAATTTCCGGGATTGTTAATGATCGTCAAGTGCGTTTAGAAAATCGATGACTTCCGCCATTTCCTTTTCAGACAGATCCAGCGGAGCATCGGAAAGCGTCTGGTTACCGGCTTTCAGGCCGAGCCCTTTTCCACCGCCTTTATTGTAGAACTGCATGACTTCCTGCAAAGTTTTGTAACCGCCGTTATGCATATAAGGTGCTGTTTTACTGATGTTCCTCAGGGTAGGTGTTTTAAAGGAATGCTGTAAAAAAGCTACCGTTTCGTGGAATTTACCCCGCCCCGAATCTTTGTCTGCTGTCCGGTTGGATGAATTCTCTGCAATCCCCAGGACTTCCTGCTCGGTTTTGGTATAATTCGGCGGAACCGTCCCGTTAAAAAGCGGTAAGAAATGGCAGATGGCGCATTGGGCTTTCCCCATAAATAGGTTAAACCCTTTTTTCTGGCTTTTCGTCATTGCCTTTTTATTCCCTCTCATATATTCGTCAAAATCCGAAGTGAATGACGCAAGGGAGCGGATGTAGCTGGCCAGTACATTCTGCAGCTGCCAGATTTCGGCATTCTTTCCTTTGTAAATATTTGCAAATGCAGTACGGTATTGTGCATTGGCGTTGATCTTCGCGATAATTTTGCTGAGGTCGCCATGCATTTCTTCTTTATTGGTAATCACAGCAGAACTCTGTCCTTCCAGATCATCCTTACGCATATCCCAGAACTGGCCGTGCTGGAAAGCCGAATAGCTCAGCGAAGGCGTATTTCTCTGCAAAGGCGAATCGGTAAGCGACATGGATTTTTCCCGTCCGTCGGTAAATGCCTTTTCTGCGATATGGCAGGTAGCACAGCTCCGGGAATTGTTATCGGATAAGATATTGTCATTAAAAAGCTGTTTACCGAGCTTCACTTTTTCAACAGACATTTCAAACTGTTTTCCGGGAACAAATGCATTGGGATTGAATGCGTTTTTGGAGTAGAAGGTCCTGGCCTTTTTGTTGAGCGCCGAAGTAACTTCGATAGCCGGAATATCCTCCTGTTTCTGAAAATCGATCATCAGCGAAGTAATGGTATTCAGGTGATCGGGGATAAAATTGATATAGTCGAATGTATTTTTATCCGTGTTCTTTTTCAGGTAAGCGGCGGAAGCATCAATTTCCGTATTGATTTCAGGCAGTGCTTTTTCTTTTGATTTTTCCGTGGCAATCTGTTGAAGAGTAGTCTTTACAGCATTTAAGGCGTAAGGGATTTCCTTTAAAAAAGTGGCTGAAACCGGAGTATCGAATCCTGCAATTCCCAGGCTGGAAATCCTGAACACTTCCTGTCTCAGGGCATCAAATACCTGGTCTTTGGAAATGGTGATGGCCTGGAAGTTTACTTTAATGGCATTGCTTTTATTGATAAGGTTTTTAAGCATACGGATCACTTCCTCTTTATTGGCCGGATCATAAGGATAGAGCAGTTCTTCCAGGACCTGTAGTCCTTCAGGTTCAATTTCCGTATGTTCCTGCATTTCGATTTCAGGAAGGGCAGGCCCGTTAATGAAGCGTGCGGTCTGCGGAAGGAAATATTCGACCGCCCATTCCATTTTTTTATAGGTTGTCCTGAGTTCTTCAAATTTTCTCTGAAGCGATGCCTGGTCCTGAGTTCCGGATATCATTTCCATCAGCTGGTTGGTCCGGCTCAGAAAGTCATTATTGTTTCTGAAAAGCTCTCTTTTCACTTCGGAAAGGTCATCCTGAAGCGGCTGCTGATTCTGCGTACACTGCAAAGTCCCGAATACGATAAAAATGATGAAAAGAAAAACAGCGAAAGGATATTTAAGAATGATTTTCATAGGATATGAAAAAGTATCAGCAGAATTTCTCCTACTGATACCTGTTAAGAATGATAGTAATTTTATTTTTGAACGTTTCTGATGATCAGGGTCTGTCCGCCTTCTTTGTTGGTATTTACCCCGGCCCCGTCTGCATTGGCAAAAGCATCTTTCTGCCAGGTATGGGAATGGATGTTTACCGCAAAAGTATTGGGAACACCGATGATGTCTGAAATATCAATCATCGCACCGTATTCCCATGATCCCCATTTCGTCAGCTGTCCCGACTGGTTGTAGGCGGTCTGCCATGCAGCGTCGTTTCTGTTGTGCTTCATATTCAGCCATGGCTTGTACTGCTTGGTGCTGATGTTCAGCTGCCAGATATAAGAATCGTGCGTGGCAGCAGGGTAGTATGAATCCCCGTCTTCCTGGATATATACATAATTCTCCGTTACACAAAGGTTATCCGGATTGATCAGGTTGCTTCCCGGGTTTGAATCTCCTTCAGCTACTACTTCAAGTTTTCCGGTAAGCATATTGTTTTCGTTCAGGACAAGTTTGTACACCCTTCCCCACATTGTCAGTCCGGCTTTCGGATTTACCCCGTCTGAAGATTCTCCTGTAGCGGTAAAGTAGATTTCTCTTCCTTTTCCGGCTCCTTTCCGGTAATCCACATCTTCAACCCTTGAAAAACGGATCGCGTTGTTATCGATATTTTTCTGATTGATCTGTGCTCCGGTAAGGTTCTTGGCGTTGGAGATTTCCACAAATTCCACATCGTACTGGCTTCCTTTTGTCATGTTCGTCTCCGTGTAATTGTTGTTGGTTCTCTTCAAAGCGTATAATTTACCGTTGTTCAGATCACCCTGGGTATCGGAGACATACATGATCAGCTGTCCTGCCGACTGGTGGGAAGAGCTGAAAGACTGGTCTTCACCGATCATAATATAGGTTTTCCCGTTGGAAATATCTTTAGGAAGCGGAACGGCATTTTCCATTGAAGCTTTTCCTAATGCCGGCTTTACCCTGGATTGGTCTGCAGCCTGAGCAGCGGCTGCAAGCGGGTTAATCGCATGTACCATACTTTCTTCTCCGGATTCCCCGGCTGTAAGGAAAGCACTGAACCCATGCTCTGCAACCGTAGCCAATGTTGCGGAACATAGTCTGGTCATTCCTCCGATGCCGTTCAGGATGTATTCCCCTTTTACCGGTTTGAAAGTTTTATCTAAATAGACTCTGGAGACTGATTTGGTAATTTCATGGTTGGTGATCATCAGATATCCGTCTGAATTGGGATCTTTCATGATACCCATTCCGTCCGGCTGTCCTGCAAACACGAAGTTCGGACTTCCGGCAAGCACATCAGAGCTGGAAATTAAAGTGGTGATGTTCAGGTTTTCAAAACCGCTCATGCCATAGGCAAAAGCAGATTCTTTAGAGTAGTTCTCGATTTTAATGTTCTGGTTTACCGGATTTTCATTAGGATCAGTTGTTTCATCACTACAGTTCTGGAAAAGTGCCGCTGCTAAAAACAGCACGCCCATCGTTTTTTGGATTTTCATAATTGCTTTATTTCGATGCTGCAAAGCTAGTGTTCTGGTATTAATTGGATTTTAATAGCTGTGGCAGGGAAATTAAATTTTCCTTATGAAAAGCAACGGAATGTTACGGGAGTTTCAATAATTAGAATGAATCAAAATAATACAGGTAATCTGCAGCAGATCTTTCCAAGTGAATCTCTGATACTATGTTAGATCCTTAAGGGATGAATAGGCTTAGTAATATTCTTCCAGGAAAGTATAAAAGCTAGTAATATGCGCAAACAGCCATGAAATCTGTGAAAAATAAAAGAGCGGACCAAAAGTCCGCTCCATCGAAACAATAATGATCATCATTAAAGGATACTGTTAGTTCAGTAAATTGAATTTAACCTTAATCCCGAAATTATCTTTAAATTCTGAAGTCTGATAATAGCCTAACCGGTAGGAAAAGCCTACACTGTATCGGCTTCCTAAAAAGCCGTTCCAAATTACTCCGGCTTCCTGATAGTAATGATCCAAAACCTGGAACATGAATTGATGGTCTCCCCGGTTTTTCATATTTCCGACGGCCGCCTGGTATTCAAGCTCAATGTTCGAATATCTTTTTCCTAAAGTCTTGAACCTGAAGGGAAGATATTGTGACACTTTAAAGGCAACGAATTTATCGGCAAAGAAAGTTCCGGCCGGCATGGTGGCAAATCCCAGATTGGAAGGCGTGCTGACGGCGGATGTCCATTTCTCCAGAGTCAGGTCCCTTTGTCCGGCAAGTTCAAAGTTTTTCCAGATCGGCGCATTTCCGGAAGAAAGGCCTCCGAAAAGCTTGATGTTGGTAAAGCCCAGTTTTGACCTGAATTGATGAATGATTAAAGCATCCAGCCGGTGATAATCCAGGTTTCCCCCCAAGGTTCTGAAACCCTGTTCATAATTCATAAATATTTGAGGATAGCCTTTTTCGTAGGTGTATTTTCCGGTTGGCGTCATGATGTTTTTATCATTCGGAGAGAATTTCAGGGAAAGGACCGCGCTGGCATTGTCGAAGGCATTTCCGAGGTCTTTGTACTGATAATCGAAACGGGCCTGCTGTTTTTCTTTATTCAGTGCGATTTTTATGCTCAACGAATTCGAAATATCATACAGGAAGGAAGTACCCCATTTCTGATTTCTATAGAAAGTAGCATTGTGAAGGTCTAGGTTGAGGTCCGGAATTTTCATCATCATATCCCACATCGCATTGCTGAACCTTCCTGCCGCAAAAATATCTTCGATGTATTCAACCCGGAACACCGAAGTTCTTTTCTGCGATAATCTGACATCCAGACCCAGACCGTATTTCCACCGGTGATCTTTAAAGCCGTATCCGAAATATCCGTCCGGTGAAAAGGTTTTGCTGAATTTTTCATTCAATTTGATTCCCATTCCTAATCTCACACCTTGGTACTGATCGTATGTGAAAAGCTTGGTGATATCGAAATCAATGATTTTATACCGCAGGTTCCCCCGCATCAGCTGGGTTAAGGTATTGAGTTTTTTTTCAAAATCGTACTTCTGTACAAAGCTGTCGATTTTGGTGTAGGTGGCACTTTCCCTCGCCGTCAGGCTATCGGTCCGGTATTGATCCAGAAGGCTGCCGTCAGAATTCTTCACTTCCAGCGAGTATCCTTTAAAGTCGGACGCTTTCTGTTCTTTATTCAGCTCAAAATCGAAAAAGCGGTTTTTTACATACAGGTAATTGCCAAAGCTTTTCTGGTTGTATTTTTCTTTCTGGCCCGGTTTCAGGCTGTCTTTTTTGGAGATGTCAAAACTCTGGTCTCCCATCTTTACCCTCATGTCTTCGTAATCCAGGAACCATTTTCCGCCGATGGGCTTCCAGACGGAGACGATTTCGCCTTCACTTTTCTTCTTGCTGCTGCTTTCAAACTTTTTTAAGGCGTAGGTTTCAGAATCTACATAGATTTTCCCGTTGAATTTTCTTGGGTTTTGCTTCTTTTTGTCAGTAATTTCCTTGAATTTGATCACATAGGTTTTTCTTCCGTCAAGCTGCAGGGTATCGGAGAGATAAAAGTTGAACAGTTTCCTGTTTTCGGGCCTCAGCTGTCTCGGGATCCGGTCGAGGTTGGAAATATTGATCGCCAGGGCTTCATAGATCGGATTTTTGAAACCCGACATCCGGTTGTCGATGATATTGGTTTTTTCGCCGAAGCTTTTGGAATATTTGTATTCGGCCGCTTTTTCCCAGAGAAACATCTGGCCTTCCGCTGAAGCCTGGATAAAATCTTCCGCCGTCAGAGAATCCTTTTCATCTTTTTTGGTCTGCTTCACTTCCTTTTTATCCACTTTTGAAAGTGAATCTTTTCTAACCGCCAGAAAGTTTTTATAAATATCTACTGAGTCTTTATCAACATCGATCGAAAATTTAGTGTAGGATTTAAAATTGTAGGAATCCAGGGACTTGGGCGAGTTTTCTTTGGCTCTTTTGTTCACTTCATCCAGAATTCTCAGGGCCTTCGGGTCGCTTTTATCCTGAATAACCACTTTGTCGATGGTGCCCATTTTTTCAGATAAAGGCTGCATCGTCACTTCCATTGATTTCTTTACGTCGGCGGTCACATCCTGAAAATTACTGGCCAGGATTTCCACCTTTTTACATTTTGTTTTAAAGGATAAAATACCGTTAAGATCGGTTTTTCCGAGAAGTTCATCTTCACAATATACCGCTGCATCATAAATAGGCTTTTTGTCTGTTCTGCTGGAAACTTTCAACTGGCCTTGCCCGAAAAATAATATGGTAAAAAATAAAAATAAGGAAGTTAAGAATTTTGTCATTAGTTTGCTTTATAGAGAAGACAAAACTATTGATAAGAAGGTTACAAAACCACTGCGAAAAATATAATTTTTTGTTAAAAATAATGAAATAAAATTGTCAGGAAACCTTATAATAATTAAAGTTCAGAAAAGCTTTCGGCACTATGACTTTAGAGGAAATAGCAAAATTTAAGGCTGCCTAATTCTTTAGACAGCCTGTTTTAATTCATTTTTAGCAGGATAAAGATATCCTGTTTTCGTATAACCTACCTGTTTTTAAGCTCTGCTGCTTCCGTTTCCTCTTGCTGCCAAAGCAACGATAAGAATAAGGATCAGTGCTACTGCAACCCATAAAATAGGATTGGACATCAAACCATCTGAACTGCCCCCTTTATCCATATCGACATCTACCTTTAAATCTGCTGCTT